>DXGH01000036.1 GCA_019114005.1 Candidatus Acetatifactor stercoripullorum
TTACAATAATATTACATATTGTTACTTTACTTCGTATTTTCCAGCCTCCTTCAGGCGCAGGATAGCTCTGGCCAAAGACGCCTGGGACACATGATACTCCTGGATGCTCTGTTTCTGGCGCAGCTGCTCTTTCGCCCGCTCCAGGGCCTGCTCCGCCCGCACCCTGTCGATGTCCTCCGGCCGCTCCGCCGTGTCCACCAGCATCGTTACCCGGTTATTGGCAATGTGCACGAAGCCGATTCCCACCACAGCCCGTCGATAATCCTCTTCTTCCTTCTCCTTAAAACGGACTTCGCCTTCCTTGGTGGCGATCACCATATCTTCGTGGTGGGACATGATGGCAATTTCCCCGTCCAGCGCAGGCACCACGATAATGCCGCACTTTCCGCTATAGAAAACCTTATCGCTTGCAATAATCTTTAAATTAAACGTATTCATCCATCTGGCCGCCTTTCCGGTTCGGTTTTACATCTGCTGGCCCATCATCTTCTTTGCCTTTTCCACAGCCTCATCAATAGTGCCCACATTGAAAAAGGCTCCTTCAGGATACTGATCCATCTCACCGCTTATAATGGCGCGAAAGCCTCTGATGGTCTCCTTCACAGGCACATATCTGCCGGGTACGCCGGTAAAATTTTCCGCCACATGGAAGGGCTGGGACAAAAAGCGCTGAATTTTTCTGGCCCGGTATACCGTGACCTTGTCCTCCTCTGAGAGCTCCTCCATGCCAAGAATTGCAATAATATCCTGGAGCTCCTTGTATTTCTGGAGCATGGCCTGCACTTCCCTGGCCGTCTCATAATGTTCCTTTCCCACCACATCTTCCTCTAAGATACGGGAGGTGGATTCCAGCGGGTCCACCGCCGGATAAATTCCCTGCTCTACAATCTTTCTGGAGAGTACGGTAGTGGCGTCCAGATGAGCAAAGGTGGTGGCAGGCGCCGGGTCGGTAAGATCGTCCGCAGGTACGTAGACCGCCTGTACGGAGGTTACGCTTCCCTTGTTGGTGGATGCAATTCTCTCCTGCAGCTCACCAAGCTCCGTGGCCAGCGTGGGCTGATAGCCAACCGCCGAGGGCATACGCCCCAAAAGCGCCGACACCTCGCTGCCAGCCTGCACGAAACGGAAAATATTGTCAATAAACAAAAGCACATTCTGGTGCTCCTTATCCCGGAAGTATTCCGCCATGGTAAGTCCCGTCTCCGCCACACGCATACGGGCTCCCGGCGGCTCATTCATCTGTCCGAATACCAGCGCTGTTTTTTCCAGTACTCCGGATTCCTTCATCTCCGTCCAAAGGTCATTTCCCTCACGGGAACGCTCTCCCACACCGGTAAAAATAGAGTACCCGCCATGCTCTGTGGCAATGTTGCGGATCAGCTCCTGTATCAACACCGTCTTTCCCACACCGGCACCGCCGAACAAACCGATTTTTCCGCCCTTTGCATACGGGGCCAAAAGGTCAATGACCTTGATGCCGGTCTCCAGCATTTCCACTACAGGACTTTGCTCTTCAAAGCTGGGCGGGTCTCTGTGAATGACCCAGTGCTCCTCCTGCTCTAAGGATTCTCCTCCATCAATGGTCTCACCCAGCACGTTGAACAATCTTCCCAGCGTCTTTTTCCCAACAGGCACCTGAATGCCCTTTCCGGTGGCCGTAACCTCCATATCCCTGCAAAGTCCGTCGCTGGAAGCTAACATGATACAGCGCACTGTATTGTTGCCGATATGCTGGGCCACCTCCATCACAAGACGCCTGCCGTCACAGGTTACCTCCAAAGCATCTTTGATAAAAGGAAGGTCATTGTTTTCAAATTCCACGTCAACCACAGGCCCCATGACCTGAACGATTTTTCCCTGAGTCTTACTCAATGCAGGAAACCTCCTTTCTCGCCTTTTTCTTCTTTTTCTGTGCCTTTGCGCCTGCAACAACCTCGGTAATTTCCTGAGTGATCATAGCCTGGCGCACTCTGTTGAATTCTATGGACAGGTCATGAATCATTGCAGCTGCGTTTTTATTTGCCGCCTCCATGGCCATCATTCTGGCATTCTGCTCGCTGCAGAAGGACTCCACCAGGGCGCCGTACACATATCCCATAATGCAGTCTGGAATAATATTGTTAAGCACCGCCTGGGGAGAAGGCTGCATCACAAGCTCCTCCTGATAAATACCAGCCTTAAGTGCCTCTCTGTCTGCAAAGTCCTCCGCCGCCATAGGAAGCAGCTTCAGAATCTGCGTCTCTGTGGTGATGCTGTTCTTCATACTGGTATAAATGAGAGAGACCTCGTCCAGTTCCTCTGTTTTAAACTGCTCTAAAACAGTCTCGCTGATAATGCGGGCCCGGTGGAGGGTAGGATTCTGCGCCGTATAGTGAAACTGCTCCGCCACGGGAATTCCCTTAGCTGCAAAATATTGACGCCCAAGCTCTCCCACTACAAACAGCTTGCATCGTCCGCCCATCTCCATCTGCTGCCCGGCCAGCTTCAACACGTTATGGTTGTAGGCTCCTGCCATTCCCTTGTCAGCCGTCACCACGATCAGACCCTTCGTCCGCTCCTCTTTCCTTTTCTTAGGCCTTTCGTCAAAATACTTATTTTCCATCTCCGGAAGATGCCTTAAAATTCTGGCGATCATCATCTGCAGCGTGTAAAAGTAAGGTTCCGTCTCCTCAAGATTTTTCTTCGCCTTGCGGAGCTTTGTAGAAGAAATCAAATACATGGCATTGGTTATTTTCATGGTATCCTGGATGCTCTTCATCCGGCTTTGTATCTCTCGCGCGTTTGCCATGCCTATCCCTCCTATTTCTCCTGATACTGTTTCTTAAATTCTCCGGCCGCCGCCACGATCTGTGCCTCCAGCTCCTCGTCCAGCGTCTTTGCGCTTTCCAGCTGCCTGATGATTTCAGAATGGCTTTCTGCCATAAATGCAAGCAGCTTCATCTGAAAATCCTTTACCTGATCCACTGGAAGGTCCAGCATGACTTTGCTGTTGGCCGCACAAAGGGTAATCACCTGCTCCGCCATGCTCAAAGGACGGCCCAGAGGCTGCTTTAACAGCTCCATGAGCACACGTCCGTGCTGCAGCTGCTCCTTGGTGGCGCTGTCCAGATCGGAGGCAAACTGGGTAAACACCTCCATCTCCCGAAACTGTGCCAGATCGATACGGATGCTTCCCGCCGCCTTTTTCATGGCTTTTGTCTGAGCCGCACCTCCCACTCGGGAAACGGACAGTCCCACGTTAACTGCCGGTCTCATGCCCGAAAAGAACAAATCGCTCTCCAGAAAAATCTGACCATCTGTAATAGAGATGACATTGGTGGGGATGTAAGCAGACACATCTCCCGCCTGAGTCTCTATAATAGGCAGCGCCGTGATAGAGCCGCCTCCTTTCTCGTCGCTCAGTCTGGCAGAACGCTCTAACAGTCTCGAATGCAGATAAAATACATCCCCGGGATATGCCTCACGCCCCGGAGAACGCTCCAATAAAAGAGACAATGCCCGGTAAGCTACCGCATGCTTGGACAGATCATCATAAATAATCAGCACATCCTTCCCCTGATACATAAAATACTCTGCAAGGGCAGTTCCGGAATAAGGGGCAATGTACTGCAGGGGCGCAGGGTCACTGGCCGTAGCAGACACAATAATGGTATACTCCATTGCATCATGCTTCTTCAGCGTTCCCACCAGCTTTGCGATGGTAGACGCCTTCTGTCCAATGGCCACATAAATACAAATCACATCCTTGCCCTTTTGGTTGAGAATGGTGTCCAGGGCAATGGAGGTCTTTCCCGTCTGGCGGTCTCCGATAATCAGCTCACGCTGTCCCCGTCCAATAGGGAACATGGAATCAATCGCCAAAATACCGGTTTCCATGGGAACACCTACGGATTTACGATCCACAATGGAGGGAGCCGCTTCCTCGATGGGACGGTACTCCTCTTCCTTTATAGGACCTGCGCCGTCCACCGGAGCGCCCAGCGCGTCAATAATTCTGCCTTTGAAGGCTTCTCCCACAGGGATGCCCGCTCTTTTGCCCGTGCGGACCACCCGGGTGCCTTCCCTGATCTGGGTGTCATGTCCGAAAAGAATACAGCCGATCTCATCCCTCCGGATATCCTGTACCATACCCTTTACGCCGCAGTCAAAGATTACAATCTCGCCGTACATGGCATGGTCGATGCCATTTACATTGGCAATGCCATCGCCTACCCAGCTGACGCATCCAATCTCCTTATCCTTGGCCTCCAGCTCAAAATCCTCTATTTCGCTGCGCAGAATGGAAATAATCCCCCGCTGGCTCACATCGCCTCTTTGAGAAATCTGCTCCAGTTTTTCCTCAAACTGCTTCATCCGGCCGTTTACGCTCCAGTCATAAACCTCGTTTCCGGCCTGAATGACAAAGCCTCCGCCCAAAGAGGGTTCCTCCCTGGTCTCAAAAATCAAGTCTTCTCTTTGATATTTTCTAATCAGAAAATCCCGGATATTTTTAAGCTGCTCCTCGTCCGGGGGCGTCACATAGGACAGAATAACCCTGAATTCTCCCTTTTTTTCCGGGGAAAGGTCTTTATACGCGCTTAAAATGTCCTCCCAGAGGTAAATATGGCTGTTATCGCAAAGAATCTTCAAAAAATCCCGAATCTGCACCGGGAATATCTTATCTATCACGTTATGCTTTGCATGGAGGGCCACAGAAGGATCCTCAAACTCCATCTTTACCTGCGGCACAGCCTTAAAAATGTCATCCGCCTGGCCCACAATATCGCTTGCTATATTCAGTTCGCGCAATGTCCTCGCGTAATCTAAAGCTGTACTAATCACACTGTTCACCTGTCTTTGCTATAAATTGATTATAAAGCTCTCTATCCGCTTCCGCACCCTGTCTGGAAGCCATAAGCTTGGCAGTGGCCGCCACCACCAGGTCCGCAATCTGCTCCTGGGCCTGCTGGATACGCTTTTCCTGTTCCCTGTCCGCACTTTTTTGGGCATCCGCCACCAGCTTGTCCGCAGTGCTTTTAGCCTCTGAAAGAATTCTCTCGTACTCTTCTCCCGCGCGGTCTCTGGCCTGATTCAAAATATCCAGTCTTTCCTTCTCTGCGCCGTCCAGAGATTCCTGGTACTGCTCCTTCAGCTTCTGTGCATCTTCCTGGGCCGTCCTTGCATCCGCAAACTGTTTGTCGATCTCGGCCTGCCTTGCAGCCAGCACCTTTCTCACCGGACCAAACAAAAATTTGCGCGCAATTACATAGAGAATGAGAAGATTAATAATGGTCCACAAAATATTGCTGTCTAGTCTTAACATACCTTGTCTTCCTTTCCTGTCCTGCCCATCCCTTTTTGGTTATCCCAAGAACAGGATCACAAGAATACCGATAACGAAACCATAAATTGCCGTTGCCTCTGCCAGCGCGCCGCCAAGAAGCAAAAGCTTTGTGATTTTTGATTCTGCCTCCGGCTGCCTTGCCACTGCCTCCGCTGCCTTTGCCGTGGCAACACCGATGCCGATGCCTGCTCCGATACATGCCAATGCTGCGATGCCTGCTCCAATTGCTACCATAATATTTTCCTCCATTTCGCCGTCCAAAGGGACGGTCTGTTTTCTATAAATTTTTTTGTTGATTTTGTCACTCTATTGCTTCCTTGATAAACAGGGAAGTTAAGAATACAAACACATACGCCTGAATCAGCCCGTCGAAAATGTCAAAATAAAAGCTGAAGGGCACAGGCAAAACAACGGGGACCAGAAGCTTTATCAGCTCCATGATCACAAACGCGCCCACCACGTTGCCAAAAAGACGCATACAAAGAGACAAGGGCCTGATAAACAACTCCAGAATATTGATCGGAGTTACGATGGCTATGGGCTCCGTAAAGCTTTTCAGCCATCCCTTCACACCCTTCCTTCGAATTCCGGCACACTGAATGAGAACGATACTCATAAGCGCCAGCGCAGCCGTCACGTTCATATCCTTTGTAGGCGGCTTTACTCCGAAAAGTCCGATCACATTGGAAATTCCGATAAATACCAAAACCGTCGCCAGATACGGAACATACGCTTTGCCTTCTTCCCCCACCATGCCCGTCACAAATCCGTCCAGCTTCGTGACAATCGTTTCCGCCACCAGCTGTCTTTTGGTGATATTGTGCACCCGCAGGTTTCTGGTGAGAAAAAACGATGCCAGCAGAATGACTGCCATGATGACCCAGGTGATGACCACAGATTCCGCAATGTCCAGGCTTACGCCTCCAATCAGAGGGACTCCCTGGGGAATCTGTATGGAAAAGGCCGTTTCACAATTCAGCTCCTCCAGCAGCTTCGCTGCCAATTCTTCCATAGCTCCACTCCCTTTCTGTTGTCCTCTTTACAGCTTTTAACATTTTACACTGTTTTTTTTAAAAAGGTAAGATAAAAATTGCCGATTTTTTGGTACATTCCGGCAGACCTCTAGCATATATTAACTAAGAATTCTTCTCGCAGGGGATACTGGAAATGAAAATTGCAATTATAGGACGCAAAAACGATACCGCAAATTACGTCAGATACATAAAGGGCTTTTCCGCCCTTCCCATCCCCACCTTAAGCCTGGGGGAGCTGTCCTTTTGCGACGCATTGCTCCTGCCCGGGGGCGGAGATATCACGCCGGCGTTCTTCGGAGAAAACAATCAGGGCTCTCAAAATATTGACACCGAGCTGGATATCATTCAATTTCAGGCCCTGGATTACGCTTTGCGCCGCAAAATTCCCGTCCTTGGCATCTGTAAGGGAATGCAGGTCATCAATGTTGCCTTTGGAGGCACCATCAATCAAGATCTGCCCACAGCCGCTCTCCACAGATATGCCGGACAGGATCAATATCACAAAACCGTCATTTCAGAGGGTTCCTGTCTCCACAGCCTGTATGGCAGGGAGGCCTTTGTAAACAGCGCCCACCACCAGGGGCTGGGACGGCTGGGCGCGGGCTTAAACGCCATCCAATGGTGTCCGTCGGACGGCTGCGTGGAGGCAATCGTCCACGACGCCCTCCCTGTTTTGGGACTGCAGTGGCACCCCGAGCGTCTGGATGCAGGCCGCACTACTTTGTCCGGGACACCGATTCTGGATCTTTTGTCCTCCTGGGTTTGTGCTTTTCATGCCCTTTCCCCTGAGCACTGTGGGTTGTAAGCTGCTCCCTCACATGGGAGCCTGCAATCTCGAACAGAGACTTTACAATTTCCCGCAGCATTTTGGCAGTCTCATGGTCCACCTCCTTAAGCGCCCCGATCACACCATTCATGCTTTTTCTCCAATGGCTGGTAAATGCAATAAGGTCCTCCGCCTCAGACGCGGAGACCACCTGGTAGAGCGTGTCCACAAAGGTACGCAGCTTTTCCTCATCCAGAGACAGAATCCATTCGTTCAGGGTATCGTTCATCCGTCTTCTTCTCTCGTAAATATCATCCACCTTCACAAATTCTCCCTGGTCCACCAGCCAGCTGTAGGGATCGTGCTGGGCCAGCCCGAAACTTCTGCTCTCCACCACCTGATAGTGGATATCCCGTTCAAACAGCATGCCCACCATGGAGGAATGGGGAAGAATCTTTACCACTCTGTCCGCTATCTTCTCGTAGGCTCCCTGAGCAAGCACCTCTGGCCGAAATCCCGGCCCGTCCATGCTGTACACCTTTAAAATACGGTTCTGCACCTGTGGAAGACATTTCATGGCGCTGTATACCGCCAGGTTTCCTCCTTTGGAATGTCCTCCCACGTAAAAGGGACGGTGAATACGTCCCATGACCATATTCAAATATTTCACACTGTAGGCCTGTGCCGGAACAGGAGACAGAAAGGCCATGTTGAAATCCTCCTTCCAGCCCACAATGGTTTCATCCGTTCCCCGGAAGGCAATATAGATGGTACCGTCCTCCAGCAGAAAGGTAACGGCGCAAAACTGGGTTTCCCACTCCTTTCGCACCAGATTGATATAACAATTCAGCTTAAGACTGCCAAAGCGCCTTCCCGCCAGGGCAGCCTCCACCATGGCCCTGTTGTTCTTTTCAAAACGCACATCGGCAAAGAGCCTGTCAAAATCAGGGTACTCCCGCAGATCATGGAATGTGACAGCTCCTTTGTTTTCTCTCACATCGGGAACCATTCCGTCAAATTTTAAATAGGACAACTGACACAAAACCAGGCTGTCCACGTCATTCATGGGACGTGTGCAGAAAGAACAGTCCCCATATTCTTTCAGATAATCAATAATCGTTCCCGCCATGGTATGCACCACTCCGTTTTTCATCCGAATTTCAGAATTCATCATATCATATTCCCCGCCTAAAAGAAATTAAATTCCTGTAAATATTGTTTTTTATCAGAAAATATGTTATTTTTTATCTGTATTTAAAGAAAGAAACGGAGGCGCACTATGTCAAATATACAGTTGGTTGCAGATTCCACCTGCGATCTTTCTCCTGAACTGAAAGCTGCTTTTCACATTGTCACCATCCCCCTCTGCATTATTCTGGAGGATGAGAGCTACTATGACGGGGAACAAATCACTCCCGATCAAATCTACCAGTGGTCTGATGCCAACAGACAGACCCCCAAAACCGCTGCAGCTTCCTATGAGCGGGCGTATGAAACCTTAAAGCCATTTATGGAAGCGGACAAGGATATTATTTTTGTGGGCATCTCCGAGCAGATGAGCACCACCTGCAACGTAATCCGGCTGATTGGCGAGGATCAGCATTACCATAAGCTTCATGTGATCGATTCTCAAAATCTGTCCACGGGCATCGGCCTGCAGCTGCTCTACGCCGCTGAGCTGATCAAAGAGGGAAAAACGGCAGAAGAAATCGTGGAGCGCATTGAGCAGCGCCGGGGCAAGGTCCGGGCCAGCTTCGTGGTGGAAACCCTGACCTACCTGGCCAGAGGCGGCCGTTGCAAGGCGGTGACCGCTCTTCTTGCAAACACATTGAAATTAAAACCTCAAATTATTGTGGAGCACGGGGCCATGCGTGTGGCAAAAAAATTCCGGGGAAAGCAGTCCTCCGTGATTATGAAATATGTGAGAGAGCTTCAGGACGATCTGCTGGCGGCAGACCCCTCCTGTGTGTTTATCACCCATTCCGGCTGTGAGGACAGCATAATAGAAGAGGTTCGCTCCTATCTGGACAGCCTGGACTATTTTGCCAATATCTACGTGACCCGTGCAGGCTGCGTCATTTCCAGCCACTGCGGGCCGGCCACCCTTGGCGTATTGTTCTATGCGCAATAAAAAGCTGCCGCATTCCTTCTGCGGCAGCTTTTTATTGCTGTGCGCCTGACGGCGCATGCTTTTTACTTTTCATACCTTTCATTATCTGTCCTCAATGTCTACATATTTGCGCTCATCCATAACGCTGTTGTAAGCGGGACGGATAATCTTATCCATATTAATCAGCTCTTCAATCCTGTGTGCACTCCAGCCCACAATTCTTGCGATGGCAAAGATGGGAGTATAAAGCTCCAGAGGAATCTCCAGCATACTATACACGAAACCGCTGTAGAAGTCCACATTAGCGCTGACTCCTTTATAAATGCGGGCTTTCTCCGAAATTACCTTGGGGGCGAGCCGCTCAATCATAGAGTAAAGGGCAAAATCCTTTTCCCTTCCCTTAGCGGACGCCAGCTGCTGCACAAAGCCCTTGAACACCTGGGCTCTGGGATCCGACAGCGAATATACCGCATGGCCCATCCCGTAAATCAGTCCCTTCTTGTCAAACACTTCCTTGTTCAGAATCCGTCTCAGGTAATTTTCAACGGCTTCCTCATCCTTCCAGTCAGACACATTTGCCTCAATATCCCGCATCATCTCTACGACCTTGATGTTAGCGCCGCCGTGCTTTGGCCCTTTCAGGGAGGACAGGGCAGCCGCCACCACAGAATAGGTATCAGAGCCCGATGAGGTCACCACACGGGTGGTAAAAGTGGAATTGTTTCCGCCGCCGTGTTCCATATGCAGCACCAGGGCAATGTCGAGGACTCTGGCCTCAAGCTCAGTATATCGTTTGTCAGGACGCAGCATCATCAGAATATTTTCCGCTGTGGAAAGCTTTTTCTGGGGTCTGTGTATGTACATACTCTCATCGTTGGTATAATGATTGTAGGCGTGATATCCGTAAACCGCCAGCATTGGAAATACGCTGATCAGCATAATGCACTGGCGCAGCACGTTTTCAATAGAGGTGTCATTACAGTTTTTGTCATAAGAAGCAAGGGTCAGCACACTTCTTGTGAGGGAATTCATAATATCGCTGCTGGATGCCTTCATAATTACATCTCTGGTAAAATTTGTGGGCAGCGTGCGGTTTGCAGCCAGAATATGATGGAACTGTTCCAGCTCCTGCTTTTTGGGAAGCTCCCCAAACAGCAGAAGGTACGCAATTTCCTCAAAGCCATAGCGCTTTGACCGAAAGCCGTTTACCAGCTCAATGCAGTCGTAGCCCCGGTACCAGAGCCTTCCCTCACAGGGAACCTTCTGCCCATCCACCTTCTTAAAGGAATCAATCCGGGCAATATTAGTAAGCCCCGCCAAAACCCCGTTTCCGTTTTTATCCCGAAGTCCTCTCTGCACCCCATATTCATCAAATAAACGGGGATCAATTTTATCCGCTTCCCTGCACAGCTGCGCATATTCCGCATAATAGCTTTCATTTTTCTTCATATTACAATACCCTCTCTTTCTTATGACGATCTGTTTGTCTCCGAATGAGCCAGCTCTTGCGCCATATTTTCATTAATCTGCCTCAGAACACGGAAAACAGCTTCCCTATCCGCTTCCCCGACACCCTTAAGCAAACATTGTCCAAGCTCCCTTCGAATCTTAACTGCCTCCTTTATGACCGTATGGGCTTCACTGGTAAGCTCAATGTGCACGCATCTCCTGTCCTCCTTATCCTCTGTCAGCTCCACCAGCCCTTTTTTGCGCAGATGTTCCACCGACTTGGACACATTCGCCTTAGACATTCCCATGTCCACGATATCTTTGGAGAGATTTTTAGGACCGGAATGTGCCACATAGTACAGGATATCAATATCCGCCACACGCAGATCATACTCCCTGACAATTGGCTGACAGCGCCTTTCATAAAGCTTTTTATATTTGTATACCACTGTAAGCATATCAAATAAAGTGTTCATACCAGCCTTCCCAAGCCATGTTAGTTTATTTTGAAACTGTTTCTTTATAAACTATAATAAACCTTCAAGGAATTCTTGTCAACAGAAATGACAGGATTTATCCTGACTGCACAGCAGCCGGTCAAATTCTTCCACAGGCACAGGCTTGTAAAACAGAAAGCCCTGTGCAAGGTCACAGCCGCATTTTAACAGAAATTCCCGCTGTTCTTTCGTTTCCACGCCTTCCACAATCACTCTGGTATTCAGATCTTTTAACATATCAATGGTATGACGGACGATAATTCTGCACTTGGGATTGTCCATGTCCGTAATAAATCCTCTGTCGATTTTGATCTCATCCATGGGCTGATTTTTGAGCATATTCATGGTAGAATAGCCGGTTCCGAAATCATCCATGGAAATCACAAAGCCCTTGGATTTCAAAAACTTCATCCGCACATACATTCCCTCTTCATCCTCAAGGAAAGCACCTTCTGTCAGCTCCAGAGGCACATATCCCACCGGCACCTGATACTTTTCCTTCAGTCCCAGCAGAGTATCGCAAAGCCCCGTATCATAAGCATGAACCCGGGATACATTGACAGATATGGGAACAAGATGCCGCTTTTTTTGCTGCAGGCTTCCCAGATAAGAAAAAACACGCTCCCATATGTAGGCATCTACATTGATGATAAACCCATTTTTTTCCAAAACAGGAATAAACTCTCCCGGACCGATCATTCCCTTTTGGGGATGATTCCATCTCACCAGCGCTTCTCCGCCCACAATGCGCCCCGAGTGCATATCCACCTTAGGCTGTATGTACAATTCCAGCTCTCCCTCCTGCAAGGCAGAAACAATATCGTTTTCAACCTGGCGTTCACGAAGCTGGTGCCTTCTCATCTCGTCATCAAAAAAGGCATAGCTGGCAAAAACCTTCCCCTTAATGCTGTTCATGGCAATGACTGCGCAGTCCTTCAAATAACTGATGGAGGGCTCCCGTTCTGCAGAGATACTGATGCCAAAGGAGGGGAGAACCTTATACACAAAGGGAAATTCATCAATTTTTTTCTTTATGGAGAGCACAATATCAACCAGCTCCTGCTTCTCTCCATATGCCGTGCACATACAGAATACATCCGCCCTCACATGACACGCATAGGTATAAGGCCTTTCTTTCTCATAGGCCCCAAAGCAATCCGCGATAAACTTTAACAGCCTGTCCCCTTCAGACCTGCCGCAGAATTCATTTACAGCCTTGAACTGGGTGATATCCATTAAAATCACCCCGTACTGCAAATCAGGATTCTCCCGGATCATTTCCCCGCATAAGTAGAAGAAAGCCTTTAGATTATACAAATTCGTCAATGTGATCCGATTGCTTTCCACATTCTGCTGCGCCATCTTCCTGAGCGAATAAAGATAAAGCTCCATCTTGCCTGCATCCGTGGTTTGGGGAGAAACATTTATTACTTCGTCTTTTGCCTTCTGGTACCCCATACGTTTACCCTCACTGATTTCCGTATTGTTTTTTCATTATACACTATACTTTATTTTTTTTCCACTATTCCCTCCATGCAACCCCATAGCATTTATCTGCATATACCGTGTGATATCCCTGTTCCAGAAAAAACGACTCCATACTATAAGGGTACACAAAAACAGTCCACTCCGTCTCCGCCCCCGGATATATGTCAAAATGATATCTGCCGATGGAACAAACATTGCCAAAGGCCTGCCCTTCCTCCTCATAGACCACAGTACTCTGGTATTCTTGAGGAGGAATCTGCTCGTACAGCATCACATTAGCATAATTCAGCCCCAAAACAGCAACAGGCCCATCCGTCAGCTCGTCTGCAAGACCAAGGGCCTCCTCATACTGATACCAGTTCATATGGGAAAGCCCGGGCTGTCCATAGGCTTCATAATTCACGGGAAAAGTCAGCTGTGTATACACAAAATATCCAAAACAGCAAGCATATGTGCCGCAAGCCATCCATGCCATTCCTTTCTCGTGCTTTAAAAATTTCCCCAGACACCAAATACCGATTCCCGTATACATAATAATGGGAATATGAATATAGTTAACCTTATGAAAATACACCTGATCAAGCATACTCCCCAAGGCCACCGCCACACCAAACCATAGTGCAAGAATAAAATGCAGCGCAAACTTCATCCGGCTGATAATCCCTTTGATAAAAACCCTGATGTGATACAAGATGCCAAGAAGAATGAACGGAGTACTGATATAATAATAAGAACCCACTGTCTCATTGCTGATCCACCATCTGTCGTCATGCTGACGAAGCAGCATTCTCATCAAATCCAAAAATCGTTTTTTAATCTGCCAGCCATGCAGCCCGATTTCTCCCGTTCTTAACTGAGGAAGTTTTGGTATGGAAAAAAAGCTGTTTCGGATTTCCTCTATCCAGTCGAAATTGACGGCAAGAAACACAAGAAGAGGACAAGCCATCAAAAATAACAGCCCTAAAGGAAGCCAAAAATTACGGTCAAATTTCAGTTTATCCCAAAAGAAAAGAAAGGACAGAAAAAGCAACGCAGGCACCAATATCCAGGTCAAAGCATAGCTGTACAGAGTTAGTCCGAAAAAAAACGCCGCTCCCCACATACTTTTGGATTTTCCATTCAGATACCTGCACAGAAAATAAACCGCCGTTAAAAGCATGGGAACGGCTAAATTACAGTCAAGCCCGACACGCGATTGCTGAATATGCCATGGATTGACTGCAAGAAGACCTGCAAAAAAAACACTCATCCATCTGGAACGAAAAAGCTCCTGCCCCAGCCCATACATCACCAGAATAGAAAGGGAGCCCCAAATTGCCTGCGGAAGTCGGATCGTCCAAGTATGAACCCCAAATAACGCAAAAAAAGGCATGGTGAAATAGGAATAAAGTACACTCATGCCGCTTCCCCATACCGTATAATACACCGGTCTGGTATAACCATAGGAGTCTATGCCATATTTCATAACAGCCCATGAATTGTAAGCTGAATAAGCCTCGTCCTGATGAAGTCCCATAGGAATTTCATCTAACCAAAGCAGACGCGCCAGACTTCCCACAAAAAAAAGAATGAGCAACATAAGCATAGGCGCATCCAAATTTTCTTTTATATATTTTTTCATCACTTGCTCAAGGCATGTCCTTTTTCATTCTTAACTGCATTTATTATAACAAATCTCCACAAATTAACAACCCATTTTTAAAATGTTGTCCAATAAAACCATCGTCTGATAATCCTTGCAAAATAAGTCTCTCAAAACAAAAATTTGCTCTATAAAATAAGTTTTAACTAAGCTTTTTTGAACACACATACATGCAGATATTCACTCTCCCACATTTGATCCCCCACAATGTTCTCTCCTTCTCGCAATTCTATAATGTCAAATTTTTCTCCCCAAAATTCTTTCAGTCTTTCTTTAGTAAATGCCGCTCCCGTTTGTTTACTTCTGTAAAACTCATAATCATCCACCTCGTCTGCGCCATCTTTTCCTGCCGCAAAGCACAACAAAATAAAATAGCCATTTTCTGTTAATATGTTTGATACAATATCCCTATATTGCAAACGTCTGTGTGGTGTCAAATGATGAAAAATGCCACTGTCTATAACCAAATCAAACCTCTTATCCATCAAATCCAATTTAAAAATATTTTCCGCCTTAAAGACTACTTTTTCTGCTTTGCTTTCGCCTGCGTTCCTTTTTGCATTTTCTATTGCAATTTCTGACAAATCATATGCCTCTGTATTAACATCGTTTTTAGCAAGATAAATTGCGTTTCGCCCCTCTCCACAACCAAATTCACAAGCATTTTTAATACTATGCTCTTTTATGAAATCAACAACGCATTTATCCGGCAGTTTATTATATTTCAAAAATGGGGCCGACTTATCCCGCTTAATATAAAAGGTATTCCAATCCACTCCCTCTGTATATCTGTCAAGCATATTAAACAGGTCATCTATTGTATTAATAAAATTCATACATATACCTCCAGCAATCCCGATTGTGAAATCATATACCAAATATAACACATTATGAACGGACTGTGTGAACTGAGTGGAAAACTATTTTTTATAATTATAGAAAAGGACAAACAAAAATGAGATTGTCACAAAGCAGAGGGAAGGGGCGATTTTATCTCGCCCCCTTCCCTCTGCTTCTGTAAGCCTGTTCGGCCTTCTGGCTATTCGCTTTTTCTTTATACCTCTAAAAGATGGAAAAATCTCACAGAAGATATACCGGCAGCTCGTCTGTTATGCCGTAAATCTTCTGTTCCGCTCCCTTTCCTTCTCCGTCATTCTTCTCTCCCTCCGCGGTCCGGGCGGTTCTTGTCCCTTCCTTTTTCAGCGCTGGCTTCTTTGTCTGCGCAGTTTTCTGCACTTCGGTCTCCTGCGCTGCCGCTTCCGCCTTCTTTGTCTGCGCAGTCTCCTGGGCTGCAGTCTCCTTTGCGGCCCCAGCCGCCTTTGCCGCTCTCTTAATGCTGCCTGATCCTACGGGCATAATTATCTACCTCCTTCGCCAATTCCATATACTCCAATGCACTCCTTGCGCTTTTCTTATAAGCATACACCGGCCTGCTGTTGTCCTGGGCCCACTCTATCTCACTGTCCACCCGGATCACCGTAGAAAATACGGAAACCTCCTCAAAGGCCTTCAGGGCCTCTAAGGTCTGCCTGCCATAATTTTTTCTGGCATCCAGCTTTGTGATCACCACACCCAGCAATGCAAGCCCGGGCGCAATCTTCTTCACATCCTCCAAAAATTCAAACATGTTGGCCACGCCGAACAGTCCCCAGGGGCTGGCCTCCACAGGCAGGATTACTCCGTCCGAGGCACAGAGAATGTTTATCACCCAGCCGCCTAAGGTGGGCGGCGCATCTATGAGAATATAGTCGTATTCACAGCTTTCCCTTATCCCGGCAAGACAATTCTTTAAAATCATCTCTCTCTGCCATTTTGTAAACAGCTCGTATTCTATGCCGCTCATCAGAGTGCTGGAAGGAATCAGGTCCAGATTTTCATAGGGGGTGGTTATCCTGTAATCGGAAAGGTCCTCCTGCTTTTTCACCCCATAATATAAATTTTTTTCTCCCGATGCAAGCTTTAGTACCTCCTCCTCGGAAAAAAAGGACAAGGAGAGGTTCATCTGCATATCGCCGTCTATCAGCAATACCTTTTTTCCCAGTAGAGAAAGAGAATATCCCACGTTGGCGCAGGTGGTAGTCTTTCCGCTGCCTCCCTTATTATTGGCAAATGCCAGAATCCTGGTCTTCTTCCCCATAAATGCACGCAATTCCTTTCTCTGCAAAATAGGCCATCCACTCTGCAGACGGCTTTTTGTCCGTCACCACCATATCAATGCTTGTCAGCTCACAAATATGAGAGAACGCTACATTATTGAATTTTGTATGATCCACCGCCAGAATCCGCTGCTTTGCAGATTTCAGCATCGCCTGCTTTACCTGGGAAAACATTTCATTGGCGTCCGTGATTCCCTTTTCCAGGTCAAGCCCCTTACAGGAGAGAATCACCTTATCCGCGTTAAAGCAGGAAATGCCCTCCACCGCTCTTGGGCCCACCAATGCAAGATAATTTTCCCGAAGCGTTCCTCCGGTTGAAATCACATCCCAGCCGCTCACATCGGAGAGTTCCACAAGCACCTCGATGGAATTGGTGATTACCGTAAGACGTTTTCTGTTCTTCAAAGCCTTCACAATGGCTACTGCCGTAGTGCTGGGGTCCAAAATAATATGCTCGCCGTCCGCCACCAGCTCCTCCACCAGCCTCGCAATCAGCTGCTTGCCCCGCATGTTTCGTTTCTTACGAATATTAAAGGGCATATCAATCCCGCTGTTTTCATTCAATATGGCGCCGCCGTAGCTCTTTGTAGCCAGCCCTTCCTTATCCAGCTTATCCAAATCCCGCCTGATAGTCTCCTCCGATACGCCAAACAATGCGCTCAGTTCACTGACGACCACCTTTTTCTCTTCCTGGAGCTTTTCCAAAATCAGATTTCTTCTCTCAACCGCAAGCATCCCAAAGCCCTCCTACAAAATCGATTTGCATATCTGGGGATCCGGATGGGCGATCACAGAGGAATCCAGATACATTCCACTCTGAGCCACAGACGCTCTCGCCTTTTCAATGGCCGCCGTCACCGCAGAAACCTCTCCGCACAAAAACAAATAAGACTTTCCGCACATTCCCTTTGCAATGCGCAGTTCAATCAGCTCCACCTGTGCGGTTTTGGCCGCTGCATCTGCCGCCACAATAATGGCCGCCGCATCGTAGGTCTCCAGGATGCCCAGAGAGCTGATCTCTTCAATCTGCGTCGTCCCATAGATGGCAGGAAAAATGCCGTCGTGGGGGTTGCCCAGCACGAAGCTGTCTATCAGCTGCTCCTGATACTGCGTTTTTGCAGCTGCCACTGCAGCCTCCACAGCGCTTAAATTGCCCGTGATAATAGCAATGTATTTGCCGGGGCACACCGTCTGCGCCTCCACCAGCTCCACGGCGGCCGCCTTCACCATGGTATCCGCAGCCGTTACGCCTGTGGAAACTGTCTTAAATTCAACCATCCCAATGGCTCTGCTCATAGAATACCTCTCCCTTTCTGTTTCATTCTCTTTTTATCCGGCCGCTATCACCACAAAGTCCTTCTCCACTCTTTGAACCACCCCGTCAATGGAGGCGTGGATTGCCACGCTCAGGCCCTTCCCCGGCTTTGCGATCACATCTTTTTTGTGCACCACATCTCCCACGCTCACCACAGGCACTGCCGGAGCTCCGATGTGCTGGCTCAACAAAATTCTTACCTTTTTCACCGGGGAATGTTCCTCTGCATAGGCATCCTCCACAAGAGGTGCCTCCCCATCATACTGAGAAAGTCCCAGTCTGGCCGCAAGCCGCGCCTCCGGCACCTTCCGGTATTCTCTGCTTTCCGCCACCGGCGCAGGCTTTACCCCCTCCGGCGCTTTTACACCCGCCTTGCGAAGCCCCGCCTTATATTCCGCAATGAGAGTTCTGGGCGAAAGAGACTGGGGGCAGGAATACATTTCACAAAGCCCACAGGAGCTGCAAAACATAGTGTCCAGAAACACATTTAATTCCTGAAAATCCTGATTGGCAGCGCTTCTCATAAACTTATGGGGTTCAATGGGATGTCCCAGGGCGTGTCTTGGACATAAATCCGTACAGGTCTGGCACTGACAGCAGGCAGATGCCGCCCGCTTTAAATCAATGGCCGTATTATGCTGCTTTTTCTGTATCAAAGTATGGGTCTGATCCAGCACAATAATGGCATTTGTGGTTTTGGTCACCACATCCTCCGAAAGACAGAGATTTCCCATCATGGGGCCGCCTGCCAAAAAGGCCGGATTCTTCACCAATATCTTTCCTGCGTACGCAACAGTTTTTGCAATGGTGGTTCCCAAAGGCACCCGCACCGTCACGGGATGCTCCACCTCTCCCACAACCGTCACCAGCTTATCCGCCACAGGAGCATTTTCCGCAAGGGCACGGTACACATTGTAAACCGTTTCCACATTAAACACAGCCACTCCTTCCTCAATGGGAAGTCCTCCCGGCCGGATCACTCGTCCGGTGGCCTCGTAGATCAAAACCACCTCGTCCCCCATGGGATATGCTCCGGCAAGCAGCTGTATCCGCATATTGGGATAAGCGTCTATATATCTATATAAAGCTTCCAAAGTCGCCTTGTATTCTTCCTTAATGCCGATGACTGCTTCTTTTGCACCCACCGTCTCCGCAATCTGCGCAAATGCCCAGAGAATTTCCTCCGCCTTCTGCTCCAAAAGCTGTCTGTGCAGCTTTAAAAGAGGCTCGCATTCCGCGCAGTTCATAATAATAATCTCCGCCCGTTCATCCAGCTTTGCATAGGTGGGAAAGCCGGCGCCTCCGGCGCCGACTATCCCGTTTTCCTGCAAAACCTGTTTTAATGCCTGAATTTCCATAATTTATTCCTCGTCCACAATTCCTACCACAGCCGCATCCACAGGCGCTTGTTCCATGCCTACTCTGGCCGCGCTTCCCGTGGCCACCAGAACCATTTCTCCAATGCCCGCTCCGATATTGTCGATTGCCACAAATCTTCCGGGAGCCGCCATGCTTTCTATTGGCTCGATCACCATAAACTTATTTCCAATCAGGTTTTCACTCTTCCGGGTGGAAACGATACTTCCTACTACTCTTCCGATGATCATAGTCTGTCTCTCCTGTCCCAGGGTCACAAAATCGTAACCAGATCGCCTGTCTTTATTTTGCAGGCATTGGCTTCATCCGTATCGATGTGCATTTCCAGGGTAAAGCTTTCATCCACCCGGATCTTCACATGATTAAATACGGTGCCTCTTTCGTTTTCCGCCTTTACGGAAACCATATCGCCGTCCTTATGGCCGCAGGCCGCCGCGTCTGCCGGCGACATGTGAATGTGGCGCATAGCGATGATACAGCCCTCTTTTAAGTAGATAACGCCCTTAGGCCCTACCACTGCAATGGGAGCGCTTCCTGCTATGTCTCCGGATTCCCGGACCGGAACCGCAACCCCCAGCTTTATGGCGTCCGTTGCGGATATCTCCAGCTGGGAGGCCTTGCGCACCGGCCCTAAAACCCTGACGTTTTCAATGGCCCGAAGCTTTAACCCCACCACGGTCACTGTCTCGTTTGCCGCGAACTGGCCGCCCATGAGCTCCTTCCTTTTGGTAAGCTCATAGCCTTCCCCAAACAGCGCCTCCACATGCTCCTTGGTCAGGTGGATATGCCTGGCGGAAACACCCACGGGCACCTGAAACCCGTTCTTTTTTTCTTCCATTCGGTTCAGTGTCTGAATCACCATTTTGGTAATCATTTCAACCGTCTGCTGTTCCACCGTCTCACCTCATTTTCTTTCTGCTCTTTTTCCTTACGCCTTTACCTTGGGCAGAATCATCTCAACATCAGTATGAGGGCGGGGAATTACATGGGTAGCCACCAGTTCTCCCAGTCTGCTTGCGCTGGCAGAGCCCGCCTCGACAGATGACTTCACAGCTCCTACATCGCCGCG
Organism: Candidatus Acetatifactor stercoripullorum; assembly: GCA_019114005.1. Classification (GTDB taxonomy): domain Bacteria; phylum Bacillota; class Clostridia; order Lachnospirales; family Lachnospiraceae; genus Acetatifactor; species Acetatifactor stercoripullorum. Next base: position 20,227 of record DXGH01000036.1, read on the forward strand.
TACCATTACGGTCACCAGACCGGAACCAATCTTCTCCGTTCCCACTAAGGTTACGTTTGCCGCCTTGCACATTGCGTCTGCAGCCTCAATCGCTGCCACCAGACCTCTTGTTTCAACCATTCCCAATGCTTCCTGTGCCATTTTAAAATCCTCCTGTTTTTTGAATTCTTTTATACTGTTTTATGATTTTGAGGAAGCCCCGTCGTTTTTGTGACTTAAGGCTCCTATACTTCCTGTATGGTCTGCTCATCCAGCTGGGGGGACTGCTGCCCCTTCCTGAATCTGCCTGCGCTTAGTTCCACCAGCCTCAGAATTTCCCTGTGCGGATTTGCAATCACCCCGGACGCAGCCGGTTTTTTGATGGCGTTTTTAGACGCCGTTTCCACCGCTTCTGTCACTGCTGCCACATCACCCCGGACAATTACGGTGACGAGACGGCCTCCCAGCTTTCTCTCCCAAGTCGCCAGTTCCACGCCGGATGTTTTACACATAATATCCAGTGCATCTATTGCGGCCGCCACTCCTGATATTTCAATAAAGCCTAACGATGTCCCTTTCATGAACCAGCTCCTTTAGCATCCTTTTAAATATGGGGAAGAATCTTTTCCACGTCCGAATGAGGTCTGGGAATCACATGAGCAGCTACCAGCTCTCCCAGTCTGCTTGCCGCTGCGGAGCCGCTCTCCACGGAAGCCTTCACAGCTCCCACATCGCCGCGCACCATTACGGTTACCAGACCGGAGCCGATCTTTTCCGTTCCCACCAAGGTAACCTCCGCGGACTTTGTCATCGCATCCGCAGCCTCGATGGCAGCTGTCAGTCCTCTTGTTTCAACCATTCCTAATGCTTCCTGTGCCATAATGTTCTCCTTTCCTATTGGCAAAACTTGATCTTCTAATTTTTATCAAATGCGTTCAGCTTCAGCATCTTTTCTGTGTCAGAGGTGGGTCTTGGGATAATATGCTTCTGCACCACTCCCGTAAGGGAACGGGCCATCCTCTCCCCCGCCTCCATGGCGGCTTCCACGTCCGCCACCGTTCCTCTGAATTTGATCGTCACCAGTAAAGGTACCGGCAGCGAATCTGCATTTGCAGGTTTGTTTTTATCAAAGGTTTCCAGTCTCACGTCTGCGGCCTTACATCCGGCATCCGCCGCCATAAATGCGCAGGTCAGCCCGTACACCTCCAAAATTCCTACCGCCTCTTCCATAATGCCGTCTCCAAATTATTGATTGATAATCGCGATCTTGAGTCCCGTCATGGCCAGATTGGTCCGATGGGCTTCATTAATCTGTTCCAGAGGGAAGGTATCCGTGATCAGCTCATCCATGGGCAGGCCGATCTTCTTTGCACTCTTTAAAAATTCAAAGGTGGTAGCGTAGTCCCTCAGAGTATATACCCAAGAGCCCACCATGGTAAGCTCCTTGGAGCAGATATCAAAGTGGGGATTTATGGTCGCGTCCCCGCCGTTGATGAAAAAGCCAAGCTCACAGAGTCCGCCGCCGTTTCGCACAAACTTATAAATATTGGAATGTCCCACAGGAGAGCCTGTGCACTGGAAAGCGAAATCAGCCAAGTGTCCGCCCAGCTTGCTCTTTACGCCCTCCGCCAAAGCTTCAATTCCCTTGTAATCCTTGAAATTCAAGGTTTCGGCAGCTCCCAGTCTTCTTGCAAAATCCAGACGCTTCTGCTCTCCATCCACCGCAAGAATGTCATTGATTCCCATGGTCCTTAAAATGGCAATGCAGATCAGGCCGATAGGCCCGCAGCCCTGTACCGCAACTCTGCTGTTGAAGCGCAGGATTCCCGTGCTCTTTGCTCTCTCCACCGCGTGAATCAGCACTGCACAGGGCTCAATCAGGATTCTGGAGTACAAATCCAGGTCGCTTACGTTAAACACCGTGGAACCGCCCCGGATCAATATGTAATCAGAAAACCATCCGTTGAAATGCACCTCATCATCAGGAAGCAGTCCGTATACGTCGGCGCCGCCCACATTCTGCTTGTTTAAATCAAACATAGTGATTTCAGGGTCATCCTTAAAGATCATGCAGGTAACCACCTTGTCGCCAAGCTTTAAGTCCTTTCCAGCGCTGTCCTTCTTTACGTTCTTCCCCATCTTTACGATCTCGCCTGTGCCTTCATGACCCAGCACCACCGGAATCAGCCCGAAGGGGTCTTTCTTGAATTCGTGGGCATCCGTTCCGCAGATGCCGCAGCCCTCTACCTTTACCAGAATATCATCATCCCCCACCTCAGGTAAAGGGAATTCCTTGATTTCGTAATGCTCTAAATCTGTAAGCATTGCCACCCGGGCCGTCTTGGGAAGTTCCGAAGCCTTCCCGGCGCTGCCAGAGGGCGCTGCTGTGGCGCCATTCCCCGCCATGTTGGCCAGCACCTGCTTTACAATCTCTTCTATGTTTGCCTTATTTGCGTCCATAGCTGTCTGACACTCCTTTCTGTTATCGTATGCAAAGGCTGTCGGCCATAACGCACCTTCTGCTCTTGGTGAAGGTTTTTGTGCTGGTAAGCCCCTCGCCGGTACGGCTTGCAATGGTAAAGGTGCAGTAGCCCTCTCCGCCAAAGCCCAGCGCCGCATAGGAGGGCGCGTTCTTCACCAAAATCGCCGTATCTATTTCCCTTGCATATTTTGTGATATTATCAATGTTCTTGGAATGAATATGAGCGGAATGCCGGTTGCCATGCTCCAGCCACACCGCCTTCTCAATGGCGTCGTCAATGTCCTTTGCCCGGACCATGCCTAAAATCGGCATCATCAGCTCCTCTGCAATCAAGGGATGCTCCTTCTCTCCTTCAAATACAATGCAGCGGATATTGTCAGGCACAGTTACGCCGATCATGCCAAGCAGGGTTTTTGCGTCCCGTCCCACGCACTTGCGGTTCAGTCCCTTTGGCGTAAGCACGGTTTTTACCAATCTGTCCTGCTCCTCTTTGGAGATGAGGTAGCATCCCTGCTCCTGTATCATATAATTCATCAGCTCATCGGCAATAGCATCCACCGCAACGATTTCCTTTTCCGCAATACAGGGCAGGTTGTTGTCAAAGGTGCATCCGTTTACAATATCCTGGGCCGCCTTGCGCACATCCGCCGTCTCGTCCACCACTGCGGGAGGATTTCCCGCTCCGGCGCCGATGCCCCGCTTTCCCGAAGAAAGCACCGCCGTTACCACTCCGGGACCGCCGGTTGCGGCAATCAGGGGAATATCCTTGTGCTTCATCATAATATTGCTGGTCTCAAGAGTGGGCTTCTCCACAGTGCAGGCCACGTTATCAGGGCCGCCCGCCTCTACGGAGGCCTCATTGATGAGATTTAACGCAAAGATAGAGGTTTTGATAGCCTGGGGATGAGGGTTAAACACCACCGTATTCCCCGCAGCGATCATACCGATGGAGTTACATAAAACGGTCTCGCTGGGATTGGTACAGGGTGTGATAGCTCCAATCACCCCAAAGGGCCCCATCTCGATCAAGGTAAGCCCTCTGTCTCCGGACCAGGCTGTGGTCTGCAGATCCTCCGTCCCCGGCGTTTTATCCGCCACAAGATGATGCTTCAAAATTTTATGTCCCACGTTGCCCATTCCCGTCTCATTGACGGCCATTCTGGCCAGCGTCTCCGCATTCTCATGGGTTTTCCTGCGGATATTACTGATTATTTTTTCTCTCTGGTCAAGAGACATTCTGCGGATTATGGCCTGTGCCTTCTTTGCAGCCTCTATGGCTTCGTTCATATCAGAAAACACCCCCCGGCTCTTTGCCGCCGGTTCCGATATCTTTAACTGCGCCACCACCTCCTGCACAATATCCTGTACCAGATTTTCATTTACAAGCACGCAATTACCTCCTCAAAAACGGTCTTGCCGTAGGCTGCCAGCTCCGTGTCCTGTCTTGCAGTCCCGCCGCTGACGCCCAAAGCGCCGATTATCTCCCCATTTTGCTCCAAAAGCTCTCCGCCGCCAAAGATAACAATTCTTCCCTGATTGGTAAACTGAATGCCATAGAGGGATTCCCCGGGGGTACTCAGCCTGCCCAGCTTCTCCGTGGACATTTGGAACGCTATGGAGGTATAGGTTTTATTCAAGGCCACATCAAAGCTCCCTATGTAAGCGCCATCCATACACTGCACTGCAACCGGATGCCCCGCCGCGTCGCTCACCGCCGTCACCACGCGCATATTCCACTGGGCCGCCCGCTCCTGAACCTTTTCAATAAGCTTAAGCGCCAGCTCTAATGTCATCCTTGTGCAATGCGCCGTTTCCTCCCGGGCCGCTTTCTTCTGTGCCGGTGTTTCTTTTCCGTCTGCACTTCTCTGCCTTATGACCTCTCTGACAATTTGTTCCACTTGCCTGTCATCCATCATTTATTTTCCCAGCTGCTCTAATACCTTCTTTGTGATCTCCGCTACAAGCTCAGGAGAAGCAGCTTTGCCCGCCCCGCTTTCACCGGCGCAGCCGCCTGCACAGGTATGGCAGCTTGGTTTGCCCTCCTTTAAATTCTGACAAAGATTTGCGGGATGGCGGCCCTTCATGCCGAACTGCCTCCTGATCTCATACAAATCCTCCACTTGCTGGGGTGTAAACTCCTTGGGGCCTCCCAGCATTCTGGACTGATACAAAAGCTGTGCATAAAACTCCACGGATTCCATCTTCATATAAGCATTCAAAAGAGAATCCGAATAGGTAAGGGCGCCGTGATTCTCCAAAAGCACCGCATCAAAATACTGTACATACTCTGATACCGCATCCGGTATCTCCATTGTGGAGGGCCTTCCGTATTTCGCGATGGGAACGCATCCCAAAGCGATCACCGCCTCGGGCATAATGGGCTGTGTCAGTGGAATGCCTGCAATGGCAAAGCTGGTAGCATACACGGGATGGGCATGTACCACCGCATTTACATCAGGTCTTTCCTGGTACACCCTCATGTGCATTTTGATCTCGGAGGAGGGCTTGAAGCTGCCGTTTGCCTGGATCACATTGCCGTCTGCATCCACCTTGCAGATATACTCCGGGGTCATAAAGCCCTTGGATACCCCTGTGGGCGTGCACAAAAATTCATTGTCACTTAACTTTACGGAAATATTACCGTCGTTTGCGGCAACCATGTTCCTGTTATAAATCCTCTTTCCAATGTCGCAAATCTGTTTTTTGATTTCATACTCGTTTTGCATTTCAAATCCTCCTGAGCGTTTTTGTTGTTTCTTGTTCCATTATAGAGCCAAATACCACATAAGTCAACATATTAATTACTGTTTTTATGGGTTATTTTTTGGTTTTTATAGGATTTTCCATGAAAAGCCTCTCATCCTTCTCCCAGATACCCCAGCAGCTCTTCCACCCCTTCTCCTGTGACGGAATCCACAAAAAATATTTTTTTACAGCCCGCATTTCTAAGCCAGCTCTCCGCCCGCCTCACATTGGCATTTTTGTCGTGTATCTTGGTGACGATGCCAATCACCTGTCTGTTTACCATGCAGGTGATATTGGGCGGGAACAGCGTATAGGGTTCCGTGGCCGCCGCCAAAAGCCCCACCACATCCGCCTCATAGGCGTAAAGAGCCAAGGCGTAGCCCAGATGGTGGGTCTGTGCATATTCGCCGGGCGTATCAATGATAATATCCTCGTAATGTATGTACTGGGTTTTATAATATTGTATCTTTTCCCTGGAAAGCGCCTGTTTCAAGGTTGTCTTGCCGCTCTCGCTGCGGCCTATCAGTATCATCCTCTTCACTGTCAGGTCCTCGTTATCCCGCAGACGGTATATTTCAGCTCATCCCTCACATAGGAAAGGATGGCCGCCTCGGAAGCCTCCACCTCGGACACTGTGCCGGAGATGATCAGGGAGCCGCTGAAACGGTCCACAAAGCCCAGATCAATGGCAGCCGCCTTCATGGCCACATCCGCCATAATAATGGCCGTCTCTGCAGGAGAGACCGTAAGTATGCCGATAGCCGCCCTGGCATAGTCCACGCTTGGGTCAAGCCCAAGCTTTTCATAAAGCACAGGATCCGGATTGGCAATGATGTGCGCCAGCGTGATCTGCTTTCCCGGCACCAGCTCCTGCACAATGCGCTGTTTTTTCGATTCATCCAAAAAATCCAAACCGCACCACCCTTCCTTTCGTCTTAACCGCCAATATGGCACCGAAGCCCTGTGGACGTCTCCACCATTTGTTTCAATGTTTCCATATGCTCCGGCGCCGGCGGCAGAATCTCCGCCAGCTCATAGGTACGTCCCAATCCCTCATATTTGTCCTGTCCCAGTCTGTGATAAGGCAGAAGATAAATATCCTCCACGCCGGGAAGCCCATCCGCAAACAGCGCAATGTCCCGAATTTCCTCGGGCGTGTCATTGAATGTAGGGATCACGGGCACTCTGATGCTGAGTCTGGCCTGCCCGGAAGCTGCGATCTTTTTCGCATTTTCCAGCATCAGCTCATTGCCCCTTCCGGTAAAGGCCTCATGCTTTTTTGCATTGGTGTGCTTGATATCAAGCAGATAATGGTCCAGATAGGGAAGGAGCTTTTCTATGGTTTCATAGGGAGCGCAGCCCATGCTTTCCATAGCGGTGTTTATGCCCGTCTCACAGGCTGCGCGCAGCAGGCCGCAGGCAAATTCCGGCTGGCAGAGGCTTTCGCCCCCGGAGAGGGTGAGCCCTCCGCCGGAACGCCTGTAGTAAATCCGGTCCTTTTCCACAACCTCCATGACTTCCCGCACGGTGACGTCCTGCCCTATTATCTTTTTCTTCCCGGCCACCATCATTTCCTGGATTTTGTATTCCTGAGATTCCGGATTACAGCACCACTTGCAGCGCAGCACACAGCCCTTCAAAAAGCAGATGGTCCGAATGCCCTCTCCATCATGGATGGAGTACCGCTGGATATCAAAAATTCTTCCTTTCGTCTCCCAAAAAGACATATTGCTTCCTCCCAAAATCCTGTATTAAAGGCCCTGCTCGGTCCGGCGGATAATATCATCCTGTAAGGATTTCGAGAGGGTGGTGAACAATGCGCTGTAGCCCGCTACGCGCACCACCAGATGGGCATATTTTTCCGGATGAGCCTGGGCGTCTAAAAGCGTCTCCCTGTCCACCACGTTAAACTGCATATGGCTTCCCTTCTGGTCGAAATAGGTCTGAATCAGGGCCACAAAATTTTCCAGCCCTCTTTCGCCGCTTAAGGCCGTGGGATGGAATTTCTGATTGAACAAGGTGCCGTTGGAGGCGATTCCATGATCCAGCCTGGATACGGAATTTGCTGCCGCCGTAGGCCCGTGGACATCCTTTCCTGCCGAGGGAGAAACGCCGTCCGCCACCGGAGTATGGGCCAGGCGTCCGTCCGGAGTCGCCCCAGTCTGGGCGCCTAAGGGCACATTGGCAGACACCGGATAAAGTCCCGCCTGAAATTGTCCCCCTCTGGGATTTCTGTATTTTAAAAGCGGCCTGGTGTAGGTGTATGCCACATCTCTGGCAAACATATCCACCTCTTCGTCGTCGTTTCCGTATTTAGGAACCTGGCTGATCATTTCCAAAAGCTCTTCGTAACGCTTTTTTTCCTGATCGGGCAGCTTTGTTTCCATGACCTGAACCACCATTTCCGCAATCTGCTCCTGGCTCACCGTCATTCCCGCCTTCTGCATTTCCTTTACAATTTCCGTGACAATCTCTGCGGCGCCAATCTGGTCAAAGCCCTGTCCGTAATTCATGGCAAGCGCTCTCTTATATTCCGCAAGAGTCACCTTCTTTTCGTCAAAGACAAGCTTCTTTACAGCATACAGCGAATCCGCCATGTTGGCGATGCCAAAGCCCTGGGGGCCTGTAAAGTTATAAACTGCGCCGCCCTCCTGCACGCTCTTTCCCCGGGCGATACAGTCGTCCACCATGCTGGACAAAAAGGGCAGCGGGCACCTTGCGGCGTGGGCCGTATCGATGGCGTTGTCCGCATTTACCAAAAGCGAGATCTGATATTCCATCTGCTTTTTGTAAGCGTCATAAAAATCCTCGAAGGTAGTCATATCCTCTACCCGCCCGGTCTGTATGCTTATCCTTTCTCCCTTGTCATATCCGTTGGAAAAAACCAGCTCCAGGGGCCGGCACATATTGAAAAACGCGGCGTCATGCCAGCCGTCCGTCTTTCCCGCCTTCTGGGGCTCCACACAGCCGATGATATTGTATTCCCTGGCATCCTCTAGGGTAAGTCCTCTGCTCATCAAGGAGGGAATGATCACCTCGTCATTATAGTAGGCCGGAAGCCCGATGCCCGTCCTGGTCAAATCCGCAGCCTTTAACAAAAGCGCATGGGGCGATTTATTCCACACACGGATGGAGAGAGAGGGCTGGGGCAGGAACACATGCTTGGAGGCCGTAATGCACATGAAAGACAGATCATTGGTCACGTCCACCCCGTCCTTGTCCTGGCCTCCCACAATCAGATTCTGGAACAGGCTGTAGCCCGCAAAGCCCTCTGCGCTGGCTGCATCCCGGCACTTGTTCAGGTCATTAAGCTTCACCCAGATACAGTCAATCAGCTCCTGGGCCTGCTGCCTGGTGATTTTCCCGCTGTCCAAGTCCCGCTTGTAATAGGGATACATATATTGGTCGAAGCGTCCGGGAGAAATGGAATGTCCGCTGGATTCTATCTGCAGAAGCTGCTGCACAAACCAAAAGCTCTGGCATGCCTCATAAAAGCTTTCCGCCCCCTTTGCCGGCACCCTTTTACAGTTTGCCGCAATCTGCCTAAGCTCCTCTTTTCTTTTGCTGTCAGAGCACTCTGCCGCCATCTTTTCCGCCAGGGCTCCATACCTTTGGGCATACTCTATGGCGGCCTTACAGCTGATCACCAACGCCTTTAGAAAAGGAGCCCTGGTGCAGTAGTCCGCATCTGCAGGACTGCATTTTGCAAGGGCATCCTCCGCTTGGGCGATGATGCCCTCATAGCCTATGGCAAGCACCTTCTCATACTGGACGGTCACATGTCCCACGCCATTGTAAAAATAATTCCCCGGGGTAAAAATATTATGAGCGATGGCCTTTCGGGTCTCCGGAGCCATCAGGTTTTCCGCAAGCTCGCTGGTTGTCTTATTCTCCCAGTAGGCGTCCGCTTCCTTAAGCTCCCGCTTGGTCTGCTCAGATATGTAAAAAGGATCCGCACTTCTGTGTTCTACGGTGTCAAACTCTTCCTCCAGCCATTTGTAGGAATACTCCGGATACGTCTGACACCCTCTGGGGGCTATGGTGGTGCTTCCCACGATCAGCTCTTCCTCTCTGATAATGATAGGCAGATGCCGCAGGATGTGCTCAAATGCCTTGGCCCGGCGCAAAATAATGGGCAGACCTTCCGTGCTTTTATAGGATTCCGTGATCAGCCTGGCCCTGGCAGACTCTATCTCCGGCATTTTGGCAAATAAATGCTTTACCAGCCTGGGAATCCTCTCTGTCTTTGGAATTTCCTCAGTATAATACTTTTCCATCCGTTCTCCTTTCCCCATGCCGGACTTTTCCGGCCTTGTGTTTTTTATAAGCGCTTCTATGACTTGCCTGGATTCTTCCTTTTATCCGGTCTGTACACGATAGCTTTATTATATTCCCGGTGCTTTGGAATGTCAATAAATGTTACATATTTATTGTATGTTTTATGTTGTTTTTATTTGTTTTATTTGTTTTTCTTCCAAAAATATGTGTTTTTTCTTGACTTTCCAAAGTTTTGGGAACATACTGAAAAAGAGAACAAGGACAAGGAATGAACTCCCTATGAATGATTTTTTTAAGATAGATCTCCACACCCACACCTGCGCAAGCGGACACGGCACAAAGGACACCATCACTGATCTGGCCAGGGAAGCGTCGGCCAGAGGAATCACCATTCTGGGCATCAGCGATCACGGCCCGGCCACTATGGGCTCGGCTAAGCCCGCCTACTTTCGGGGACTGTCCGTGCTTAACAGACAGGACGCCCTGGCCGGAAGCTCAAAAAGGCATCCTTTTGGAGTGCGCCTGCTTTTGGGTGTGGAGGCAAATATTTTAGACAAGGAAGGACATCTGGATCTTTCCGATGAGATTCTGGCCTCCCTGGATTATGTGATTGTAAGCATGCACCTGCCCATATATACGCCCGGCTCCGTCAAAGAAAACACACTTGCCTATCAAAGGGCCATGGAGCATCCAAAGGTCCGTATCATCGGCCACTGTGACGATCCCCGGTTTCCTGTGGATTACGATGCTTTAGTAAGCGCTTCCCTCCAAAGAGGCGTCCTGCCGGAGCTGAATAACGTATCACTGCTGTCTGGCAGTTATCGCGGAGACTGTCGTCCGGGCGCTATTTGCCTGCTGGATGCCTGCCGCAGACTGAATTATCCCATCCTTCTTTCCAGCGACAGCCATGGAAAGGAGCAGATCGGCTGCATGGCACAGGCCTTTGCCCTGACAAAGGAAAGAGCCTTTCCTGCATCCCTGATCGGGAATCTGCATCCGGAAAGGCTCCCATTTTCTATTTTCTGAGCGAAAGAACCTTGGCCTCATACTCTTTGATCTCTTCAAGCCAGCCCGTATCCCCCGCTACACCGCACTGCCTGCAGTATTCCTCCCAGACAGCCCCGAAGGGATAGGTCTTTATCTCCTCCTGCATCACCATAAGCTCCGTGAAACGGCTTTCATCCTGCAGCTTTTTCAGCATTTCATTGGGTGTGCACAAAGCGTTCAAAAGAGCCTTCTGCCAGCTTCTGAAGCCCACAGTCCAGGCGCTGATGCGGTTGATGCTTGCGTCAAAGTAATCCAGAGCCATATAAACCCTGTCAAGCCCGCCGCATCTTACAATCTCCTTTGCCATCTCCCTCGTCTCGTCATCGTAGAGCACCACATGATCACTGTCCCAGCGGATGGGCCTTGTAATGTGAAGGGCGATCTCCGGGAAAAAGCAAAGCAGCGCGGGAATCTTGTCGGAAACCACCTCTGTAGGGTGATAATGCCCGTTATCCATCAGAGGAAGCACGCCGTCGTGGGTGGCAGCAAAGCTTAAGGTAAACTCCGCGCTGCCTGCAGTGTAAGCCTCCACGCCGATACCGAACACCTTGGACTCCACACAAGGCTTTACTAAATTCTTGTCATAGGGCTCGGACAAAATCTGCTCAATGGAATCCTTGTACCTCATTCTGGGCCCCATTCTGTCCGCAGGAATATCTTTAAATCCGTCGCCGATCCAGATATTCATTACACAGGGAACCCCTGTCTCCTTTGCAAAATACTCAGAAATACGGATGCAGGCCTTTCCGTGATTGATCCAAAACTGTCTGATCTCCTCATCAGGGCTTGTGAGCGTCAGGCCATCCTTGATCTTATCATGGGAAAAGAAGGTGGGATTAAAATCGATTCCCATGTTTCTTTCCTTGGCAAATTCCACCCATTTTGCAAAATGCTTCGGCTCCAGCTTATCCCTGTCCGCAAACTCGCCCTCCTCAAAAACAGCGTAGCTTGCATGGAGATTCAGCTTCTTTTTGCCGGGCATCAGGCTGATGGCTTTATCCATGTCCTGCATCAGTTCCTTAGGAGTCCTTGCTTTTCCGGGATAGTCTCCCGTGGTTTGAATTCCTCCGGTAAGGGGGCCGTCATGGTCAAACCCAATCACATCGTCTCCCTGCCAGCAGTGAAGGGAAACCGGGATTTCCTTCAATTTGGCAATGGCAGCGTCAGTATCCACCCCCAGCGCTCCATACATTTGTTTTGCAGACTCATATCTTTCCTGCTGTGTCATTTTACTGCTTCCTCCTTTATTTTAATTTGCTTGGTTTCCTTTCTCATTCTTCCGGCAGATATTCCACAATGGGAAAGGACTGAAAAACACAGGCTCTTGCATCCTGTAAGTCCTTAAGCTCTCCCGCCGCTATCATCTGGGCCGCAAGATTTCCTGCGGCAGTGGCCTCCGTAGGCCCGGCGTACACAGGAACCCCCGCAGCCGCGGCGGTAAGGCGATTTAAATAATCCGCATTGGCCCCTCCGCCCACAATATGTATCCTGTCGTAGGTTTTCCCGGTGATTTCCTCCAGCTCCCGCATAGTGGCCGCGTAGCACCTGGCGAGACTGTTGTAAATAACCGCCGCCGTCTGAGCGATTCCCTCCGGCACCTGCTGCCCTGTCTCCTGGCAGGCTTTGCACACCTCTTTGGTCATATTCTCAGGCGCAAGAAAACGATCATCGTTGCAGTCTACGATAGAGGAAATGCTGCACTCGGAGGCCATCTGGCAGATTTCCCCAAAGCCCAGGCCTTCTCCGATCTCCTTTTTTACCGACTGTATCATCCACAGCCCCATAATATTTTTCAGGTAACGGAACCGATAATCGTATCCCCCTTCATTTGTAAGGTTATGCTCTCTGCTTGCTTCGGAGCAGTCCGCCTCCTTAAGCTCTGTTCCCATCAGGGACCATGTGCCCGAGCTGATATAAAGGGCGGCCTCCTCTCCCTTGGCAGGCACCGCCATCACAGCCGAGCCCGTGTCGTGAGTTGCCGGAATGACCACCTTACAGTCATAACCGATTTCAGCAGCCACATCCTCCTTCAGGTTGCCAAGGACGGTACCCGGCAGGGACAGCTTCTGGAAGATTTCTACAGGATAGCCCAGCTTTTCAATCAGCTCCAAATCCCAGTCCCTGGTCTTTGGGCTTACCAGCTGCCCCGTTGTGGCATTGGTGTATTCCGACGCCTTTTTTCCTGTCAGAAGAAAGTGGAAATAATCCGGAATCATCAAAAGCGTCCTGGCTTTAGAAAGCTGCTTTGGCTTTTTTTTCTTTAATGCCATCAGCTGATAAATGGTGTTAAAGGACTGCTTCTGGATTCCCGTTCGGGCATACAGCTCTTTCTCCGGAATGATCTTATATACCTCTTCATCCATTCCCTTGGTTCTGCCGTCCCGGTAAGCAGCTGCATTTCCAATGCGCTGATCCTTTTCGTCAAGCAGCACGAAGTCCACCCCCCAGGTGTCAATGCCCGCGCTGACAGGTATTTTCCCGATTTCCTTACATTTTTTCATTCCTGTCTTGATTTCCTCAAAAAGCCTGTCTACATCCCACACAAGCTCTCCGTCCTCTTCCACCATTCCGTTGGGAAAACGGTGCACCTCCTCTAACACCATCCTTCCCTCCTTCAAATGTCCGAGAATATGGCGGCCGCTGGAAGCGCCGATATCGATGGCAAGATAATACTGCTCCATGAAATACCCTCTCCTTTTCGTTTTGCGCAAAATCTGGTTTCCTTAGTATTCTACGCTATATGATAGCTTATAAAAAGGACAAAAAAAAGGACACCATTTGTTTAAAAAAGTGTCCTGATTTGCCAAGGGCTGATGAAGGGCTTTACTATGCCTGTTTTAATTCCTCTGTTTCGTTCTATAAGAAAAATTGATATCTAAACCAGAGAGCGATCATATCGGCTCGGAAGCAGATTCTAACTTAGCTCAACGAACATTCTCCCTCATTCCACAGTCACCTGCAATGAGCCGCAAAAATTATCTCCCTCTAAAGAAAGATAGTTATCCCCTTCATCAAGCGTAACGGAATATGTGCCTGTATCGCTTGTATCTGCGATGATTTTTTCTTCGTTTTTATCACGCCAATAAAATTTAACTGTACCGGAATCAACTGTCAGCTCGTAAATTACGGTAAGATCATTTCCATTTTTCCGTTCCAGCCCTGTACCTCCGAATATATATTCAGTACCGTTAAAGTCATCATATTCGGCATGATAGGAGCCTGTATAGGTATCCTCACCTTTGGTCTTATCACCCTGTAAATCTTTTTCGTCTGTAAGAGCATACTTGCTGAAATACTGGAGCATATCGTTAAAGCCGTTTATCACATTGTCTTTTACATTATCGCCGCTGCACCCCGTGATGGCAAAGATCAAACACAAGGAGAGCAGTGAAACAGTCAGAATTCTTTTCATATCATCACCCGCCAATCCTTGTTATCATATTCATAGCAATGATCGCAATCGCGCCGACCGCGTAAATGCTGTTGATTACAACACACACCTGCATAAGTTTGGATTTTACCCTGCCTTTGGCATAAGCCAGAATAGAAAAGATACCTGAAAAAATCATAAAGGCGGCGTAACTGTAAATCATAATCTCCGCCACCGGCGACTTCAATGCCCAGTCAAAGCTGCGCAAGGGTAAGATCGTCCACGGAACAAACAGCATAATGGCAGAAACAGCAGTTAAAATTTTGTTTTTCATTGTAGTTATCTCCTTTCAGATGCGCCGAATCGAATACAGGATACGGCAAGTGCTAAAATTGTGATCCCGGCTGCAGCAGGCAGCCACGGTAGCCATGCAATTTGTGTTTCATAAACGCCCCAGGCAACTCTCCCATACGCTACCATTAACAAATAGAACGGATAGCTCATCGGGTATGCAAACCAAATTTTTGTGTTTATCATAAGCACAGAAGGTACAATAGAAGCCAAACCGATGCCAACCGAAAAAATGGGAGACTGAATTAAAGTGGAAATCGCAAGGTACACAGCAGCCATGGGGATTGCCCCGGCATATATGCTGCATACAGTTTTGCAGACATATAACGGCTCAAGGATAAAGTGATAGTCCTGGGTATTGGTAACAATTGCCGCACTGATATAATACGCGCCAATGGACATTATCATCTGTACTGCCGCCAGTATCAGCAAAACAGTAAATTTCGTGAGGCACAATTTGGCCGTGCCAACCGGCAGGGACAGCATTTTCAAAATCCCTTTGTTCGAGCGCTCCGTTTGATTGAGCAGCACGGTACAGATCACCAGCGACGCCGGGATCATAAACCATGCCATACCCATAAAACCCTGAATGAAAAAGTTGTTTTCGGGAGTGATCGGGATACCCCTCAAATCAAAATTCATATCTGCATTGATAATGCTCGGAATCCACATCATAATTATAGGAATAAACAATATCAAAAAGATTTTAGAGCGGCGGATTTTTTTGAATTCCACTCCCACTAAGGATAAAAAGCTCATTCATAGCACCTCCTTACTTTCAGATAAATAACCTCCGCAATGCCGAACAAGGCAGTTTCGATTCCGCAAGCAATTACATACAAAGCGGTACGGCTGTTTTCTACTGCCGTAGAGAGCACTTGATAGGGCGAAGCAAAGGGGAACAGGCCAAGCACGGCATTGTCCTGAGGGAAAATGGAAAAGGTAAATACGAGAATCACCCCGATACCGAGGGATACCCACATATTCTTACAGGCAGACGCAATGACCAGCATAAGCATTACGGTCGGCAGCGTAACGACAATTTGGAAACCTGCGGTTTTCAATATTTCGGTCAGGTCAAATACATAGCTTGGAAACCAGTACTCAGCGCAGCCGGCTAAAACCGCCATTTCGGTGACCACCATAACGGATAAAACCAAAGCGGCAATCACAAATTTACTGAAAAACAAGTTTCCCTGACGAATCGGAAGCACTGACATTTTCTGCGTCCCATTATCAGCGTATTCTGTGTGATACATCGTACAAGCGCCGCAAATGGAAATGAGAATATTCAGCATAGCCATCATTTGCCAATTTGCAGACATCAATACAGCAATCGGTTTTCCCGAGGCCAAAGTAAGCTCTTTCGCTTTTACCATCATATAGACAACCGGAAAGGCTGCCGCAAGAAAGCCTCCTGCTAAAAACGCAGGAAGATAACCTGTGCGTTTTAACTTTTGGGATTCGATTAAGAGGCTCATGCCGCACCTCCTCTCCGCTGATTATCCTCATCAATCATAGCAAGGAAAGTATCTTCCAAATTATCAGTGGGAAATCCGGCAGCACGGGCGCTCCTTTTCAGGTCATCCATTGTTCCCTCAAATAAAAGATGACCGTGATTCAAAATACCAATGTCGTCAGCCATCAGCTCCACTTCCGGTAATAAATGGGATGAAACCAGCACCGTGCAGTCATATTTCTGCGGAAGAGAGCGGATCAAAGTGCGGATTTCATGGATGCCCACCGGATCAAGTCCATTGGTGGGCTCGTCGAGAATCAGGATCGGCGGTCTGCCAATCAATGCCCCCGCCAAGCCTAAACGCTGTTTCATTCCAAGTGAATATTTCTTTGCAAGCCTTTTCCTGAATTCTGTTAAGCCTACAAGCTCCAAAGCGTCATCCACGCAGCTTTTCGGCAGTCCGAGAATTTTCTGTATGATTTGAAGGTTTTCTTCTCCGGTCAGATTTCCATAGAATGCAGGTGCTTCAATAAAGGAACCCACTTCCTTCAAAATGGAAACACGGTCTGACGGATATGTTTTTTTGTCGATATGAAAGCTCCCGTCTGTGGGTTTCGTAAGGCCGAGAAACATTTTCATCGTGGTGGATTTTCCCGCCCCGTTGGGGCCGAGAAATCCATAAACGCTTCCTTTTCTAATATGGAGATTCAGATGAGATACCGCTGTGAAATCTCCATAGGTTTTCGTTAGATTTTGAGTTTCGATTATATTCATATTGTGACATCTCCTTTCCTTTGTTGGCTTTAGTATAAGACCGCAACCTTGCGTCAACCTTCTCTCTACCTTACATTTACCTTACATTTGGAAGCTGTCGCCGAACTTTCTTCATTATGTGCTATAATATAAAAAAGGAGAATTGCATTATGGACTATGATTATTTGAAATATAAAAAAATCCTCATCGTAGACGACGAGGCTGACTTGCTGGAAATGGTGACATCTATTTTAGAGCAGGACGGCTTCAAAGCAATAAAAACCGCCGGGACAGTGTCCGAAGCTTTACATATGTGTAAGGAATGGAAGCCGGACCTGGGCATTCTGGATGTCATGCTGCCGGATGGGAATGGTTTTTCTTTATTTGAGCAAATGAAAACCTTTACTGAAGTTCCCGTCCTCTTTTTAACTGCCCGGGGGAAGATGAGGACAAGCTGAAAGGCTTAGGACTTGGCGCTGATGATTATATGGTAAAGCCATTCCTGCCAAAAGAATTATCCTTACGCATAGGAATCATTTTACGGCATTATTACAAAGGGGAAAGTCCCATTGTTCAGCTTTCTGGAAGTCAAATTGATTTTGACCGTGCCGAAGTCATAAAAGATCAGGAGCATTTTCTGCTGACCGCAAAAGAGCACGATATTTTGTTGGCACTTTACCGTAATGCAGGAAGAATTGTAACCATAGATCAATTATGTGAAGCTGCGTGGGGAGATAACCCATACGGATATGAGAATTCTCTCATGGCACATATCCGCAGAATCCGGGAAAAAATTGAAGCCAACCCTTCAAAGCCTGTATCCCTCATTACTGTGAAAGGACTGGGCTATAAGTTGGTATTAGCGGGGAAATAGTGTGAAAGAAAGTAGAGGAAAACCGTAAATTGGCACACTTGAATAAGCTGTCTAAAGCAGGCAACTTTTTGAAGTGTTATAGAGTTAGGAAATTAGGTCAGGAAGCTAATGGTTCATCAGGAGGA
>DXGH01000037.1 GCA_019114005.1 Candidatus Acetatifactor stercoripullorum
TGTATTACAGACATGACCGAAATAAAGGCTTCCGATGGAAAACTGTATGTTTCAGCTATCTTTGACTGCTACGATCTAGCAGTGCTGGGGCTTGCTATGGATACAAATATGAAGGCTACCCTTTGTGAGCAAACTTTAGATAATGCTTACAAGGCATATCCTATGCTTCGGGGAGCTATTCTTCACAGTGGCAGAGGAACGCAGTACACAAGCGAGTTATATCGTAAAGCAATCAATAAATATGGTATTCTTCAGAGCATGAACAGTGTCGGTGGCAGATGCCATGACAATGCCAGATGTGAAAGCATGTGGGCACGCTTCAAAGAGGAATTACTTTATGGGCGCTATGACACCACCACGATGACTGTAGAACAGTTAAAAACCCTCATCTGGAGATACTTCATCAGCTATTGGAATAACAGGAGGATCTGCTCTGCTAACGGTGGGTTACCTCCGATGGTTAAGCGACAACAATACTATGCTTCACTACAGGAGGCTGCATAAGGTCGAATATTCTTGAGAATAAAGTGTAAACCAATATTGACCACTTTGTACCATCCACATTGCCTGGCACAAATTCACTTGTTAAAATATCATCCACAAAAGTTTGCATATCAATTTTTACTATACCCGAAACCTCAATCCTCTCATCCGGCCGCAAAAGCCCGACTAAGTCAGCAATATCTTTGCAATGCTTTTTTATGTTCCGAGATTGTCCCTCTTCCCCCTTCTTTCTTCGTTCTACAAGTTCACACCAGGCTTTGGCTTTAAACGGAATAAGATATTTTTCATCTAAAACCGAAATTCCATCTATTACACGCTTGCCTCTTATCATAAGCTGATAATAGTCATCGTTTAACAAAATAGCTGACAAGCTTGATATTTCATCTGAAACATGAATGGGAATTAAGTGAATACCTTCTGGTAAAGAAACTTTTTGATTACGCGAAAACAATTCAATCATCTTTGGAAAATCATTATTTTTCGGATTTTTAAAACGATAAAAACTTTTCTTTTCCCGACCAAATTCCACATCATATTCGGCATTTTTAATGAAATCCCACAATTTTCGTCCAAATTCATCATTTATATTTTCAACAACAAGAACAATATCCAGATCCTTTGTAGCTCTAAAAGATTCTCCTATTTCGTTGAAAATAATAGCGCATGCCGTACCACCAATCAGCACATAATTACTATCATACTCTGCGAAAAATTCTCTAAACTTATTTAATCCATTAATGCTGATCATAGGTTCTCCTCCAGCAATTCTTCTAAAGCAATCTGTATTCTTTCATCATCACTATCTTTAAGCTGTGCATATAAAGATATGATATCAACATAATGAGAGGCACTCAAAAAACTGGGATTATATTTAAATTGCTCTATGACTAAATAGTTCTCCGTGACTAAGTCATACTTATTAACCAGCTCGTTTTTATCTATGCTTTTAATCCTTTCAGATGTCGTCGCATAAAAAAACGTACTTGGCACGTTTAAAGATGTTCCCAATCTTGCCAAGGCACTTTCACCAGATATATATAATCCCTCATGGCATAAATTATAGGTGGCATAAAACACTTTTTCCACAGGATTAAAAAGAAATTCCTTTCCCTTTTTCCACAATTCCTCTCTATCAATTGTTTTGTATATCTTTCTGGTAGCATTACCTTCCGTATAAAGCAATTTTCGACTTACCAGTTCTGACAATGCACGATTGAATGTTATTTTGGAATATGGTATTTCTGCCGCCAATCGCGGTGCATTTGTTTCTTTAATGTTATTTAGCAAAAGATAAATATATGTCACCTGGGCAGCTATGGAAAATTCATCGCCATAATCTTTCTGAATTATTTCTTTTTGCCCTAAATGAATCATTACGTTCGGTATATATATTTGATTATCTGGTTGAATGAAAGGAATTTGATTTCTAACTAATATATTTCTTTGAGAAAGACGTAAACTTTCAAAAATAAAAATCGGAATAGATTCTGAATAGCTATATATTTGTTTCATCTGTTTTTTTAACTGATTTATATTAATATCTTGTTTTTTTAATGGTTTAACTAAAACATAAGCTCTATCATCAGCAGGAATTTTTATAAAATAAAATTTATATCGTTCCATCATATACATAGGAAAAGCATCGTAAAATTTTCCATATTCTGTTTTTATATTAGTTCCAAATATTTCTCTCAAATAGTTCAACGTATCATCCATAGATATACCTCCATTACATCGTCATTATACTTGTGCAATGATTTAATGCAAGTTTTGTGATGTAATTAATTGTTTTTCATTCTTGAAGCCGGACTCTGTCGTTATCCGAGAGTTTATGCAGACAAGCAGCAAACTCACTGTTTTCCAATTATCAACAGACATGCTATATAGGTCAAATTTCATTTCCCTGTATATCTCCTTCGATAATACTCCATTGTACGATATTCCAAAATATCTTTCATATGCTTCTGAAATGCTTTATTTCCTATTATTTCTTCTAAATCATCTCTAATTGCAAGCGCATAATTTTCCTTCTCAATAAAAAAACCTTTTCCGGATGCTTTCAAAAATTTAATAGGCATGCTTTTTGCTTTGCTTAAATGCTGCTTGTCTGTCATTGCTTTGTAATCGGCGAAGGTTATATCATCTGCAAGATCCTTCCAATTAGTTCCATTCCCAAAAAATTTCTTCCAAGCATCCAGTACTTCATCATCTGTAACTGCCAATCTCACATCTCCATCATTATAGAAACTATATAATTCCATTCTCTTTTAATGCAGCTGACATCCTTCTCATTACATCAGCAAGTTCATCAACCGGCAGATGCAATATAGAGGAGCACGCCCAGATGCCATCATACTTATCCGCTTCTTCCAGTTCTTGAAATAACATATTTTTCACTTCGATTCCTGTATATTTACAGGCTAATTTGCATAGCTCCATGGAACCATCAATCGCATCGACGCAGTAATTCTGTTCTATAAAATACTTGACGTCACGTCCGGAGCCACACCCAAAATCAAGGATGCAGGCACCTTTTTCCAGCTTTGACAAAAACCGCCTTTGCATTGCAGAAAATTCTACGTTTACTGTATTTTTATAAAACTCAACAGCATTGCTATCATAGTAATTAAGAGTATTGTTATGGTGCATAATATTCCCATTCCTTTGGTTTTCCAAATATCGAATCAATACTTTGTTTAAATCTCTTCCGACAAAATAGGAAGCAGACCCCTACATCTCTCTTTAGGAATAGTGTACTTTATTATCGGGACAGTATCAAGGCTTTTGGAACAATATAAAAGCCCGGAAACTCACATTCCAGGCTTTTTTGACAAGGTATCGATTCCGCAGGTATCATCCGGTGCTATAATCAGCACACGCCCCTGAGCCTCATATTTTTCTGCCAGGTCAACGCCTCGATTGTACTGCTCCGCTCTCTGCTGCAGGCGTTTTGCTGCATTCGGGTATTTTTTCCGGATTCGGTCTGCAATAAAAGCTTTGATAATCCACCGGATTTTCACCCCCGGAGCAATCCCGGTTTTCATTATCTTCTCCCTTTATTCCCGGCCAAGCTCACGGGGATTACACTTGATAATATTGCAGGTGTCAGCCACCTGACGCAGCACCTGGGGAGTGATCTCTACTTTGGACTTAAGCTCTCCCAGCCTGGTGGGAAGGCCGCATTCCTTGATAAAATCAGCCAATGCGTCGATTCCAGCCTCTGGGCTGTCTTTCTCGAATACCACCTTGGCAAACCGGGTAAACTTTTCCGGCGCATCTTTCAGAATATGGCGGTAATAGGCAGGATGAATCACTGCCAGCCCCTGTCCGTGGTTACAGTCTGTGTACGCTCCCAGCTGATGCTCGATCTGATGAGCCTGAAAATCTGTCAGTCTTCCGCATTTCAGAATACCGTTTTCCGCCATGGCGGAATCCCACATCAGATTGCTTCTGGCCTGTATATCATTGATATCTGCAAGCAGGCGGCGTATGTTGACTACGGTGTTGCGCATAATGGCCCCTTCCACATCTTTTCCTCATAGGTAATCACTGCGCCTGCATTCATTTCCGCGCCGGTGCCGGAAGCGGTGACCACTGCACCCATGGGAATTCCCGTTGTGGGAAATTTGCCCTTGCCGTACTCCATATCAAAGATATCCTCATCCAGCACCGCCTGTGCAGACACCACCTTGCAGCAGTCGATCACGCTGCCTCCGCCTACGGCCAATATGAAATCCACTTTGTGCTGGCGGACCAGCGCAGCGCCCTCCTGAACCTTGGCGTAGGTGGGATTGGACATAATGCCGTCAAAATCCACTACCGTTTTGCCCGCCTTAGAAAGCATTTCCTTCAGCGCATCATAAACGCCGTTTTTTTTGATAGAACCGCCTCCGCAGGCGAGCATCACACAGCTGCCGACTCTGCCAAGCTCTGCGCCAAGGGCCTCTGCAGCGCTTCCCTCTCCAAAATATACCTTTGTAGGATATGAATATGTAAACTTGTTCATAATGACTGCCTCCTTATTGATTTTCCATTATTTTTGATACTTCATCTATAACGTTCATAGCGTTTAAGCTGCGGGGATAGCCGATATAGGGCATACACTGCTCCACTACACCGTAGAGCTTCTCCTTATCGTTTCCTACTCCGAAGTTTCCTGCCGTATGTCCACGGAGCTGATTTTCACAGCCTCCCTGTGCAAGAAGGAAACAAAATGTAATCATTTCCCGTTCCTGATCGTTTAGTCCCTTCCGGGTATAATAATCGCCAAAGCAGTTTTCTGCCAGAAAAGCATTGATATTCCTGCGAAGGACAGGGCCCTGTGTCTGCCTCTTTTCCATATCCGGCCCAAACAGCGCAACCTGCTTTGCAAGTCCGGCCTCCAGTCTGGTCTCTTTGCTTGTGGCAGCCTGAGGAGGAAGGGGCAGCTTGATGCCGTGCTGCTCCATGATCTGGTTTGCCGCCACAAGGAAATCATGGGTTCTTCCAATCCCAAGATAGGCGGTAGCCTGATAGATAACCTCCTTGACTGCAATGGGGTCAAGTCCCGTATTCAACGCCCCATGAAGCATATTTTGAAATTCTCCCATGCCCTGACATCCAAGCAGTGCAGAAAGAATACAGAGCATTTTTTCTCTTTCTGTCAATCTGTTCCCGCCGATTCTTTCGTCCAAAGAGAACTCTGTCACAATATCCACCCATTCCGGATCGGTCGTCCCCAGGCTGCTGTTTACTCCTTCAAATAAATGTGATATCCTCTTCTTTACTTCATCTCTCATCTTGTTACCTCACTCCTATGCTCCTTGATACTTTCTTGTTTTCCTTGCATCCTCCTCTCAGCCATGCTACAATTCGATTGTTACTTCCGATTGATACCACCGATTATATTCTCCGGTTGTAACAACCGGTCAAGAGGTTTTTTCAAAAAGATTATGAATTTTATGTGAACAAAAGGAGGACTTTCGCAATGTATACAATGAAGCAGGTCTGTGAAGAAACCAATATGACCTACCAGGCCCTGAAATATTACTGCAACGAAGGCTTGGTTCCAAACGTAAAAAGAGATGCCAATAACCGCCGTGTTTTTGACGA
Source organism: Candidatus Acetatifactor stercoripullorum (assembly GCA_019114005.1). GTDB lineage: Bacteria > Bacillota > Clostridia > Lachnospirales > Lachnospiraceae > Acetatifactor > Acetatifactor stercoripullorum. The sequence goes on from DXGH01000037.1 coordinate 5,596, forward strand.
GCGTGACTTAAAATGGATCAAGGATCTTGTGTGCCTGAAAAAATGTGGCATGAGCATTCAGGAGATGAAAGAATACCTTGATTTGTGCTTACAGGGGGAATCTTCCATTCCGCAAAGGAAAGAAATACTGGCAAAAAAGCAGGAGGCACTGCGGGCATCCATCCAGGAGCTGGAGGACAGCGTTGCCTATATCGACTGGAAACAAAATTTCTATGACGAGGTGCTTTCCGGCAAACGGCCCTATGTAAGCAATTTGATCCGGGTGGAGACGTGAGCATCCAGACACAGGGAAACCCGCGCCGCCAGGCGTACATAAAAAAGAACCGCGTATCTGTTTGGTATTTGGCCATAACAGATACACGGTTCTTTTTCAGTTTATTTAGGGAATCAGCATGATCAGCGTGCCCGCCACAATGGCTGCAAGACCTGCGCACGCCTTTTTGGACAGCCGTTCCCCAAAAACAAGATAGGAAAAGGCAACCGTCACAAGAATGCTCAGCTTGTCAATAGGCACGATCACACTGGCAGGGCCATCCTGCAGAGCCCTGTAATAGCAAAGCCAGGAAGCCCCGGTGGCTATCCCGGACAATAGGATAAAGAGCAGCTCCCTGGGAGAGGTCTCTTTCACCGCCCGCTGTCTGCCTGTCACAAATACCATAATCCAGGCCATCAAAAGCACAACGCCCGTGCGCACTGCCGTTCCCAGATTGGATTCCACATCGCTGATCCCGATTTTACCCAAAATAGAGGTCAGGCTGGCAAAGACAGCGGAGCCTGCAGCATAAAGAAACCAGGAATTTCTTTTTCCCTGCTGGTTTGCCGTCTCCTTCTTTCTTTCGATCATCAGATAGGTTCCTATGCCGATCAGGACAACGCCGATTGCCTTGGGCACATTGATTTCCTCGTGTAAAAGCACAAAGGCCAGCAGGATGGTCAAAATCACACTGGACTTGTCAACCGGAACCACCTTATTGATATCACCCAGCTGCAGCGCCTTGAAGTAGCACAGCCAGGAAGCTCCGGTGGCCATCCCCGACAAAATCAAAAACAGCCATGCTCTGCTGCTTATGGCGCCGATCTGGCCCTGTGATCCCACCACAAAAACCATCAGCCAGGAAAAAATCAGCACAACGATGGTGCGTATGGCCGTGGCCACGGTAGAATCCGTCTTGCGAATCCCACACTTTGCCAGGATCGCTGTAATGCCCGCGAATATTGCGGAACCAAATGCAAATACAATCCACATAATTTTCTCCCTTTTCCATCCGCAGTTTTCCTTTTATGCGAATCTATTATCATAATACCTGAAAATCCTTGTTTTTACTCTCCCCTTTTGACTGCAGGGTCTTTACCCTTTGGCAAATTTTCCTCCACAGCTCCACCCAGAAGCCTGCCTGTCCGTGGGCCAGAATACTCATTCCCTCCGATCCTGAAAGGCATGGCTCTTATTTACATCATCATACCCAATTTGTATTTTTCAGTCAATGAAGTTTGATCCTACAATATGTTTGGGTGGTGCGCCCCAGCAAAGAACGTGTGCCCGGCGGGCACACTAAGCATAAGAGCGCAGTCCCCGGACAAAGGAACTGCGCTCTTTCTATTTTATATTCTATACTAAGGTCATAAACCACTCCACTGTCTTGGGATCATAGTGGGAGAAGAACAGGCTTTCTCCTCCGTCCAGCTCTTCGATTCTGGACATCTCCTCCGGAGTCAGCTCAAAGTCAAAGACATTGAAATTCTCCTCCATCCTTTCCTTATGGGTGGATTTAGGGATAACTACCACATCGCTTTGAATCAAAAACCGCAGGGCTGTCTGGGCCGTGGTCTTTCCATGGGCCGCACCGATCTCCTTCAACACAGGATTGTTGAAGTAATCGTTCTTCCCTTCCGCAAAGGGTCCCCAGGATTCGATCTGGGCGCCGTTCTTCTTCAGGTATTCCTTGGCCAGCTTCTGCTGCTGGAACACATGGGTCTCCACCTGATTCACAGCAGGTTTGATCTCTGCAAAATGATGCAGGTCCAAAAATCTGTCGGGATAAAAATTAGATACTCCGATGGCCCGTACCTTGCCCTCCTTGTACGCTTCCTCCATAGCCCGGTAGGTTCCATAATAATCCCCAAAGGGCTGATGAATCAGCAGCAGATCAATATATGACGTCTGCAGCTTGGCCAGAGATTCTTCAATGGACGCTTTTGCCTTTTCATAGCCTGCATTGCTGATCCACACCTTTGTGGTGATAAAAAGCTCTTCTCTGGGCACGCCGCACTTTGCAATGGCATTTCCTACGCCCTCCTCATTTGCATAGGCCTGGGCTGTATCAATAGAACGATATCCTACGCTTATAGCATCCAGAACACACCTTTCTGCCTCAGCGGGATCTACCTGATAAACTCCGTAGCCCAGCATCGGCATTTTTACCCCATTGTTTAATGTAACATATTCCATATCCAAGTCTCCTCCTATTCTTCCTTCAATTTTAAATCCATTTTTCAATATCCTTCCTGGCGCGGTTCACGCTTCCTCCGTGAATCGCAAGTCCCTTTTCCACCTTTGCTTTTGGGCACAGCCGTTTGATATCGCTCTCGCTGCTTCCCATTCCGCTTCCTTCATGGGTACAAAAGGGCTTGATGGTTTTGCCGCTGAAGTCAAAATGCTCCAGAAAAGTAAACACGGCCATAGGCATGGTGCTCCAATAATTGGGATACCCCAGATAAATGGTGTCATATTCGTCAATGCTGTCAGGATAAGCCTTAAGCTCCGGACGGGCGTCACGCTTCTGATCCGACTGCGCCTGCGCAATGCACTCGTTATAGCTCTTTGGATAATCCTGAATCTGCTCAATTTTGAACACATCCGCACCCGTCAACTCTTTGATCATACCAGCAGCCACTTCTGTGTTGCCCACATCCAGGGTCTTAAGCATACCGTTTACATAATTCTCACCGGCTCTGGAATAAAAGGCAATCAATTTTTTTGACATTTCCTTCCCTCCTTATCCTTTTGTGCTTTTATTATAACAGTACCTTTCTTGACACGGAATCTCCAGTCTGTTATTATTGTATAAACTGATAGTTTATGCTTTTTTATGGGAGGACTGCTGTGTACAATCCACTTTTAGATACCTTTATTGCCGTCTGCGACTGCGGCAGCTTTACCAAGGCGGCGGAACTTCTGTTTATTTCCCCCACCGCCGTTATGAAACAAATGAATTCCCTGGAGGAGCACCTGGATTTAAAGCTCATTGAGCGCTCTCCGTCCGGAATCCGCCTGACTCAGGCCGGAACCGTTATTTACCGTGACGCAAAGTTTTTGATGGACTATTCCAAAAAGTCCATTGCCAGCGCAAAAGCGGCCCTTTACGCGGACGACACTACCTTCTGCGTGGGCACCTCCCTGTTAAACCCTGCAAAGCCCTTTATGGATTTATGGTATCGTGTGAACAAGGACTTTCCCCAGTATAAGCTCCATCTTGTCCCTTTTGAGGACAATCACGAGGGTATTTTATCGGAAATTGAAAAGCTGGGAGAAAAATTTGATTTTCTGATCGGCGTGTGCGACTCAAAGGAATGGCTTTCCCGCTGTCATTTTCTGCCCCTTGGCCAGTATCAAAAAATGATAGCAGTCTCAAGAGAACACAGGCTTGCTCAAAAAAGCCGCATAGATATAGAAGATTTGTATGGGGAAACCCTGATGATGGTGCAGCGCGGAGATTCTGGGACAAATGATTTTATCAGGAATGATATAGAGAAAAATCATCCCAAAATTCAGATTGAGGACACGCCTCCCTTTTATGATCTCTCCGTGTTTAACCGCTGTGCAGAGACAGGAAAGGCGCTCCTGACCATAGAATGCTGGACGGAGGTTCACCCGGGGCTTGTCACCCTTCCGGTAAACTGGGATTATAATATCCCCTACGGTCTGCTCTATAGTCTGGATGCGCCCGATGATGTGCTGAGATTGGTGAAGGCTGCAAAAGCCCTGACGAATTTTGATTAGCCTGCCGGACTGTCCGGATTTATGGCTCTGTCCGTCAAAGAGCTGCGGATATCCTCTTTGGGAGCCGCTCCAAACATTTTCCGATAATCTCTGATAAACTGGGAGAGACTTTCATACCCTACCTCAAGGGACGCTTCCGTCACATTTTTCTTTTCATCCAGCATCAGCCGCCTGGCCTCCGTAAGCCGCAGCCGCTTCTGGCACTGCAGCGGCCCCATTCCCACAGCGCTTTTAAATTTCTGATGAAAGAGGGAAACACTCATGTTTCTCTGTTCTGCCAGCTCTTCCACCGTAAATGAACTGCGGAAATTCTCTTTAATCCAGCTGTTAGCCTGATAAATCTCCTCTGCCTGTCCGATGGCCGCAATGCTCTGCAGAAACTGCTTTCCACAGGAGCCGCAAAGGATATAGTAGATAACCTCCTTCATTGTATTTTTTCGCAGAAATTCAGACCAGACCTTCTCCTTCCTTACAGAAAAAAGCCTGTAAACAGACTCTGGCACTGCCCGGTCTGACGCCGCCATTTCCTGCTCCTTCATGGCTTCGCCCGCAATCCTTTCCGTCAGGTCATTGTCTAAGGCCAAAACCGCTGTTATCACGTCGTGAACAGTAAACTCAACAGAAAGGGCCAAAAAATCCTGCTGCCGGGAAAAGGCTAAAACAGACCCAAAAAGGGGCGTATCGATCTTCGAGACAGAGTACTGGCCCGCCATATAGTCCAGCATTCCCGAGGGGGTATAAAGCCTGAGCATACCGTCAAGCACAAGATAAAGATAGGGATTTTCTGTCTTGGGCATTTCAATCTTCCCCCGGGTGAAACGCCAGGCCGTTACAAAGGGAATATTCGTTTTATTTTCTCCTTCTCCCAAAGAAAGATCCCGCACCTGAGCCTGTAATTTTTCAAGGGCTGTATTCATATTCTCTCCCACGTATCCTTCCCTGCTATTCCCTTCTATTGGGGTGCCTGCCATTATGTCCGCTCCCGCCTTTTGATAAGCAGCACCGCAACATCGTTTACGTTGGTTCCTGTGGGTCCCGTAACCACAAGCCCGTCCGCCGCCTGCAGCGCATAATAAGCATTGTTATCCCTTAATGTCTGGTAAATGTCTATTCCCGCAGCTTTCAGTCTGCAGGCGGTATGCGCATCCACAATTCCTCCTGCCGCGTCCGTGGGGCCGTCCGTTCCGTCAGAGCCCACGCTGAAAATGCACACCTCATGGAGCCCCATAAGGCCCTCCGCCGCTGAAAGAGCCAGCTCCTGATTTCTTCCGCCCTTTCCTGTGCCCGACAGATGCACTACGGTTTCTCCTCCTGCAATAAAGGCAAGGCTCTTTCCTGTCTTATCATGGGTCCTGGCAATCGCGGACAAAAAGGAACCTGCCTCCTTTGCCTCACAGCTTAAAGAATCTGTCAAAATCTGTGTCTCATAGCCAAGCTCCCGGCATTTGCCCGCAGCCGCTTCGCACAAAAGCTTCACATCTCCAATCATACAATAGCTGGTGTTTTCCAGTCTTTTCGGTGTTTCCTGTCTGAGGGCATTTTCCGCCTCTGCGCTAAGCCGTATCCCATATTTTTTCACAATCTCCATGGCCTGGCCTCTTGTGCTCAGATCCACACAGGCAGGACCGGAGCCTATGCTGTCCAGGCGGCCTCCCACCACATCGCTCAATATGACTGAATGCACATGAGCAGGCATACACCACCTGGCAAACCGCCCTCCCTTTACGCAGGATAAATGCTTGCGCACAATGTTTATCTCCGTGATATCTGCCCCACAGGCTAAAAGCTGCTTTGTGATATCCAAAAGCTCTTCCCCCGGAATCATGGGTTTTTCAAATAAGGCAGAGGCGCCCCCGGAGAGCAGAAAGAGCACTTCGTCCTCTCTTGTCAGATTTTTTGTCAGCTCCAGCACTTTTTCGGCGGCCAGAAAGGAATTTTCATCCGGTGTCGGATGTCCTCCCTCAAAGCAGGAAAAGCCCTCCAGTTCACCCTTTATATGGCCATACTTGGTAATGACAATTCCACTGTGAATCTGATCCCCAAGCACTTCTTTTGCAGCGGCGGCCATAGTATAGGCCGCCTTCCCCACAGAAACCACATACAGCCTTCCTGCAGGCGGCTTATACCCTTGCAATTCCCTTTTCACGCTCTCCCCCGGGAGGACCTGACGGATCGCGGCTTTTATGATCTCCTGTGCATCTCCAAGTACGCTCATTTTCTCCTCCATTCCGAAGCGCAGCGTAGGAATCACGCAATATTCTCATGACCATATGTCTTTTACGCCAGCTTCCTTAAGCATAAAATACGCCGTTTGGCGCCATGCGCTGCAAACGGCGTATTTTTATCAACCATCCACAAATACAGTATTGTATTGATCGATACAGTCATCAAGCACCTCTTCAATATGAATGATGCCGCCCAGATATTCCCGTCCCGGCTCCTCAATAGGCACTCCGCTCTCCACCTGGCTTATCATCCACTCCACCGACTGCACCAGACTTCCCAAAAGTCCATACATGGGTGTCTCCCCGAGAGATTCCGCCATAAGCTGGTTCTTATCCTGCACCGCCTCATCGTAAGCGGCCACGGTAGCTGCCAGTTCTTCATACAAAGGACGGATGGGCGTCAAATCCAGCTCCGTGATGTTGTCGTCATACACACCCTGCGCATAGCACTCGTTCAACAGCTTCTGTGCCACTGTGATAGCATGGCTGGCATTATAGATAATCACTCTGCCCTCCGCCAGCATGTTCTCCTCATCTTTGGCTATGCGCTCTTCAGCCAAAGCAGAAATTTCATCCATATACTGATAAGCCAGCTCTGCAAAAGCTTCTGCATTGGCCTGAATCACCGTGTGGAATTCCTTTGCCTTGGCGTACTGGTTTTCTGCCACATCACTGCTTGAGGCAATCCCATCAAAGCTATCCATCAAGGACCGCATGGGCTCCGCAATTTCTGCCGTAAGCTGATCCAAGGTTCCAAAATCCGGCTCCATCTCTGATACCGCCAGCGCATCATCAATGATGTCGCTGTTAAAATAGGAAATCCCGTACTTGTATTCATAGGGGCTGTCCGCCACAAAGCTGAATTCATCTGCGTACTCAACCACCAGATAATAGTTGCTGATATTTTCCAGCAGCTCCGCCATGTAGTTATTCATCTCCACATAGATGTTATACTTGATCAAGTCCATGGTTTCCGGATCGATTTCATCCGCAGCCTCCTCCGTAGAAGCCTCCGCCACAGTCTCTGCTGCAGGTGTCTCCTGACTTGTCTGTGCGGTGCCTTCCGTTGTCTGGTCCTGATCCGCACCCCTTCTTAAAGCTCCTGTTTCCATATTCTGACAGCCGGTCAAAAGAAACGCTGCACACAAAAGCAGCATAGCCAAAACAGTCACCGTAAAAGTACTCTTCCTTTTTCTCATCCCCTCATTCTCCTGTTCTTTCATTTTCTACCGTTTCCAGCAGCGGACGCCACGACTTGCCTGCCGCACATTCCCTGAAAAAATCGGGTGTGAAAAGCATCACACCCGACAAAAAGCAGTCTGAATTTCTTCTATTAAATCTGAGGACCAGCTGCAACCAGCGCCTTTCCAGCGTCGTTGCCCTCATATTTTGCAAAATTCTTGATGAATCTCTGGGCAAGATCCTTCGCCTTTGTCTCCCACTCGGAAGCGTCAGCGTAAGTATCTCTGGGGTCCAGAATATTGGTGTCCACACCGGGAAGCTCCGTAGGAACCTCAATGTTGAAGTACGGAATCTTCTTGGTAGGCGCATTGAGAATATCTCCGTTTAAGATGGCATCGATGATACCACGGGTATCACGGATGGAAATACGCTTGCCTGTGCCGTTCCAGCCGGTATTTACCAGATAAGCCTTAGCGCCGCTCATCTCCATTCTCTTTACAAGCTCCTCAGCATACTTTGTAGGATGCAGCTCAAGGAAAGCCTGTCCAAAGCAAGCGGAGAAGGTAGGGGTAGGCTCTGTGATGCCGCGCTCCGTACCAGCAAGCTTTGCGGTAAAGCCGGACAGGAAATAATACTGGGTCTGCTCCGGTGTCAGAATGGATACAGGAGGAAGTACGCCAAATGCGTCTGCGGACAGGAAAATTACATTCTTAGCCGCCGGTGCAGAGGATACAGGACGTACAATCTTCTCAATGTGGTCAATGGGATAGGACACACGAGTGTTCTCCGTTACGCTCTTATCGGTAAAGTCGATCTTGCCGTCCGCATCCAGAGTTACGTTCTCCAAAAGAGCGTTTCTCTTGATTGCATTGTAGATATCAGGCTCAGAATCCTTGTCCAGATCAATTACCTTTGCATAGCAGCCGCCCTCAAAGTTAAATACGCCGTTGTCATCCCAGCCGTGCTCGTCATCGCCGATCAGCAGACGCTTAGGGTCTGTGGAAAGGGTGGTCTTGCCTGTTCCGGAAAGGCCGAAGAAGATTGCGGTATTCTCGCCGTTCATATCTGTGTTTGCAGAGCAGTGCATGGAAGCGATGCCCTTAAGCGGCAGATAATAATTCATCATGGAGAACATACCCTTCTTCATCTCTCCGCCATACCATGTGTTCACAATTACCTGCTCACGGCTTGTAATATTGAACATAACTGCGGTCTCAGAATTCAGGCCCAGCTCCTTATAATTTTCAACCTTTGCCTTGGAGGCATTGTATACAACAAAGTCAGGCTCAAAATTCTCAAGCTCCTCTGCAGTGGGCTGAATGAACATATTGGTAACAAAGTGAGCCTGCCATGCCACCTCAACGATGAAACGGATTGCCATGCGGGTATCCTTGTTTGCACCGCAGAATGCGTCCACCACGTAAAGCTTCTTGTTGGAAAGCTCCTTCAGCGCGATTTCCTTCACTGTGTCCCATGCTTCCTGGGTAGCGGGATGATTGTCGTTTTTATACTCGTCAGAGGTCCACCAGACAGTATCCTTTGAATTCTCATCCATAACGATAAACTTATCCTTAGGGGAACGCCCTGTATATTCACCGGTCATTACATTCACTGCGCCAAGCTCGCTGACCTGTCCCTTTTCATAGCCTGTCAGCTCCGGTTTGGTTTCTTCTTCAAACAATACTTCATAAGAAGGATTGTGCACAATCTCTGTGGTTCCTGTAATGCCATACTTGCTTAAATTAATTTCTGCCATCTGCATTTAACCTCTCTTTTCTTTATGTAGAAACGGAACCTCCCGCTTCCCTATCCTTAATTATACATAATCAGCCAATTAAATCAACAAAAAATCGCTTTGTTTTATTAAATGTTAAGATTCCTCATCGTCCATCACTCTCCATGCCTTTCCGAAATTTACATCCCGGAACAATGCGGTAAGGCCGGTAATCTGCTTAAGCCGCAGTATCTCATCCTTGTCCATACCCAGATGCTTGGAAATCCATGCGTCGGAGCGTCCCAGCTCATGAAGCTCCTTTATGATATTGCTCATAAGATCCACATCGTGAGAGCCCCTGGCCCGGTTGTGCCGGATGGTGCTGGCCATCCGGCAGTCCATAGGTTTATCTATAACAGAAACAGGCATTCTGCCCTTCTCTCTCTCATAGATATCGGGATAATCCAGCATAATCCGGTAGCGGTGGAAGCCGTCTACAATCACATAGGTGTCCTTCTCCTTATCGTGGTAGCAGACAATGGGCATGGTATACCCATCCTCCTTGATGCTGTCATAGAGGAGCTTCATTTCGGGAGGCGCCACTGCGTTGGGGTTGTAAGTGTTGGGCTCTATTTTTTCTATAGGAACGGAAATCACGTTATAAACAGGGCTTACGAATGTCATGGCTATACTCCTTGTCCTTCAATCACCTGGCTGTACTTGCGTTTGAGAAGATTCACATTCTTTTGCTGCTCTCTGGTCAGTCCAAAGCCCATAAAACGGCAGATATGATCGTTTTTCAAAATGCAGAAGCACATTCTTTTCCAGCTGGGAATGTCCTTCGTGGACTTTATATCATCCGTATTGTCAGGAATCTTTCCCAAAAACATCACTCTGGAATTTTTCATGACGGTATAATTGGAGACACCGTTTCGCCGGATCTGGTAGCCATGCTCTTCCAGCTCTCTGATAGTTTCCTCCTCCAGTCCTCCTCCCACATTGTGCCAGAAGCGTATAGAGGCTTGAAACTTATTGATATAATTTTGTCTAAGGCGCGCCGGAAGCGTAGCCAGAAGGAACCGGGTATAGGACTCCCAGGTATGTCCCTCAGGCAGGGTCACGTTTTTATAGCCCATGGCTTTGGTTTTTCCATAGATAGCGGCAAAATTTGCCCCCCGCACTCTCCCAACCAGCTTCACCCATATCTGCGGATCAATTACCCGGTATAAATTCAGGCTGTCCTTGGCATAGTCGTTAAAAGGAGAGGCCACCCGCATCTGCTCCGGCTTAAGCCCCGCCATATAGTAAAGATCATACAGACGATTGTAATCATATTGAAACAGATAGTTGGCATGCCATACGTCCCCTACGGACCAGTCATACATAGGAGAGGCGCACCAGACCTCCTTAAACTGTCTGCTGATCCAGCAGGTTCCCTTGTAGCCGTATTTTTTGTTGAGAATGCCGCTGTATCGCTGAAGAGATTCCTCCGCACGAATTCCCAAAAGACACACTGTCTTTCTGTTCTTGTGGGAGAGACGATACCACCGTCCGAACTGCTTTGCCAGATCCTCCTGGTGCATCCGGTATCGGTAGGTGGTTATGGGATTGTTTTTCAGATTGATTACATAGGGGTGCTCAGGCATGGGGCGCACCCATGAGTCTTCCTTGGTATCGTCCCATGGATACCAATACATCTCATAGCTGCTTAACGCCGTCCTGGTAGCCATAGGAAGGCACACCCAGTAGGGCTCCACTTCATCCTTAATCCGCTCGAAGGTACGCTCCACATATTCCGTAGTCACAGTATACTGCGCCTCAAAATCCTGATGAAAAACCCCGATTTCCCGATTGGGATAATATTTTCTTCGAAAATCCAGAACGAGATTTAAAAGCAGTCCGCTATCCTTTCCTCCCGAGAAGGATACAAATATGTTGTCGAATTCCTCAAACAGAAAGTGAAGTCTCAGCTGCAGTGCATCATACACATTTTGCGACAGATATTCACGTTTCATTTTTGCTCCCTGTCTGTTTCCATATCTTGGTAATTATGGTAACACAGAATTCGACAAAATACAAATTAAAATTCCCTTTTTGGCACCACCTGCCGGAATCGCGCAAGCCTTTCTTCAAACTGGGAATAAAAGTCCTCCAGAGCATAGGGCGCAAAATAAAAGGTGTTCAAAAGAAAAAGATTCAGGTTCCTGCAAAAGGAATCCTCCCCATTTTCCCAAAGCAGCTCCTCAACCTCTTTCAGCAGATAATGCCATGTAATGATGAATTCCTGATTCCGTTTTCCATCCGGCGTATCGATCCATTTGCTCACCTTCACCTTGGTGCGCAGGGCTGTACACTCTCCGGTCTGCAGAAAATAACGAAAGGACCCGTTTTCATAGTATCTTCCCAGCGGAAACAGTCTGCAGACTCCCGGACGAAGGGGATGTATGCTGCAGCGTTCCTGGGCATTTAAAAAAGGACAGCGTTCTTCCTTACCCGTCATCCTGAGATTTGGCAGAATTACGCCGTCCACCACGTTAAGCTGTGCATATTTTTGTAAAAGCTCCTCCATGGAACATTTTAATCCGGTGGTCAGCCGGAAAACGTCGTAAGGGTCTAAAATGATGGAATTCCCCATACCCTGACAGCACTTAGAACAGCCTGCACAGCCCTGAGCGTCCGCCTTCACCATGTCGTTGGGTCCATAGAGCCTTCCATCAGATATTTCCTCCAAAGTAACATTACGCCTCATCCTTCCCCCCATCCTTTCCCGGCCATGCGGCCGCCAGCGCCTGGTATTCTGCTTCCGTAATATTCAAAATGCCTCCATGACGCTTTTTTGTTTTACCCATATCAAACTCCTCCGGCCTCAGAATGCGGAACCTTCCCGAGGAAAGCCGATCCGTCACCAAAGGCAGATAGCCCTTCCCCTGAGCAAACCTGTCCACCATCAGACACCATCCCTGGGTGTGATTTAACGGAAAGATTTCCGGCCCCTCCACGCCATACAGCTGTGCAAGCTCCGGACTCTCCAGCTCCACAAAAGCCTCCGGCTCCAGGGTTCTGCCAAAATCCACACAGATGCGCTTGGTGGTCTCATCCTTTGTGTAACGGTAATAGCCCTCTTTGACATGAATGATGGTGCTGTCTATCACATGATTCTCCTTCTCCAGAAACACAAAGGGCTCTGTAAATTCCCGGAAATTTCTTGTATATGCCCCATATATCCTCTGCTTGGGATTGGTATCTCCTGCAAGCTTTACCATGGAGGCCCAAAAAACCAGCACAGCATCCTTTTCGTCATCATAAACAGCCTCCGGTGCCCAGACACAGCCTGCGCCCTCCACGCCCACTGTTCGGGGAAAAGGTCCCGTCCAATGCACAAGGTCAAAGGATTCCCACACCAGAATATCCCTGCTTCCCTCATACTGTGCGGCCTCCCACCCCTTTCCGGCTTCTATCCGAAGATCCGTTGCAATCAGGTAATATTTTTCCCCTTCCTTTTCCGGAAAGGGGGAACGAAGCAGGAAGGGGTCCCTTGCTCCCCGCTCTCCCACATTACTTCTCAGCACAGGCCTTCCCTGGTTTAAATCCTGCCAGTGCAGTCCGTCCCTGCTCAGGGAGAAATAAATCTGCTCCCCGTCCTTTTCCTCCCCAATGAAATGGGCAAACAAATATCCTGCTTCCTTCATGGTCTTTTACAATTCCTCCCCCTTTTCTTTTCTGTCCATGACAGCCTTCAGGCTCTCCGTGTAAGGAGCTCTGGCAATGCCGTACTCTGTGATGATCCCCGAAATAAGCTCATGGTCTGTCACATCAAAGGCCGGATTGTACACCTTTACTCCCTTGGGGGCCATGGGCTCTTTATACCACATTTCCGTAACCTCCTGGGGAGCACGCTCTTCGATGCAGATATCCCCGCCCTTGGCAGTATCCATGTCAATGGTGGAGGTGGGCGCGCACACATACACCGGCACGCCGTAATAGTTGGCCGCCAAAGCGGCCATGGAGGTGCCGATCTTATTGGCAGTATCCCCGTTTGCAGCCACCCGGTCACATCCCACAAATACAGCCTGCACCAGCCCCTTGGACATCACGGAGGCAGCCATGTTGTCGCAGATTAAGGTCACGTCCACTCCTGCACAGGATAGCTCATAGGCCGTAAGCCTGGCTCCCTGAAGGAGAGGACGGGTTTCGTCCGCAAACACATGAAAATGATACCCTCTCTCCTGCCCCAGATAAATGGGGGCAGTGGCCGTCCCATATTTCACAGTTGCAAGTTGTCCTGCATTACAGTGCGTCAGGATTCCATCCCCGGGATTCAGCAGACTCAGCCCATATTCCCCAATTTTTCGACAAACCTCCACATCCTCCTGGCGAATGCGGAGCGCTTCCTTATGCAGGATTTCCTTCACTTCTGCCACAGGACGCTTTTCCTGCCGTCCCGCCTGCAGACACACAGCCTCCATCCGCCGCAAGGCCCAGGACAGATTCACCGCCGTAGGCCGGGAGGAGTCCAGATATTCCTTATACTCCCGGAATTTTTGGTAAAATGCCTCAAAATCCTGCTCCTCGATCTCCTTTGCCAGAACATAAATCCCCAGGGCGGCGGTTACACCGATGGCCGGAGCCCCTCTCACCTGCAGGCGATAGATGGCATCCCATATCTCCTGAGCCGTTTTCAAAACCGCCAGCTGCGTGGTGCCTGGCAGCAAAGTCTGATCAATAATCACCACTGCATTTTGCGCTTCGTCTAATGCCACTGTTTCAAAAGACATAATGTTTTTTTCTTCCTGCATATCTTTTTTCCTTTCTTATCCATCTTTCTTATCCTTCTTACCCCTGGGCTTTCACAAGCTCTGCAAATTCCGCTCCTGCAGCTCTGGCCAGATCAGCGGGAGCCAGCTCTATCTGGGAGCCGATTCTGCCGCCGCTGACGATCATGGTCTCCAGGGCCTTGGCGCTTTCATCGATCCGCGTCACATACTGCTTTTTCATGCCCACGGCCGTACAGCCTCCCCGTATATATCCCGTGACTGCATTGATATCCTTTACATGAATCATTTCCATGCTCTTTTCTCCCACGCTTCTTGCAGCCTTTTTCAGATCAAGCTCACAAGCCACCGGGATCACAAACACAAAATAATTTTTGCTGCTTCCCTTTGCAACCAAAGTCTTATACACCTTCTCATAGGGCAGGGACAGCTTGTCCGCTATCTGCAGCCCGTCCACAAACGCATCGCACTCATAGGTATAGTGGGTGAATGGAATTTTCATGCCTTCCAATATGCGCATGGCATTGGTCTTAACTTCCTTTTGCTTCGCCATTTTATGGTACCGCCTTTTGCCTTCTTTTTTTCTGCCTCTATTATACAAAAAAATCCCCACAGAGCAAATACCCTGTGAGGATTCCTGTCCAAATTATTTAACGGATCAGTTCGCCGCCATTTCCGCCTTCAGCTTCTCAGTCAATGCAGGAACGATCTTATTCAAATCTCCCACAATGCCGTAATCCGCCACATCAAAAATGGGCGCGGTTTCGTCCTTGTTGATGGCGATGATCAAATCGGATTCCTCCATGCCTGCCAGATGCTGGATGGCGCCGGAAATGCCAATGGCAAAGTATACGTTGGGGCGCACTGTCTTTCCTGTCTGTCCCACCTGAAGGTCCTTGGGCTTCCAGCCTGCATCCACCACTGCACGGGAGCAGCTTACGGTGCCGCCAAGCACTGCCGCCAGATCGTCCAGGAGCTTGAAGTTTTCTGCGCTTCCCACGCCGCGGCCGCCGGATACCAGAATCTTAGCGTCCATAATATCCACCGTATCGCTCACTGCCTTTACGATATCCAGAATTTCCACATAGTTTTTGTTGGGCGTAAAGCCGGGATTAAATTCCTCCACATTAGCCTTTGCCCCTTCCACCTTAGGGCGCTTCTGCATAACGCCGGGACGGACAGTAGCCATCTGGGGCCGGAAATCAGGGCAGGCAATGGTTGCAATGGTATTGCCGCCGAATGCAGGACGAGTCATCAGAAGCTGATTGTGCTTCTGCTCCTTTCCAGGAATGGGATTCATGGGGAAATCACCGATTTCCAGCTGGGTGCAGTCTGCAGTCAGTCCCGTGTGGACTCTTGCGGAAACCCTGGGGCCCAGGTCACGGCCGATGGCCGTTGCGCCCACCAGGAAAATCTCCGGCTTATATTTTTCAATTACGGATGCCAGCGCATGGGCATAGGGCTCCGTTCTGTATTCCTTCAACTCAGGATCGTCCACTACGATCACCCGGTCCGCGCCATATTCAGCAAGCTCGTCCGCAAGCTCCTTTACGCCGCTTCCCACCAGCACGGCGGTCACCTCTGTTCCAAGAGTATCTGCAAGGTCTTTTCCCTTTCCGATCAGCTCAAAGGCAATGCTGTTAATTACGTTGTCTACCTGCTGGGCAAAGACATATACGCCTTTATATTCTTCTAAGTTCATTTCATATCCTCCATTCATGTATCATATCGGGAAAGAATTTTCATCTTTAAATTACATGCTTTTCCTTCAGCTTGCCAACAATGTAATCAACAGACTCTGCAGGATCAAGGGAAACCTTCTCACCGGCGCCCTTTCTCACCTTATCGGAAGCCTTTGCGATCTGGGTAGGCGATCCCTTTAAGCCAAGATTGGAGTCCTCTACATCCTTCAGATCGTTTCTGCCCCACACGGTAATCTCTGCGCTGCAGGCGTCAAAAATACCGCCGGGGGTCATGTAACGGGGCTCGTTTAACTCTGCCAGAGCTGTGATCAGGCAAGGCATTTTTGCCTTGAGAACATGATATCTGTCATCAAACTGACGCTCTACAATCACGCTGTCTCCCTCGATCTGGATTTTCTGGGCGTAGGAAATAACGGGAATGTTCAGGTGCTCGGAAATCTGAGGGCCTACCTGTGCGGTATCGCCGTCGATAGCCTGACGCCCGGTGATAATCAGATCATACTCCAGATTGCGCAGAGCGCCTGCCAGGGTCTGGGAGGTAGCCCATGTGTCCGCGCCGCCGAGAACTCTGTCCGTTACCAGGATTCCTTTGTCGGCTCCCATAGCCATAGCCTCTCTCAAAACATCTGCCGCCTTGGGCAGACCCATGGTGAGGGCGGTAACCTCCGCACCGTACTGATCCTTCAATCTTAAAGCGGCCTCTAAGCCCGCCTTGTCGTCAGGGTTCATTATGGTCATCATGGCCGCTCTGTCCAGGGTGCCGTCGGGATTAAACTTTACGCCGCCCTTGGTGTCGGGAACCTGTTTAATGCAAACAACGATTTTCATGTGTTTTCTCTCCTTATTTTCTATAGATTTCTTCCTGTTTTGGCCTACTTAAGCAGAGCCGCGGAGATCACCATTCTCTGAACTTCGCTTGTTCCCTCGTAAATCTCGGTGATCTTTGCATCGCGCATCATGCGTTCCACATCGTACTCTCTGGTGTAACCATATCCGCCGTGCAGCTGTACAGCCTTGGTGGTCACCTCCATGGCAACCTCTGCCGCATACAGCTTTGCCTGTGCCGCTTCAAATCCATATTCCTTCTGGGTAGCCTTTGCCATTGCCGCCTTGTATACCAGAAGCTTAGCCGCCTCTACCTTGGTTGCCATATCCGCCAGCTGGAACTGGGTGTTCTGCTGTGCTGCAATGGATCTGCCAAACTGCTTTCTCTCTTTGGTGTAGGCGATGGTTCTGTCAAGAGCGCCCTCCGCAATGCCGAGAGCCTGAGCCGCAATACCGATACGGCCGCCGTCCAGGGTGTGCATTGCAATCTTAAAGCCCTGTCCCAGCTTGCCTAAGAGATTCTCCTTGGGCACTCTGCAGTCGGTAAAGATCAGCTCATAGGTGGAGGAGCCGCGGATACCCATCTTCTTTTCCTTGGTTCCGAAGCTGAATCCGGGCGTTCCCTTTTCTACGATAAAAGAAGAAATCTCCTTAATCATTCTGCCGCGCTTTTCAATCATGCCGGTCACTGCAAAAATCACATAGACGTCGGCCTCCTTACCGTTGGTGATAAAAATCTTGGAGCCGTTGATCACATACTCGTCGCCGTCCAAAACCGCCTTTGTCTGCTGGCCCTGGGCGTCCGTGCCTGCTCCGGGCTCAGTAAGGCCGAAGGCTCCCAGCTTTTCTCCCTTTGCCAGAGGAACCAGATATTTCTGCTTCTGCTCCTCGGTGCCGAAGGTGAGAATGGGATCGCAGCAAAGAGAGGTGTGTGCGGATACGATAACGCCCGTGGTGCCGCACACCTTGGACAGCTCCTCCACGCACATCACATAGGTGAGGGGATCACAGCCCTGTCCGCCGTACTCCTTGGGAACAGGAATTCCCAAAAATCCGTTCTTTGCCATTTTGTCAACGGTCACTCTGGGAAACTGTTCTGTCTCATCCACCTCCTGGGCCAGAGGCTTCACTTCCTTTTCCGCAAACTCCTGAAAGAGCGTCCGCGCCATTTCATGTTCTTTCTTTAAGGTAAAATCCATGATTTTAATTCCTCCATAACGTTGTTTTTGTATTCAGAAAGCAGACTTGCAGCGCTGAGGTTGCCCTCCGCGCCGCTGATCAAATCCGCCTATTTTGTATAATCGTAGAAGCCCTTTCCGGTCTTTCTTCCCAGCTTGCCCGCACGAACCATCTTGCGAAGCAGGGGATGAGGACGATACTTGGGATCTCCTGTTTCGTTCTGGATTACCTCCATGATAGCCAGCACAATGTCAAGGCCTACCAGATCTCCCAGTGCCAAAGGTCCCATGGGATGATTTGCGCCAAGCTTCATAGCCTCGTCAATATCCGATGCGCTTGCAGTGCCGTCAGCATAGATGCCGATAGCCTCGTTGATCATGGGGATCAAAATTCTGTTTACCACAAATCCAGGCGCTTCCTTTACCTCAACGGGAGTCTTGCCGATCTCTGCAGCGATTCCCTTGATCTTCTCCACCAGCTCTGCAGGTGTGTTCTCGCCTGCGATCACCTCCACCAGCTTCATTCTGTCCGCAGGATTGAAGAAGTGCATACCGATCATAGGTCTGTCAAGGCCCGCTCCTATCTCTGTGATGGAAAGGGATGAGGTGTTGGTTGCAAAAATGCAGTCAGGCTTTACAATATCCTGCAGCTCTTTAAAAGTAGTTTTCTTAATCTCCATGTTTTCAGGAGCTACCTCGATCACCAGATCACAGTCCGTGCAGATATCCTTAAGTCCCGTCACAATCTTTGCAGCGATGGCGTCTGCCTTCTCCTGGGTAAGCTTCTCCTTGCCCACTAAGAAATTCAGATTCTTTAAAATCCTTCCCTTGCCGCCGTCTGCAAATTCCTGCTTGATATCGCATAAGCATACCTCATATCCGTCCGTCATGGCAAAAGCCTGTGCGATTCCGGCACCCATGGTGCCCGCTCCGATAATACCAACCTTCATTGAAATTTCCTCCTTATGCTTTCTATGTTCTCTTTGCTTATTTTGCTCTTAGCAGTTTTTGAAGGGCTCCTTCACCTTTTCCTTATTTTTGTCTAAGAAAAACGCCATGCCATACCTCTGATCCTGGGTCTCAAAGCAGTCTCCGAAAAGCTTCTCCTCGATCACAAGAGCCTGGTCCATATCCACGTCAAGGCCCTCATTGATTGCCTTTTTGCAGTTGCGCACCGCGATAGGCGCATTCTTTGCAATGCCTGCAGCCATCTTCTCCGCAGCGGGAAGCAACTCCTCCTTCGGATACACCGCATTTACCAGGCCGATTCTGTAAGCCTCCTCCGCCTTAATGTTTCGTGCGGTATAAATCATCTGCTTTGCCATGCCGGCCCCCACCAGACGAGCCAGCCTCTGGGTTCCTCCAAAGCCGGGCGTGATTCCAAGTCCCACCTCAGGCTGTCCGAACACTGCGTTGTCGGAACAAATCCTGATGTCACAGCTCATGGAAAGCTCACAGCCGCCGCCCAGGGCAAAGCCGTTTACCGCTGCGATCACCGGGATGGGGAAGGTCTCTATTTTGCGAAAAACATCATTTCCCTTCTTGCCGAAAGCCTCTCCCTGCGCCTTGGTCAGGGTGCTCATCTCGCCGATGTCCGCGCCTGCCACAAAGGACTTTTCTCCGGCGCCCGTGAGAATCAGCGCTCTCACCTCTTCTAAATTTACCATATCCAGGGTCTGGTTCAGCTCCTCCAGCACTGTGGAATTCAGCGCGTTCAAAGCCTTTTCCCGGTTGATGGTGATAATGGCATAGCTGCCCTTCTGCTCATATAAAATATATTCCATGGTTCTCCTCATTTCTGCGCCGCTCTTGGCGCATTTAAAATTGTGACGGCATGAAAAAAGTCGAAAAGGCATTTGCCTGCCTGTGCGCAGGACAAATGCTTTTCCGCCTTTATCGCAGGGTACGCCCCTGCCAGAGCCTTAATCTTCTATTTTAACAATGGTAGCACAGCCCATGCCGCCGCCGATGCACAGCGTAGCGAGGCCCGTCTTTGCACCCTTTGCCTGCATCTCATGCAGCAGGGTCACAAGGATACGGCATCCTGACGCTCCCACGGGATGTCCCAGCGCGATGGCGCCGCCGTTGGGATTGAGCTGTCTGTCCACATCAATGCCAAGGTCCTTGCCTACTGCAACAGACTGCGCTGCAAAAGCCTCATTTGCCTCAATGATGTCAAAGTCCTCAATCTTCATGCCGGTCTTTGCCATTACCTTCTTTGTTGCAGCCACGGGGCCGATTCCCATCACCTCAGGGCGAACGCCTGCAAGAGCGCCTGCCACAAAGGTTGCCATAGGCTTTACGCCAAGCTCCTTTGCCTTCTCTTCGCTCATCACTACGATAGCCGCTGCGCCGTCATTGATGCCGGAAGCGTTTCCTGCGGTGACAAAACCGCCCGGATTGATGGGACGAAGCTTTGCCAGGCCTTCCATGGTAGAGCCATGTCTGGGGCCTTCATCTGTATCAAAAACAATGGTTTCCTTTTTCTTCTTTACTTCAACGGGAACGATCTCTGCCTTGAACGCTCCGCTCTTCTGCGCCGCCTCTGCCTTCTGCTGGCTCTTTAAAGCAAACTCATCCAGCTCTTCACGGGTAAGTCCCCATTCCTCGCAGATATTGTCCGCCGTCTTTATCATATGATAATCATTGAATGCGTCCCACAGAGCATCCTTAATCATGGTGTCCACCAGGGTTGCATTGCCCATACGGTAACCATAGCGGCCCTGAGGAATCGCATAGGGAGCCATGGACATATTCTCCATTCCGCCGGCAACTACAATATCGGCATCTCCCGCCATAATCATCTGAGCCGCCTGGTTTACACAGTTCAAGCCGGAGCCGCACACTACATTCATGGTTACTGCAGGCACTTCAATGGGAAGTCCGGCTTTGATGGAAGCCTGACGGGCAACGTTCTGTCCCTGTCCCGCCTGGATTACACAGCCCATGTAAACCTGATCCACAGCCTCGGGGGCAACTCCCGCTCTCTTCAAAGCCTCTTTGATTACGATTGCGCCGAGCTCAACTACGGGAGTGGTGCTGAGCGTACCGCCCATTGTGCCGATAGCAGTACGGCAGGCACCCGCCAATACAACTTTCTTTGCCATTTGTTTTTCCTCCAATCAATGATTGTTATTTTTTTGTCATTGCCACTGTGCTTATTTTATCATAGGGCAGGCTCTTTTGCAATGCCTTTTGACAAAAAAATAACAGGCGCGGACCAAACTGTTATTTTGCTCAGCTCCCCGCCTGAAGCGCCTCCTCTACGCTCGGGTCGATAATGTCGTTTGTTCTGACCCATTCCTTAGTGCCCTCCACCTTCTGTGCAGGCTGCGTGTGCTTCGCCAAAAATCTTGTGAGCGCATAGAGGTCGATCCAGATTTCATTATTTCCCTCCTTCTGGGATTCGTCAAAGATCAGCTGCAGCCCCCAGTGCAGATGTGTCACTTCTATGTTGTTTACATTTTCCGTGGTGCTGTACCCGGTATGTCCCATGTAGCCGATGACATCTCCAGCAGTGACAATGCTTCCCTCCTCCAGATTTTCTGCATAAGGGTAGTTTTGTCTTAAATGGGCGTAATAGTAGTAGCGTCTGCCGTCAAAGCTCCGGATGCCGATGCGCCAGCCGCCGTACTGGTTCCACCCTAACGCTTCCACATACCCGGACTCCACAGCCATGATGGGTGTACCCGTAAGTCCCATCATGTCATGCCCAAGATGCTTTCTCTTGTACCCGTAGCTGCGTCCCACCCCAAAATCATCATAATGGGAATAGTCAAAGCCGCGGGCCAGGGGGAAATACGCCTTCAAGCCATACCTGGACTGGTATTTCATTTCCCCGTTCTCGTCCTCCATCTCCTCCTCATACTCTCCCACCATTCCCCCAAGAACTGCATCGTAGGCCTCATGATAGTAGGAATAATATTTTAAGTCCCCGGTCAGCTCCTCAATACTGCATTCTCCCTCCGACAAGGCCTCCGCAGCCTTTTCCAGCACAGACAGCGCCTTACTGTCAAATTCTCCTCCTGTCTTTGCAGCCGTATAGGCCAAAAGCTCAACCCAATCCACCTCATGGGTCGTCCCATGCGTGTCCACGTCCCAGGCATAAGCCCGGCATAACGCCTCGTAGGATACTGTAAAGTCCACCCATTTTATATAATCCTGCTCTGCAGCCGCAGCCTGGCCCGACGCAGGAAAAGCAGCCTCACCTTGTCTGAGCTCATTTCCTGCAAATATCACCCCAAGCAAGATAATTCCTATGATTTCTACGGCGATTGCCCTTCTGACAATGCGCAGGAATGAATCACGGATAGCAATCCCCTCCACCACTTTCTTAAAAAAAATATATGACGTGAAATCTTCCCCTATTCTCAAAAAAAATCCCGTAAAAAAGCGCCGGCACAACCGACGCTTTTTAATAATAGAATATTTTCTTTTTCTCTTCTCTTTATGCCTCCGGCTCAATCAGCCCGTAGGTATCTCCCTTTCTCTTATAGACCACATTTACCTGGCCCGTTTCTGCGTTGCAGAAAACAAAGAAATTGTGGCCCAGAAGCTCCATCTGAATGCAGGCGTCCTCAGGATACATGGGCTTGATGTCAAACCGTTTTGTGCGGACAATCTTTATCTCTTCATCGTCCATATAATCATTTTCCACAAACAGCTTACTGAAAGAAGCTGCCGCCTGATGCTTGTCCACCAGCTTATTCTTGTATTTTTTCAGTTGTCTTTCAATAATTTCTTCCACCAGGTCAATGGAGACATACATATCATTGCTCACCTGCTCGGAGCGGATTATGCTTCCCTTCACCGGTATGGTAACCTCGATTTTCTGGCGTTCCTTTTCCACACTTAACGTTACATGTACCTCTGTATCGGGATTGAAATACTTGTCCAGCTTGCCGATCTTTTCCTCCACTGCGGCCCTTAAGCCTGGAGTTACGTCAATGTTTCTTCCTACGATAATAAATTTCATGGTGCTCATCCCTTTCGGTTGTTTATTGTATAAGCATTATATCATAATATAATAGCTTTTTGCAACAATTTAACCTGTTTTTTACATGTTTTTGACTTTCCGCATGTCAATGAAAAGATCGACAATTTTCTTGTAAAATCGATTTTTATTACAACTTCACAAAACAGATGTTTCCCTGACCGCCCACAAGAATTGCCTTTTATTTACAGAGAAATCTGTGGATAATGTGCATAACTCAGTGTATAAATCTCTTTTGTCCTATTTTCCGGCATTTTTAATGTGGATAACTTTTGTTTGTAATATGATTTCATTTGTTCGGAATAGCGTTTCCAAAACATTTTTTGTATAAATTGCACAGATTACCAGCTTTATCCAGTATTTTCGGTTCTTTTAATATTTTGACAAATCCCGCAATTTCATGCACAAAACAATGGCTGCAACGCATTGGAAGCTTTCTGTTGCCATGAAACGTGCGCCGCCAGGCGCACGCGAAAAAGCCGCCCTGCATCCCCCTCCGGGGACAAGGCGGCTTTTTATTTCTGCCGTTCTTTCTATACTTTCTATTATTTATTAGAAAATTCTTCTTACAGCCAGAACCTTCTTATAGTCTGCATTCGATACGATAATTCCTGTCTTGGCGGTGGACGCGTGCACGATCTGTCCATTGCCGATATAGAGAGCCACATGACCGGAATAGCAGATCAGGTCGCCCGGCTGTGCATTTTCCAAACCGTCTACCGCATAACCCTGGCTGCGGTCTGCAGAGGACGAATGAGGCAGGCTGATACCAAAGTTTGCATACACGCTCATGACAAAGCCAGAGCAGTCGGCTCCCTCTGTAAGGCTGGTTCCTCCGTATACATAGGGATTTCCCACAAACTGCAGTGCGTACTCCGCAACTGCAACACCCATTTCGCTTCCGCTGCCAACCGAGTAGGTGGTTGTACTGCTGCCGGAAGAAGTCTGGCTCTGTGCGGCCTTTGCAGCAGCCGCCTCTCTTGCCTTCCTTCTCTCCTCTTCTTCCTTGGCAAGCCTTCTCTCTTCCTCTTCCTTGGATTCTGCCTGCACAAACTCTGAGTGCAGAGTCACATAAGCGGTGGACACCCAGCCGATACCTTCCTCTATATCTACCTTTACCCAGTTTTCCGTCTCCTCCAGCACCACCAGATCGTCATCTATGGGCACCAAACCCAGTACAGACGCCTCAAGGCTGGGCTCTGTCCTGACCTTCAAGGTGGTAGTGGTTACGGTTGCAATCCTGGTTCCCACCTGCTTTGCAAGCTCCACAGCCGCCTCTCCCGTCACACAGTACTCCGCTTTTACATAGCCTGTAACAGAGCCGGAGGTAATCTGATACCATCCGTTCTCCTCCGCGAGAAAGGTTCCTACAGAATCATCATACAGCTTTCCAACGATTTCGCCCTCTTCGCTGGGAATGCTGCGCACATTTACATAATCATTTACCTGAGCGATCACCAGGTTGCGGAAGGTTTCCTCCTCGCTTGGCTGCTCCTCCTCTTCTACCTGCTCCGGCATCAAAATAGATTGTATCTCCAAAGCCGTACCGCTTACATCCGTGGTAATATTCTCAAGTGTATTTCCCTTTGCAATGGTCAGATCAACGCCGCCGCTGGGCAGAACCGTTGTGGCTGCCGCCGCATCCGCCGTAATGCTCATTCCCGAAAAAGCCATGACTGCCGCCAAAGCATATGCTGTTACCTTCACTGAGCCGTGAACCATACCGTCCTCCTGTGACCAATTTCCCATTATTTGTTACGAATTTATTACATCTGTTAACAAATATATCACTAAAAGATTCTTTTGTCAACTATGGGAATAATTTGGAAAATATCCTGAGAATCCAGTATTTCTGCGGCCTTCAGGCATCTGTCCAAAAAAAGAACCGCAAATTTGCGATTCTTTTTTCTAAGAAATTTTTTTAATTTCTTTATAAAATCTTAAAAAAGGCAAAATCGTCAAAATCTGTCAGCTTCGCTGTCAGCTCCGGTCACAATAGCTGGCGGCGCTGATGGCTGCATTGGCCCCGTCCGCTACCGCTGTGACGATCTGGCGCAAGGGCTTCTTTCTGGTATCTCCCGCTACAAAAATGCCCGGTCTGTCCGTCACTCCGTCCTCTCCGGCCAAAATGTATCCAGCCTCATCCCTGGCCGCTATGTTTTCCAGAAGGGCCGTATTGGGATGTATGCCCACCGCAATAAATACGCCGGAAACCTCAAGGGAAGATTCCTCTCCGGTCTTTAAATCCTTTACCACCAGGGCCTCCACAGCATCCTCACCCTGTATCTTTGTAACCGCATGGCTGTACAATACGGTGATATTGGGAATCTGCTTTAACTCCTCCTGCAGAATCTTTGCCCCCCGCAGCTCATCCCTTCTGTGGATCAGATATACCTTCCGGCAGATCCGGGACAGATAAATGGCATCCTCCAGGGCCACGTCGCCGCCGCCCACTACGGCAGTGTTTTTTCCCCGGAAAAAGGCCCCGTCGCAGGTGGCGCAGTAGGACACTCCCTTTCCGGCAAAGGCTTCCTCGCCGGGCACGCCCAGCTTTGCGTGCTCTGCCCCCGAGGCCAGAAGCACTGTTTTCGTCTCAAGGGCTTCCTCTTTTGTTTTTACAATTTTATAGCTTCCTCTATCCTCAACAGACTCCACCTCAGCTTCCTTAAAGGCCACTCCCAGCTTATCCGCATGTGCCCGAAACTGCATTCCCATATCAAATCCGTTGATCCCAGGCATTCCCAGGTAATTGTCAACCTCATAGGTGGTCAGCACCTGTCCTCCGCTCATGGGATTTTTCTCTATCACCAGGGTGTCAAGTCCGGCTCTTTTTCCATAAATGGCCGCTGAAAGACCTGCTGGGCCCGAACCGATAATAATCAAATCATACATTTATCTTAACTGTGCCTCCCTTCTGACATACGGTAAATCCGTCGTTTTCCTGTCTTTTCATAGTGTAGCAGTTTTTATCTGGAAAAGCAAGGCTGCATGTGATAGGCTATAGAGGAGAATGGATGTCTTTACGGCACCCGGGAAAGGAAGTACTATGGAACCGTTTTTACAAGAAAAAAAAGAGCCTCCCAAAACCGCCCTGATCACCGGAGCCTCCAGAGGCATCGGAAGGGCCTGCGCAGAAGCCTTCGCAGAGGCCGGTTATTCGCTGCTTCTAACCTGCAGCAAGTCCATGGAGGAACTTGTGGCGCTGACAAAGAAGCTCTCTGCACAGTACGGAGGCTGTTACAGGCCGTTTAGGGCCGATATGGGCAATATAGAAGAGGTGGCCCAGGTGTTTTCAGGGCTTTCCACACTGGATGTGTTAATCAACAATGCAGGCATCTCCTATGTGGGGCTTTTATCTGAAATGTCCCCGGCGGACTGGAGACGGCTTATGGCCGTAAACCTGGATTCCTGCTTTTATGCCTGCAAATATGCCATTCCACTGATGCTGAAAAAGCATTCGGGGAAAATCATCAACGTCTCCTCGGTGTGGGGCAGCGTAGGGGCTTCCATGGAGGTGGCCTATTCTGCCTCCAAGGGGGCGGTAAACGCCTTTACCAGGGCGCTGGCAAAGGAGCTGGCTCCCAGCAACATTCAGGTAAACGCAGTGGCCTGCGGAGTGATTGACACTTCCATGAACGCCTGCTTTTCCAAGGAAGAGCTGGAGGCGCTAAAAAGGGAAATTCCCGCTGACAGACTGGGAACGCCCCAAGAGGCTGCCGCTCTCATCCTGCAGACCGCCCAGGCTCCTTCCTATATGACAGGCCAGATTATCACAATAGACGGCGGATGGTATTAACCATCCGCCGTCCTTTCTCACGCCTCTTTTTCGGGAAACGTTCCGCCATTTTCCTGCGGGCGGTCAAAACAGCCTGTCCCCGCTTCCGATTCCCTCTTCCATCTCTTTTTCCGTGGCCACAACGGAAGTTAAGTCTCCGTCCGGCACCAGAGAATTTACAATTTTTTCCATTTCTTCCTTGGACCGCGCGTCTTTGCAGCGAAGGATCAAATGCTCCTTCTCTGTTTCTGTCAGCCCGGCGTAGCCTCGAAGAGCCGGTTCGTTCCCAGCAAGGGCCATTCCAAAGCCCAGGGGCAGCTCCCCAAAGGGAAATCCGGTTTCTCCGGTGGTTCCTCCAATATCCATAGCACACTCTCCTTTTTCCATGCAAGCCTTATCAGCTCTATCCTTATCGGTATCTGACAGGTATTATGTGCATTTGGGAGTATTTTATGCTAAAGCTTCATAAACGCCTCGGCCGCCTCTAAATCCGCATAGCCGTAAAGTTTCACGCTGTTTGTCATAATGTCAAAGGTAAGATTTCTGTTTTCCCTTGCATATTCCACCACATACCGTCCGTACAGCTCCAGCATTTTGTCGGAGTAGGTGCCAAGCTCTCCCCTAAGGTAGGTCTCATAGGAGGTATTATAGAGATTGTCGTCATAGGTGTGGACGCTTCTTGCGTTTTGTGCAAGATGGGGATACTTTTGGGAAAATTCTTCCATCCATCCCACCTGAAGCTTTACAATCTGCTCGATGATCTGCTTCTTTTCCTGGGAAAGCGCGGGAAAATGATCCTTGATCTTTTCATATTCCCCGGGGGCAGTGCTTTCCATCATACGTCCGTACTTTTCCTCGATCAGATTATGTCCTCTTTCGTATTCCCGGCGGAAATCATATAAATACTGCAGAAGCATGGTGCGGTTCCAGGTGAGATACTGGCTTTTTCGCATAATGGAAAAGGTGGGCCAGTCGTTCTGGCAGCTGGCTCTTCCCCCTACATTATGGACCTTGTCAAAGGCCTCAAATTCCAGTCTGGCAATCTCTTCCACCAGCTCCTCATCGCTTTTTACGCTGATGCCCGCCTTATATACCAGCTCCTGGGTATGGGCGTCCAGATAGGAATCCGTATCGCTGATAAAGCTGTTGTCATACAGCTCCTTTGCCAGAAAAGCCCCTGTCTGTTCGATCAGCTCCTCCGGGTTTTTTTCTCTTAGAATCCCCGCAAGCAGTCCGCACAGGGTTTCCCCGGCAGAAAGCAGCAAGGTGCTTTTATAAAGCCACTTATCGTGGGGCGGATATTTCCCTTCTATATAATGCTGCAGCTTCATAGCTTCCCTGACGCCGTCCGCCAGCATGATACGAGCCGTCACCTGATCCCCGCGCCCCTTCATTCTTCCATAATTATACTGGGCCGTCTGGGCAAAGCGGGCGCTGCTCTCCGCCAGCTTCAAATATCTTATGTTCTCCGGGTATCCCATGAAAAGCTTTTGGCGGAATTGAGAAAAAATCCCCTCCTGATCCACAAAAACCTCTCCGTTTACCGCCGCCGCAAGAGCCGCGTCCGGCACACTGCTCCAATCGATGTCCTCGTAGCGCTCTGCCTGCAGCAGCCCTTTGTAAAAGCCGGAAATGGTCATAACGCCTCTTCTTCCCCGGCCGGTATCCGTCACCACTCTTTGAAAGCCCTTAAACTCCACAGGCAGGCTCTCATAGGCCTTAGAAAGCGCCTCCCCTATCTCCTGGTAGGTTTCCTCCGTCACCCAGAGGCAGAAATCAGGCCCCCAGTCGTGATCTCTGGAATACCGGTCGTCAAAGCCGAAGCAGTCCGAGCCCTTCCCCACAAGCCCTGCTGCAATTTTATCCTTGTACGGGGCAAATTGTTGTTCCAGCATAGGTCTGCCGTAGGTTTCATAATATTCTCTGGACAGGGCAAGTCCCTGTTCATCCTCCCTGGCCGCTGCGGCCTCGCAGAGGGAAACGTTTTCCGCAAGCCTCCTGTAATGCTCATTCTTCCCAAGGCTTGCCTCTATCCTGTTCATGGCTTTTCTGAATGTCTCCGCAGCCCGGGCGTACTCCTTCTTTTTATAATAGTAGGAGCCCATGGCCGAGAGGGCCGCCGCATAATGGGTGTCCTCCACGCCCATTTCTTGGAAGGCCTCTGCTGCTTCCTTTGCATAGGCAAATGCCGCCTCATCCTGACCAAGGTTCAGACAGGTTCCCGCAAGGTTTGCCCTGCTTACCGCCGCTTCATACGCGGCCTTGTTTTTTTCCGCAATCTTAAGAGCCTTTTCCTGGCACTGCCCTGCCCTTTCAAACTCTCCCATCTCCTGATACAAAAGACTTACGTTATTGTACAGGCTGGCCTTAAGCATATCGTCCTCAGGAAGCAGTCTGTCATAAACCTCCTTGGCCTGCCTGTAGCAGTCCAGAGATTCCTGAAGGCTTCCTCCCGCCCTGTAAGCCGTTGCGGCATTCAACAGGGTTGTGGCATAGGGAATGCTGTCCGTAAGTCCCATCTGCCTTGCCAGATGAAGGGCCTGCCCAGCCACCTCATAGGAATCCTCTGTGCGGCTGGTCTCCCGGTAATAGCCAATCAGTTCGTTTAACAGCGAAAGAAGGCTGTTGTCATCTCCCTCCCTCTGGGCCTGGGAAACGCTTTCCTTAAGCAGCCGCTCCGCCTCCTGCCCCTTGTTTTCCCCGTAATATTCATCCACCTGTTTCAAAATTGCTTCTACGTCCATTTTTACCTCATTTCATTTTCTCCCGAATCTGGGCAAACTGCTGCCTGGTCACTGGATTCTTGGAGGGAAAATGCAGCAGCTTCTCCAGATATCCTTGTTTTTTTACGATTTCGATGCTTTTGGGGTAAACCAGCTCAAATACCAGGGAAATATGTCCCACAACATGATCCACCGCCGTCTTTTTCAGGCTCCGCAGCACTGCATGTCCCTCAAAAAAGCTTTCCATCACCTGGGGGGAAACCTGTTCACCATAAAGCACCTCTGTACTCACATTATAAATCTCCTCCAGGGGAAATTCCACATTTACCTTTAAAATATCTATTTTGTCCGCATCCCG
The DNA here is from genome assembly GCA_019114005.1 of Candidatus Acetatifactor stercoripullorum. Classification (GTDB taxonomy): domain Bacteria; phylum Bacillota; class Clostridia; order Lachnospirales; family Lachnospiraceae; genus Acetatifactor; species Acetatifactor stercoripullorum. The sequence goes on from DXGH01000037.1 coordinate 35,044, forward strand.
CAGGATATTGCAGAACATTGCCGTCCTATGATCCAGATTTTCAGGAATCCGGTAGGCGCTGTGGTAAAAAACGGCTGTCCGTATCAGTCCGTCCTCGCTGTCTTCTTCCACAAAATCCCGGATGCTTACAGCGGACTCAGCTTCCCCAAACAAAAGCTCAGCCCCGTACCTGGCATGATCAATGGAAAGGGCGTCATTGAAGGTTCCATATCTCCTTTGCTGCTCAAATCTTCCCAAATCATGAAGCAGGCCAATCAGCCATGCAAGGTCTCTATCCTCTTTAGACAGTCCTAAGGAATCGGCGATTTCCTCACATAATTGACTTACCCTGAAGGTGTGCTCCACCTTAAGCCGGATCATATCCTTCTGCACATCAAAACCATTTACATACGCCCAAAAGGCGCTTTTTGCTCGCTCTCTGTCTATCTGCATATCCTTTCTCTCTCCTTTTCAGCTCTGATAATACTGCGCCTGGGCATTCCACATTTCCCGGTACAGCCCCTCCTCCTTTTCCAGCTCAAAATGGCTGCCCCGCTGAACCACCCGTCCCCCGTCAAAAACAAGAATATCCTGACAGAAACGGCAGGAAGCCAGCCTGTGGGAAATATAAATGGCTGTTTTGCCACCCGCTATTTTGTCAAATCCTGCATAAACCTCACATTCTGAAAGAGGATCCAGGGCTGCGGTAGGTTCATCCATAATCACAAAGGGCGCGTCCTTATAGATGGCTCTGGCAATGGCTATCTTCTGCTTTTCCCCACCGGAAAATACCACCCCTGTATCATCAAATTCCCTGTCCACATAAGTATAAATTCCATCCTCCAGCTTTTCCGGAAGCTCTCCTAAGCCCGCCCGTTCCAAGGCATCCTTCACTCTTCCCTCATCCGCCTGTGTATTTCCCGCAATATTTTCCCCAAGGGGAAAGGAAAACAGCTTAAAATCCTGAAACACCACAGAAAAAAGCTTGCAGTATTCCTGATGATCATACTCCCTGATATCCACGCCGTTTACCCGGATACAGCCCTCCGTCACGTCATACAGCCCGCAGAGCAGCTTGATAAAGGTGGTCTTTCCGGAGCCGTTCTTCCCTACAATAGCCATCCGTTTTCCAATGTCCAGCTTCAGATTCAGGTCCCGAAGCACATATTCCTCGCTTCCCGGGTACCGGAAGGACACATGCTCGAATTCCACGGATAATTCGCCCTCTCCAGGCTCCTCCAGCTTTTTTACGCCTTGCTTTTTCCCCTTTCCCAAATCCATGTACTCCCCGTAATCCCTTGCATAAAGAGCCACCTGCTTCATATATCCCATAGAATCCGCAAGTCTGGCTGCCGCCTTGGAAAACTGCAGGATACTGGAGGCGTAGGTGACCACGCCGCCCACGGAAATCACCCCCGCATAGGCTCTCAGTCCGGTAAACAGATACACAAGCAGGCCGGATAAGTCCGAAAGGCTTCTGCCAATCAGCTGTTTTCTCACAAACAATCTTGTCTGGGCCTTCTCGCCCTGTTTCATCCTTTCAGCGCTTTTTTCCGTATCCTCCAAAATGATCTTCTGCTGTCCGTAAATGCGCAGATCCTTCTGGGCGTCAGTTCTGGACAAGATATCCATATAATAATCCAGCTGATTGTATTCCCTGGCCATATCATCTTCCATTTCCTTTAACCGCGCAGTATAACCAAGACTCAGCTTGTAGTTAAACACGATCATAGCCCCCAGCAGACAAAAGAGAATCGCCGCACTCTGCCAGGAGGCGATAAAGCCCTCTCCCGCCCCGCTTTTTCCTGCAAACAGCGGCAGTAAAATACAAAGGGAAATAAAAATGGATACCACGGAGGTAATTAAAAATTCAAGCTGATACAGCATCCAGCCCACTGTGCCCAAGGAGGAATGATTCTGCCCTCTGAACCGAAGCTCCTGCACATGAAAATCCTCCAGATACTCATAATCCATTTTCAAAGCCTTCTCGTTGAGATATCCGGCCTCGATCTCCTTGATATATTCATTTTTCCGGTTAAAGCTCTCTCTCGTCCAAGCCTGCAGCATCTGCAGAAGCATATTCACAAAAAGCGCCCCCAGGGCATATCCAAGCAGCTCCCCCAGCTGTGCGCCTGCATACACCTGATCCAGCAAAAAGCCCATGAGCACCACTGTAATATAAGGGCGCACCGCCTCCAGCACAGCGGCGCATGTCATGTTTAAAACGATTTTTTTCTGCTTTCTGCAAAAGTCCGAGAGGAGCCTTAAAATAGCCTTAAAGTCTTGCCGATTCATAAAATATGCCCTCCTCTCCCCCTTCCTGCGCTACATATTCATCTCCCATAATGCGGCTTCTTTCCTTACGCTTTTCCTGCTCCTTATAATACCTGCTTTGAACCTGGTACAGCCTGGCATATCTGGTATCCCCCGAAAGCAGGCTTTCATGGGTGCCCTCCTCCACAATTCTTCCGTGCTCTAAAAGCACGATTCTGTCGCAAAACCGGGTGCTTGATAATCTGTGGGAGATATAAAGAGCCGTCCGCCCCCTGGCTGCCTCGTTAAACTTCAGATACATCTCATTCTCCGCAATGGGGTCTAAGGCCGCGGTAGGCTCGTCCAGAATCAAAAAAGGAGCCCTTTTATATAATGCCCTTGCAAACAAAAGCTTTTGCTTTTCCCCACCGGAAAAATCAACCGCCTGTTCGTTGACCTCCTTGATCAAAAGAGACTCCCCCTTCTTAGGCAGTCTTTCATATTTTTCATAAAAGCCAGAAAGCTTCAGGCTCTGCTCCAGATCACAGCTTCGGGCTTCTCCGGCATCCCTTCCCGTAATGTTTTCGTCCACCGACAGAGACAGCAGGGTAAAATCCTGAAACAGCACGGATATCAGACTATAATATTCCTCTCTGTCATAATCCCTCACAGGAATGCCGTTTAGAAGAATCTCTCCCTCTGTGGGCTGGTAAAAGCCGCAGATCAGCTTTACAAGGGTGGTTTTTCCTGCTCCGTTCAGCCCAAGCAGCGCCAGCTTCTCTCCCGGTGCAATGGTCAGATTGATATGGGAAAGAACAGGCTCCTTCTTTCCCGGATACCGGTACGATACATCCCGAAGCTCCAGCTGCGCTCCCCTCTCTGCCTGTGTCTCTTCCTGTGTCTCTTCCTGTGTCTCTTCCTGTCTCTCATCCTGCTTTTTCTTTTGTTCTTCCTGTTCTTCTTTTTGCTGTTTTTCTTTTCCCCATTGGTTTTCCATATCCAGCATTTCCCGGATATAGCTTATAGCCACACATCTGGGAGATAATGTCATCAGCATGCGGATCATCGTCTCAAAATAAGAGGAAAATCCATTCACCAGACCCATGTACCATACAAACTCCGCTGCAGCCAGCTCTCCCTCCACCAGCTTCAAAAGCAGATAGCCCCACACAAAGCCATTTACCAGAAAGCGCACCACGCAGTCGGAAAAGCTTTTTAAAAAATACCAGTTGTGAATTCCCCGGAAAATTCCGTCCATATGAGTGAGAGAGTCCTCATATTTCTGTAAAATCCAGTCTGCCAGGCGGTAGATACGAATATCCTTGCCGGAAGAGCTTTCCATGGACTGCCTGCTGATATAAGCGGTTTCCCTGGCGTAACGGCTCAGCTCTCCCTGTTGGCTGGTATGCTTTCGTCTTGCCACGCCCAAAAGCCACAGACTGATGCCCACGGAGGCTGCCTGCAGAAGCAAAAGCAGCAGACTCTGCCTTCCCAGCAAAATTCCATAAAGGATCACGGCTGCTGCCGCCTCCAGCATAACCGGCGCATCATTGGCAGCGCTGACAAAATTATAGGGATTGCGCAAGGATCTCCAGGTATTGCCGATGATTTTCTGATTTTCCGGAGCCTCCATCACATCATAATCCATGTCCATGACCTTTTGGAAGCAGCGCTTGGCATAATAATTCCGCAAAAGCGCACTGTTCCGGTATCTGTACTGGATCATGCTCTCTGCTGCAAGATTTAAGCACCACATAGTAAGGGCAAGGGCAAAAATGCCGCCCACAAGATACTCCATGCTCCGGCCCTCTTCCAGCCCCCGCACCACCCATGCCGGAAGCAGCGTTCCCAAATAGGCCGCAGACACGCTGGGAACAATGGGCAGAAGCTGATACCAAAACAGCTTCCTGTCATATTCCCAGGCACACCGCATATTGTACAAGAGGTTACTGACAATTCCGTATTTTTGTTTTTTTCCTTCTTTAAAAATATGAGAATATTCTATCATGGCAGCCCCTCATTTCTTCTGTTTCCTATGGTACAAAGAAACCCCGATAATTACCGCCTATTCAATCAAAAGACCCTTGCGCTCATATCTTTCCTTTAGTCTTTTCGGCACGTTGTCGTCCGCCACAAGCCTGTCCACCTTATGAAGAGGAAGCACCTTTTTCTGAGAGCGTTTTCCCAATCTGCTGGAATCCATAACCACTATTGTCTGCCGTGCCTGCTGCGCCAAAAGCTCAATTACCCCCACCTCCTGCATTCTGAAATCCGTAAACCCCTCCTGATCATCCACCGCATCTATGGACAAAAAGGCAATATCCGGATAATAGCTGGAAAATTCATTTTCACAAACTCTTCCGTAAGTGGCTTTTTCTATTACGTCTACCATGCCGCCGATAACAATCAGATGAATATAGGAATTCTGCATTAAGATATTGACCGCTGCCAGATTGTTGGTAATCACCGTAATTTTATCGTTTCTAAAAGCAAGCTCCTGGGCCAGAATGGTATTTGTGGTGCCTGCATTTAAAGCCACTACATCCCCCGGATGGATACACCTTAATGCCTTTCTTGCGGCTTCCCTTTTTAAATCAATATGTATGATCTCTTCCCCGGAAAAATCCGAAAGCGCCGTCAGGGAATTAGGCAGGCAGGCGCCTCCCCGCACGCACCTGACAAGACCGTTTTTCTCCATGCTTTTTAAATCCCGTCTCACCGTATCTATGGACACATGCAGAAGCTCTGTGAGGTCTGTGATCCGTACCACTGATTGCAGCTGTACCTGTTGTAAAATAATCTCTATCCGCTCACTGTAAAGCAACATACCCATCCCTCCGCTTTTCCATTCCGCATTTTGATGTGATTTATATCATCTATCACATTCCCCTTTCCCATTGCACATACTTTTCAATCAGCTTAGGCTGTATCAATGGATATGTCCAATTTTCAGGCAGATAGTGCTTGCAAAACACCCATTTGCCATTACTTTTGGAAATGATGACAGCAAACTTTAATAAGGAATCCTCTGCCGTATCGTAAAATTTTACTTCTAACATTTTATTTTTCCTCCCCCTGCCGGAAAATCATTCTTCTGTCAACGATCTCACCCTGCGTTGCGTTATCCTGTCATTTTCAGCAATCGCTCCGCATAATATCGGTGATGTTGGATCATATTTACTGCAGTTTCTTGCCACGTTTTCTGCGCTGCTGTTCGCATAGCAGTACTTGCAGCCATTTTTACAGGTATGATAGGCACCGATTTCCACGCTCTCCATGCACCCACACTCCGCACGCTGGTTTCTATCTTTTCCAGCCTTTATCCTGCCGCCGATGGTTTTTTCTATCAATTCCTTATCGATACAGCAGTTATGTTTTATTCCACACTCAGCCAAGTCTATGCTTTCCGCACAGCTGCCTGTATCCATTCCATTTCTTTTTGCAATCCGGCTTATCTTCTTTGCAAACTCTGACAGCTGGTATCTATCCATTTCATAGGCGCCCAGTAATTCCATGTTTTTTCTGTTTTTTGCATATTCATCCACGAAGCTTATCACGCACTTTTCCGTAAAGCCTTTCAGCGCCATTGCAATCTGCTCAAATGCCTTTAGGTGATACGCCGGCGTATATCTTTGGGAAAAGATAATAGGATCGTATCTCCAGATAACCTTTTCCTTTCCTATTCTGTCCGACAAAGCCTGAAAAACGGGAATCATCTTCTCCCTTTTGTGCGGAATGCCCGGTTCCATATCCCTTCCATATCCGGTCAATGTAAACTGAAAATAGTAGTGATACGCTGAAAGCTCCTCCAGTCTTTCCATCATAGGCTCCGGATTTTTCGTCCAGAAAACAATGCAGTCCACCACATCCGGCGTTATCTCGATTCTGCTCACCTGATAGGTATTCATTGGATTTCTTACATACACAAAGCCCTCTTTTATTCTGTTGTAAAACCATTGGGAATAGTAATTGGGAATATCCGTCCGGCGGCTCACACTTAATATCATCTGTATCCCTCTCTAACCCTGAAGCTCTTCGTCAGCATTTCTATCAGGCACCACGGCTGCAAAAAATTTTATAATAATTATATCATAGGAAAAACCCCTTGCAAACGTAACATTTGCAAGGGGAAAATAACGTCCTTTCATTTTTTTAATTGTGCTATTATGTCTTCAAATTCCGAACCTTCGCGAAGGAATGTGTATTCCTCATTGTTTGCTAACTCGTCGGTGATTGTTTTTACCAGTTTACTGGAAAAAAATGTAGAACTGCTGCCATTGATATTACGATATAACCGGTAATCTTGCGTATTCCATTCTTTTTTCATGGCAGGTAACATTTTTTGAAGAATAGACAGACTTCTACCCTTATCTTTTTTTACGAAAGCAAGCTGCAAATGGGCATTATAGCGCATCCACTCTGGAAAACAAAACTGGCGGGTAACGGCTTCATACATATCTGCAAAAAAGTCTGCATCCTTTTCCCGTTTTTCCTGTAATGCGATTTCCAGCATATTTACTAAAGCAATCTGTATCTCGGTCACACCTTTAAGTATCCGATGTTCCCAGATTTTTTCTACATCTTGGCATCGTCCCTGCCGTTGATAAAGGATAGCTAATTGTTCCTCTTTGTCTATTGTGGAAAACGGCAATGAATTTATCAGCTCCTCGGCCCTTGAAAAATCTTCTCGATTTCGTGCATAGGAAATCAACATACTGGTTGCGGTATCCCTTATTTCCGGAATTTCGCTTGTGGCTAAACGCTTGTAAAATGTTTCATATGTTTCCCTGTATTGCTCAGCTTCAGATACGTTGCAAAGATCAAGTGCTCCCTCTAAATAAAGAATGACCAAATATATCAATTTTTCACAGGTGGGATATTCATGTATTTTGTTGATTGCTTTTTGGAAAGCGGTATCATAGTCCTGCTCCTGGACCGTCTTATCCACTTCATTGACAAAATTTTCAATCTCTATATCTGTTAAATCGTCATTAAAGGACATTAACGTATTCAAGTCAATTTTAAGCAAACGTGCCAACGCTGGTAAAAGGGTTATATCAGGATAAGTGCTGCCCGTTTCCCTTAGTTAAAGATATTGTTGGGTATCTCAAGATGTGTCATTCGATTTTGCCGATAAAGCGGTAGAAGATTTCCACTTCCTGTTCCCGGCTTCCGTCCTCACTTTTGACCGCTTCATGGACA
>DXGH01000038.1 GCA_019114005.1 Candidatus Acetatifactor stercoripullorum
AAACACCAGAACAACTAAAAGGAGCCATCCGCAGTCTGGCAAAGAAAAAAAGAAATCCAATTTTCTTACCCCTTCCTGTTTGATGGCCGCCGGGTAATGGTGAAAGCCTACACACAGGAAACCATACTGGCGGAAAAATACGAAACGATTATCCGAAGAAATGTAGGAAATACGCGGGCAAGAGATTTTTATGATTTACACCTTCTGTACCGGCTATACCGGGAAAATGCAGACTGGAACCTTCTAAAACAGGCGGTTCTTGCCACAGCAAAGAAAAGAGATTCCCTATCCGTTTTGCAGAACACGAAACGGATTATGCTGGCATTAGAAGAATCAACCATCCTGCAGCATTTATGGAAAAGGTATCAGGCACAAAATTTATATGCAAGAGAGATTACATATCCTGCTATCATGGAAACCGTAAAAGAGTTTACAGAGAAGATGAATTTCCAGCAAGAGAGGTGAATGAAAATCAGCACAGATATCCGGTTTCCCTTACCAGCTCAATACACTCCTTCCCCGTGATATGCTCCACTGTCATTTCCAGCATACACAAGGGCTTCCAGTCCTTTTCAATGTAAGCCTCCCTGTTCTGCCGTGTATCCTTCGGCGCATACTTAAGGGCCAGTTTTTCAATGGCCCTTCGCTTCTCATCGTCCTCCTCCAGGATGCGGATGGTTCCAAAGACGATCACACTGCGGAACAATGTGGTGTATTTCTCGGGAAGCACCTGATCCTGCCCGATCACACAAAAGGACGCCTTGGAATTTCTCCTGACCGCATCCAGCTTATGTCCGCTTTTGGCACAGTGAAAATAAAGCCTGTCCCCGTCGTAAACATAGCTGATGGGCACGGCATAAGGGTAATCCTCATCGCCGGACAGGGCAAGCACGCCGGAGGTTCCCTCATCTAAAATCTGGCGGCTTTCCTCCATGGATAACTGCTGTTTTTTTCTTCTCATTTCACGAAACATTTTCTTTCCTCCTCTGATAAGCCTCCCCTATCCCAAAAATTACAAACATAGTGGATACGTTCATAGCCTGCTGGAAGCTGAACATATTGTTTACGGTGTAGGCCAGCAGGCAGAAGCCCGCTGCGGCTGTTATGTAGTTTCTATCCCTTTGTCTGATATATCTGACTATGGCGCTGACAATCATGCCCACATAGGCTGTAGCTCCCGTCACGCCCGTGTTTACCAGAACCGTAAGCCATTCGTTATGGGCGTTTGTAAGTCTGGCCTCCCCAAACCGTTCCCTCACCAAGGAAAGCAGCTCTTCGCTCCCGTTTCCATACAGGTAGGCCGCCATACAGTCCGGTCCCACTCCAATCAGCCTGTGCAGAAAATCCTGTTCCAAAAAGCACATAAGTCCCGCTTTCCAGGTGGCTCCCCTGTTGCTGCCCCAGGCGGGGGAGAAGGTAAAAGCACTGATCTGAGACAGCGGCCCGATGCAGCCGGGATAAAGAGTATTCACACAAATCAATGCACCAATGACCGCCGCCAAAAGAAGAATCCCGATGCACATCCCCCGGGTCAGCCTCACTGCCAGTCTCTCGGGATAATCCTTCTTCTTTCTTATCCAGACAATGCCCAGATAGGCAAGCGCCGACACTGCTGTCATAACAATAGGCAGAGGGCTTCCTGTCAAAAGCTCCGAAACCGTGTCGGAATAGGTCATGCTCTCAGGAAATATCCGGCGTATACAAAAAATGATAAGACAGACGGCAGAAAAAAGCAGCAAAATCAGCCAAAGCTGCTGCATTCTCTCCCCCTTTGGCGCGGAAAGCCACAAAAGCACAAGCACCACTGCTGCCAGCGACACGATACCGCTGCTGCTGCCCTGGGTGGCCAGGGTTGCAAACCCTGCCGCCACATATGCGCCAAACAAAGCCCTCTGCCAGGGCTTTTGGGCCGCCTGCTGCCACAGCAGGAACACGCCTCCGAAGAACACTGAGACCAGATACCCGCAGTACCAGTTGATATTTCCTATGGTAGAGATAAACTGAACGTTTTTCACCTGCATATCCAGTGGATAAATGCCGAAGCGGTTTAGAAAGCCCAAAAGAAATACCACCCCGGACACCGGGAAAACCAGAAAAAACAACTCCTTTCTGGGGTTCCACAGTCTGGACAGGAAAAAATAAATGCAAAGCAGCGCAAGCTGGGGATACAATCCCATAAACCACCAATCCTCACCCCACAAGGCAGTGTCCCGATACCGGGAGCAGGCGTAGGAGACAAGCAGGACAATCCCGTATAAAAGAGCGAATCCATCTGTCAGGGACAGGCTCTTTTTCAGGCCTTTCCAAAGACCTTCCCCCTCTTGCTCTGTCTCGTTCTTTTTTGCTCTGCCCCTTTGGAGGCATTCTATCAGCGAAGCTGCCAGATAACACAAAAGAAGGGGAAAAAGCAGCCTTCCGGCCATAACGCTGACCTGATTAAAAAAGGTGGATTTGTCCGTTCCGATATGAGAATAGCCCTCCTCCTGATAAAAGGGCAGCACACCCAGTATCAAAAGGATATAAAGGCAGAGAATATAATGAATTACCTGCTGGAAAAATTTCTTTACGGAAAGGGCTGCTGACTCTGTTTCCCTGGACTTACGGATAAGACGGCTCATAATTTCCTCCGTTGTTGTTTTATCGTCCTGGAAGCTGTTTTTCCCGGACGCTTCTATCATAGCCCATTCCCCTTCTTTCGTCAAATTTTGCAGGTGTGTTTCTACTCCCGGGTAAGTACGCCCTCCTTTGCCTCCATTCTCCTTCGAATGCTCAGATAAGTCTGATAAATCAAAATAAATCCAAGAGGGCCCTTGATGATTCCCCAAATGCCAAAGAGACCGATTCCAGCATACAGGGAGATCAGCACCGCAATGGGCGTTACCCCGATACGCTTTCCAATCAGCCGGGGTTCCAGAAATTCCCTTAAAAATATGCAGACCACATAAAGCGCGATGCAAAGAGCCGCCCTGCCAAAGCTTCCGTAAAAAAGCTGGAGCAGCGCCAGGGGAATCAGCACAATTCCCGTTCCCACAAAGGGGAGCGCGTCCAGAATGCCCGCCAAAAGCCCCCAGAGCACTCCATGGCGGACGCCCCCGATTCCAAGACCCAGAGCGCACACCGCCCCGATCACGCTCATGATAATCACCTGGGCTTTCACAAAGGTGGCAATATACCGGATAATGCCGCAGATCACCTCCAACAGCACATGGCATTCCTCCCTGTCCAGCAGCCGGTTCATGATGTCATCATAATCCTTGGCCAACAGCACCGCCGCAATGAGAAAGGTCATCAAAAATCCACCCACAGCCCCCGCAGCCTTCACATACTCCCAGGACTGGGACAGCATTCCCGGCACAGTTTCCAGCTGAAAATAGTCGATTCCCTCCTGGATGCGGCTTAAAATCGTGTCCTCCAGATAAACGCTGTCCACACCGATCATACCGCCCACTGTCTCACAAATTCTGTGCACAATCACCTGAAGCTCTCCATACAAAGCGTCCAGCCCGTCAATCCAGCCCGGCAGGCTCCCCACAATCCAGGAAAACAAAATCCAGATTAATGACACTAAAATTGCACCAGCCACCAGCAGAAGAATAATTGCGCCAATTTGTCTGTGGATATGCAGTTTTTCCTGCATTTTTTTCATAGTGGGCCCAAAAATTGTGACAAAAAGCATGGCTGTCAGAACCGGAGCCACCAAAGGGGTGATATACTCCAGAAAAAAATATACGGCTCCCGTCAAAAGAAGCAGCAGCACCACTTTATTGTTCTTCCATCTGCTTAACATACCATATTGCCCCTTCACCTTTTTCTAAGGATTAGTATGGTATTTTTCCCCGGAATTATAAGCTGCCCTTGGGATCCGTTTCTATTTCAAAAAAAGAAAAGGCCTTGGCGCCAGGCCTGATCTGAAAGTGCATGGGTCTTTTGGTCACCGGATGGCGCAGGCTGATATCAAAGGCGCAGAGGGCAGCGCTTCCAATGCCCAGCTTCTCCGCCGCCTGAAACGACTCTTCATTTCCATATTTCACATCTCCCAAAAGGGGCATCCCGGCATGGGCCATCTGGGCCCGTATCTGATGAAAGCGTCCTGTTTCAATGGAAATTTCCGCCAGAGAAAGCAGATAGTTTCCAAAGGATGCCTTCTGCTGAATACGGTAATGCAAAACCGCCCGCTTGGCCTCTTTAAAATGGGAATCTGCAGGAGACAAAATCTGCGCCCTTTGATTTTTGTCCTTATACAAATAATCCACCAATTCCCCCTGGTCACGGGGCGGTTGTCCACAGACCACGGCATAATAACGCTTTTTCAGCTCTCCCCTGGCAAGCTGGCCTGTAAGGGCCGCCGCAGCCTCCTTGGTTTTGGCAAAAACCAAAAGCCCCTCCACAGGCTGATCCAGCCGGTGGATGATTCCCAGATAGGGCTCATCCTTCCCTTTCCTTCCTCTGTCCGCCAAAGCATTTTTCAGCTCGCTTACCACGTCCGGCTTTCCGATGGCGGCAGTCTGAACTGCAAGCCCTGAGGGCTTTCTCACAATCAGCAATGCCTGGTCCTGATAAAGAATCTCTGTTTTCATTTTCTAAGCCCCTTGGGATAATGATTTTTCATAATGCCTCCTGCAAGCTTTCCCCAGCCCATGCTGCAGCCGTCCACACAGATCAGATACCAGCCCTTTTCCCCCGACGCCGGAAAGGTCTGTCCGCTTAAATAAGCCCTTGCCTGAGGATCCTCTGCATCCAGGTTCCACACATGAACGGCCTCCCCGGGGAGCAGGGCCAGAGCCAGGGCATGGGAGGGCTCAAAGCGGTTCTTTTTTAAGGTTCCCAGATGCAGTCCGGGCCTGAGAACCTTAAGCCCCTTAAGGCTTGGCAGCTCCCCGGGCGCAAGATAAAGCTGATCTCCGAATTTCAAATACTTCCCGGAAAAAGACCATTTCAAAAATTCTCTCTGAAAGGCCGTCCACTCCCCAAGCTCCCTCTCCGGCAAGCCCTTTTCCAGACCATTTCTCCCCTCCGGGCGCAGTCCTTCCTCCAGTTCTCCCGCCTTTTTTAGAAGGGCGGCAAAATGCCCCTCTCCTTTCACATGATGGGGCCACAGGCGCAACGTGCCCTCCAGTCCCGGAACCGGGTTTTCAATCCACTGGGGCCTCCCCTGGCAGGCCGTCGCCTTTTGGGCCCCCTGGCAAAACCGTTCCTGATTCACCGGCACAATGGAAAATTCCGGATGCCTCTTTAAAAATCGGCTCACACTTCCCTCGTTTTCCAAAGGCGCAAAGGTGCAGGTAGAATAGACCATCCTGCCCCCAGACCGAAGCATTTCAGCCGCCTGTTCCAGAATCTCATCCTGACGGTGGGCACAGCGCTCCACGTTCTCCGGGCTCCACTCCGCGCAGGCCTCCTCATTTTTTCGAAACATCCCTTCCCCCGAACAGGGGGCGTCCACCAAAATGGCATCAAAATATCCGGGGAAAAGCTTTGAGAGCGTCTCCGGGGCTTCATTGGTGACACAAGCATTCTTCACGCCCATTCTTTCTATATTTTCCGACAAAATTCTGGCTCTGGCAGGATGAATCTCATTGCACACCAAAAGGCCCCTTCCCTTGAGACAGGCAGCCAGCTGTGTGCTTTTTCCTCCGGGAGCAGCGCACAAATCAAGCACCCTCTCCCCCGGCTGCAGTGCAAGAAGGGGTGCAGGCGCCATGGCGCTGGGCTCCTGAATGTAATAGGCCCCGGCCTCATGGAGGGGATGCTTCCCCGGCTGATCCTCTTTTTCATAATAATAGCCTCCCTCTGCCCAGGGGACAGGCGTTAAGTGAAAGGGAAGACTCTCCCCCTTCACCTTTCCCAGGTTCACACGCAGAGCCTGACAGCTTTCCTGTGTAAGGTTTTTTACAAACACCTCATATTCCTCTCCAAGCAAACCCTTCATTCTATCCAAAAAAGGCTGGGGCAGCATAGCTTCATCCTCCCTATTACTTTGTCTGGCTAAAAGCTGACAGCATCTTTATAGGGATTATACCACATTCATTTTCTGTCTGCACCAGAATATAGTTGCGAAGCGCTCCATCCTTCCTTATACTATAATTATAAAAAGATGTTGAGGTCAAAAGGGGGTTCTGTCACAAATCATCAGAATTGTTTGTCATCTGCAGGAGTCTTAGTTGCTCCTGGAATCAACAAAGTTGCGTTGTGAGAAAAAAATCCGCTTGTTTGAGCGCAGCGAGTTCGGATTTTTTAGAACGCATTTAGCAAATTTGTTGATTCCTGGCGCAACTTGACTCCGAAGCCGCAAACAATTCTGACGATTTGTGACAGGGAGTTCTTTTGACCCTGACATCATAAAAGTACCATGATCCGTTTACGGCGGATTGAAGGATTAAGATTTCTGATTACAAAGCCGCTCACGCGGCAGAATGAGAGGAAATATGAAAAAAAGACTTTTAGGCAGCTGTCTTTTCCTTTTGCTTTTCTGTCTCACCGGCTGTGGCCAAAAGGGGGAGGATAGCTCCCCTTCGGACAACGCCCCAGCAAAGCCCTCCGGCATTCTGGTTCCCACTGCAGAATTTGTACAGGTGAAAGCACCCTTTGACCCCATCAATGCTTATTGCTGGGTGGAGGATGCTTTAATATACCGGGAATACCTTACTCCAGAAGGGTCGGAAAATATGCAGTCTTTTCTGCAGCAGGCCCCAATAGACGCAAGCACTCAGCCTGCGGTTTTGAAGCAGACAGACTCTTCAGCGGAACATCTCTATCTGTTTTTCACCGACAGGGATGACAATTTGTACCTGTTTGGCATGCGTCTGTCCGATGAAAGCCTTTATCTGCAGAAGCAAAGCGCTGCTGGGGAAATTCTTTACTGTAATTATTTTCCCACCTCAACCCTACAGGTTCCCTCTCCGGCCTATCTGACCAAGGGCTTTGCGGATTCTGGCGGAAATGTCCTTTTGCTGGACCAAAGCAATGGCATGGGTTATTTTTTCAACACTGCCGGGGAGTATATAGGCGCCTCCCCCACAGAGCTTTCCCAGGGGGAGCTTGTCACAGGGCAGGACGGAGCATCCTATCTGTGGCAGCAGGATTACCAAAGCGTAGATGATATCATGCTTTTGCAGAGGGCAGACATGGAAAGAGGCTATTTCGGTGCGGTAGAAACCAGGAAAATGACGGATTTTCTGGATGCTCCCCTCGGCGCTTATGCCCTTTTCAGCGGCTATGAACAGGGAATTCTGCTCTCCACCAGCCACAGTCTTTGGCGTTACGACCCCGAAAGCAGCCAGGGGGAGCTGCTCCTTGACTGGCAGGACGCCAATATCAATATAGACGGCTCCTGTGTGGAGGGTATCCGTTTTGCAGACTGGCAGAGTTCTGATCTTGCAGATCTTGAAGTGCTTTTGTATGATTGGCGCTCCTCTGTGGCGGAAAGTGCCAGAATTGTTTATGTGGATCAGGCTTACCTTCCGCAGAAGCAGACTGTGCTTCTCGGCGTTTCGCCCTATGCGGACATGGATCGCTTAGTGCTTGGCTTTAACAGAAACAGCAAGGAATACAGTGTGGAGCTTATCACCTATGACACCGGCATGCTGGAGGAAGCCATGATGTACGGCAGCGGGCAGATTCCGGATCTTTTAGATATTCAATGGATTACCCCCGAGCTTTTGGCGGGAAAGGGGCTTTTGGAGGATTTGGAGCCTTATTTCCAGGACAGTGATACGGTGTCAAAGGAGGATCTGCTGCCCGCTGTCTGGGAGGCGGGCTTTGTGGGGGATCGTTTCTGCGGCGCTGTGGTCAGCTTCAGTATTCATACTCTGGACTGCCGGGCGGAAAATCTCTCTGCACAGGGCTGGACAGCGGAAGATTTTTTTGCCCTGGAAGAGGACTATCCGGAAAGCCGTCCATTGGAATACTATCAATATTCCAATGTATTCCGGATTCTCACCACAGCCTGCCTGGACGACTTTATTGATTGGGAGGAGAAAACCTGCAGCTTTGACAGTGAGGAATTTATCCGTCTGCTGGAGCAGATGGGAACCCTGCACCTGCAGGATTCTGATCAAATCAACTACCCAGAAGTCACTTACCTGGACGATGAAATAAACGCCTTTACCTCCGGGGAATTTTTGATACGGTTTGCCTACTATTCCTCCCCCTACGACTACCACACCACCGCCGCAAAATATCAAGGTCAGGCAAAAAGTGTAGGCTATCCCACCACCGACGGCAGCCCCTTCCATGTGCTGGACCCCGCACAACAGCTCGCCATCTACAGCGGCTCCCAGTGCAAGGACGGCGCCTGGGCTTTTATAGAATACCTCTTATCAGAAGCGGAGCAGAGCTGGTACGGGGAAAGCGGCCGTGGCTTCCCGGTGAGAAAGGACTGCTTTGAGGCGTATCTGGACAAGCCCTTTGGCCAGAGGGCCCAATATATGGGGGATGCTGTCACCAAACAGGAAATGGACGCTCTTCGGTTTATGACAGAGCATATGTATGTAAGTCAGAGCATAAACAATAGGGTGATCAGCGAGGTTTTGTTTGAAGAAATAGACGCCTTTCTTTCCGGAGACAAAACATCCGCAGAGGCTGCAGAAATCATCCAGAACCGGATACAGCTCTATTTCAATGAAATGTAAAAGGGGCTGAAAAATACAGCGAAAAGAAGGCCGCGCAGCTTTCCCATTCTGCGCGGCACAAAGCATTTACACCTTAAAGCGGTAGCCCACCCCCCAGATGGTTTCAATATACTGGGGCTTTGCGGTGTCCTTCTCAATTTTTTCCCGGATTTTTTTGATATGGACGGTGACGGTGGCAATGTCTCCGATAGAATCCATATCCCAGATTTCCCGAAACAGCTCTTCCTTGGTAAACACATGATTGGGATTTTCCGCAAGGAAGGTCAAAAGGTCGAATTCCTTGGTGGTAAAGGTTTTTTCCACCCCGTCCACGTAAACCCGTCTCGCTGTCTTGTCGATGCGGATTCCCCTGATCTCCACAATATCATTCTGGGGCTTTTGGTTGGCCCCCACCAGGCGCTCATACCGGGCCAGATGCGCCTTCACCCGGGCCACCAGCTCGCTTGGGCTGAAGGGCTTTGTCATATAATCGTCTGCTCCCAGTCCCAGTCCCCTGATCTTATCAATATCATCCTTCTTGGCAGACACCATGAGAATAGGAATATTTTTTTCTTCTCTGATTTTCTTGCACACCTCAAAGCCATCTATTCCGGGAAGCATCAGATCCAGAACCACCAGATCATAGTCACCGCTTAATGCGGTCTTAAGGCCCTCGTCCCCTGTGTTGCAGATGTCCACCTGAAAATCGCTAAGCTCCAGATAGTCCTTTTCCAAATCTGCAATTGCTACTTCATCCTCGATAATTAAAATTTTGCTCATACTTTACCTCATTTCTGCGCTGCTTTGCGCCTTATGCCACTGTTTCCTGGGGCTGCAGCTCAATGTACTTTCGCAGCACAAAGTGCATACAGGTCCCCTCCCCCTCCTTACTGGTCGCCCAGATATATCCGCCGTGATCCTCAATGATTTTCTTTACAATGGAAAGCCCAATGCCGCTTCCCCCCTGAGCGGAATTACGGGAAGCATCCGTCCGGTAAAAGCGTTCAAAAATTTTCTGCAGGTCCTTCTGGGCAATCCCCTTGCCATTGTCCTCAATTTCCACCCGGATGGAATCCACCTCATCCAGAATGCGGATATCTATTTCGCCGTGACGCTTATCCATATATTTCACACTGTTGCTGATAATATTATTGATTACCTTTTTCATCTGCTCCGGATCTGCAATGACCATGGTGGAGGGATCCGCCATATTGGAATAATTCAGCTCAATATTTTTGGACTCCAAATCCAGTCCGATCTCCTCCACACAATCCCCAAAATAATCCGCCACGTTGATACGGCGAAAATTATAGGGAATGCGGTTGTTGTCAATTCCAGAATAAAGGGTCAGCTCATTAATCAGCTTATCCATGTCGTTGGCCTTGTTGTAAATGGTTTTAATATACTTATCCATTTTCTCCGGGGTATCCGCAACACCGTCCATGATACCCTCCACATAGCCTTTGATAGCCGTAATCGGTGTTTTCAGATCGTGGGAAATATTGCTGACCAGCTCTTTGTTCTGCTCCTCATGCTGGTGGTTTTCCTCCGTGGACTCCTTCAGGCGCAGCCGCATATCCTCATAATTGCGGTAAAGGTCCCCGATCTCTCCCTTGGCGTCCGTCTGAAGGGCATAATCAAAATTGCCCTCCTTGATTTTGCGCATAGCAATATTCAACTCGTCAATGGGATTAAATACCCCCTTTTGTATCCACTGCGTGAGCATCATGCTGGTGAACACCAAAATCAGCAGTATGGCGATAAACATATCAATCAGCAGCTGTCTTGAGATCAGAGCATTCACCTTGGTCACCACAAAAACGCTGCCCTCTGTTCCATCGGAAAAGGTAAAATCAATCTGCTTTACATATTTTTCCAGTTCATTATAGTAAACTCCGGAATCCTCGCTCAGCTCTCCCTCACCGTAATCCGGCAGCTTCTGAAAAATGAGCCTTGCGGCGGCTTCATTGCCCGTATAATAAATCTCATCTCCCTTTCTCACCAGAAGATAAGTGGATTTTCGGGAAACCTCCGAATTTATCATCTCCAGATACTCTTTGTCCTCAAACTTGGAAGGATCCTCTTCGGCCTGCTCCAAAAGCACATAGTAAGCTTCATCCGTGGTATTGACAAAGGCCTCCATGCCTTCTGACATCATGGAATAGTCAAAGGCCTCCAGGGAAAAGCCCTGGTTCATGTTCATAAGATAAATCCCGATGGTAATAAAAGCAATGGCTGTCAGCACCAGCGGAAGCATTATAATTGTGATAAAGGTTACCCGCAGACGAGTTTTAAATTTCATGTGATCTTCCTTTCCAGGCACCCTACGGCAAAACAAATTTCTCCAAAGCAAATTTATTATATCACATTCTTTTCTTCAATGTGTAAAAACAGGGGAATTTTATCATAAAAAAAATCTTAAAAAATGAAGGCTTGAAACAGGATTTTGTGGACAGACGGAGCGTGAGGGGTTATGCTTAAAATAAAGGAAAATGTACTTTATAAGCAGAGGACAGGAGGGGGAACAATGCAGGTCAGCAACATTTATAGTGCAGAGCACAGATATCAGGCAGCCGGAAATTCACGGGCATCTGAAGAGACGGTATATGTAGGCGCAGTGACAGAAGCAGCATCAGAGGACGAAGGCATATTTCTTGGCTTAACTATGATTCCCGAAGAAGGCAGCTCCGTGGTTTATGGAATGAGGGCAATGCTTTCAGAGGAGTCAACTCCGGACAAACCCATTGTTCAGATTATTTCTAATCTGGACGGCAAAAAAGAGGTTTATAACATTGATATCAGTCAGGTTGATCCTCAAAATGCCACAAGAATGGAAATGTTTGCGCTATGCTCTTATGAGATAAATACGGAACGGGAACCGGCAGCACATTTGGCTCCTTTAAAACCTTGCAGATTTATGAAGAAACCGCAAAGCAGAATGGCTGCACGAAGCAGATTGATGTAAGCATTTCCGCCTGGGAACAATTCAGGACAGAAAAAGTGGATTGGGTTGAGCAGACAGAAATGGTGTGCAATATTCTGAAAGAATGTGCCGATGCGAAAGCGTTGGATCTTTTTTCAAAGGGCAAAAAGCTTCTAACTA
The DNA here is from genome assembly GCA_019114005.1 of Candidatus Acetatifactor stercoripullorum. Taxonomy (GTDB): domain Bacteria; phylum Bacillota; class Clostridia; order Lachnospirales; family Lachnospiraceae; genus Acetatifactor; species Acetatifactor stercoripullorum. The sequence goes on from DXGH01000038.1 coordinate 11,713, forward strand.
TGTATGAGCGGTATTCTGACACGGCAGCGCAAACAGAAATCAGCTCACAATATCTAAATGTAACGGAATGCTCTGTGTGCTCTTTTCCTGATTCCGGAATTTCTTTTTATTACAATCACTCTACCGGTGTGTTGGAATGTGTTGATGATACCAATAATCAGCCGGGACGGCAAATTTTGTGGAGCAAACAGCTTTCCGAGGAGGCTTATGACAGCTGTGAGCCATTGTTTGAAAGACAAAAAGGTGAGCGGAATTGGATTTATAAGTATGAAGCATATCTGGCACACGAGGACTTCTGGGATATGTATTTAAACCACGAATTTGACATAGAAGCATTCAGAAATGCAGATATGCTTTTAACTGATAACAGTCTGTTTGATCAGCTTTTTGAGAACAGTCCCAAATCCGTGAGGACAGCATGGGAAAATGCGCTTATGACAGTTGGCAGTGTATTTTCAAAGAACACAGACGGCAATGTTACTTATTTTTCTGAACTTTATAAGCAGATATTTCTTAACACAATAGCAGGAAAGGACTTTGCCGTACTGGGAACCACAGTAGAAAGCGCAGTTGAATATGCGCAAAAAGCCATTGAGAATCTGAGCAGTCCAATGGGACATAACAATGCTGTAAATCGTATGCGCGATAAAGAGAGGCAGTTTTATAACGAATTTCTTAACAACTTGTTGTAAGCTGTACCTTTCATATTTAAAATCAGAAGCCGGAGCGTTACACTCTATGAAACATTTTTCCTTACTTATCTTAATGACAGCACTTTTTCTTGGCATAACAGGCTGTGGAAAGCAGGAGGAAGAAGCCCCTTCTCCGTCCCAGGTTCCCACCGGGGTCATGGTTCCCGCGGCTCAAATGGAAGCGGTGCATCTAAAGCTTCCCAATATCCTGTCTGAATGTATCCTTGAGGAGTCCTATTTTTATGTGAGCAAGGACTTGGAGACGGATGGCGCCGGGGATAAAACTGCCGCAGTCTCCTTCTGCAGGAGAGACTTGGACAGCTTTGAAGAGGAAACACTTCTTTTAAAGCAGGCAGATGGCTCTTGTGTAAAGCAGGCTGTGCTGGATGCAGGCGCAAACCTGTATGAGCTGCTTTTTTCCGAAGAGGAGCAGGCTTATTATGTGGGTAAATGGGACTGCAGCGGCAAACAGCTTTATATGCTTCCTGTAACAGAGCTTCCCCAGGATACGCTGGTGGATGCAGCGGGCTGCACTGCGGACGCGGCGGGACGGCTGTGTCTGTATACCTGGGAGGGCAGCGTTTTTGTCTTTGACAGCAGGGGACGGCTGACGGGGCAGTGGGAATCCGGTATGCCTCTGGCCGAAAACGGCTTTTTTGTCTCTGGAATGGATGGGTTTTATTGGTATCAGGACATGGGCGGAGAACTGCTTTTTTACTATTTAAACGAAGAAAGCGGCCAGTTTACGGCACAGATCTCCTTTCCTTACGACGGCGACGAGGCGGGAATCCTGCAGGTCTTTGGCGCCTTGGACTGCATTTGGATTGCCACGGGACAAAGCCTGTACTGTTATGATTTGCAGGAAAATACCCCGGAAAAAATACTTTCCTGGAAAAATCCCTATATCAATCTGGACGGCGGCGATCTGCGCCTGCTTGGCGAAAACAGCCTCGGAGAGCTTGTGCTGCTCTTTCAAAAAATAGACGCTTCTGGCTTTACGCTTTACGAAAAGGCTGTGATCTCCTGGGCCGACGAGGGGCTTCTCCCTCAAAAGGAAACCATAACCCTTGGAACTATGCTGATAAACGGACAGCCTACTGCAGATGTTGAAGAAACGGTGAGACAATTTAACAGGTACTCCCAGAAATACTTTGTAGAGCTGGTTCACTACTTTCCAAGAGATGAGACCGGAGAAATTATGGAAAATGTATACCTGGATATTCTGCAAGGCCAGGCTCCGGATTTGATTGATGTAAGCGCATTGGATGTGGCATCCCTGGCTGACAAGGAAGTTTTTGAGGATCTGGAACCCTATCTGAAGGACAGCCAGGTTGTACAAAAGGAAAGCATTCTGGAAAACGTGTGGGAGGAGGGGCAGATTGGAGGAAAATTCCGGCTGGTGATTCCCTTTTTCCGGGTGAATACTTATGTGAGCCATGCCCCCGCCCCCGGACAGGGCTGGACCTTTGAAGAGTTTACCCAATATGCGGCCGTGCACCCTGACACTCCCCTGGTGGTCTATATGTCCTATCGGCAGGCCCTTGGCATTGCGCTCTTTGCAGGCATGGATTCCTTTGTGGATTATGAGCGGGGAAAATGTAATTTTACTGACGCTTCTTTTTCAGCGCTTCTTACAGAAATCAGGGATATGTGCATGATACAGACAGGGCCTATGGAGGATTCTGTGATGGTGGAGGAATTTCAGGCTCTTTTTGAGGAGGGAGCAGTCCTCTTGCAGGAAATTTCCTTTGGAAGCACGGAGGAATTTCTGCTGCTGCAGCAGCAATATGGTTCAGCTTCCAGCTGGAAGGGCTATCCTTCCCCAAGCGGGGAACCCTATCACAAAATGTCTTCCCAGCTGCAGCTTTCCATGAACAGCGCTTCTAAAAATAAGGAGGGGGCCTGGGCTTTCTTAGAATTCCTGCTGTCCAGGGAAAATCAGGAAAGAAGCCGTCTTTTAGCCTCTTTCCCTGTGCGCAAAGACAGTTTTGAGCAATATATAAGGACGTCTGCGCAGACAGCCGAGCCTGAAAAAATAGATGCTTCTGCGCAGGATATCGCTCTTTTGGTGGAAACAATACAAGCTTCCCATATGGACAACAGAAGCATTGATGATGATGTTTTCAGAATTGTGTGCGAAGAAAGCGAAGCCTTTTTTGCCGGAGACAAAACGGTGGAAGAGGTTACAGGACTGATCCAAAACAGAGTGCAGCTTTACCTTTCGGAAAGATACCGCTGAAAAATTTTTTAAATCCTATTGACAATCTGGAATTATCCTTTATAATAAAAACAGTAATGATTACTGATTTTTGAAAAGGAGGATGCAATGGCACTAAAATACAGCAGACAGCGCGAGATGATAAAAGACTTTCTCAAGACAAGACACGACCATCCCACCGCTGACGTTGTTTATATGAATGTCCGCAGGCAGAATCCGAATATCAGTCTCGGCACCGTTTACCGCAACCTTTCCCTTCTGGCTGACATCGGGGAAATACAGCGTCTGCGCCTGGGGGACGGTACAGATCATTTCGATGCCGACACCTCGCCTCATTACCATTTTATCTGTACAAAATGCGGCAGTGTAATAGACCTGAAAATGGAAAGCATTGAAGGCATTAAGGAGATTGCCGGCGCCAATTTCAACGGAACCATCGACGGTCATGTAACTTATTTTTACGGTACCTGCGGCAACTGTGCAAAAACGGAAGCTCTTTCAATTTAAAATACTATTTATAAGGAAAAGGAGATTAAGAGTATGAAATTTGTATGTCAAGTATGTGGTTATGTTTATGAAGGAGATGCAGCTCCCGCTGAGTGCCCGATCTGCCATGCTCCCGCTGAGAAGTTTACTGTTCAGTCCGGTGAGAAAACATGGGCTGCAGAGCATGTGGTAGGCGTTGCCCAGGGCGCTCCTGAGGATATTATCGCTGACCTTCGCGCAAACTTTGAGGGCGAGTGCTCTGAGGTTGGTATGTATCTTGCAATGGCTCGCGTTGCTCACAGAGAGGGATATCCCGAGATCGGTCTGTACTGGGAAAAGGCTGCTTACGAGGAGGCTGAGCACGCAGCAAAGTTTGCTGAGCTTTTGGGCGAGGTTGTTACCGATTCCACCAAGAAGAATCTGGAGATGAGAGTTGACGCTGAGAACGGCGCTACCGCAGGCAAGTTTGATCTTGCTAAGCGTGCAAAGGCTCTGAATCTTGACGCTATTCATGACACCGTGCATGAGATGGCAAGAGACGAGGCTCGCCACGGCAAGGCATTCGAGGGTCTGTTAAAGAGATATTTCGGCTAAGAAAAGGCTTCTATAAAGTAAGACTTTTAAGAGGACGCTGCCAGGTCATCAAATCAGATGACAAAGCAGCGTCCTCTTTTTCATTTTGGGGCAGATACTCCAGAAATCATTCTGCCCAGTGTAAGTGTGGGTCTTTTCGCTGGTAAGGTTACGGGAACGGAGCTTTATCTTACCCACAGCGTTCTTATAAATGTGCTGTCCCCGTCGTATCCCACATATTTCAGTCCATCATCAGATGCCCATATTCGTGATTTTTTATTTTCCAGCCACTGATTATCAAATACAAAAATCTCATTTGCTTTTATATTCCAATAATATGCGGCATCAACAGTAGTAAAATAATATCCCTCCCCGGTATAACGGGCATCCCTGATCAGATTGGAAGCTGAAATAAGCGGAACCTTTGCAGTCTCCACATAGGCTCCATCTTCGATATATCCAAGAGAACCTGCTTCTTCCAAATACTTTGAATCGTCCGTTTCCGACAACAGCAGCCCGCCTTCCCCTCCGTACGCTGCATAGCATACACGTGTCCGCAGCGGAATCTCCTCAACAATTTTTTCTTTTTCGATATCGTATAAAAACAGAACATGTTCGCTTTTCTTATCCTTATATTCTTTATTTAGAGTAAAGCAAACGGTCTCGTTGTTTATGGAGACGCAGCCCAGATCCTCCCCTATCCCGTTCTCATTATCCCATAGCGTGCTGTAGATTACCTTTTCTTCCTTCTTCTCCATATCCTCCAGGATAAGAATATTTTCATACATATGAGAATCTTCCACAAAATGATTACGGATACTCACCATGTACTGTTCACAGGTCTGGTTGAAAGGAAACTGCGGTGCATTTTGGTGAAACAGGGGCTGAATATTTCCATCAGGTGAAAGCTGGATGATTTCCATGCCGTCTTCCGTTACATTGCACAAAAGCATATTATCGCCGACGCTCTTCGTATTATACATGTGCATATCCTTTTTTGTAAAAGCATTCGGTCATTACCGGAACTGTCCAGAAAATGAAATTCATTTTCCGTTGTTGGCTCTTCTTTAGAATAATCAATACCAGTCTGAATTTGATAATAAATTCCATTTGATGCAATAGCACGTATTGATGCGTCCTCGGGTATGTCGGAAATGATTACGTCACTATAATCCCACGCCTCTTTTTCCTGAACAATGATCTGCTGATCGGATTCCCGGGCAGAGGTCTCCTCTCCCTTTTCCACATAATCGATCTCTATGCCGTCCTGCAGCGTCTCGCAGCGGAAATCGCAGCTCATGTAGGCTGCGGGGACGCCCTCCTTACACGCCATAAAAACAGCTCCGATACAGGGTATATCATCCGCCTCTGACACTGCCGCCGAATAGACAATCACATCATCCTGCTCCAAAACGGTTCTGAAAAAGAATGGCGCATACTCCTTTTCAAACTTGCTCTTTGCATACCTGCTTAAATTCTGCCATTCATCCTTACAGTCATAGAACTCCTTGCTTTTCAAATCGATTGCGCCCAGGTGCTGCATTTCTCCGTCGCTTCCCATTATTCTGCTGCTTGCAATGTATATCTTATCATTCAGCCGGTAGCACTGATCCACCCAGCAAAATTCTTTGGGCGGCTCCACCGTATAAGGAGTCACATGATAATCCTTTGGATCATCGGTTGCATAATCCAGGAGAAGGATTTGCGGACTTGGCTCTTTCCCCTCTTCCAGCGCAAGGTTGAAATCGATCAATGCAATATAGGTTCTTTCTTCCTCTTTGGTCTGAAAAGCGCCTGCAGTAGTCCATTCCCAGACATCAGATTCTGTCAATACCTTGCTGAGATCAAATTCCTCAGTGACGCCGTCAAAATAGCTTGTGTATATTTTGCTCTCATTGTCATAGATTCCTGTCTGCACACCCTTTGACCACCATTTTTTCATTACAAAAAAACTCGCGTCCGCATATTTTTCCGGATAGTTTTCCATCTCCTCAATAATTGGCGCAAAATACGCCGGATACGAACCGGATACTGTTCGTCATAAAATCATTCATTCAAGTACAGCATAACTCTGTTCTGCAAAATCTGTGCCGCTTCCTCCACAGTTTTTTCTCCTTCCCACACCGGAGCCATCTCCTCCGATATCATAACCGATATCTCCAGAGCGCGTGAAGCCTTCAGCCAGTACCCATTGTCCACCATAAATCTCAAAAATTCTCTGTCCTCTTCCGAAAAGGCCATGTCAGAATGCCGGTATTGCTCCAGCGCAAGCTGTCTTTCAAAGGAATCCTCTCTGACAGGAAAGCTCATCACCCTGTCCTGATACTCCTTAGACAGTAAATATTCCAGAAAGGCCCACGCTCCCTCCTTGTTTCCCGAGGCGCTGTTTATGCCGAAGGACACAGGCGGTATGATTTCAAAAACCGGCTTTCCCTCCTGATTCGGATATCCTGCGACCTCGTAGGATTCCCCCTGAGCAAGCCCTCCGTTTCTCTCTATCACATCGCTGCAGTAAATACCGCTCATATAAAAGGTTTTTGTCAGCACGAGATTTTCATAAAATTTCTCGCTGTCCATATCTGCCTGCATAAGCAGCCTCAGCACATCGCTGTAATAGTACTTGGGATTTCCATCCATCAAAACTGCCCAGGGGGCGCTTTCCCCAAAGGCCAGATATTCTTCTGTAGTCCAGCTGCCATCCTGGACAGTGCCTTTTTCTACCCAAAATCCATTGATCTGGAAATGGGGAAACACACATACCAGACTTTGGGAAATGGTTCCCGCTCTCACCACGCAAGGCAAAAGCTCCTCCTCACTCACCTGATCGCTTGTCTGAAAATAAGGCTCCAGGTCCTCCAGTACTTTTTTATGATCAAGGACTATAATATCCATATCTTCTGCAATTTCAGTCACCACCCCATAGCTTTCAATCAGCCCCAGGGTGACCGTCTGTTTTTGGGGAATGTATTCTTCGTCCTGATAAACCACCCTTGCTGAAATCACATCATCGTAAGAAGTATGGGCCAAAAGATACAATTCCTCTTCTTCCGTTATGCCGATTGCGTCAATGATATAACCCTTCAGATTTACCGTGCCTGCACCCCAGTCCAGCGCCTTCTCCAGACTGTCCTGAGAAATATCATATTTCCACAAGGCGTCGCTGTCGGAAATCAATATTCCCATTTCATATCCATCATAGATTTCAACTGCGCCTTGTTCCATACCAAGCACACCTAAGTCTATTTTTTTGATTTCCTGCAGTCTGCCCCCGGCAGTATCCATTTTCTGAAAGAGGATTTCCCTTTCCTCGATGGAGTAGGTATAAATGCCCTCGCTGCCTGCATTGACAAGCCCCTTCCGCGCGCTGTGATAGGACTGCGCATCCCACCCGGCACTGCCGCTGTGCAAAAGCTTTCCGTCTGCGTCAAAAAGATAAAGTCCGCCGTCTGCGTTTGCCAGACACACTTCTCCCTCTTTGCTTATCTCCCCCATGGAAGCATCTGCAATGCCTTGGAAAAGCTGCGTATTCTGGCTGTCGTCTTCTTTTACAATAAGACGTTCATAGACCAGCTTACCCTCATTGTCCTGCTTTTGAAGAAAAAATCCGGTGCTTTCCTTTTCTGTCCCGTAAAGACTGTACACCGCCCCCTCCTCATCCAAGAGAAAAAGAAGCAGTCCCTTACCCCCAAAATCTGCAATTTTCTGTTCCTCCCCGGCATTCAGCTCTTTTTTGTAAATGCAGGCGTTGTCTATCCAGCCTTTTTCCGGATTCCAATCTCCTTTTACATAATACAAGGTATCGCCTATGATTTCAGAGGCCATCTGCATATCTGCTGTCTCCCAGCAGGCAACAGGTATCCTGTCTGTTTCTGCTGCAGAATAGGTCTCTGGATTTTCTTCCCCGTTTTCCTGTGTTCTGCAGCATGCGCCAAGCAGCATAGCTGTCAGAACCAGGATGCTTATCCACCTTTTCATCCACCCATCCTCAATTTTTAGAAATTCCTCTTTTATATCCTATATTTGTATTTTAAATTTAGCATAAATTCTGATTATTTTCAACTATTGCTTGCACAAGGAAATCTCCCTGTCGTATAATGAAAATGACAGCGTCAAAAGCAAGACGCTGTCACTGTAAGAAAAAACAAATTAAAAGAAAAAAGCGCAGAAATGGGGAAAACATGAAGAAAAAATTTAAAAAGCTGTCAATAAAGCATCTGCTTCTGATTTATCTTTGCATCTGGGCGTTGTCTGCAGCCGCCTTCTGGCTGGGAGCCCGCAGGGACGCAATGGGATACTCCCTTGTTTTCCTCCATTTTGTTCTGCCCTTCAGCACCTTTGTCCTCTCCATTTTTGCAGGAAAGGACAGGTCGTTTGGAAATAAAAAGGGACTTGTGCTGCTTTATTTCGGCGTTCTGTACATGCTTGCCCCTTACGTCACCTTTTCCCTTGCCAATATGCTCTCCACCGGCAGCTTCAGGGCTCCTGACCTAAGCGATATGATGCCGGGGCTCTTTTTCTCCGCTGCGGGAATGATCATCGGCATTATGATCAGCCTCTTTAAGCGTACGCCTTAAAAAAGCAAAAGATAAGTCTCTTATGCCACTTCAGGGAAGGAAGCATTCCCTGCGCCGCCTTGCAGTATACCTGATATACAAAGGTCTCCTGCTCTTCTTGGGGCTCAGAAGGCCCGAAGGCCGCCTGGCTTACAATATCCTGCATCTTACAGATCTCTTCCTCCTTCATCCAGCTAAGCTGCTTTGCCGTCTCCTTTGCAAAGTCTGGTTCTGTGCCGTCCCATCCCTTCATGCAGCCGCAGAAATGAAGCATCTGCAAAAATCTTGCATAAACTTTCCGGCAGCCCTCCCCTTTCATTTTTTTCAGCCTCCGCAGCCTGCGGTAATCTAACAGGAAGGGCAGCAGGCATACAAGCAGGTGCTTTCTGAGAACAAACTCCAGTAAAAACAAAAAAAGAGCAAGCAGCGGCATTACTGTCATCACAAGCAGCGTCACTGTCATCTGGGACAGATTGGTTTCCCCCGCAAGGCTGGCAGCGATCTGCGTCCCCTGCTCCCACAGCCTGTCCCGCATCAGAAAGGCAGTGACGCCCTCCCCCAGAAGAATCAGGACAAGGAGCAGATAAAACAGCGGCCGCCTGTAACAAAAGGAAGCCCATAAAAGCACACACACAAGAATTGCTGCCGGATACACCATATAGGGGCTGCTGTCCACCCCGTTAAGGGCTGGAATCAGTGAAAGCAGTCCGCATACTCCCGCTGCATAATACACAAGGGCAGCCCCAAAGCCATATTTATTTTCCCTTTTTCCTCCGGTATTTACCTTGATTCTGATTCCGCCCATCCAGCTCCTTTCTGGAAAAACGATACATTAAGACCTCATTAAAATACAGACCCAATTTCAAATCCAGCCCAAAAGCGTTTTCCGGCATCCAATCTTTTGTTTTTTCCCCGGAATTCCCCGTTCCTTCCTGCTCTCTTTCCGCTTTTTGTGCTTCCAGCCGGTAGAGGGATAAAAAAAGCTCCTGACACTGTTCTCCTTCGGACACCCTCATGGTTTGGATCTCATTTCCCCCCCTCTTCCCTCCAAAAGGCCTGCACAGCCATGTCCCTTTTCAGCATTCCCACAAGAAAGCTCCACAAAAGCTCGTAAAATGCGTCCAGCTGCCTTCTTGCAGCCCTTCTTTGTCCGGAGAGGTCAATCCATAGGCACACCTGGGCGTTTGTCTCCCGTTCATACTCCTTGACCCAATACTGTCCCGTTCTGGCGCTTTGATTCCAGTGAATATGGCGCACAAAATCTCCCTGGCGGTATTCTCTGATCTGACGGACCTCGTCCCCGTCCTCCCTGGCGCCCTTTGCCGCCTGTGCAGGCAGGATGGACCCTTGGCTTTCCAAAAATGCCCAAAGCTGTGTCTCTATGCTGCTCTCTGTGGGAAACACCGCAATTGTCATCTCCTGTCCAATGCTTTTCCCGGCATGGAATAATGACAGGTAATCATAAACCTTCAGCTTGTCTACCTTAAGCTGCATCAGACCGCAGTACCGGGCCAGTATGCCAAACTGCAGCAGATTTTCTCCGCATCCACTCTCTCCGTATATCCTTTTGGTCCTGCAGGTACGCTGTCCGGGGTAGCGCACCTTAAGTCTCACCCGGAAACAGCTCACCGGCAGTTTCCCCTTGTTTCTTGCCGTCAGCGCACACCAGATGGTCTGCTCCTTCCTTGCAACGCCGCTTTTTTGGGGAATCTCCAGAGATAAATTCCGTTTCATATAATGACAGGCAAGAAACATCACAACCGTTAAAGCTATTTCTGCAAAAAACAGAACCATCAGGCCGGGATGCCGGTACATTCCCGCAATATAAAAGGTGAATGCCAAAATAATTGCAAAAACCAGCTTTCTCATTTCAATCCCTTCCCAGGCTAATCCTTTCCCATGGAAGGCTGCCTGACCTGCTTTAGAATCTGCTGGATAATCTGTTCCTTTCCCATTCCCTCCATCCGGGCTGCCCTGTTTTCCTGAATCCTGTGAGCCGCCACATAGGGAAACTGCTCCCTGACATCTGCAGGGGTCACGTAATTGCGCCCCTCCAGAAAGGCTGCGGCTCTTGCCATCTCCACCAGGGCAATGGTGGCTCTGGGACTTGCGCCGCGTTCCAGATAAGGATGCTTTCTTGTAGCAGTGACAAGCTCCAAAAGGTAACGGTATATCTCATCCTTGATAAACACCCTTTGGACTTCTCTCTGCATTTCCAAAAGCCTCTCTTTGTTCAAAACCGGCCGCAGCAAATCCACGCCTCTGCTTTCCCCCACATCCTTTGCCATGGAAAGCTCGCTTTCGAAATCCGGATATCCCATGGTCATGGTAATCATAAACCTGTCCATCTGGGCCTCCGGAAGATACTGGGTGCCGGCGCTTCCCACAGGGTTCTGGGTGGCAATCACCAAAAACGGAGCCGACACCTTTCTGGTAACACCCTCCACCGTTACTCTGCGTTCCTCCATCGCCTCAAGAAGCGCCGACTGGGTTTTGGGGGAGGTTCTGTTGATTTCATCCGCCAGCAGCAGATTGCAGAATACGCTTCCCTGCTGATACACAAATTTCTCCTCTTCACGGCGGTAAATGGAAAAGCCCGTCAAATCCGAGGGCATTACATCCGGCGTAAACTACACTCTTTTATAATCCAGCTCCATCACCCTGGAAAAGCATAACGCCAGGGTGGTTTTTCCCACTCCGGGTATATCCTCCAATAAAATATGTCCGTTGGCCAAAAAGGTCAGCATGACCTCCTTTACCGCCTTTTCCTTTCCAAGAATCACCTGATTCACCTGCCGCAGCGCTTCCCTTGCGCTTTCCAGATTGTCCTGCAAGCCCTTCACCTCCTCTTGGGCATTCTCTCCTAAACATCCTGCTTTTTCCTATACCGAAACCAGAAGACCGTCATTTTGTCCTCATAATCCACTCCGTAATCCATCCCATGAGCCTTTAAAATGGTGCTCACAATGGAAAGGCCAAGGCCCGTTCCCTCATTTCGCCCGCCCTGGTGCTGGCTTCTGTGGTAACGCTCCCAGATCAACGACCTCTCCTCTTCCGGAATGGGATCCCCCACATTTTTTACTGCCACATAGAACCCTTCCTGTTCCTCTTTCAGCTCTGCCACAATGAACTCCCCATCCTGGGTGTGATTGATGGCATTGTACAGAAGATTTCTGATGACCTGACTGATTTTCAGGGCGTCCACATATGCCATAGCTTCCCCCTGGGGCAGAGAGAGGGTGATCTTTATGTGATTTTTTGCCACACTCTGCTCGCACAGCATTACCTCCGACTCCAGGATTTCACAGAGATTGTACCAATCCTTGCGCAGCTGCAGATAACCTGCCTGCAGCTGTGAATAATCCAGAATATCGCTTACCATCTCGCTCATGCGGTTGGCCTCTTTTATGATCAGGTTCAAATCCTCCTGCCGTTTCTCCTCATCCTTCCAGTGAATGTCCCGGACCATTTCCGCATACCCTCCAATCAGGGAAAGGGGGGACCGCAGTTCATGGGACACATTGGCGATCAGCTCCTTGCGCAAAGCGTCCACCCGCTGCAGAGCCTGCCCCAGCTCTCTAACCGACTCTGCCAGCTGCCCCACCTCGTCCTGTAACGCAATATCCGGCTCCGCCTGCAGATTGCCTCTTGCCAGCTCGTCTACCGTGTCCTTTATGATGCGTACCGGCTTGATAAATCTTCTGGACAAAACAGCCGCTATGACAGCTGACACTAATGTCAGAAGAATACTGAAGGCAATGAGCTGTCTGCGGTTCATGCCAAGCACCTGATTCAGCTCCGAAAAGGATTGCCGCAGAATCAGATACACCTCCTCGCCATTGTATACAGCCGGAAGGCCGATCTCATAGGATTCCAGATGAGAGTTTTCCCTCACCTCCCTGCTGTAGGTCTGCCTGGCAAGCACATTCTCATACACATCACTGTTTTCAATATCCTCCCAGACCGAAACGTTGGACATGTCTTCTTCCATGTTCAGAGTATGTCCATAGCTGTAAATTTCTATGAGGCTGCCGTTTTTGTCCACAAGCATCAGCTTGCCGTTTATGATTTTGCTCAAATAGGAAAGCAGCTCTCCATTGTCCGCCAGATCACCTGTTGTAAGCTCCTCCCTGACGGTTTCCAGCTGGTTCTTGATTTCACCCACAGCCATGTCCGCATAATTGCTCTCCAGGACAAAGACCTGCACAATCCACATGAGCACAATGGTAAATAATACCACCGCCATCATAATAAACCACAGCCGCACCGACATTTTGGAGAAAAAATGGTTTTTGCTTTTATTGCTTGTACTCAAATTTATACCCCACTCCCCATACGGTCTGAATCAGCCTTCTGTAGTCTCCAAGGTGCTCTCTCAGAGACTTCACATGGGTATCCACCGTTCTGGTGTCACCATAATACTCATAGCCCCAGACGGAGGAAAGAAGCTGATCTCTGATCATCACAATATGCTCGTTCTGGGCCAGCTTCACCAAAAGATCAAACTCCTTTGGCGGAAGATTGATTCTGTTTTCCCCGGCCATAACGATCCGTGTGTCTGTCTCTATGCAGAAATCTCCGAATTTCAGGGCTCCGGCGGTTTCTCCCCCGGCCCTTTTTAAAACGGCGTTCACCCTTGCCATCAGCTCCTTTGGGCTAAAGGGCTTGGAAACATAATCGTCGGCTCCCAGCCGGAAGCCTAACAGCTTATCGTATTCCTCGCTGCGGGCCGTCAGCATGATAACCGGCAGCTGTGAAAACTGTCTGATCTCCGCAAGGGCCTCAAAGCCGTCCTTTCCAGGCATCATAATGTCCAAAATCAGAATATCGAAATCCGATTGGGACAAAAGCGCAACTGCCTGGTCTGCATTCTCCGCTTCGCTGCACTGAAAGCCCTCCAGCTGTGCATAGACCATCACCAGATTTCTGATATGCGCATCATCGTCTACAATGAGCATTTTTCTCATCCGCTTACCTCCTCCTGCCCGCTTCCCTTCTTATTATAAAGCATATCCGCCATTTGTAAAATTTCTGTGAGATTTTTATGAGAATCCTGAAAAGAAATGGGTAACAGTCCTCCGGGAAGGTACATATTTTAAAAAATGATAGTGGAAAAAGGGAGGAGACAGCAGAAGTTGTCAAAATGGAAAAAGTTTGATATTGCAATTATCGGCGGAGACAGGCGCACCGCCTGTATGGCTCCGGTTTTTCTGGAAAAGGGATACCGTGTGATCGCCTGCGGGGTGTCAAAAACTCCTGAAAACGCAAATATACACCAAACGCAGGAGCTCCGAGAGGCTGTAGAAAATACTGCAGTGCTGGTGTTTGGCATCCCCTTTGAGAAGGAGGGCCATATTTTTTTTCAGGAGCCCATGCCCCCTGTCAGTCTGGCAGAGCTGCAGCGGCTTCTGCGCAGACATCAGGAAATTTTCGGAGGCGTGATTCCCGAAAGCTTCCGGCAGCACTGCGAAGAAAGAGAAATCGGCTGCTTTGATTTTATGAAGGACGAGGCCCTGACTATTTTCAATGCCATCGCTACGGCGGAGGGCGCCGTTTTGGAGGCTTTGCTCCATAAGGATACCAGCCTTCACCACAGTGAATGTCTTGTGCTGGGATACGGCAGATGCGGCAGGGTGCTTGCCCAGAAGCTGAAGGGCTTAGATGCCCGGGTGAGCGTGTGCAGCCGAAGCCTTAAGGAGCTGGCGTCCGCGGAGGCCATGGGGCTTTCCACCCTTTTGCTTCCCAGACTGAAGCAGGAAATCAGCTCTTTTGAATATGTGTTCAACACCATTCCCGCCTTGGTTCTCACCAGAGACTGTCTTAAGAATTTTCCTGCAAAGGGGCTGATCATCGATATTGCCTCCAATCAGGGAGGCGTGGATTACGAGGCGGCTGAAAGTCTTGGCATCCCGGCACGGTATTGTCCCGGTCTCCCCGGAAAATATGCCGGCGCAAGCTCCGCCAGACGCCTGGCCCAATACGTGACGGACAAAATATCTTAAGACATGGTTTTTCAGAATCCACTGTATGCGGCTTGTGTCTGCGCGCTGCCTGTCGCAAAGCCGCCTATGGGAAAAGGCAGCGCAGAAACGAGGATTTTATGAAATTAGAGGGAAAAAAAGTGGGCGCAGCGCTCACCGGTTCTTTTTGCACCTTCCACAAAACCTTTGCCGCCCTTCAGAAGCTGAAGGAGGCCGGAGCAGATATTTTTCCCATTTTCTCCAACGCCTCCCAGACCATTGAAAGCCGCTTCGGCGCCCCTGAGGCATACCTTGCAAGGGTAGAAGAAATCACGGGCAGAAAGCCCATTCTTCGCATTGAGGAGGCAGAGCCCATCGGGCCTGGTGGATATCTTGACCTTCTTGTGATTCTGCCCTGTACTGGCAATACCGCAGCAAAGCTTGCAAACGGCATCACTGACACCCCGGTGCTCATGGCAGCCAAGGCACACCTTAGAAACAGCAAGCCCCTTGTGTTAGCCATTTCCACCAACGACGGGCTTGGCATAAATCTGAAGAACATCGGCCTTTTGTTAAACTCCAAAAATGTATACTTTGTGCCCTTCGGTCAGGATGACTGGGAGAAAAAGCCAAATTCTCTTGTGGCAGATACTTCTCTTTTGCTTCCGGCCCTGGAGATGGCTTTAGAGCACAGACAGCTGCAGCCCCTTCTCACAGACATGGCTGCGCAGAAATGAGGTGGATATGTGCGGAATTGCCGGATTTAGCAGCTTTCATAAAAATTTTCTGGAGGATGGAGGCAGATGGTACCCTATTTTGCAGAAGATGAACCAGATTCAGAAGCATAGAGGGCCTGATGACGATGGAGTGGCCCTTTTCAGGCACTGCGGCCTGTCTCATGTGCGGCTGTCTATCCTGGACCCTCAGGGGGGGCATCAGCCTATGTCAAAGCAGTGGGGAGATCACCGCTGCACCATCTGCTTTAACGGAGAAATCTACAATATGCCCGGCCTTAAAAGGGAGCTTCTTTCAGAGGGCATGGAATTTACCACGGACACCGACACAGAGGTGATACTGGCCGGTTATCTGCTCCATGGGCGGGATTACGTGAAACGGCTCAACGGTATTTTTGCCTTCTGTATCTGGGATGAAAGCGCCCAGACACTGTGCCTGTTCCGGGATCGTCTGGGCGTAAAGCCGCTGTTTTATACCTTGCAAGGAGATACTCTTGTGTTTTCCTCTGAGATCAAGGGGCTTTTTGCCTACCCCGGCGTTGAGCCTGTTGTGGACAGAGAGGGGCTGTGTGAGATTTTGGGGCTGGGCCCCGCCAAAACCTATGGGAAAGGTGTGTTTCAAAATATCTTTGAGCTGCTCCCCGGATATTTCCTGGAATTTCAGGGCACTGAGGCGCAGCTTTCGCCCTACTGGCAGCTTGAAAGCCGCCCCCACGAAGATTCCTGGGAGCAGACCGTAGAAAAAACCCGATATCTGGTAACAGACGCCATTCGGATGCAGATGCTTTCCGACGTTCCCATCTGCACCTTTTTATCCGGCGGTGTGGACAGCAGTCTGGTGACGGCGGTCTGCAGCAGGGCCCTTGCAGATCAGGGGAAGCAGCTGGATACCTATTCCTTTGACTTTGCGGGAAACGACGCCAATTTCCGGGCCAACGCCTTTCAGCCCTCCCAGGATCGTCCCTGGGTAGACAAAATGACGGCCTATGCCCATACAAATCACCGTTATCTGGAATGTGACAGCCAGGCCCTCTATGATTTTCTCTTTCAGGCAGTGGATGCACGAGACCTGCCCTGTATGGCTGACGTGGAATCCTCCATGCTCTATTTCTGCCGTCAGGTTGCCGCCCGTCATAAGGTGACCCTCACCGGAGAATGCGCCGACGAAATCTTCGGAGGTTATCCCTGGTTTCACAAAAAGGAATGCTTCCAGGCAGACTGCTTTCCCTGGTCTATGGATCTTGCGCCGCGCACAATGCTGCTTCGGGACGAAATCAAAGAGCTGCTGCCCATAGAGGAATATGTGAGGGCGGCCTATGAAGCCACGGTGAAAGAAACGCCCAGGCTTTCACAGGACAATGACGAAGAGGCCCGCCGCCGGGAAATCTCCTATCTGAATCTGCGGTGGTTTATGCAGACCCTGTTAGACCGCATGGACCGCACCAGTATGCACACCGGACTGGAGGCCAGGGTTCCCCTGGCGGATCACCGCATTGTGGAATATGTCTTTAACGTTCCCTGGAGCATGAAATGCCCAAAGGGCCAGGTGAAAGGGCTGCTTCGAGAGGCCGCCAGGGGGCTTCTTCCCGACGAGGTGCTTTTCCGCAAAAAAAGCCCCTATCCCAAGACCTATGATCCGGCCTACGAGAACCTGCTGAAGGAGCGCCTTCTGGCAGCTCTGCAGGATACCAGCACTCCGCTTTCCGACTTTATTGATCCGGAAAAAACAAAGGCCCTTCTCAAGTGTCCCTCGGACTACGGCAAACCCTTTTACGGCCAGCTCATGGCCGGTCCCCAGCTTTTGGCTTATCTGCTGCAGGTGGGATACTGGCTGGAGCATTATCACATCCAGGTGCGGCTGTAGCAAAGGACTTTGCAAAGAGGCTATTGCAGGCTCTTCGATATCATGTTATAATCGTGTCATAATTTTGAAAAACAAAAGACAGCATTTCGATGCGGAAAAGAGGGAATATGGGGATATTAGACAGGATTGCGCGAAGGGTTCTAAACACAGCCATTGATTCGGTGGTAGACAGCTTTATGAACGGCTCCGACACCGAAAAGTCCGGCGAAGCAAACGCAGCTCCAGCCACGGCAGCCACTGCCGCAAAAGCAGCGTCCACTGCCCAGACCGGGGATTACTCTTATGAAAATGGCGGTGAAGAAGGAGTCCGTTTCCGCCTGGAAACAATTTTTAAGGAATTTTACAGCGACTGCGAGGTGCGCAGGGATGTGCCCCCTTCTGTGGTGGGCGCCCCGGAAAACGCACAGCACTTCACCTACGGCCTCTACCGTAACGGTGAGCCTGCAGCTTTGATTATTATTATGAACAAACGTGGAAACTACCGCAGAAGGGACTATAAGTCTGCCAGGGAGGCCTGCAGCGAAAGAGGCGTTCCCTATGCTCACTTTATGTCCTATCTTCCAAGCAATAGAGATTATATCATAAACAAGCTTAAGGAGATCATGCCTGGCTGAAATCTGCAGCCCACCTTCATTTGCTGAAAAGAAAGGGAAATACAACTTTTGTTGCGCCCGCGGCGGGCGAAGTATGCTTTCTTTTTTATGCTTTGCGGGCAGTATAAGCATATTCAGCCCTGTGCCATAAAGCACGGCTATTATGGCTTCAAAGCGTTTTCCCCTTCTTTTTGCTGCCAGCCTGCGGCAAATACAATGCGGGCCGGCAGCCTTTTCATTTGTGATCTTTTTACGAGGAATTCCCATGAACACATCCATCCTTGAAAAAGCGGCCAGCGAGGAAAGCTGGCGGGCTTTTTTAGAATACAAGCTTACAAAACAGCATCTTTCCCAGAAGGAAGCCCAGGAGCTGCTTTCCTTTATCGAGCAGAAGAGATATCTGCCTTTGTGCAGCGCCTGGCAGCAGAGCCTTTTCCCCCAGACGCTTCCGTTAAAGCGTGTGGTAAACAAGGAAGGCACTACAAAAAAACGCATCGTCTACACTTTTTCAGGAGATGAGGGTATCCTTTTGAAATTCATCGCCTTTCAGCTTTTTTCCTTTGACGATTATTTCTGTAAAAGCTGCTATTCCTTCCGCCGGGGCTACGGAGTGAGGGACGCGGTCCTCCGCATCCGAAGGGACAGACGCATTTGCTCCTTTTACTGCCTGAAGGCAGACGTGAGCAATTACTTCAATTCCATCGACGTAAAGCTCCTTTTGGAAAAGCTTTCCTTTCTCCGCAAAAGAGATCCCGCTCTATATGCTTTGTTTACCCGGATTCTTGGGGAGGATCGGGTAGTGGACGGCTCTCAGATTGTGAAGGAAAATCATGGAGCCATGGCGGGCACTCCCATTTCTCCCTTTTTTGCCAACGTGTATCTGCGGGATACGGACGCCTTTTTTGAAGAAGAAGGCGTACCCTATTTTCGCTACTCTGATGATATTCTGCTGTTTGCGCCCACCCTGGAGGCGCTGGAAAAAAGACAGGCGCAGCTCTATGAGAGGCTGAAATCCCTGGGGCTTTCCATAAATCCCGAAAAGGTGCATATTTCCGCTCCCGGAGAGCCCTTTGACTTTCTTGGCTTTTCCTTCCATAAAGGAGAGGCGGATCTTTCTCCAAACACCATTTACAAGATCAAGGGAAAGATCAGGCGCAAGGCCAATGCGCTGCGCCGGTGGCAGCGCAGAAAGGGTCTGGCGCCAGACAAGGCGGCCATCGGCTTTATCCGCGCCATGAACCGGAAATTCTACGGTCAGGAGGAGGAAGAGGATTTCACCTGGAGCAGATGGTTTTTTCCCAATCTCACTGTGGACACAGGATTAAGGCAGGTGGACGCCTATCTGCAGCAGTACCTGCGCTATGCGGCCACCGGCCGCCACACCAGGGGCAATTACCGCATCCGCTATCAGACCTTAAAGGACTGGGGCTATAAAAGCCTGGTGCATGAATACTATCAATACAAAAATCACTGCCCGTTTCTGTGATTCCTTCGGAACTGCCCCGGCGTGACGCCGAATTTCTTTTTGAATATGGCGTTAAAGTAGGATGGATTGCTGTATCCCACCAGCTCACAGATTTCCTGTATGCTTTTATTGCCCTCCGATAGCAGAAGCTCCTTAGCCTTTTCCATCCGCAGCGCAGTGAGATAATCAGGAAAGGCGCATCCGCACTTTTCATGGAACAGTCTGCTGAAATAAGAGGGCGTAATGTGGTATCTGTCCGCCAGAAGCTGGGCGCTGATGCCCGGGTCCGCATAGTTTTCCTGCAGGTAGGACACAGCCTTTTCCACAATGTCCTCTCTGCCCGTCTGTCTGGACCGCTCCAGCACCGTCCAGATTTCCTCTGCAAGCTGGAAAAACCACTCGCCGATGTCATCCATGTACTCATAGGAAGAAAGGCTCTGACTTAAGGCTTCGTAGTCAGCCTTTGACAAGGGTTCAAACCGATAGTGCAGGGTATGGTAATAGGTGATCATCTGGGAGGCCATTTCCATAAGGGTGTCCATTGCTGCCTGAATGGAAAGGTCCTTGATCTCCTTAATCATGTGTTGGTATTCCCTGGCAAAGCCTTCTCTGTCACCGTTCTTTAGCTGCTCTATCAGCGCAGAAACCTCCGGAGAGGTTTTGCCGTTTAAGGCCCTTACCGTCATTTCCTCCTCCGTCACAATGGAGCCGATCCCATACATAAAGCGGTACGCCGTGGCGGCTCTTGCCATCTGATACATAATATTCAGCTCTCCAAAGCCTTCCTTTTCCTTGCTGATCCCTGCATCCATGCCAATGTGCAGAAGCTCCCCGGTTACTGCGAATACCTCTCGTATGCCGGAAATGATCTGTTCCTCTGTCCTGGCGCTCTCCGAAAACAGCATCACCGCCAGATATTCTCTGTCCACAGGCGTCACAAGAATATCGCCAAGCCCTTTCAGCACCTCCTCCACAATGCTTTTTATGGTCTCAAGCTCAAAGGCAATGGCTTCCTCCGTATTATTGTCATGAAAATCCTTGGTATCGCTGATGCGCAGACATACCAGACGGCTGTGGACTCCCTCTCTTCCATAGGTTTCCTCCACCCACTCGGGCGTGCTTTTCTGGGTGGATTTGCTGCTTAAATAAGCTGCAAGCTCCTCCTGCTCCTTCCGCAGGTTCATATGATTGAGGGTCTGCACCATGGACTGGTAGGTTCTTGCAATGGTGGACAGCTCCGTGTCCGCCAGTCTCTTGGACATAGCCTTGGAGGGAACTCCCTCTTCTCCGGCCGTGCGAACCATCTCATCTAAGGGAGCATACACTCGGTTGGACATAGCAAACGCCAGCAGCAGCACAATTATCACAACCAATATCCCTATAGCCGCAAAAATAATTCCCACATGCCGGATGGAAGCGGAAAGATTCTGGTAGGGCACCAGCCACACCAGGTAAAATTCCCCGTCCATATTGACGCAGCTTGCCAGATACCTCTCCCCATCCAGCCTTAACAGCTCTGCCGACTGTCCCGTACAGCTGCGCAGAAGCGATATGAGCGCCTCCTCCTGCAAAGGATTGCTGCTTTGGTATCTGCCGCCCTTGGCATAGATAATGTTGCCCTGTCCATCGGTCAGGAGATATTGCTCTCCTTCTTTCGCCTGAGAAAATATGCCCTCCATCACCCTGCCGATATCCAGACTTACTAAAATGCCGCTTTCCTTCTGACCGTTTACCGGCTCCAGCTCCCCGCTGGACAGGCACAAAAGGGCTTTGCTCTCTCCGTAAACGTCAATATAATAGGCAGGCGTAAATTCTCCGAAAACGCTGTTTTGGTAGATTCCCTGCATCAGGCTGTCCCCTTGCTTGTCCATAGGGTAAGAGGGATTACTGCTCTTTAAAAGATAATCCCCGCTTCCGAAAATATAGATAGAATGAAAGAAGGGGTTGACGGAAATCATGTTAGTCACCATCGAAGCCGCCACACCTGTGTTATCATCCCAGAAAAATTCCTGCCGGTACATAATCCGCTTTACATAATTGTCATTTTCCAGCACCTCAATGGTTTCCTCTGCCGAATTCCGGTAGCTGTCAAGCATGAGAGAATAAGCGTACAGCATATTTTCATAGTCCTGCTCTTCCTTTTCCAGCTGGGAGGCCCGAAACCACAAAAACCCCACAATGCAGGATAAAAAAATACAGATGGCCGCCAAACCAAAGCAGACTGCAAACATATGCCGGAATATCTTCTTCCCCTTAAACTTCCCCAAAAATTTCTGGCAGATTCCCTTGTCCATAGGCTTCCCTTCTATTCCTTTTGTCTGTACGCAGAGCCAAAGCCCTTAAAGAAAGCGAAATACTCCTCATTGGTGCTGACCATGCGTACGCTCAGTCTTTCATCCTTCCATGCAAAATCCATGCTCACATGTCCCTGCTCCTCATCCGTCACATAGCACTGCAGCAGGAAATGTCCCATTTTCCAATATCCCTTACACTCACAGGCATAATCTGTGCCCGGAAACTTCTGTCCCCGCACCCAGTCACCTCCAAAGTCAAGCTGTGCCTCCCCTGAGGGCAGTACAAAGCTAAGCCGCCCCTTCTGCCAGTCAAAGCAAAGGCTGCTCCACTGCATCTGGTTGGGATAAAAGGTATAGGCCACATTCTGGGTTTCCTCTCGAAGCCGCTTTTCCCATTCTGCATCCGGCACATCCTGTCCAAGGTTTTTCCCCACTGTCAGTGCTTTGCCCCTTTGCTCCTTCAGGCAAGGGTACACCGTGTCGTAAAAGCAGTCATAGAGCATCTGCAGTCCCGCTGGATTGCCTATGGTATCCGCCATGGTGAGATAGCAAAAATCCAGCTTGGGAAAGCACACTGCAAGCTGTCCCCCCATACCGTAGAACACAAAGCCATCTTCTCTTGGCATCCAGATCATATAGCCGTAGCCGCACTGCTCGTCCAGAGTGGGCTGAACATCCGTGGGGGTCTGGCAGGCCACAGCCTCCCTTAAGAACTCACCGGGCAGAAGCTCCTCTCCATCCAGTATGCCTCCCTGATTGCACAAATAGGCCACCTTGGCCACATCCCGCAGGGTACACACCATTCCGCTTCCCCCCTGGGATACGCCGGAGGGATCCTTCATGATATAGGCCTCTTTGGAAAAGCCCAGCTTATCCAGCACCTTCTCCCGCATATAATCCAGCAGCTCCATGCCGGTCAGCTTTTCCACCAAAGCCGCCAGCACATGAGCGGAGGAGGTATCATAGGAAAAGACAGTGCCCGGCACATGATCCGGCTCCACCCGGAAAAAGGATTCCGTCCAGTCTCCGTCTCCATAACGCTTAAAGGTAGTGGAGCCATAGCAGGTTCTCATGGAAAGCATATCCCTTATAGTCATTTCAAGACACCAGGGATGCCCTCCGTCCTCGGGAAGCATCTCTGGAAAATACTGGCAGATTTTGTCGTCCAGGCTGATTCGTCCCTCCTTCTCCAAAAGTCCCACTGCCAGGGCGGCAAAGCTCTTGGTGATGGAGTACATCCTGTGAATCACATCCCTTCCATAGGGTTCCCAGTAGCGCTCCGCTATAATACTTTTTCCACTCAGCAAAAGATAGCCATGGATATGGATTCCAAGACGCTCCATGCGTTTGTCCATCTCCTCCACCGCTTTTCCCGGTATTGCGCATTCCTCCGGTGTTTTTGTCTCAAATGTCAGCATGTTCATCCTCCCTTGGTTTTTTCTTATTTTCTCAAAAAAAGCTGCCTGTTGCAAGAACAGACAGCCTCTTTTTTTGCAATTACTTATTTATTTGCCAGAAATTCATCAAACTGTCTTTGAATCTCTGCCACATAGGTATCCCACCCGGCATTCTGCAGCGCAGTTTTCAGCTCCTCGATATTGGAGTCGTAATCCTTAAGTCCTGCCAGCATGGGCTTTGCCAGCTCATCCCATACACTGTCAATCTGTGCCTTTTCTGTCTTAATATTAGTATAATCAATACTGAAGCCAAAATCAACAGAGGTAATAGAGCCTTCATCCCAGGTCTTATAGACTTCCATAAACTCATCCGTGTAAGCTGTGGTAGGGGTAGAAATATTTACATTATAAATCATCCATTCATAGAACAGCTCGTCAGTGCTTATTTTTGACACCTTTCCATCCACCAGCTCGTAGTCCGTTCCCTCAACGCCATAAGCAAACAGGTCCGCCAGCTCCGTATTTTTCTGCAGAAGGTTTACAAACAGCGCCACTCTGTCGGCCTTTTTAGAGGTCACCGGTACCTGGAAGGCTGTGTTTTCATAGGTGGATTTGTAAACGGGTTTGTCAGGGCGCAGATAAAATTCAATGGTTTCCGCCTCGGGCACGATAGTCTTTAAGCCCGGCTCATTCTCAATCTTGGTAGTTCCGCTGGTGCCTCTCATGATGGAGCACATATTTGCCTGGAAGGGCAAGGTTACTGTGTTAGTAAGAATATCCTTGGGAATCAATCCCTTCTCATACCATTCGTTGTACAGCTTCACCGCCGTCTCAAACTCAGGGGATTCCGCAAAGTTGATGAGCTCATGGGTATCCTGATCCACCCACAGTCCCGTAGTCAGCTCGCTGATGTTTCTGTCGCTGGCGCCTCTGATAATGTATTCGCTGTTTGCCAGCTCATAGGTAGCATACAGTCCGTATTCCTCATAGGCTTTCTCTACATATTCTGTCAAATCCTCCAGGCTGGTGATCTCCGTCATGCCGATGGCATCCATGATATCCTTTCTCACACAGACTGTGTTAAAGGTTCCCGCCGTAGGCTTGTTGCCGATGGGAATGGCATAGACGCCGTCTCCAAACCGATATGCGTCAAAGGCAGTTTCATCCATGTTTTCATGCCAGTCCGGAAGATAGGTGTCGATCACATCTGTAAGGTCCTGAAGATAACCCTTGCTGTAGCTGTTCGCAGCCCATGCGGGATCCACGATGCAGGCGTCAAACTCCTGTCCTGAGGCGATCATCAGGTCTACCTTTCCGCCCGCTCCATTCTCCGTCCAGGGCAGATACATCAGCTCCACCTGGGTGTTGATTTCATCAATAAATACCTGCTGAAACTCTTCCTCCATCAGCTCCTGCATACGAGGGGACTCCTCCCCGAACAGCACCACTGTGATGGTGTCCAGGGTGTCGGGCCGGAGGGGATTCTCAGAATCAGCAGTGGTTTCTGCCTCCGTACCCGCCTCCGTACTTGCCTCCGCAGTCTGGGAGCTTTCCTGTGCTGTGGTGTCCGATGATGCAGAGGATGCTGTTGCGCCTCCGTCTGAGCCGCAGGCTGCAAGCGACGCTGCCATGGCTGCCGCCAGCAATGTGGAAATCAGTTTCTTTTTCATATGTTTTCCTCCTTGTAAAAATATATTGTGAATGTGAGTGCTCTCACCCTTTTACCGCTCCTACGATAACTCCCTTGGTAATGTATTTCTGGGCGAAGGGATAAAGTAAAATAATCGGTCCTATGGTCACACAGATGGTGGCCATTTTTGTGGTTTCCAGGGGAATATTGATATTATATCCCAGGGAAGCGTTAGCCTGGTTTGCCATAAACTGTACATTGGAAAGCATATTGTACAGATAATACTGCAGCGGGTACATATTCTGCTTGCTGATAAACATTAAGGACAGATAATAGTCGTTCCAGTAGCTTAGTGCGTAGAACAGGCCGACTGTCACCAGGCCCACCTTAGCCAGAGGGAAATAAATCACGCTGAATATCCTTAAATAATTTGCCCCGTCAATCTTTGCCGCCTCCGCAAGCTCCTCCGGTATGGATTTGAAGAAATTGCGAAGCAGAAACACGTTGAAGGCATTGATGCAGCAGGGGAGCACCAGCGCCAGAAAATTATTAGTCAAATGGTAGTATTTGGTGCACATGATATACCAGGGCAGCAGTCCTGCGGAAAAAATCATGGGGATATAAAGGAACATATTCAATGCCCCTCTTGGTTTAAATTCCCTCACCGTCAGCACATAGGCAAAAGAGGAGGAAACCAATATGGAGAGAATGGTGCCGCATACAGTAACTCCTATGGTCACACAGTAAGCGTTGAACAGATTCTTTCCCAGAGAGCCAAAAATCATTTGATAGGCCTCCAGGCTGAATTCCCTGGGAATGACATTGTAGCCGTTCACCGTGATAGATGCCTCATCCGTAAAGGAGGTTCCTATGGCCAGAAGCAGCGGATACAGACACGCTATGGCAAATACGCCCGCTACTGCATAGAACACTGTCGTCAGCACTCTGTCCGAAGTACAGCGTTTGATTTTCTTTCTTTTTTCCATCATAATTTCCTCCCTTCCTAAAATAATTTATAATCCTTATCAAACCGTCCCACCAGCCAGTTGGAAAACAGCACCAGCACAAATCCGAAGATGGATTGGTAAAGTCCCACTGCAGAGCCCATTACAAAGTCTCCCACACCAATAACGGAACGATAAACATAGGTGTCGATAATATCTGTAGTGTCCAAGAGCATAGGCGACAGATTGGTGATGGACATCATCATGGTCAGATCACCGCTCATAATCTTTCCGATAGAAAGCAAAAACATAATAATAATAGTAGGCTTCAGCAGCGGCACGGTAATGTAACGGATTCTCTGCCATAAATTTGCGCCGTCCACCTGCGCCGATTCGTACAGTGAGGTGTCAAAGCCCGCTATGGTGGAAAAGTAAATGATGCCATTGTAGCCTGCGGATTTCCAGATATTGCACAGGGTCAGGATTATCCTCCAATACTTGGGGTCATTGTAAAAATCCACCCGGTCCATGCCAAGGGCCATTAAAAAATTATTGATGGCGCCCCCGTCATAATTTAG
This sequence comes from Candidatus Acetatifactor stercoripullorum, assembly GCA_019114005.1. Lineage (GTDB taxonomy): Bacteria > Bacillota > Clostridia > Lachnospirales > Lachnospiraceae > Acetatifactor > Acetatifactor stercoripullorum. The sequence continues at coordinate 37,694 of DXGH01000038.1, forward strand.
CAGAGCTCTCAAAATACCTCCGGCCACCACCCAGGAAATAAAGTAGGGCATGATGGAAAGGGACTGGGTTGTTTTTAAGTACTTTTTGCTTCGTATTTCATTGAACATAACCGCCAGCGCCACCGAAACTATGGTTCCGCACACCGTGTAGAGCAGATTTAATATGATCGTGTTCTTAGTTGCCCTCCAGGCATTTGCGAAGTTGGCAAAAAAGAACTCAAAATTTTTAAATCCCACCCAGGGGCTGCCGAAAATACCGTCCGTAAAATTGTAATCCTTAAATATGATAACCAGACCGGTCATGGGTATGTAGGAAAACATCAGCGTCAGTATGATGCCAGGCAGCGCTAACAGCCAGAGCTGGTAATACTTTTTAAAATGTACGGCTATTTTACCTCCGGCCCCGGGAGTTCTTCGTCCCACCGCTGCTGCCGCTGCCTTTCTTTGTTTTGTAACAGCCATTTCTTTTCTCCTCCTAACATTGATTGCTTTCTTATTTCATCATTTCATTTTTCATCGCATTGGCGTCTGACGGCTTTTGCTGTGTTAATTTAGAAATATCATTTTTATTCCCTGTTCTCAATCTTAAAAAATCAAAGCTATGAAAAAAAATTGAAAATCATAAAAAATTGATATCAGTACATTTTTTTGTAATTGCGGCAGGAAAAAGCCTTTGTTTACAATGGTTTAAGGAGCATTGAGGCTTACAGCAGTCACTGACCTCCATGTAAAATATTAATAAGTAGTTGCGAAACTCGCTAATAAAATCACGAACCTGGTCATAATAACCAAAAACGGGTTCCGAAGCAGTGGCTCGTCACCGTTATTTTGGTTATTACGCCCAGTTTCTGATACCAGAAATCGGGGTTCGCAATTACCTGAAAATTTTAAAAGAAGGAGAAAACATATGCTTACTATTACTGTTGCAAAAAATAAAAAGGACGCCTTTCCCACACTGCAGGAGGCGGTGCTTTCTGTTGCAGATGGTCTTTCGGAAACCGTCCGCATTTGTGTAGAGCCTGGCGTATACGAAGAAAAGGTGTTTATTCGAAAGGAAAATCTGGAGATTGTGGGAATGGGGCCGGACCCCGGCGCTGTGATTTTCAGATATGGAGACGGCGCAAAAAAACCCCGTCCGGATGGAGACGGGGAATATGGAACCTTTAACACTGCCGTTTTGTTTTTTGCAGGAAAAGACATTACTGTCAGAAATATTACAGTGGAGAACACTGCCGGACCAGGCTGTCAGGCCGGACAGGCCCTGGCCGTATATGCGGCGGCGGATCGTCTCAGCTTTTACAACTGCCGCCTTTTAGGATGGCAGGACACCCTCTTTGTGGGAGAGCCCATCACCTGTCAGATGAAAAAGCTGATGCTGCCTGACTTTTTTACCGCTTCCAAAATAAAAGTGGATCACAGCCTTATCCGCAATTATTTCAAGGACTGCTATATCTGCGGCGACGTGGATTTTATCTTTGGCCCCAACACAGCCTTTTTTGAGGATTGTGAAATTCATTCCAGGGGACGATCCAGCGAAGAGAAGGCTTTCATCACCGCCGCCAGCACTCCAAAGGAACAGGAATACGGTCTGGTCTTTTCCCATTGCCATCTCACCGGGGAGGAGGACGCAAACGTCTATCTGGGCCGTCCCTGGAGGGATTTTGCCAAGACCGCCTTTGTGCGCTGCACCATGGATCCCCACATCTGTCCCGAGGGCTGGCAGAATTGGGGGCGGGTAAGGGCCGAGGTGCTCTGCGACTATGTGGAATATGCAAACGAAGGCCCCGGCGCTGCCCCGGAAAAAAGAGCTCCCTTCAGCCGACAGCTGGAAAATCCCCAGCTGGACGATTACTTTTCCAGAGAAAATGTGCTCAAGGGGCCGGATGGCTGGAATCCTTGAAAAAATCCCTGTGGCGAGAATTGCCACAGGGATTTTTTCATATGTTTTCTTCAAGACATTCTGCCTTATATTTTAGCTTTTTCTTCCATTTAAAACGATATTTTTTAAACTCAGCGCTTTCTATTTCCTGGGTCTTGCAACGGCTGGCAACGATACGGTATTCCTTAGAATATGCTTCCAAATCCTTCTGCAGTATCTGTTGAGCGGCCTCTATCTGCTTTGCTGCCCAAACTAAATCAGAACCTTTCAACTCAATAAAATAGGCTGTCCTCTTATCATTATTCAGCAATAAATAATCACACTTATTCCCTTGCTTTATTATTACACCGTCTACCCTGTAATGGGATACCTTTGCTGAAGAATGATTATGCGCAATGTGCTTTCTCGTTTGCCCCTTGTCCTGAGACACAATAATTTTCGCCCTGTCGTTACACAGAGAGTCAAACCCTATAATCGGCATATGTGCACCACCTAGCTGTTGTTTATTTGTATATCAAAAATTTTATCAAAGTCAGAATTAATTACTTTTGATATCTCATCTATTTTTTGATTTTGAATCATTTCTATTTCTTCATCAATGCAGTTTTCAATTTTGCCATCTTTGACAAACCATGCTGAAAATTTTTCGCCTTGCAGCCAAAGCATTTTTGAAATCACTTCATCCACTTTTGAAGCATCTATTAAGGAGATACGGTTTGCATATAATAAGTTATTCAATGCACCAAGCACATAGGGACTATGGGTTGTAACCAACATGGAATTCCCCTGATTGAAAACCAGCCCTATTAGTTCAGTGATATACTTTTGAGCTTCTGGAAATAGATGTGACTCCGGTTCCTCAATGATGAAAAGAATAGGTTCATTTTTCACCAAATAATAAAACAATAAATTCAAAATCCAAACCGCCTCCTGCTGTCCGGATGATGAGAAATTTATTTTCACATACCTTTCATTATCCAGCATAATTCGCTCTTCGCCGTTATTGCACTGGTAAGTTCCACATAATATATTATCTATCAGCTGTATGGCTCTTTTAACAGCCTCCTGAGATTTTTTCCCTCCGCCCCTGCTTTGAAGACCTCGAATTCCATATTCAAACTCTGTTTTAAGGCGCAGTATTCTTTCGAGATAATCTTGTGTGCAGTAATCAAGAGCACGTTTCTGAGAATCTTCCATTGTAGAATAAATATAACTTAATTGGTTGGACAGCAAGGTGATCATGCTTCTTCCTGCAGGAATATATACAACAGAAAACTTATCATCAAAAAAATTATTTAAATCACGTTTAAATGCTTCCTTTGCCATTTCTGGAATTCCTGTAGATTCTGCCTTTAAAAATCTGTTGTGCATACGCAAAAAAGATTTGATTTCATCACTTAACTCAATCCAGACATAATTTGGCGTAGAATATACCGTTTCTTTCATCAGCATGACCTTTATATACACACTGTCCGTATAAAAATATTCCAAAAACATATCATTTTCCATGCCCCATGATGAACCAAAAATTCGAAGGAATTTTTCTCGTAAGACAGCCTCCAGCCTGCGCCTCAAACTTTTCTCACTCTGATAAGCATCCACTGCTTGCTTTACAGATATATTTAAAATATCTTCCTTCACCGTTCTGAAAAAATATATTGCCTTTGCAATTGTACTCTTGCCTGATGCTTGAAATCCTGTAAAAGTCAGAAAATCAGAACATTTTAATTCACAATAGCTGATAGGCCCCAATTTGTTTATTACTATTCTGTGCAAAATTTTCTCTCCGATCATCCATAAATATATATGCTTGTTTTCATGATAGCATATTTCGTTTTTTCCTGCTATCTTTTTTTCCCTTTTCTTTCTTCCGGGAATAGGGTATACTGAGCATAGCGAGTTTCGCAATTACCTATTCAAGCCTCAAAAGGAAAGGAGATCTCAGATTTGGAAAAGATTGCAAGCTTTACCATAGATCATATCAAGCTGCAGCCGGGCGTATATGTGTCCAGAAAGGATCAGGTGGGCGCGGAGACCATCACTACCTTTGATCTGAGAATGACAAGCCCCAACGAGGAGCCGGTGATGAATACTGCGGAGGTGCATACCATAGAGCATCTGGGAGCCACCTTTTTACGCAATCACCCCTCCTATAAGGATAAGGTCATCTACTTTGGCCCCATGGGCTGCAGAACCGGCTTTTATCTGCTGCTGGCCGGAGATTACGCTTCCCGGGACGTGGTGCCCCTGATCACGGAAATGTTCACCTTTATCCGGGACTACCGGGATGAGGTGCCCGGCGCCTCCCCCAAGGACTGCGGCAATTATCTGGACATGAATCTGGGTATGGCAAATTATCTGGCAAAGCGCTATCTGGAAAATGTTCTGCAGAGCATTGGGGAGGAGAGGCTGGTTTATCCTCAATAAAATATTAGCAATATCAATTCTGTGGTCGTGTTGAACTGCGGTAAACGCCAAAGGCGATGACTGCTGTAACCGCTTCTGTTATCCAGAAAGCGTTCCACACACCCACCGGGCCGAAAATTTTGCCAAGCAGAAATGCTGCGGGAAGGATGACTATCACATAGCGGCACAAGGAGATCACCAGAGACGGCACCCCCTTGCCCAATCCTTCCAGCGCCCCTGAGGAGGTTACCGAGACGGCAGAGACCAGAAAGCCTGCGCTGATGATGCGAAGGGCTGTCTCGCCGGCCCGGATTGTTTCCGGCGTGTGGGTAAACAGGCTCATGAGCTGCCCCGGGAAGATCAAGCAGATCGCAGTGCCCAGAATCATAATGCTTCCGCTCATGCACAGAACAATCTGATAAATCTGATTTACCCTCTTATGCTCCCCGGCGCCATAGTTAAAACCGATCAAAGGGCGCATTCCCTGGACAATTCCGTTGGCGGGAAGATATAAAAAGGTCTGCAGCTTATAATAGATCCCCAGCACCAGAATATACACCTCTGAGTAGGACGAGAGAATTGCATTTAAGGAAGAAATCAAAACAGAGGGCAGCGCCAGATTCAAAGATGCAGGGATACCGATGGAATACAATTTCAAAACCATTTTCCTGTCAAGGGCAAGATACTGTCTGCGGATGCGGACACGGCTCGGGCGCACCAAATAGACCACCAGATAGATGGCCAATGTAAACGACTGCCCGATTCCTGTGGCCAGCGCAGCGCCCTCCATCCCCATTTCCGGAAACGGCCCAAGCCCGAAGATCAGTACGGGGTCTAAAATAATATTCGCAACACATCCACACATGAGGCTGACCATCGTCACCTTCATGCTTCCCACCGCCTGAAAAATTTTCTCAAAGGTCACCCCAGCAACGATAACTATCGTAAACAAAAATGCCACGGCAGAATATCTAAGGCCAAGGTCAATCACTGTCTCGGAAGAGGTGAACCTTCTCAAAAAGACAGGCATAACCGCAATAGCGCCGATGGTCATAACAATGCTGTGAACCACAGCAAGCAAAAGTCCCTGTGAGGCCGCTCTGTCCGCCCTGGAAGAATCGCCCGCCCCCAGATAAAAGGCAATCACTGCGTTGATGCCAACACCAAAGCCAATCCCAACCGCATTGATAAAATTCTGAATGGGATAAACCAGCGACAATGCCGTCATGGCGTCCTCGCTTATCTGGGCAACAAAAAAGCTGTCCACAATGTTATAGAGAGAATTCACCAGCATGGACAATACCATTGGAAGCGCCATGGACAAAAGCAATGGCAGAACCGGCCTCTCTTTCATAAAATTCTCATTCATAATCGCTCCTGTAAAACTCCTCAAAATTATATTCTGCCCGCAGAATTTTCTCCTGATGCCATACAGACGCAAAAAAGCCACACAACTATCAAAAAGATAACTGTGTGGCGAAAAGGTGATGACATCATCTAGAAAAATCCACTCAAAATTTTCAAGCGCTATTATAGACGAACAGAGACTGCCTGTCAAGGGTTGTGTACGGCCTCCAAAGCCAGGCGGATGCAGCCCTTCACTCCCTGTTCATCATTCAGGGAGGGCCCAACGATGTAATTTTCCACATCCTGTACCTGCGGGGTCTGAATGTATCCCGCCATCATCTCTGCAAATTTTTCCCGCACCAGAGGCAGCAGCGAGGGCTGCTTCATCACGCCCCCTCCCAGCACAATGCGCTCCGGCGACAGGATCACGCAGTAGTCCATACAGGCCTGGGCTATGTAATAGCTTTCGATCTCCCATACCTCCCTGCGGTCTGAAAGCTGTGCTCCCTTTACTCCCCAGCGCTTTTCCAGGGACGGCCCCGCCGCAAGCCCTTCAAAGCAGTCCTTGTGAAAGGGACAGGCACCCTCATAGGGGTCGTCCGGATGTCTTTTCACCAGAATGTGCCCGCCCTCCGGGTGCATCATGCCGTGCAGAAGCCTTCCCTCTGAAAAAACGCCCACACCTACGCCGGTGCCTATGGTAATATAAATGCTGTTTCTTAATCCTTTGGTAATTCCATAGGAGGCTTCTCCCAGGGCCGCCGCATTCACATCCGTGTCAAATCCTACAGGACAGTGCAGCCTTTGGGCAAAGGCACCCACGATGTCATAATTTTGCCAGGGAATTTTGGGCGTGGATGTGATATATCCGTAATGGGGCGTCCCCTTTACAGGATTGATGGGGCCAAAACAGCCAATTCCCAAAGCCTCCACCTGCTCCTGTTCAAAAAAATCAAGCATTTTCGGCATCGTTTCCCGGGGCGTTTCAGTGGGAATAGTGATTTTTTTCAGGATTTCTCCCTCCTCATTTCCCACAGCGCATACCATCTTAGTGCCTCCTGCTTCCAAAGCTCCTATTTTCATTTTCTACCTCCAGATTATCCTATGCTTTTATACATATTATCTCACCACGGATGACTTTTTCCAAGACTTTTTCTCTCTTCTTTGCTGATTATGCTTCCAGTTCAAAAATGAATTCAATTTCCACACTGGTGCTGCCGGGAAGCTCATTGCAGGATACCGCAGATCTGGCTCCCACGCCTCTTTCCTCCCCAAAAAGCTGGCATAAAAGCTCAGAGGCTGCGTCAATCACACCGGGCTGTCCGTGAAATCCAGGAGCGCTCTGTACAAAGCCCAGCGTCTTTATCAGCCGTCTGACCCTTCTTAAATCTCCCGTATACGCCTCCAGACAGCTTAAGGCGTTTAAGGTGCACAGCCTGGCAGCCTCCCGTCCCTCTTCCACTGTCACATCGCCGCCCACATATCCGGTCACCACTGCGGCGCCGTCCCTGGTTGCTCCCTGTCCCGAAACATACAGCAGATTTCCCGCCTGCACAACGGGCTGATAGATTCCCCCCTTTGCAGGCCTTCCCGGGAGCGTAAGCCCCATTTCCTTCAGCTTTTCATAAATATCCATTTTATTTAATCTCCATTCCGAAGCGTAGCATAGGAATCGCGCAATAGAAATTCGCGCAGGCGATTTCTATTGTCGCATCAAGGCTTATTTGTGACGCTTCGGCACAATATAGCCAACGCGAATAAATTCGCGTGTAAAAAATTTTTACCGAATATCAAAGACAGACCGCACCGCCAGCTTTTCACAGCTTCCCTCCAAAAGCTCCACGGTCCTTTCTCCTGCCTCCATATCAAAATAATTATCCGACAGCCTCACATAGCCATCCTCCCCGTAAATTTCCACAGATTTTGCAAAGGCCTTTGCGGTCACCGTAATCTGGCTTCCCCTTCTTTTAAGGGTAAGAGCCGGATCCGCAAAACGGTAATGCTTGGGAGCCGTAAACAACACCGTCCCGCTGCTTACAATTCTGCCCTCCTGGGAGAAGTAATAGCAAAGATGATTGCTTCTGTAATCCGTGTCAGAAAAATCCATAGTTTCCAGCCACAGACTGGAGAAGGGCTCCACTGTCACCTCCTCTTCCCCACAGGAAAGGATTCTGCTGTCAGGGGATCGAAGCTCCCAGCCCACCGTGCCCCGGATCCTTTTTGCCGTCTCGTTTGTCACATTCAGCCTGGCAGTGCTCACATTGGGGGTAGGCTCCTGCACCACCGAGGTTCTGGCGGTAATTTCACAGACCTCCTCACAGGAAATCATCACCGGCGCAAAAAATCTTGCCGCCGCATACTGCAGAGCCTTCCATCTGCCATAGTAATCTATGGAGGCCCAGGAGGCCACTGGCCAGATATCGTTTAGCTGCCAGTACACCGCCCCCATGCAGCGGTCGTCGCTGCGGTTTCTCCGAAAATGCTCCACACCGTATCGCACAGCATCCGCCTGCAGCAGCTGGGAGGCATATAAAAGCGTCTCAAAGCTTGTGGGATAAAGATATGTCATGGAAAGATACTGCAAAATCTTTCCGTTGGCTCCCTCATTTCTCTGGTGCCGCTCCATCACCCGGGAAAAAACATTCCGGTCCTGGGGCAGCGTAAAGCTTTTTATGGTTTCCAGACAGGGAAAGGACTGGAAGCCAAACTCTGACAGATATCGGAAGCAATGCTCTCTATATGCGGCAAAGGGCACGCCCGCATGCCATACGTCCCAGTTGTGCACATCTCCTCTGTCCGGGCTGTTGGGCTCCTCAAAGGAACCTCCCGAGGAGGGAGAAGAGGGCCAGTAAAAGGTATCCGGATCCTCCGTCTTTAAAATATGGGGAATAATATGCTCATTGATGCGGATATAATGGGCCTGGGTAGTTTTGCTTCCCTCATATTTGCACTGTGAGGAAAGCCACTCCATCTCATTGTTGCCGCACCACAGCCCCAGAGCGGCGTGATGGCGCAGCCGGCGCACGTTCTGCCTGATTTCTTCTGTGATGTTTTCCTCAAAGGCATCGTCCAAAAGATAGTTGGCACAGGCGAACATCATATCCTGCCATACCACCAGCCCCAGCTCATCACAGGCGTCATAGAAGTCATCTGTTGGATAGTATCCGCCTCCCCACACCCGTATCACATTAAAGTGACAGCTTTTGCAGTCCTCCAAAAGCTTTCTGGTTCTCTTGGGCGTAATCCTGTTTAGAATATTGTCCTGCGGAATATAATCCGCACCCATGGCAAAAAAGGTTTGTCCGTTCACCTTATGGGCAAAGCTCTCGCCGTAGGAATCCTTGCGGCGCTCTATGGTGAGCGTCCTAAGGCCGATGCGCTTCCTTGCTTCCTCTGCGACCTCGCCGCCCAAAAGCAGCTGCACCTTCACTGTATACAAGGGCTGCTCTCCCAGACCATTCGGCCACCACAGCAAGGGCTCTTCTATCCGGCAGGGCACACCGTTTTCAAGCCGGATTTCCTTTCCCCAAGGGTCTGTCAATGTAATCCGGAATTCTACCTCCTGTGCAGTGCTCACCGCTTCTGCCGTCTTTACCATTTCTGCCTGTGCCCTGACGGTGAGAAATACATCCTCTTTGTGCTCCTGGAGGATGCGGATATCTCCCAGTCTGGCCTTATCATAGCCAAGCAGGCGCACATCCCTCCAGATACCTGCGTCCGGAAGCCTGGGGCCCCAGTCCCAGCCAAACATACAATGAGGCTTTCTCATATGGGGAAAACCTCTCATGGCATGAACGGTTCCCCCCACATGGTACTCCTCATCCTTCCTGCGGATGTATTTTATGGGAGATTTGATTTTTACCTCCAGCAGATTATCCTGATCGCGCAGAACTTCGTTGACGTCAAACTCCCAGTACCGGTGGAAATTGTCCGCCCTGCCAAGAAAGCTGCCGTTTAGAAAAATTTCCGCTATGGTGTCAATGCCGTCAAAGCGAAGTTTTTTATTGGGACAGTCCATCAGCGTCTTTGGCACGTCAAAGCTTCTTACAAAGGTATAATCCTCCTCCAAAAGCTTTAAGGCATCCAGCTCATTTTCCCGATAATAGGGATCCTCCATTTCTCCGGCATCCAGAAGAAAAGAATAGACAGACCCCGGTATTTTTCCAAGAACCTGTTTTCCACTCTGGGATTTCATCTCCCATATGCCGTTCAAAACTATTTCCTGCATTGTCTCCTCCCTTTAGCTTCCTATGGAAAGCTCTGTGAAAACTTCCCCAATCTTTTTTTCTTGTCCCTTCCGCACAAAGAAAAATGCCTGATGCTCTTTTGCCTTAATATACACGATTCCCTTTTTCATTGTCTCTGTCTCAAAATGCGTGCTGTCCAGACATTTCACAAAGAGCATATCCTCCGGCAGATAGACATAGCGCCCGGGGGCGTTTTGCACATAGATGGGCGCAAGCATCAGCGAATCCCCCAAAAGGAGCTGGTCGTCCACACTCCGGGCCATCTCATCCTCCGGAAAGTCAAAGCTTAAGGGCGCAAAGAGCACATCATTGTTTTCCGCGGCAGAAATCATTTCCCGGTAAAGGAAAGGAATCAGCCGATACCGCAGCCTGATCAGCTCTCTGTATTCCTCTTTCTTCTCAAACTGATAAAATTCCTGTGGCTTATAATCCAGATGGCAATGATTGCGCATCAGGGGTACAAAAATTCCAAAGGACAGCCACCGCAGCATCAGATCCTGTGTACAGTCGTCCCCGAATCCCCCGATGTCCGCCCCCGCATAGAGAAAACCGCACATATTCAGGGCGGGCATCATCTGTATATTCAAAAGCAGATGGCTCCACCAGGAGCAGTTATCCCCGGTCCACACACCGCTGAGGCGGTGCATGCCGATATAGGAGGAGCGGGAGTACAAAAGGGGTGTTTTGCCAGGCATCCCTTTCTCAAAACCCTCCCTGGCCGCCTTCATCATAAAATATCCGTACAGATTGTGAAGCTGCCTGTGAGTATAGGTTCTTCCCTCATAGTGATGTACGAATCTATCGTGATCCGCAGGGTTGTCCTGGAAGCGCTGTATGCCGGACTGCAGTCTGGCAAAGCTTGAGGTGAGCTTCTCCTCCTTTGCGTATTCCTCCGGCGGCACCTTCTCCCAAAGCTCCTTCACAGCGTCCAGGCTCCAGAACATGGCCGGTTCGTTCATATCATTCCAGCAGCCCTCGATTCCCTGGCTTATGAGAAAGCCATACTGCTCTCCAAACCACTTGGCGGCCTCCTGGTCAAACACGTCTACCAGCACAGATTTCCCCGGCCATACGCCGAAAATATATTCCTCTCCGTTCTTCTTGCGGCAAAAATATCCCTTTTTGCGGCCTTCCTCATAGACCTCCCAGCCCTCCTGAGCCTTGATGCCCGCATCGATAATGGGCAGCAGCCGCACACCCTGTTCTCTCATCTCCTGAACGAAGGCAGGAAAATCCGGGAAGCGTTCGCTGCTTACCGTAAAGTCTCTGCAGCCGTCCATATAGTCGATGTCAAGACACACAATATCCAGCGGCACTCCGGCTTCCTTGTGTTTTTTCACTACCTCTCTCACATCCTGGGCGGTGCGGTAGCCCCAGCGGCTCTGCTGAAAACCCAGCCCCCATTTGGGGGGAATATAGCTTTTTCCGATCAGCCTGCGGAAGGTTTTCACCACCTCCCTGTCCGAGGCTTCCTCTATCAGATATAAGACAATATCCGCCTGTGGAGCGCTTACTGAAAGCTCCTTTTCCCTGGAAGCCCCCACATCAAAGGAAATCTCCCCGGGATAATCAAAGAACAGCCCGATATGACGCCTGCCGCTGATCAGAAGAAAGTTGTGAGCTGCATAAAGACCATGCTTCCCCTCTGTATGGGCAGGATCATCCTTGTTGTAATGGGTATAAATCCAGCCTCTCTTGTTCAGCCCTCTGACATTTTCTCCCAGGCCGTACACAACATCCTGTTTTTCAAGAGGACAAATGTACCCAAAGCCTTCTCCCGGCAAAATCCTTCCAAAGGAAGGCTCACCGCTTTGCAGCGGAATTTCCTCCACCACTGCCTGTGTATTCACAGGACTGCCATATTCATATTTTTCTACCATAGCCGTATCCTCTACTGTAATCTGTATGTCTGAATCTCGAAGGGCTTTACCACAATTTCCGCGCGTCCTTCCCTGACAGGAATGGCCTCTCCCTTCTCCTCCTCCAAGAGATTACAGGGAATCAGGCGCGTGATCTGGGGCGGCAGAGAAAGCACTGCCCTGGTTCTCGCATTTTGATTTTCGTAAAGCCTGAGAATCAGCCCTTTGCCATCCTCCGCTCTTTTGATGGTCTCGATTCTGATGTTCTTGCAATCTACACTGCAGAAGGAAGGAAGCGCAAGGGTTCCCTTCACCACATAGGGAGCTCTGTTCAGCTGCTCCGCTTCTCTAACCGTATCCCCCTTGACAAGATCACCCTGATGAGGGTACAGGGCATATGTAAAATAATGTACCTCTCTGTCTGCCTGTGGATTAGGGTGATTTCCGGATTTAACCAAGGTCAGAGTCATCTCTCCGTTCTTTATGGAATGACCGTATTTGCAGTCGTTTAAAAGGCTCACGCCGTAGTTTCCCTCGGACAGGTCTGCCCACTTGTGGGCGCAGGTCTCAAACTGTGCCTCCTCCCAGCTGGTGTTTGTATGAGTGTTTCGTTTTACATTGCCAAACTGAATCTCAAAGGCTGCCTGGGTGCTGTGCACATCCACAGGAAAGCATGCCTTCAAAAGATGCTGGTTGTCCTTCCAGTCCAAAACCGTCTCAAAGTCAATCCGCATGGTATCGGGATAAAAATGAATGCGCTGGCAGATGGAGGATCTGCTGAAGCTTCTTTTGATCAGCAGCGTGGCGCGCACAGGTCCCTCCTCCACAAAGTCCATTTCCTCCACCTGGGTGATATCCCAGCTCTTCTCGCTGTAATAAACATCGATATCCCAGTTATTATGAGCCATGGGCTTATCCTCGTACATGCGAAGCAGATTTCCTCTGCCTCCTTTGGCAAGCACTTCTCTTTCCTCCCGCTTATCATAGATGGACACAAAATTTCCCTGATCGTCCCACACCGCCCGATAAAGGGGCGTCTCCACGCTGCGCGGCGTAAGAATAAAGGGGTTTTTTGCCTGTTTCCCCAATGTCACATGACAGACTCTGCTTCCCATGGAGGGCAGGCCCTTCACCTTTGCCAAAAAGCCTTCCCTGGTTCTCTGCATGGGGAAACAATTACCCTCCTCATCTGAAAGCCAAAGCCCCGAGGGCTCCTTTGAGGGCTCTGAAACCTCCTTCAAAAGCTGTGGTTCCAGCATTTCCTCCTTTATCAGAATTACAGCGTCCGTCTCCATGCCGATGGTGTTGAGCACAGAAATATTCTCGGAATCCTCCGTCAACGTCTTAAGCGCCTCCGTTGTCAGCTCCTCCATAGCTGCAAAGAGCTCTTCGTATTCCGTCCTTGTGACGTCGTACACCTGACGGATGGAGGAACCGGGCAGAATGTCATGGAATTGATTTAACAGAACCTTCTTCCATATCTGCTCCAGCTTTTCCACAGGATAGGAAAGGCCCTTTTTTGATGCAAGCACACGCAGAAGCTCCAGATCCATAAGCTTTAATTCACACTTTCGGTTTGCCCGTTTGTTTCTTCCCATGGAGGTGTAGGTTCCCCTATGATATTCAAAATAAAACTCGCCCTCCCACACGGGCAGCCGTTTACTGCCCTCTACTCTTTCCCGCAGCTCTTCAAAGTATGTGCGGGAAAATACCTGTCTGACCTTTGGTATTCCCTTCAGCCCCTTTTCCATCCGCTTTGAGGTTTCCAGCATTTCCCTGGTAGGACCGCCGCCTCCGTCTCCAAAACCATAGGCCACTAAAATATCATTATTGATCTCTTTGTTCTGGTATCTTTCCCAGCCGCCCATAATGGAATCCGGATGCAGCCTGCCATTATAGGTGGTAAAGAAGTTCTTTATATTCTGCCCGATATCCACGGTTGTGATCATATGGGTGAGAACCTCCGAGCCGTCGATTCCCCTCCATATCATGGTATCGTTTGGAATCTGATTGATCTGGTTCCAGGACAGCTTGGTGGTCATAAAATACTCAATGCCACAGCCTCTCATGATCTGAGGGAGGGCACCGGAATACCCAAATACATCCGGCAGCCACAGGATTTTATTGTCTACGCCGAATTCTTCTTTAAAAAACCGTTTTCCATACAAAAACTGACGGATCAGGGATTCCCCGGAGGTAAGGTTGCAGTCCGCCTCCACCCACATACCGCCCTCCGGCTCCCAGCGTCCCTCTTTAATGCGCTTGCAGATCTCCTGATAAACCTGGGGATATCTCTCCTTTACAAAGACGTACAGCTGAGGCTGGCTTGACATAAATTTATAATCGGGATACTCCTCCATCAGCTTCAGCACAGTGGAAAAGCTCCTCGCCGCCTTTTCTCTGGTCTGCTCCACAGTCCACAGCCAGGCCACGTCAATGTGGGTATGGCCGATACAGGAGGCGATAACCTCCTCATATCCTCCCCGCTTTTCGTACAGTTCCTCCGCCAGATACCCTCTCGCCTGTCTGACTGATTCATAATAGGCTTCCGAGTAAGGTTCTCTCAAATCTATAAGGTTTACCGCCTCATTCAAGATGGCAGTCATCTGAATCCGGTCCTGATTCTCCTTATCCATTCTTCCGAAAGCCTGCAGAGGCACCCAGATATCATAATAAAGAGCCGCCGTCTCCAAATCCGGCACAAAAAGCTCTGCCTCCAGGCGAAACTCTGTAAAATCCAGCCCCGAATAGGCCTGCAGTCCGATCTGAAGCTCCTCTCCCTCCATGGCTTCCTCACAAAGCTTTGCCTCCCTGTGATTGATGTCCATTCCCTGAACGGCGCTGTCATTTAAAAACAGCAGAAACTGGGGATTCTTGGTGGAATCCTTTGTCATGCCAAGCTCTGGTGCAATCAAAAGCCATAAGGGCTGTCCCGCCAGCTCTTTTGGCACTCTTGCCTTCGCCCGGAAAAAGCAATGGGCGTCCGGGCCATACCAGTGCATGGTTTTACTGTCGAATGGCTCCCAAGGCATTGCATCCTCGTCAGCCTTGGAGGGAAACAGCCAGAATCCCTTTTTGTACTCCCAGCTTTCAATGGGAACAGCCTTCTTCACAGAAAGCTGCTTCAATTCTCTGCAGATGACATCTGCTCTTTTGTCTAAATAACGCATATTCTCCTCTCATCCCGAAGACCGCTACCCCTTCACCGAGCCGATCATTACACCCTTTTCAAAATACTTCTGCAGCCAAGGGAAAACAATCAGCATGGGAAGCGTGGATACCACGATCACTCCATATTTTATCAGGTTCATCAAATCTGCCTGCTGCATCATAGCCTGCATGGAGCCTGCGTCTAATCCGGCGCCTCCTGCCCCTTCCAAAATGGTGCTGGCTATTTTGCTTTGAATCAGAATCTCTCTCAAAATCAGCTGCAGCGGATATTTTCCTCTGTCGCTTAGGTAAATCATGGCGTTGAAGTATTCATTCCAATGCCCTACGCCATAGTAGAGAGCCATCACCACGATCACAGGCTTGGACAAGGGCAGCACCAGTTTTGCAAAAATCTTAAAGTCGCTGCAGCCGTCGATCATGGCCGCCTCATGAAGCTCCCAGGAAATGCCGGCAAAAAAGGTTCTGGACACGATCAGATTGTAGACAGATACCAGTCCTCCCAGCATCATATATAATCTGGTGTCCAAAAGGTGAAAATCCCTGATATTCAGATACATGGGAATCAATCCACCGCTGAAATACATGGTCACAATAAAAACCTTCATCAGGATGCCCCTTCCCGGCAGGTCCTTTCTGGAAAGGGCATAGGCGCAGGGCAGTGTCACCGCCAGGTTCAGCAGTGTGCCTCCCACCGTGTATAAAATGGTGTTGGCATAGCCCGTAAAAATATCCTGATACTGCATAATATACTTATAGCCATCCAGAGTAAAACCCACCGGCAGAAGAATCACATCGCCGGAGGTTACCGCCACCGGATCGCTGACCGAAGCGCTTACCACAAAAATCAAGGGATACAGGGCAATCACAAGGATGAGCCCCAGTATCAGATAATTGCAGCAGACAAACAGCCTGTCGTTTAAACTCATCTTTTTTCCTCTGAGCTTTTCCATACGCCACCTCCTACCACAAGCTGGTATCGCTGGCCTTCCTGCTGATCAGATTGGCAGCCACCAGAATAATACAGTTGACCACAGAGTTAAACAGCCCTACCGCAGTGGAAAAGGAATAGCTGTTATTTTCCAGTCCTACCTTGTACACATAGGTAGAGATCACCTCCGAGGCCATAAGGTTTGTTTCGTTCTGCAAAAGATATACCTTTTCGTATCCGATTCCCAGAAGAGAGCCGCAGTTTAGGATAAACACAATAATCATAGTGGGTACCAGAGCCGGAAGATTTACATGGATGATCCTCTGAAACCGGGAAGCGCCATCCATCTGCGCCGCCTCCAGAATCTCCTTATCCACTGAGGCAAGAGCCGCAAAATAGATAATGCTTCCCCAGCCCGCCTCCTGCCAGATACCGCTTAACACATAGATCCATTTAAACCAGGTAGTCCCCTGCATAAAGAAAATGGTATTTCCTGTAAAAAACTCAATGACCTTATTGATAATTCCGCTGGACGGGCTTAAGAACAGGGTGAGCATGCCGCAGACAACCACTGTGGAAATGAAATGGGGGGCAAACAAAATTGTCTGTATGGACTTTCGCACTCTGTTATTGATCACCTCATTGAGCATCAGCGCAATGATCACGGAGGCAGGAAAGCCCAGTATCAGCGCCAGCACACTCAGAGTCAGTGTATTTTTCAGGATAATAGGAAACCAATAGGAGGAAAATAATCTTTCAAACTGTTGAAAGCCCACCCAGGGGCTTCCTAAAATCCCCTGTCTGAAGCTGTAATCCTTAAAGGCTATGATCAGCCCGTACATCGGTTTATAGTTAAATAAAATCACATACAATAGCGCGGGCAGTATCATCAGATAAAGCTGCCACTTACGCCATATGCTCTTTTTTTTCTTCGTCTTCACTACATATCCGCCTTCCCTCCCGGTTTTTCAAGACTGTGCTTTGCCATACTGCTTCCGATACTGGGAAGCGTTGATGCCGTACATCTGCTTAAATTTTTTCCGAAATCCGGGAACATCAAAATATCCAACGTTTTCCGCAATCTCCTGAATGGACAGATCCGTTTCCAAAAGCTCCTTCTTTGCCTCCTCCATCCGCAGATTGCTCAGATAATCAATATACCTCATTCCTATTTTCTTTTTGAAAATGCGGCTGACATAGGTTCGCGACAGGCCAAACTCATCCGCCACCTCCTCCAGGGAAAAATCGTTCCTTCTGTAGTTATTCCTGATATATTGCAGAATATAGTCAAAATTTGTTCCCTCCTCGCGGCTGCAATAATATCTCACAATATTTCTCATGTCATCCAGAAAAGAGGCGGTATCCCCCAGGTTAATCCGCTTCACATCCTCATAAATGGCCTGATGGACTTCGCTTTCACTGTTTTGCAGCAGCTGTATCATATAACGGATCAGACAGAAGCGTCTGTAATAAACCGTGTTGTCTCCCGGCTTTGTTTCACCTTTGGCTGTCTTTTCCAGAACACGCTCCGCCCAGTCGGCATCCTTTTGCTCCATGGCCTCTCCGAATTCCTTCAGCTGCACATCGGCCAATGCCTTCCATTCATTATTTTCCCCACCGCTTTGACGGCAGATAAAAATGCTTCCCGAAAGCGTGCCTGCACTCATAGCCTGCAGCTGCTCTAACGCCTCCATCCAGGCATAGGCAATCATATGACGCTTGTCATAGATGGAGCTGATCACAATCGTCAGGGCGCCGGCCTTAGAGGACGCCTCTTCAAAAAGCTTCTGCAGCCTGACAGCCCGTCCATTTCTTATCTCACCAGACTTATCTTCGTTAGGGCACTGCAGCAAAAGCTCAAATACAGTCTGCTCCCCAAGAAATCCGCTGCAGTGGATATCCTCCGTATATTCCTGCTCCAGAAGCCTTTCCAAAAGTCCTTCCTGCTGTTTGGGCGCATAAATAATGCACACCGCATAATACTCCTCGTAAAAATCCAGCTCACACAGCTCCAGCATCTGCTCCGCCTGTTCCATATTATTATAGGTACCGTGGAGAATCATCATAGACACCTGCTGCCTTAAGGCTCTCTGATACTGTGTGATCACTGTCTTGGAATTACGGTTTTCGGTTACAATGCCGCTGACTGCCTTCCTGATCAGATCCCACTCATCCTTAGCCTCCCTGCCTGCAGGTTCCTCCAGCACATCTCCCACCATCTCCGCTACTATTCTGGTCTTTTGCCAGTAGCTGTAGCTGATCTTAAAGGAGATCGCTCCCGCCAGAATCAAAAACAGGGTCATAACCACATAGGCGGTAAACTGATAGTCCATTATATTAGCGTACACCATATCATACTGCCAGGAAAAATGAAGATTGATTCTGGGATACTTCTGAGAAACCTCCTTGATAATCCAGCTTCCTGTTGATACATCAGGAAAGGCTTCTTGTGCAATCTCCCGATATCCCTCTTCTCCGGTTCCGCTCAGATATACTGACTGCCCGTTTTCTAAATCCATCCTTACATAAAGATTTTCCACTAAAAGCAAAGGAGTCATAAGCTCTGCAAATTCTGCCATGGACACACAGAAATTAACAGAAGCCTGCCTTCCGTTTACCACAGTGTCTATGGGCATATGGAACAAAAGCATGCTGCCGCCATTCTCCCGCACAGCCACAGCCATATCCTGGTCCTCAGAGTCAAGCAGCTCTCTTATAATCTGGGCCGTCTCTTCATTGCAGGACAGCGTTTCCTGGATATAAGTGCTCACACTGCTGGAGCCCTCTATGGAATAAATTCTGTCATTGCCGTAGTAGACAAAGCAGTCGGCAATCATTTCCTCATAGGCGCAGACCTCGCTTATGTATTGAATGGCCTCCTGTATATGACTCTCCCCTTTAAGCATAGCGCCTCTGGCCACATAAGAGGACTGCCCTATCTGTACGCTTCGGGAAATCATGTTTCTGTATTTGTCCTCCACAGTCTCCATAACCTGGTTCACTGTCAGCTCCAGGCGTCTGTCATCCATTTTTTTAAATTCGGAGGACAGCCCGTAGAAGAAAAGCAGGAGAATGCAAAACAGGGGAATCAAAAGCCCTATGTAGGAAAAAAACATCTTTTTAAGCATTCCTCTTTTTCTCATTCTGCATCCTCCATGTTCTTCTCACCGCCTGCTGAAACTGCCGTACATGAAAGCAGGAAGCGCGCCAATATACTTTCTGTTATTGATCGCCGTACATTCTGTCATAAGCTGCCTGCTCAATGGAAAGAAGCTCATCCAGGCCCATGGACTTCACGGTGGCCACATGCTCATCCCACTGTGTCTCAATATCAGCCTCTCCGGTGATAAACTGCGTTCTCATAGTACCCAGATAAGAGTCGATATCCGTAAATATAGTAGCTCTTCTCTCCGCTTCTTCGGGAGTATAAACCAATACAGGGAAGGTCTCTATTACCTGATCCACTCTTCTGTGCCCTTCCTCTACCAGCACCAGCCAGCCATAATCAGGAAGCAGCACCTGCAGGTCATCCTCTGTGGCAAGCTTCATCAGCTCATACTGATATCCGGGGCCGCAGCCGAATACGTTAAAGGCCTCGTTTGCAGTAGCCTTCTGGTAGCGGTATTCCTCTGAGGAAGAATATCCCTCCGGACATACTCTTTCTCTGATCTGGTAATCAAAGGAAATATCAGGCACCGTCACATAATTCCAGTCAATTCCCTCGTAGCCTTCGATGGCTGCAGTCGCGCCCTCATCGGTATAGAAATAATCCACCAGACGCACCAGCGCTTCGGGATATTCAGTCTCTGCATTGATCAGGATTCTGACGCTGCTGGTGTTGATATAATTACTCACCACACTGGTGGCAACCGAATTGTATTCCGAAGTCAGGCCGCCGAACCAAGCGCAGGTGCTGTCAAAGGAGATATCCTCGTTCGCCACAACGTAGGGAACACCGAAAGCAAAGCAGCCCAGTCTGTCCTCAGAAACCTTGGTTCTCACCTCGTCAAAGGTGTTTGTGAATGCCTCTGCGTCCAAAAGCCCCTCCTCGTAGAGCTGATTCATAAAGGTCAAAAATGCTTTATAATTGTCTGTGATATCTGCAAGATACACATTTCCATTCTCATCCAGCTGACGGATGGTTCTTCCGTCTGTAGAGAAGATTCCGAATGCGGACTGCAGGGCCACCACACAGTTTCCTGTGGGGATCTCGTCATTGGGGTCGCCGTTTCCGTTGGCATCCTCATCTCTGAAGGCTACCAGCACATTATAGAAATCTTCAATTGTCTCAGGATAATCCAGACCCAGATTGTCAAGCCAGGTCTGCTTGATCCACTGCCTGTTTGCCAGCTCTATATCCGCACCCTCGCCTGCATTAATTCTGGACAGGCCGTAAATATTGCCGTCGGGAGCCGTAATCGCCGCCTCATAGTCAGGATATTCCTCCAAAACTGCAGACAGATTGGGTGCATATTCCAGATATTCATTGATGGGCAGGAAATATCCCTCTGCTCCATAGCTGTTTGCATCCGTCTGAGAGATGCTTGCGTGAATGATCAGATCAGGAAGTTCATCGGAAGCCATCATAAGAGAAAGCTGGGTGGGCCACTCCTCCTGCTCGTAAACCGTACATTCCAGCTTAATACCCAGCCGGTTTTCAATTTCCTGAATCAATGTTGTTTCGTTCCAATTCTTGCCGCCGTCGTAGGTACCCGCTACGGCCACCGTTATGGTTTCATCACAGATGGGATATCCTTCTGCATTAAAGTAGCTTTCCTCCCCGCTTTCCGTGGCGGCAGCCTGGGAAGTGCTCTCCGCACTCACTGTGTCCTGGCTTTGCTGTGCATCAGAAGAACCGCAGCCGCTTAACGCCGATGCTGCCATTCCTCCCGCCAGAATCAGGGAAATGAATTTTTTCGCACAATTCTTTTTCATCTGGTTCCTCCTTTGTGTCATTCTCAAACAGTGTCAAAAATATTTCATCCGGATGTTTTTTGTACGTTTTCACCATATCTCTTCTTTTTGAAAAAGTAAATATGGAGAATCATTCCCCGTTTTTCTCCCCTTTTTTCTCTTTAATAGGGCATAATTTTAAAAAAATATGTATTTTTTCATCTTCTTTTGCCACAAAAAATGTGAATTTTTTACCTGTCAAAAACAGCGTCAGTTCATTTTTTTACATATCCATACCGCCGAACGGGGCAGCAGAATATCCCCTCCCACCGGATACTGAAAGTCTTTTTTCCCTTCTGTATGCGGAAGCTTTAAGGGCGCTGAGCTGTGATTGATTATAAAACAGCCGTTTTCAAATTCTCCTGTCTCTATGTTTCTTCCCTTCACAATTCTCTCCGGCCGGCAATGTGCTGACAAAATAGCTTCAAACAGCTTTGTGCCAGACAAAATCAGCGGATACATCTCCGCATTTTTCTGATCATAGGGAACATGGGGAATGTTCTGGCAGGCGTAGGAGGCGCCCATCTGTACTCCAAAAGAATATACAGTGCCTTGCCCCATCTTGTTTTTCACCACACAGGGGCGACGGCTGTTTACATACCGGGCCAGGACTTCTCCTTTACTATAGCTTTGAAAACAGTTTCCCTGGGCTATGATGGTTACATCGTACTGGTAGGGCTGTCTGGGGCAGTCCTCGCCCTTGATTCCAAAGACATTTTCACAGAGGGCATCCTCCGGTCCGTGCAGCAGAGCCCCTCCTTTTTGGGTCCATTCCCGGATTTTCTCCTCCAGCTCTTTATCAGCGCAGAGACAATAGCAGTCATCCGATGGAAGCACCAATATTTTATAAGAAGCAAGTCCACCCTTTTTTACCACTCCCTTGTCAATGACATCCACCTGATACCCCAGATCGCAAAGGAGCCTATACCATCCCAAAAGATCCAGCCGTCTGATTTTATTTCCTTCTACCTCAAAGGGCTCTATCCCGGCCATGGCAGAGGGAAAAAGCAGCGCGGCCTCCTTCTTTCTGTCTCCTTTTCTTAAGGGGATCACCCTTGCCAGCCATTCGTTCCCGGTTTTTAATGATTTAAGAAAGCTTTCATCCATACGGTTCAGCACACCTCCATCATCCAGCCCGTTTATGCCGTAGGAGGAATAACCCTCCACACCCGCCGCAGCCATTACGCCAATCAACTCACAGGGCGTTAAAAATTCATACACATCCTGATAGAGAAATCTTCCCCAGTAAATCCCCCCTAAATTTGTTTTTCCTTCGTTCATCACCCGCATCATGCTGTGCTGACAAGATACTGCGTAGGGATCAGGCTTCCCGTCCGGCGTGACGGGCACCGTAAGAAAGTGACAGCAATCCACGTAATCCGCCAATGCGTAAATATCAATCCCTCTTACCGCCGTATCCCACAGATCACTGAAATCCGCATCCTGATCCACCAGCCGATTTCCGTCCACATTAAAAAAATAACCCCATTGCGTCATACCTGGAAACAGGAAAATTCTGTCATCTATTTTTTTCAGCTTTTCCTGCATAGCCTTAAAATAGTTTTTCAGCTCCTCCATTTTCCAAAAAGCGTTATCCCTCCACATATAGAATCTGGGGGAAGCCTTTTTGATGTCCTCCGGCCCAAAGGGATGGGTTTTATCATAAGAAAAGGTAAACCAATAGTCCTTTGGCTCAAGCTCCTCAAAGGAATAAAAGCCGGTTTGATATGCCTCATTAAACCGCTGTATATCTCCTTTATAAATTCTCTTCAGGTACGCTACATACCGATTCCTGCCATCCTGGTCAAAGCTCATGGCAGCCACTGGATCCCACATAGAGCAAAGGGGCAGTACCTCTTTTCCCTTATTCAGACAACAGGTATAATTTTGCCCATACTGTTTCATAAGGCGCTGCACATGATTGACCATGGAAAGCTGCGCGTACTCAGACCAATATTTGTACCAGTGCCCGGGACGGCCTTCCCTGTTTATAATTTCCTCCCCGAAAATTGGCGGGCTGAACCGGATACGGGGATAAAGATTGTCCCCGTTTAAATAAAGAGCCAGAAAATTATGTCCAAGACCATGCTTTTTTGCAGATTTCTGCATATATTCCTGCATTTCCACATAGGGACTGAGCGCTCCCGTCTCATATCTGTCCCTGAAATCCTCCCAGGCTTTGGCATCCAGCATCACGTCCGTAAAGCCCAGCTGCGCAATCTGCCCCATCATTTGATCCACAAAATCTTTATCGTCATATGCGGGACAGTAAAAGTTTCCAAACCAGATGTTGATAAAGGGTTTTTTTGATCTGCTGCTTATCATTCCGCATCCTCCTGTCTGCTTTTTACACTTTTTTTCATCATACCAATTTTGTGTGAAAAACATATGAAGAAACTTTTCCAAGCCTATGTAAAAAATTGTCCTGTCCCAGCAATCTCTTCCTTAAAAAAGAAAGGATGGGGAATCTGAAAAGGTTTCCCTTCCCTTTTCCCCATAAATATTGTATACTTAGAACGCAGAAACAGAAAGGACACTTTAACATGAACAAAATCGGAATTATCGGAGCAATGGAGTTAGAGGTTGAGGAATTAAAATCCAAGATGACCCTTTCAAATATCCGCAAAAAAGCAGGAATGGAGTTTTTTGAAGGCGCCCTTAATGGAGCTGAGGTTGTCATTGTCCGCAGCGGTATCGGCAAGGTCAACGCCGCCGTGTGCGTACAGATTCTCGCAGACGATTTCCAGGTGACACACATTATCAATACAGGAGTGGCAGGCTCTCTGAATGCAAAGTTAGACATTGGCGATATCCTGATTTCCCGGGATGCTCTCTACCATGACGTGGACGCTGTGATTTTCGGCTACCGGCTGGGAGAAATCCCTCAGCTTGGCACCAGAGAATTTCCAGCAAACGAGCGTCTGGCCGCACTGGCCAAGACCTCCTGCGAAAGAGTCAATCCCGGTGTGCACGCAGTGATCGGCCGGGTAGTCAGCGGGGATCAGTTTATCTCCAAAAAGGAGGTAAAGGAGCGTCTCATTTCAGAATTTCAGGGGGACTGCACAGAGATGGAGGGAGCCGCCATCGCCCACTGCGCCTTTTTAAACCACATCCCCTTTGTGATTATCCGCGCCATCTCAGATAAAGCAGATGACAGCGCCCAGGTGGAATACCCTGTTTTTGAGAAGGCTGCCGCCAGACATTCCGCCAGACTTGTAGAGGATATGCTGGGAGAGTTGAAATAAGTACATTTAAAAAAACGGCATAGCCCTTCGGGTCATTCCGTTTTCTGATTTTTCAGTTTTTCAGGGGGGGAGTTATCCCCCTAAATCCCCTATTTCTTTTCCTTTTTAAATACAAACACCTTGCTGAACACATAGTTGGCGATCATAACCAAGACCGAGGATATAAAAATTTTGGCAATCCAGTAATTCATTTGAATCAGGTTTACCGTCACATACATGATCACAATGTCCAGTATCCAGGTGGATACTCTGGCTCCCGCAAACTGGGAAAATTCCTTTAAAATATGAGGGTTGGTGCTCTTAAATACATATTTTCTGTTGGTCACATAGCCAAACAGCACACCAGCCACCCAGCCCAGGGTATTGATCAGCGCGTTCTGCCAGCCGATATCCGGATTGAGCAGTGTAGCCTCAAAAATCCAGCAGGCTCCCCAAGACACCAGCGTAGTCAGCACACCCACAATCAAATAAGCAATAATCTCCTCATATTTCACACAAAGAGCTTTTATTTTTTCTATCATTTTGCTTCCTCATTCTAAAATATTATGTGCAGAACGGTAACAGTATAAACTTACTATGTTTCAGACTGCTTGTCAAGAAATCCACCGTCCGATTTTAAAATTCAGATGCAAAGATAAAAACAATCCCTGTGCCCGTCAGCTATTGTAAACGCTGTTAAAAGGATCCTGCGCCTGCTGCTGTCTCACAGGATTATACTTTAAATTCAAGAAATCCTGAAAGTTCTTATTGAACATGTTTAACAGCTCAGCGCTGTATCCCAGCACCATGTGAGGCTGCTCTGCTCCATAATAGCCCATGGCTTCCTGAGTCTGCGCCTCAGTGAGCGGAATATGGTGTATCTTTTTCCCTATCATATATACCCGCATTTCACTGACGGAGCCTCTGCCCGTCCTTCTGTAATAATAAGCCCATACTGCATCTTTGTTTGCGAAAATATGTACCTTCATTCCTGTAATATAGACAGTCCAGTTCCTGCCGATCCAAACCTTTTGCTTTCCAATCTGGTGCGCCGATGCGAAATCTGTTTCCACCTGGCTCATGGAAATGCCGGGATTCTCCTGAACATACCGGGCGATGGTTTTTGCGCATCCATTGCTGCATACTTTTACAATCTGTACTATTATATACACCAGGGCTACAAAAGCCACGATGGTAAGTATCACAAAGGTGCTGAGTTTTACGCCGCCTACGCTGTCCGTATTCAGCGTATAGCCCACAAAAATGTCATCTCCATCTTCCACTATGCCAAGATCATATTCCAGGGTCTCGATATAATAGTCTAAAAGATCTCCCTCAAGCTTCTCCCAGGTTCCCGTAATCTCCATGGGCTCAGGAGCCTCCACCGCGCCGGAGTAATCCTCCCAATACGCCCATGTGTCGTCAATCATGGCATAAGCCTCCTCCTGATCCCGCTGGGGCAGATAAAAGCTGAAATAATACCAAGTGGAGGTCATAGTCTCATAATTATCGTCAGCGTAAAAGGCTATGTAACTGTTTCCATCGGTAGAAGTGGTGGTTCTCCCGGATTCATACTCCGTTGTGGTTCTATGCTCCACATAGTCGGTGAGCAGGTTCTGCACCTGGATGGTTGCCCATCTGCCCTCGTACTGTGCCGGATCCTGCGTCATATCAATCTCCACCGGTCCCAGAATCAAATCAAAAATGGCAAATTTCGTGATAATCAGACAGGCGATCATCACCACTGCTCCGATCACAATGCGGATGATTCCGCTTTTTCTCGTAAAGCTCCTCAGTGTGTCTATCATCTTACACCCTCCTCATAGGTTCCCATTGTTTTCATGCAGACTATCCCCGCCAGCCTGTATTTGTTATTACTTTAACATAAAAAAAACGAAAAAGCAAACAGGGAAATCCTTCCCATAAAGCGCGAAAATCACTGTGGATTTACGATATTGCGTTCTTCACCATTTAAAAATGCCCTTATATTTTCATAAACTCCCTCCACGCATCTGGTACGGGCCTCCACGCTGGCCCAGGCCAGATGTGGAGTAATAATCAGGCGGCTGCTGTCCTTGATACGGCTCAGCGGATTGTCCTGCGTCAAAGGCTCCTTTTCTACCACATCCAGACCTGCCGCCTGGATCTGGCCTGTCTCAAGAGCCTCATACAAATCCCTGTTGTTCACCACGCCTCCTCTGGCCACATTGATGAGAATGGCTGTGGATTTCATTTTGGATAATGCCTCCTTTTCAATAAAGTCACGGGACAAATCGCTTAAGGGACAATGGAGGGACAAAATATCGCTCTGTGCAAGCAGCGCATTCTTATCCACCTGCTCGTAATCTGTGCAGGTGCTTTTTCCGGTGATGGAATAAAAAATTACCTTACAGCCAAAGGCAGCAGCAATCTTGGCCACTCTGCGGCCAATATTTCCCATCCCCACAATTCCCCAGGTTTTCCCATCCAGCTCACGGAAGGGAAGATCAAAATTGGAGAAACGGCTCTGTGCGCTGTAGGCTCCGGATTTCACATAATTGTCATAATAAGACAGCTTCTGCAGAAGAGCCAGCGCCAGCGTAAAGGTATGCTGGGCTACCATGGCGGTGGAATAGTCCACCACATTAGCCACCTTGATGCCTCTTTTGGTACAATAGTCCAGATCACAATTATCATAGCCGGTGGCAAATTCACAGATCAGCTTTACCTTGGAAGCATTCTTAAGCGATTCCTCATTCATGGGCGCTTTGTTCACCACCACCACATCCGCATCCCCAATCCGCCCTGCCGCTTCCTTTTCAGTCACTGTATTTTCATAGCAGGTCACATTTCCCAGTTTTTCAAAACAGTCCACGGAAACATCGGTTCCCACGCTGTTTCTCTCTAAAATTACAATGTTCATACTAACTCTCCCTATCTGCGCTTTAGAAACATGGGCCTGGCGGCGCATGTATGAAAAAAGGCCGCCGCACCATTGCGGCAGCCCTTTGACATTTTCTTCCTATAAAATATGCTCCTTATGGCCTTATGGCTGTTACAGCCTCTTTAAAAGCTCCTCTCTCTGTGCCTCGTAGCCCGGTTTTCCCAGCAGTGCGAACATATTTTTCTTATAGCTCTCCACGCCAGGCTGATTGAAGGGATTCACTCCCAGCAGATAGCCGCTTACGCCGCAGGCAAACTCAAAGAAGTAGAACAGCTCGCCCAGGTAGAATTCATTTACCTCAGGCACGTTGATTACAAAGTTGGGCACCTGTCCGTCGGTATGAGCCAGAATGGTGCCATTCATGGCGCTCTTATTGACAAAGTCAACGCTCTTGCCAGCCAGATAATTCAGCCCGTCCAAATCCACAGGCTCCTCGCCGATAATCAGCTCTTCTCTGGAAGTCTCCACATTGATCACGGTCTCAAACATAATTCTGGAGCCGTCCTGAATAAACTGTCCCATGGAGTGCAGATCTGTGGTCAAATCCACGCTTGCAGGAAACAGACCCTTCTGATCCTTTCCCTCGCTCTCGCCGTAGAGCTGCTTCCACCACTCGCTCACATAGTGGACAGCGGGCTCATAGTTTGCCAGAATCTCCACGCTCTTGCCCTTGCGCAGCAGGATATTCCGCAGCGCCGCATACTGCAGGGCGTCGTTTTGTTCAAAATCATTTTCCAGGGCACGCTTTCTTGCACTTGCCGCACCCTCCATCAGCTTGTCAATGTCTGCGCCGCTTACGGCAATGGGAAGAAGCCCCACTGCGGTCAGCACGGAAAATCTTCCGCCTACATCGTCGGGAACCACAAACGTCTGATAGCCTTCTTCGTCTGCAAGATGCTTTAAGCTTCCCTTCGCCTTATCGGTAGTAGCATAAATTCTCTTGGCAGCGCCCTCTTTTCCGTATTTTTTCTCCAGCTTCTCCTTAAATACCCGGAACGCAATGGCCGGCTCTGTGGTGGTGCCGGATTTGGAAATCATGTTGATGGAAAAATCCCTGTCTCCCACCACATCCATCAGATGCTTCAGATAAGTGGAGCTGATGGAATTGCCGCAGAAATAAATTTCAGGGGTCTTGCGGACACTCTTATCCAGCACATTATAGAAGCTGTGTCCCAAAAATTCAATGGCTGCTCTTGCGCCTAGATAAGAGCCGCCGATGCCGATGACCAAAAGCACCTCCGAATCGCTCTGTATCTGCTTTGCCGCCTGTTTGATATTTTCAAATTCCGTCTTGTCGTAATCCACCGGGAGATCAATCCAGCCCAAAAAATCATTGCCCGCGCCGGTTTTGGAGACCAATACCTCCTTAGCGTCAAGAGCCAGCTTTTTCATGTACCCGATTTCTTCCTCCGAGATAAAGGAGGCTGCTTTGGAATAATCAAAGGAAACCTGTTTGCTCATATGTTTGCTCCTCTCCACATAATGGGAATTGTATATACTTCTTGTCTCAATTCTAGCAAAGTTATATAGCAAATTCAAGACTCTTATCCAAGAAATTCCTTCAGCAGGGCCTCCAGCTCCTCCTCGCTTACCTTAGCGTCCTGCTCCCTGTAGTCCTCCCGGCGGCAAGAGTCCGCCTCCTGACGATAGGAAGCCGTATCCTGACGATAAGAATACCCATCCTGACGGTACGTTGTCCCCTCCTGGCGGTAAGGAGCCGGTTCCTGACGACCGGAGGCGTCGCTTTGCACCTCCTCCGGAATCAGCCGTCCCCCGATGGGCATCAGCTCCACCGTCCCCCGCCGTCTTCTGGAGCGTCCTCTGTACTGTCTGGAGCCATAGAGCATTTCCATATCCCTCTGGGTCACATCAATTCTCGCGGAAAGATGATTTTCCAGATAATCCACCAGATTCACCTTCAGGATTCTTTTCTTGCCTTTAATGTCCATCACAGTGGATACGGAAAAATAAAGGTACAGCCCGATAAAGCTCACAATATAGAAGGGCAGAATCTCCCCGAGCATACGTCCCTCCACAATGCTTTTGCATACGCCGATCCCGGCGCATACCACAGACAAAAGCATAGCCTGGCCGGACAGATGGTATAAGGTCTCAAAGGATATGGGGCCGAAGGAAAGCCTGTTTAAAAACTTGTCCACAAAAACGGGAATATTGGCCACTCCGTTGTTCAGCTCATAGCAGTTGGCAAATTTCAGCTTGCATTGCTTAAGCAGCTTATTTTCTGTGGCCGCCATATTGTCCGCCTCCCGGATCATGCTGCGGTAAACCCATCCCAAAAATAATCTCACAAGAATGCTGACTGCAAAAAACGACAGCATGCAGGCAGTTATTACCCTTTCTTCCTGAAAAATACGAAACATGACAAAACTCCTTTCCCTGGCGCGACGCACCGCTGTCTGCAAGGAACGTCTGCCATACTAAAAGTATAATCCATTTATTACCTGATTTGGGAAATAATTCATCGTATTTTTCTTACAAAAAGAGACAAAAACCACCATCAATGGCCGGGAAATGTAACTTGAGACAATATGTAATCATTGCGTAATTTTCCCAAATCTGCTATAATACGGTTTTATAGTAATGGGTTTTCTGAAAGGATTGATAAGGATATGAGATATCAGACACATGGCACATGCTCCACCTCCATTGAGATTGAATTAAAGGACGGTGTGATCGATTCCGTGAAATTCACCGGAGGCTGCAACGGCAATCTGCAAGGCATCAGCGCACTTGTCAAGGGGATGACTCCCCAGGAGGCCATAAGCAGATTAAAGGGCATTCGCTGTGGATTTAAGCCAACCTCCTGTCCGGATCAGCTGGCCCGTGCGCTGGAAACTATGATTTAACGCAGAAAGGATTCCAGCATGAAGAGAATTGTATTGACAGGCGGCGGCACTGCAGGACATGTCACGCCAAATATTGCTTTACTGCCTTCTCTTAAGGAGGCCGGCTACGAGATAGCGTACATGGGCTCCTATGACGGTATCGAAAAAAAACTGATCAGTGATTTTGACATTCCCTATAAGGGAATTTCCACCGGAAAATTCAGGCGGTATTTAGACCCCAAAAATTTTACAGACCCCTTTCGGGTGATAAAGGGCTTTTCCGAGGCCAGAAGCTATTTAAAGGAATTTCGTCCCAATGTGGTGTTTTCCAAGGGAGGCTTTGTAAGCGTCCCTGTGGTCCGCGCTGCGGCTTCTCTGAAAATCCCCTGTATTATCCATGAATCCGACATGACCCCGGGACTGGCAAACAAGCTTTGTATTCCCGTGGCAAAAAAGGTCTGCTGCAACTTTCCCGAAACGCTGAAAATGCTGCCTCCCGACAAGGCGGTTCTCACAGGCTCCCCCATCCGGGCAGAGCTTGCCCAGGGAAACAAGCTCTCAGGACTTGATATGTGCGGCTTTACCGCAAACAAGCCCGTAATCATGGTAATCGGAGGAAGCCTGGGCGCAGCCAGCGTGAACAAAGCCGTCAGAGAGGCTCTTCCCCAGCTTTTGGAGGATTTCCAGGTAGTGCATATCTGCGGCAAGGATAAGGTGGATAATCTTTTGTTAAATACCGCAGGCTACAAGCAGTTTGAGTACGTAAAGGCAGAGCTGAAGGATTTGTTTGCCATGGCGGATGTAGTGATCTCCCGGGCAGGAGCCAATGCCATCTGCGAGCTTTTGGCCCTGAAAAAGCCCAACATCCTCATCCCCCTTCCCTCCTCCTCCAGCAGGGGAGACCAGCTGTTGAATGCCCGTTCCTTTGAATCCCAGGGCTTTTCCATTGTGATTGATGAGGACGATCTGACCACCTCCCTTTTGGTGGACAGGGTTCACGAATTATTTTTCACCAGACAAAGCTACAGAGAGGCCATGAGCCGCAGCGGGCAGATGGATTCCATTGCCACCATTATGAAATTAATAGAGGATGCCGCTTCCTGACGGCATCCTCTTTTTCTTTTCCAGCAAAAGCTGCTTTACAAAAGCCCTTCGTCGTAGGCCGCCCGGCCTCCTCCGATATATTTAGGCCGGGTGCGGGCACAGACCACGTGGGCGTCGCCAATCTGCTTTGTGCGGATACGAAGGGGCACTGCCACATCCCTTAAGTGCATGCCAATCAGCGTATCCCCGATATCCATGCCCGCATGGGCCTTGATATGCTCCACCGCCGCCGGATGCTCAAAGGCCTTATAGGCCGCCGTGGCAAAGGAGCCCCCCGCCTTTGGCTGGGGCACCACGTTTACAATCTCATAGCCGTATCGGTCCGCCGCCTCCTTTTCCAAAATCAGCGCCCGGTTTAAATGCTCGCAGCACTGGGCCGCAAGATACACAGAAGCCTCCTGGGCCGCCTGGTAAATTCCTCCAAACACCGCCTCGGCCAGCTCCGGGCTGGAAAAGGTTCCGATTCCCGCGCCGCCCACCTCGCTTGTGGAACAGCCCACCACAAAAAGCGCTCCCGCCTGAAGCTTCGCTGCCTCCAGCACCTCCTTTGCCGCCCTGTAAGCCTCCATGCTGATAATTGTCATTTCCTCTGTCATAGCTTTTACCTTTCTGCCCTGTGGCTCTGTAAATCCTCAATGCTCTCCGATGAATCTGGTTTCCCCCGGCTTTATCTGCACCAGCCCCTCCCCTGTGCTCATCCAGACGCACACCGCAGTGGGGTTATGGACGGTAAGTCCGTCCGCCGAAAACTCCTGTGCACGCACCGCCCGGATATACCGGCAGATTTCCACATTGGCAGCATACCAGATATCGTCCTTTCCGGCCATTTTGTCCGTAAATGCCTCCAAAAGCCCCCAGTCATCGGACCAGCCAAACTCAAAGCTGTGTCCCCACACATACATTACAGGCAGCTCATAAAACCCCGGCACATTCAGAAACTGATCTCCCAGCTCAAGCAGGCGGTTATTGTGATGGCAGGTTGGATGCCATTCCAAAAAATCTGCAGGCGGGAAAAATTTGCAGGTGTCCTCCACGGTTCTGGAATACAAAATACCCAAAGATTCCGCAATCTCCTTTGTGGTTTCGTCGTAATTCCCAAAGGCATAGGACATCCCCTGTACCAGTCCTCCCATCAGCTGCTCCAGGGTTTTTCTGTCCTCTTGTATTTCCAAAACCGCCTGCTGTCTGGTAAGTCCCGGCAGACTTCGGTGCTGCACTCCGTGGCATGCCACCTCATGTCCCGCATAGATTTGTTTCAGCTCTCCGGCCTCCACATAACGATCCCTTCCTCTTTTCAAGCCCAGATTTCCTGAGTTTAAGTGAAAGGTTCCCTTCATGCCGTGGGCATTCAAAATTTCAATGAGACGTTTGTCAAACACCTGCCCGTCGTCGTAGCTGAAGGTCAGCGCCTTCCGCTTTCCCTGTGGATACACAAATCTCATAAATCATCTCCCATATTCTTGTAGAGGATCAGGGATACCTCCTCTTCCTCCACAGCAATTTCCGCCTTGTCAATCATCATTCCCACCAAAAGCAGCTGACTGTCCTCGCCCGGGTCTCCGCTTCCTGCCATTTCCCAGTAAAAATCTTCAATTCCCCGGTTTTTTGGCTCGTTGAAGCATTCCTCCAGACGGCAGAGCTGTTGTCTGTACTCTTTTTGGTAATTGGCTCTAAAACGGATTACCGCCTGGTCGCCGGAAAGCGCAATATCCGACTGTATGCGGTCCGCCCCCAGACCGAAAAAAAACATGGTAAGAGCCTCGATGATTCTGGCCAGCTTTCTCTCCCCCTGTATCATTTTTCCTTCTCCCTTCGCATCTCCCGATGTTTCTCAAAGCTTTCCAGCACGGGCACCAAAAAAATGGCTACAATCCCGGCGCTGAACCCATTGTTGTACAAATTCAGTCCCCCGTACATCTCCGCTGTGCACATGACAATGGCAGAGTGCAGCATCCCCGCCGCCACGCCAGCCAAAGCACCGAATTGTCCGGCTATGGGCGAAAGCCCTACCCCAAACAAAGCGGCCAGCTGAATGCCCGGCGTTCCGTGCTCGTATCTGCTTGCCAGGTTAAAAAGATACACGCCAGCCAGCACGGGAAGAAAGTTTTTGGGATGGGCCCCGAAAGCGGCAAACCCAAAGGCCATTAACACAGCCCCTGTCACCGGGCCGGAAAAATCTCCTCCCACCAGAAAAATGTAGGAAACGCACAGGGCTCCTATCACCGCCATGTTCATCAGGGCGGCTCCCGGTCCCTCCATCAGCACAAAATCCGCCACAGCCCGCCCAGGATGCCTGAAAATCCCAAGAAAATTTTTAAGCCTTCCCTTCTCCAGATACAGCCCGTAAAGAAAGGCTGCCAGAAAATATACAAAAAGCCCGATCACAAGAGGCATGGGTCTTCCCGTCCGCCACAAAAGCACCGTTTCGCTTTTCATACCCAAAGCCTCCAGGACGCAGACCATCACAAAGGCCAGAAGTCCTGCGGAAAATCCCACATTAAACAGACTGTAGCCCATGTGCATGGAAGCAGTATGGGCGGACAGGGGAGGCAGCAAAAATCCGATCACAATTCCTGCCGCAGCTGCCAGCGCCATATCCACAGGCAGGGAAAAAGGCATCAGATACACGATCTCCGTCACAAAAGGCGCAAGACCGGTGCCAAACAGCGCAATATAAATATATCTGCCAAAATGAGCACGGTGCAGCTTTGCATACAGCCATGTGCCAAACAAAATGGGAAGAATATTCACCGGATTTTTCCCCCAAAGGGCGTACCCCGCATTGATAAAAAGGGCCGCCATGGTAGGTCCTGTAAAAGGTATCTTTGACCGGCTTACAAGAAAAATACACAAAAGCATCACAAGGGCTGCATTGCAAAATGCGGCTCCCTGGCCTCCCAGCACAAAATAGTCGGTGATCAGGGCATCCCTGGATACCACAAAGCACCACAGTCCCCGCAAAATATTCTGCGGGCTGTCGCAGATAAATGCCGCTGCAAGCAACGCCAGAGCGGAAAAAATGCTAAACCGCTTCAACTCATTTCCATTCAATCCCTTACCATACCCTTTCCTGTTTCCCTTCTCCTTCATCCATTTTATCATGAGCCCGCCTGCAGGAAAAGCAAAAACTGAGAATAAATGCGGCCCTTTGGGAAAAATTATGAACAGAGCGCCTGCTTTCACAGTCGGCTCCCAATTTTTCAGAAAGGCCTTTACCATTATGACAGAAAAATTATCCAAAAATCTCACGGAAAACATAGAGCAGATCAAGAAGCTTCTCCCTGTGGGCACAAGCTTCGATCTTATCACAAGAGAGCTTTTTTTAGGAGACGCCAAAAGCTATTTTCTTGGAATCAACGGCTTTTGCCGCACAGAGATTCTCCAGCAGATTTTTGCCGATCTGCAGAATCCCTGGTATACCAGGGATAGTCAGGTGGAGGACATCGTCCGCTATATGAACGCTAAAATCGGCTATGCACAGGTTTCCCTGACAGGCGCCTGGGATGATATCCTGAAAAATGTGCTCAGCGGTCCCTGTGCGCTGTTCATTGACGGCTTTGACCAGGCAATATTAATCGATGTGCGCTCCTACCCCACAAGAGGAATTGCCGAGCCGGACGCCGAAAAGGTCACAAGGGGAGCCAGAGACGGCTTTGTGGAAACCCTGCTTTTCAACGCAAACCTCATACGCCGCAGAGTCCGGTCCCCCCATCTTTGCTTTGCCATGCACAGTGTGGGAAGCGAAAGCAGAACCGATGTGGCGGTGGCCTATCTGCGCTGCAGCGTAAATGAAAATCTGCTGGAAGCCTTGTCAAAATCCATAGATTCCCTAAAGGTTACCTCTCTGACCATGGGCGCAAAAAGCTTAGAGGAGCTGCTTGTAAAAAAGCGCTGGTGGAACCCTCTCCCCAGCATTCAGGTTACGGAGCGTCCCGATATCGCCTGCAGCTATCTTGAGGAGGGACATATTCTGATTCTTGTGGACAACTCTCCCCTGGTGCTCATTCTTCCCTGTACGATCTTTCAGTTTACACAAAGTGCGGAGGATTATTACAAAAGCCCCCTGGTGGGCACCTATTTCAGGCTGGTGCGCTTTGTCTGTATTCCTGTCAGCCTTCTTTTGATGCCCGTATTTCTTTTGATAACGGCTTATTTTCCACAAACCGCAGAGCGTCTTCGGATTTTATCCACAGAAAGTCCTTCTGCTCTGGAACTGATCATCTATGTGCTCGCCGTGGAATTTATTTTGGACCTTTTCAAATACTCTGCGTCCGTCACCTCCAGCAGATTTTCCGGCTCCTTGTCCATTGTGGGAGGCCTGATCATAGGTGACATTGCTGTCAGTTTAAACTGGGCCTCCACAGAGGTACTCTTTTACGCTGCCGTTACCCTGCTTGCCTCCCTTTCCCTCTCCAGCATGGAATTCAGCGATGCACTGCGCATTTACAGGCTTTTCCTGATTATTTCCACTGCCCTGTTTGGAATATGGGGCTTCTTCATCAGTGTGATACTTGTGTCATTTTCTATTGCCACCACTCCCACCTTCGGCGGCATGAGCTATTTCTGGCCTCTGTTTCCCTTTAACGGCCCCGCCCTGAAAAAGCTGCTGTTTCGCAGCCCCACCGCCAAAGCCCAGCCTTGCCAGGTCTGGGACCGGGGCAAAGTACACTAAAAACCTCTGCTCCTTTTTTCTTATTGAATTCCCCTTTCAGATAAGCTATTATTTTATAATAATACTGCAAGAAAGGGGGCGTCTGCATGATTCGCCGACGATATATCAGCACAAGATTGCTAAAGGACGGCATGATCATCGATCAGTCCATCATAGACAGGGCTGGCCGCATTCTCATTGCGCGCAAAACTGCCCTGGACCCCTTTTTGATAGAAGCCCTGCAGCGGCTCTCCGTTTCCGGGGTATACATACGGGAGGGAGAAGAGGACCCCGAGGAGGAATCCATTTTAATTCCTCCAAAGGTGATAGAAGCCATCGAAAAGCAGACGGTGCCTGACCGTTCCAGACTACAGCTTTCCGAGAGCGTCAAAAAGCATGTGTGCCAGGGCATCCAGTTTTTATATGCCAATACCTCTTCCCAGCATTTTGCGGAGGCCGCAAATGATATTTCCGACAGTCTGCTTAAGGCAATCGAGGAAAACGACGCCATTGCCATGGATATCAGCATCCTAAAGGTCAGTGATGAATATACCTTCCGGCACAGCGTGGACGTTGCCGCCATGGGAATGATCGTTGCAAGAAAGGCAGGCATGTCCTCCAAGGAAATCCGGGAGCTTGGCCTTGCGGGGCTCCTTCACGATATCGGCAAATCCAAAATCCCGCCGGAGCTGTTAAACAAAACCGGACGGCTTAGCGATGAAGAATTTTCCATTATGAAAAAACATCCTTTTTTGGGATATCAGCTCTTAAAGGAAAAAAAGGATATTCCCCGGTCAGTGAAGCTGGCAGTTTTACAGCATCATGAAAAGATAAGCGGAAAGGGCTATCCCTTCGGAATCAAGGGAGATCAGATCAACAGCTATTCCAAAATCATTTCCATCACGGACATTTACGATGCGCTGGTGACGGAACGGCCCTATAAAAAGGCTTTTTCCCAGCGGGACGCAGTGGAAATGATCATGGCCATGACAGATGATCTTGACGTATCTGCCATGCGCAGCTTTTTGGACAGCGTAATTCTTTACCCTGTAGGAAGCACCGTAAGCTTGAACAATGGCGAGCGGGCCCGGGTGGTGAAAAACACCCCCGGTTACCCTCTTCGCCCCAAGGTGATCGGTTTGAAAACGGGCAGAGTCTATGATCTGTCCGAGGACATCCGCTGCGCCAGCGTTATCATCGAATAACCCGTGCCAGAGCCTTGGAAATCTCCATGACAACAAAGGGCACAAGGGAAAGGCCCAGGCCTGCCAGATAAAGCTGCCAGCTTAACGTCTCCAGTCCAAAGGCTATGCTCACAGGCGTAAACAGCACCAGAGCCATCATCAAAACAGAGGCAAGGGCCGCCCAGTTCAGCTTATGGTTGGTGAACAAACCGATTTGAAACAGGGAGTGCTCAGAGCGCATATTAAATGCCTGCACCACCTGGGAGAGACCCAGTACCAAAAATGCCATTGTCTGGCCTCCCGCAAGGGTTCCTGTGGCATTTTCTCCCAGCCTGAAGCCAATCAGCGTAAGGATAGCAAACAGAAATCCCTGCAGCACCACCCTGACTCCAAGCCCATTGGCAAAAATGCTCTCATCCTTGGGCTTTGGCTTCTTTTCCATCACATCTGCCTCCACAGCCTCCATGCCCAGCGCAATGGCCGGCAGACTGTCGGTTACAAGATTAATCCACAAAAGCTGCATGGATACTAAGGGCGTCCTGTGCCACAGCAGCATGGCGGCAAACACAGTGATCACCTCTCCGATATTGGTGCCCAGCAGAAATCCCACCACCTTTTTTATATTGGCGTAAATTCCTCTGCCCTCCCGCACCGCGTCCACAATGGTAGCGAAATTGTCGTCGGTCAGCGTCATGTCCGCTGCGCCCTTGGCCACGTCGGTTCCCGTAATGCCCATAGCGCAGCCGATATCGGCCGCTTTCAGCGCAGGCGCGTCGTTTACGCCGTCCCCGGTCATGGATACCACCTGGTTCTTTCTCTGCCATGCCTTCACAATACGTATCTTATTTTCCGGAGACACCCGGGCATAGACGCTGATCTGCTCCACTTGGTCATCCAGCTGGGAATCCGTCATCTGATCCAGCTCTGCGCCTGTTATGGCTTTGTCTCCCTCTTTTAGAATTCCCAGCTCCTTTGCGATGGCGGAAGCCGTCACCACATGATCCCCTGTAATCATGACAGGCTTAATCCCTGCTTTGCGGCAGGTGGCTACCGCAGCCTTTGCCTCAGGCCTCGGAGGGTCTATCATGCCAACCAGTCCCAAAAAGGTCAGGTCATTTTCCAGCTCCTGTGAAACAAGGTTTTCAGGAAGCGCCTCCACCTCCTTGTATGCCACGGCCAGCACTCTTAAGGCATCTCTGCTCATTTCCTCTGTGATCTGTCTTGCCTTTTCCAGATTCCCCGCCGTACATCTGGGAGCCATCATGTCAAAGGCGCCTTTTACAATGACTATGGTTTTGCCGTCCATTCTGTGAACCGTTGTCATCAGCTTCCGGTCAGAATCAAAGGGCAGCTCTGCCAGCCTGGGACAGCTCTTTTCCAGCTCCTTTTTGTCCATTCCCTTTTTATGGGCTGCCAGCACAATGGCCGTTTCCGTAGGGTCTCCGATGTGCTGCTCCTCCCCGTTTACGAATTCCACAGAACCGTCACAGCAAAGAGCTCCAAATTTCAAAAGCCTCATTGCTTTATCATGATCTGCAGCGCCAATATCCTTTGGTTCTTCCTCTCCGTCACAATAAACCTTCACAAGGGTCATGCGGTTCTGGGTCAGGGTTCCTGTTTTGTCCGAACAGATCACGGAAGCGCTTCCCAGGGTTTCCACAGCGGGGAGGCGGCGGATCAGGGCATTTTTCTTTACCATCCTCTGTACGCCGATGGAAAGGACTATGGTTACAATAGCGGGAAGTCCCTCAGGAATGGCTGATACCGCTAAAGATACTGCCGTCATAAAAATTTCCATCACCGGAATGCCGTTTGCCAGTCCCACCACAAAGATGATTCCGCAGGCTGCCAGTGCCAGCACACCCAGATATTTTCCAAGCTGGGCCAGCTTTTTCTGAAGGGGCGTCTGGGATTCCTCCTCATCGTTAAGCAGATTTGCAATTTTTCCCATCTCTGTGTCCATGCCCGTTGCAGTTACAATGCCAAGGGCGGTTCCATAGGTAATGCTGCAGCCGGAAAATACCATGTTATTTCTATCTCCCAGAGGCGCATTTTCCGTCACCAGCGCATCCGCATCCTTTTCTGAGGGTACTGATTCGCCGGTGAGCGCCGACTCCTCACTTTTCAGGCTGACACTTTTTAAAAGTCTTGCATCCGCAGGAACAAAATCGCCTGCCTCCAGGCGGATCACATCGCCCGGCACAAGCAGGGATGCGTCGATAATTTTTTCCCTTCCCTCTCTGATTACCCTGGCATGAGGCGCGGACATGCCCTTTAGGGCCTCCAGGGCCTTCTCTGCCTTGCTCTCCTGCAGCATACCCATAAACGCATTGAGCACCACGATCAGCAGGATCAAAAGAGGCTCAAAAAACTCCCTGGGATTTTTCTCCACACAGGCGACCACAAAGGAAACCGCCGCCGCTGCCAGCAGAATCAATATCATCACATCTTTAAACTGGTCTGCAAACCGCTGCAGATTTGTCTTTTTCTTTTTTTCCTTGAGCTTATTTGGCCCAACTTCATCCAGCCTTTCTGCGGCCTGCTCTTCTGTGAGCCCACGCTCTTCATCCGAGGCAAGCTCCTTTAACGCCATTTGCTTTGAGGCATTGTAAAATATCACTGTTTTTTCCTCCTCTGGTTTGATTCCTTACGGTTATCATTGTAAAGGTATGGTATCAAACCTTTTATATTCCTTCATTAGACAAAAAACAGGAATGTTACACTTTTCCCCACGGGCTTAAAACTGTTACTTTTTGGGACAAACAGGCAAAAGTGTCCCAAAGAACACTTTTGCCCTGCTCTGTCCTTTCCCGCAAAATGCGGATCGCTGCTGTTACCGGAACGATTAACAGTGGAGTCCCTTCGTCAAAGGAATAGAAAGGGGCGTGAATGAATGGATGTCCATATTCGTAAAGTGTATGTGCCGATGACAGAGACGGTTTTTATATCCTGCTGTGCCTCCGGGAAGAATCCCATGGCTATCATATTATCCGTAAAGTAGAAGAGCTGACGGACGGCGAAATCCGAATCAGCCCCGGAACGATGTACGGCAGCCTGTCCAAGATGGAAAAAGATGGCCTGATTCATTTCGTGCGGGAAGAAGAAAAACGAAAAATTTACCGCATTACAGCCTTGGGAAGAGATGTCCTGGCGCTGGAAATGAAACGGATCGAGCGATTGTACCGGAATATGATGGAGGTGCGCGCCCGAGGATGTTGTCTATCAGCTGGATTATAACCAAGAGGGTCTGGAGCATAAAGACGAGTATGTGCAGATGTTCCATGACTGCGGCTGGGAATATATTCAGGATTTTGGCGGATACAGTTATTTCCGCAAGCCAGTTTCAGAGATGCAGGGAGAAGAGGAAATCTTTTGTGACGATGAATCCCGGCTGGATATGATGCAGCGGGTGTTTGCAGGCCGGTATCTGCCGATTCTCATCATCCTGATGCTGCTGATTGTGCCAAATCTCTTCGAACAGTTCCAAAGCACCCATGCAGACGCCCCTGTACTGTTGGTATTGTTCCTGATCCTCCTTGGGATTTACGCCCAGTTGCCGCCAAGACGCAGGAATGAAGCGTCTTGGCATCAAGCAGCAGTTCAAGCATGCCCCGCCTGCAACCGGAAAGGCTCACCTTTCGGAAGCCGGTTCACCGGGCTTTCTAAATACCAGAATACCCTTGGAAGAGGGCATGATGGAACAGGAAACCAGTTCAAATCCCTCCTGTTCCATTTTGTTAGCCATTTCCTCTACTCTAACGGCCATTTCCTTCGCCTTTGGAGAATATTTGACGACTACCGTTTTGTACATCGAATTCACCTCCTCTCCGTTAAATTATAAGGAAGAAATCTGTGCAAAAACTGAAGCAGGACCTGCTCCTGTTCCACCGGGAAGGTGCGGGGAAGCCACAATGTTTTAGTGAACGGGCCCTTTTTACCGCTGCCGTAAAAGTCCTTCGTCTTTTTGGTAAACTGTCCCCGGATATGGATGGCTCTTTTCCCCACACGATAGCCTTCCAAATGAATCAGTGTAAAGAGAAACTCCACACGTTCCTCCATGCTGCCGCTGTACCCGGCATAGTACAGCTGGTCTTTGGCCAGATAAACCCGCTGTACCAGGGAAGTGCCAGAGCAGTTGCCCCAATACATCAGGAGCGGGATAAAAGAGAATGCGGCCACAGCCATCAGCGCAAGAAACGACTCTCTCAGCAGCTGGATGGGCAAAAGCTCTTGGGAATTCTTAGTGAGAGCAAGCACGAATCCGGAAATCAGGCAAACGCCGGGGCAGACCAACAAGGCCAGTATTTTCGGCAGCCGCAGATACCGCTTCCGGCGGACCGGGTCGCTTTCCAGCACCATGACATCCCACCGGACAGCCTTCTGCTTTTCACCTGCGCGCTTCTTGGCGTATCCCGCTTTGTCACCTTGATACCCGGAAACCAGAGAAAGAACCAGGGGAACCATAAGGAGGAGCAAGGCCGTCAGGGCAATGGCACAAATGAATGCGTTGCTTGCAGCCCTCGGCAGTGGGGCAAAGGTAACAATACAGACAAAAAGCGTTAATATTTCCAGAATCAGCAGAGAGAACACCACCGGCAGAAAAACATTTAAAAACCCCTTCCCTTTTATGACAGTAAGAAAGGCCAAAAGGATTTTGACGATCAGAGTAAGATAGATCGGGCCGAACAGCATGAAAAATATCCGAAGATTAAAAAACATTTCTTCCGACAATCCAATCCCACTGGCCGGCACAAGGGCGAGCAGCAGGCCGATACTGATAAACACCGCATAAGATACCACAGCCTTAAGCACCCATTTCCCAAATCGAATCCTTCTTTTTTCCCGCAACCAGTCCACCCCAAACAAAAGGCAGCCCAAAACCATTGCACACTTTCCCCGATTCCCCTGGCTGATATACAGATTCAGCCATGCCGTCACACAAGAGATTGCAATGCCTGTTAACAGACACCACAGCACCGTTTCCAACGTTTGGTTTTCCCAAACAGCCATCCCAGCAGCAGACCCATAGCAATCAAGACCAGACTGTCAGCCACCGGGTAAGTAATCCGATCAATGGCCGCCACATGGGGCAATGGCTCCAAAAGATACGCAATCCACACCACGCAGCAGGAAAGGCCGTATTTGAGCCCCTGTAAAATCCGATTCCCGCCCAGCCGGTTCCGTATGAGCAGGAACAACGAGGCAATCAGGGAGTAAGCAAAAATTCCATAGACAGTAAAGACCAAGGGCATGGTACCGTTTTGTGCAAAAACGCTGGGCGCTAAAACCGTCTGCTCTCCAGCTGGAATGAAAAGCTGCCCGATTATGCGGACGATGGTCGCAGCAAGCCCGATCAGCAAAATTTTCAGGATATTTTTAACAGCGCTGTTCATATCGTTTCTCTCTGTATTTCCAAAATAATCGGTTCCAACCCATTGAAATCCGTGAAATCCACCTGTTTCCCATAGGTTTCTATGAGCGCCCGGTTTTCCGCCGTTTGTTTTTCAAGGGGCGTCCTGCGCAGGGATTGATACAGCAGCTTCATCATCGTCCGGTGCCCGAAAGAGAGCTTTTGATAATCGATCCCGCCGCGAAGGTGAAAAATCTTCGCCCGGTCAAGCAGCTCCCCGGAAAGCTGCCTTTGCAGAGAAGCGCGGATATTGTCCCGGTTTTCCGGTTCCTTTGGGTCGGCCAGCCCCACGGTAACAAGGAGCAGCCTTTGCCCGTCCCGAAGGGAAAAATTCCCCAGGGTTTTCCCAAGGCCCAGGACGCCGCCCGCATACAATCCACCCAGATAGACGATTATCTTTCTGTCCGAAAGAGCCGGTGCGTCTTTGTAGCTGATGGCGGGAATGCCGGTTTGTTCGGACAGCTTTTGGGCGTATCGGCGTGTGCTGCCATACTGGCTGCCATAGACAATGATGTGTTCCATACTATCCTCCATTCCGAAGCGTTTTTACGCGACGGGGCGTGTCCCGTTTCAAAAGTGCGAAAAGAAAGCGGCCCTGAAAGAGAGAAGATAAAATCATAAATAGGTCCGCCATAGGGACAAACAGAAAAGAGGGTATCATGACCCGTGTAAATTGGTCGGTCAATGCCCGCTCCCTGAAAATAGCCAGCGAAAGACGTGCCATGCAGAACAATACACCGCTGTTGAGAAAAAGCCATGTGAATATCTGGATGGCAAGGGAATGCAGCAATCCGTCTGGAGCAGCGCCGATGTCAAAAAAGGATAACGCCATTTGAAGCAGAAGGATTCCAATGAGGATGGGGTAGACGATACCCAGTACATGGAGCATCATCCCGCCGCCGATTCCGATTCCGCCGCCCCAAGTAATTCCTGCCCTTTTGCACCATGCCTGAAGCATATGCAGGGCAGGTCGATTTTGTTTTCCTTCCACAAAGCCGTTGTTGG
The DNA here is from genome assembly GCA_019114005.1 of Candidatus Acetatifactor stercoripullorum. Classification (GTDB taxonomy): domain Bacteria; phylum Bacillota; class Clostridia; order Lachnospirales; family Lachnospiraceae; genus Acetatifactor; species Acetatifactor stercoripullorum. The sequence goes on from DXGH01000038.1 coordinate 80,831, forward strand.
AAAGTGCATACAGCCGGAACCGGCAGGAATGATTTTTACAGTATTCTTCCGCCTGCATGAGAAATTCCACTACATGGGAAGGAAGGCCGTCCACATAAAGAGGCACGAAAAGGCACACCACATCCATGCCGGGAAACAGTTCCATTACTTTCTGAAAATCCTGTCGGGTGCTGAGGGATACCTCCTTTTTTCGGATGCCCGGAAGAAACAGCCGGAATAACCTTGAGAAGAAACGGGAGGCGCCGCCCTTTTTCTTGGGACTTGCATTCAAAATCAGAAGGTTCATAAACCGGCCTCCTTTAACTGCTCAATATTCTCAAAGAAAACCACATCCGCTTTCTCATAATCCAGATTCAGACGGTTGCGCTCCACAGTCTCTTTGGCCGTCTCCTGTTCAAATCCCGTGCATTCCCCGTAAAAGCAGACACGCATCAGCTTCCGGCGAGGATAGCGGCTGATATGGTGGGTTTGCCCGCCCCGCCAGGTGAAGAACGGGAGAGAAGCCCCAATCGCACGGTCCAAAATGGCTTTGACAGGACTGCTGTACCCTCCATAACAGCACCTGCTGACGATAATCAGCGGATCACTCTGGCCAATGAGCGCTCCAATGTGCTGTAATGAATCCTTCATGATACAAAAACCGGCATTCTTCAGCCAGCACTGAAAGCAGCCACGGCAGGAAGCATACTGATTATCCGCATGGATGACAACCGAATCCTCATCCGGTTTTTCCAGTGAATAGATTATCTCAGCGCCAAGATCGTGAATGATTGTTTTCATAGACCGGCTTCTCCTTCTTAAAATGCACATACTTATTTTAATTATATAGAGGGCAGCCTTAAAAGACTATCTTCTTTCGGTCAAATCTATGTAAAATTTATTTAATATGCCCATGCTTTGTCCGTCTATACGAAAATCCCAAAAGGGGGCCTGCTGTCCCAAAAGGGGCCCATTGTCTGCCGCGTTGTATTTCCCGGCAGATTATAGTATAATGGAAAAAATTACTTCCGGGAGGTGGGCTTTTTGGCGGACTCAAATATTACAAAGCGCGCCCTGTCCTCTGCTTTCAAGGAATTGTTGGAGAGCAAGCCCTTTTCTAAGATCAGCGTAGGTGATATCTGTGAAAAATGCGAGATGAACCGCAAGAGCTTCTATTATCATTTCAAGGATAAATATGATCTGGTGAATTGGATTTATTACACAGAATTTGTGACGGTAGTCCGGCAGAAGGATTATCCTGCCTTTTGTGAACTGGTAACGGATTTGTGCCGCTTTTTTTACGACAACAGGGCTTTCTACCACAAGATATTAAGCGTTTCCGGCCAGAATTCCTTTACTGAATATTTCCGCGATCTGCTTGTGACGATCATGAACAATTACAGGGAGGACAGCGTTCCTTCTGACGCTGCTTTTTCCTTTTGCGCAGAATTCTATGGGGACGCCATGGTCTGCGCCATCAAAAGATGGCTTTCTCAAAAAAATTGTATGCCTCCCGAAGAATTTTCTTCCCTTCTGGAACATTGCCTGCGTCCCGTTTTTCCCTCAGCCTAAGCCTTCAGTCCTGGATTTTCATAGCATCCTGCAGGATACTCTCCAGACTGTTTTGAAAAATATTGTATTGCTCCCCCTCTTTCATTCCTTCATTGGTATGCAGCTGCCCTTTTGGGTCAAATGCTGCCATACAGATTCCATCAGAAATAATTCCGTCGATCGTCAGGGTGTCCTGCTTCAAATCCATGAGCACCACCGGCTGGCTTTGACTGTTCCGCACAGTAAGGACATATTCGTAAACCTCCCTGCGGGTCTGATCCGTGCAGCCCTCCTTCGCTGCAAGAAATGCAAAATAAGGCTTCCCCTTTTTCATAGCTGCAAGCCAGCTTCCATTCAATATGCCGTCTTTATTTCCTTGAGAATATTTCCCATACACGCCGTACAAAAGCCCGTCTTTGCGAAGGGCGCCGCAGGCTTCCTCCATTGCTTCCTCTCCACAGACTGCCGTCATCACATTTTTCACGGCTCCAGCCATTTCCCGGTATTCTTTTGTCACCTGCACACCCTTTAAAAATACCACAAAGGCACAATCCGGCCTGCCCTTTACAAGGGAAAAAAGCCTCTTCGGGTCCCCGCTTTGCAGAAACAGCAGATAGGTATAAATTCCCAGAGCCGTTCCCTGTTCCAGCAGCGAAGCATAGACGTCCCCCTTCTCCTCCAGCTCCTTTTCCTCTATCACAAGGGATAAGGACCATGGGATATTAAAATTCCTCTGCGCTTCTATGCTGCGTATTTTTGCCGCCCCTCTGGTACAGCTGTTATAGCCCAGATTGATGCCAAATTCCAGCAAAATCTCCCGGTCCACATGGGTAATCATATCCGTAATCAATTCATAGTAGGCGCTGTCCTCATTGCAGAGCATCTTCTGAGCCACGCCCAAAAACCGTTTCTGAAAACGCCCGCCCGAAAAATCCGCCCCCAGGTCCACCAGATTTCTGGCCGCTCTTTTGGGCGATTCCTCCATATCCTTCAACGCTTTTTTTACAGCCGCTTCTATAAGAATTCGATTGATATCCCTTGGCATTCCATATGCCCCCTTTTATCTTTTTTTATAGGATACCTCATATAAGCCGTTACAGACAGGGACAATTTTATTCATTTGTCCAAAAAAACAAGAATATGTTTTAGAAAGAGTATTGACTTTGAGTAAGCTCCAGGTTGTATAATGAAATCATGCACGAGGAGGTGATGCTTTGACCATTAAGGAAGCCTGTGAGAAATATCACATTTCCCAGGACACTCTGCGCTATTACGAGAGGGTGGGGGTAATTCCCCAGGTTGGACGCACTGCAGGAGGCATAAGGGATTACGGCCCTTCAGACTGCGGCTGGATTGAAAATGCCATCTGCATGAGAAACGCTGGTCTGCCCATAGAATCCATCATTGAGTATGTGGCGCTTTTTCAGCAGGGGGATGAAACCATTCCTGCAAGGCTTGGCCTGCTCAGGGATGAGCTGGAGCATTTACTCGAAAAAAGAGAGCAGCTGGAGGCGGCAATCCACAAGCTGCAGTACAAAGTATCCAGATATGAAATTGCCATGGAAACCGGAATTTTAAGTTGGGAGGAATCAGATCATGAAAGTATTGATGCTTAACGGAAGTCCGCGCAAGGACGGAAATACCTCTATTGCCTTAAGAGAAATGGAGCAGACCTTTGCAAAAGAGGGGATAGAGACGGAAACCGTACAGGTGGGAAACAAAAATATCAGGGGCTGTATCGCCTGCAATTTCTGCAAGGATAACGGCCGCTGTGTGTTTGACGACGCGGTAAATCAGCTTGCACCAAAGTTTGAAGAGGCCGACGGGCTTGTGATCGCCAGTCCCGTCTACTATGCTTCTGCAAACGCCACCCTGATCGCCTGCCTGGACCGGCTGTTCTTCAGCACCCCCTTTGACAAAAGCATGAAGGTGGGCGCCAGCGTTGCCGTGGCCAGAAGAGGAGGGTGCTCTGCTACCTTCGACGAATTGAATAAATACTTTACGATCTCCGGAATGCCCATCGCTTCCAGCCAATATTGGAACAGCGTCCACGGACGGAATCTGGGGGAAGCTGCACAGGACGCCGAGGGGCTTCAGACCATGCGCACCCTGGCCAAAAATATGTCCTTTCTCATAAAGAGCATCGCCCTGGGGAAGGAAGCCTATGGACTTCCGGAAAAGGAAGCGCAGGTCATGACTAATTTTATATAATTTTACAGAAAAGAGGTTATTTATGTTAGGAAATTTTGAATTTGCAAATAAGACAAAGCTTTATTTTGGAGAGGATTCCTTAAATTATTTAAACACGGAGCTGCCAAAATACGGCAAAAATGTTCAGCTGATTTACGGAGGCGGTTCCATCAAGAAAAACGGAATTTATGACAAGGTTGTGGAAATTTTAAAGGCAGGCGGCAAGGAAATCTTTGAGGATGGCGGCGTAATGCCCAATCCTACAGTGGAAAAGCTTTACGAGGGCGTTGAAATTGCCCGCAAAAACCATGTGGACCTGCTGCTTGCTGTAGGCGGCGGCTCCTGCTGCGATTATGCCAAGGCAGTTTCTGTATCCGTAAACTGCAGCGAGGACCCTTGGGAAAAATATTATGTAAAATTTGAAGAGCCTTCCTGCGAATTGGTGCCTGTGGGATGTGTTCTTACCATGGTGGGAACAGGTTCGGAAATGAACGCCGGCTCTGTTATCACCAATCACGCTACCAAGCAGAAGATCGGCCACGTATTTGCCGATGAGAACGTAATGCCCAGATTTTCCATTCTGAATCCTAAATTTACCTATACTCTCCCGGAAAGACAGATGGTTGCAGGCATTTATGATATTTTCAGCCACATCTGCGAGCAGTATTTTTCAGGGGAGGATGACAATACCAGCGACTACATTGCGGAAGGACTGATGAAATCTCTCATCCATTCCTCCAGAATCGCCCTGAAAAATCCCCAGGACTACGAGGCGCGCTCCAATATCATGTGGACTGCCACCTGGGCCCTGAACACGCTGATCGCCAAGGGCAAGACCACAGACTGGATGGTTCATATGTTAGGCCAGGCAGTAGGCGCCTACACCGATGCCACCCACGGCATGACCTTGTCTGCGGTATCCCTTCCCTATTACCGTCATATCCTTCCTTACGGCCTGCAGAAATTCAAACGCTTTGCCGTAGAGGTATGGGGCGTGGAAACTGTAAACAAATCCGATGAGCAGATCGCCCTGGAGGGACTTGACGCAATGGAGGGCTGGATGCGTGAGCTTGGCCTTGCCATGAACCTGAGGGAGCTTGGGGTTACTGAGGATATGATCGAAGGCATCACCCAGTCCACCCTGATTATGAACGGCGGCTACAAGGTTCTGACCACAGAGGAGATCGTAACAATTCTTACGCAAAGTCTTGAATAGCCCACACGCAAAGACTGATAAGCCGGGACCCAATACAGGGGCTGACGCTTATCAGTCTTTTTCTGTGAAAGCTTCGCCTTCGATATCCAGAATACAGTCAATGTCAATCCGGGTTCCGCCTTCTAAAACGATCTGATTTTCGTATGTGTCAATCCTTTTGATTCTGCCCAAAATCCTATGGCAGGCTCCGCCAGATTTCTTCCGATCTGGTACAAAATATGTCAGCAAAAGCTCTGGCTTGTCTCCGGGAAAATCGCAGGCCAGACGCAGCTTATAATCCAGCGTCATTTTTTCCTCCTCGGAAAGCTCCGGCTTTTGGTCCGTCAGGCGGGCTGTTTCCCGGAGAACATCACCGTATCCAGTCAATGCTGCAAAGGGCGAGAACATGGCCGCCCGTTCCGTCATCGGCATTCTGGGACGGCTGCCTGACACATGATGAGGGTGGTCTATTATGTCCTCATAGTTATTTATGTGATTGTCACTGCTGCTCACGGAAATTTCCTCCTCCTTCCTTACCGCCGTGCTCTATTTGTATTTTCCTTATGCCTTATGACCGCCGATCTGTTGGTTGCGATCCCTGGCTGTTGCCCCCTCCTGCAGATTCATGCCCTTCAGAATGGCATTTTTTCCGAATTTCTTCTTAATTTCCAGCATAGCCTGCTGCATTTTCTTTTCCTTCTCCAGTTCCTCCTCTTCCTTTTTTCTCTTTGCTTGAAGTGCAGAGAAATCGGTAAAAAGGTCTAGCTGCTCATACTGGGGCTCCTCTTTCGCATCTGTCTCCAAAATCACATGGGCTGCCGCCATATTGATCCGGCGGACCAAGAGGTTCTCATCTACAATCCGGTCAAACAATTCCATGACAGCCTGGGTAATCTGGCGGGTGGAAGAGGTGTATTCCTTCAAATTTGCCGTGCCATGAGCGTGCTTTGGAATTTTGCGTCCGTAGCGGTCTGTTGTGATTTCTCCTTGGTAATTTCGCCGCAGCGCCGGATTCTTCAGATTATCAATATCATATCCCACTGTTAAAACAATCTGATTGGTTACCAGCCCTTTGTCTACCAGATCCAGCGCAAGCAGATCGGCCATTTCCCGAGCCACCAGTCTGGCCTTATCAAAAGGATAAGGGCATTGCAGCACCTGGCCGGAGCCCACGCTTTTGTTTTCCGGCTTGTATGCCTTAATGTCGGCAATGGTGCACGGCTCCCAGCCCCAGGCGTGGTCGATGAGGATTTCCGCGTTGATGCCGAACAGCTCGTAGAGAAGATCTTCGCTGTAATATTCTCCAGCCTTTCCTTCTGAACAGCGGGCAATATCACCCATGGTAAAAAGTCCGTGTTCCTCCAACTTTTTTGCATAGCCCTTTCCCACACGCCAGAAATCAGTCAGCGGACGGTGCGACCACAGAGAGCGGCGGTAAGACATTTCATCCAGAAAAGCAATCCGGACGCCGTTTTCATCCGGTGGAATATTTTTTGCCTCAATATCCATAGCTACCTTGCAGAGATAGAGGTTTGTCCCGATTCCGGCAGCCGCCGTGATTCCGGTAGCAGCAAGCACATCCAGAATCATTTTCATAGCCAGCTGTCTGGCTGTCAGCTGGTAGGTTTTCAGGTAGCCGGTGGCGTCTATAAACACTTCGTCGATGGAGTAGACGTGGATATCTTCCGGCGCAATGTACTTAAGATATACTTCATAAATCCTTGCGCTGATCGCCATATAATGGGCCATTTGCGGCACAGCCGCAACATAATCCACCGCCAGAGACGGATTGCTCTTTAATTCCTCTTCCCGATAAGAGGAACCAGTGAATTTTTTCCCCGGCGCTTTCTGACGGCGTAGGGCGTTGACTTCCTTGATCCTTTGCGCCACCTCAAACAGCCGGGGCCTGCCGGGAATTCCGTAAGCCTTGAGAGCGGGAGAAACGGCGAGACAGATGGTTTTCTCCGTCCTGCTTACGTCTGCCACTACCAGATTGGTGGTCATAGGGTCAAGCCCGCGCTCCATGCATTCCACGGAAGCGTAAAATGATTTCAGGTCTATGGCAATGTATGTCTTATCCTGCACCGCTTTTTGCCTCCCTTCGCAGCTGTTTTATTTCCCTGTTGAAAGTCAGGTGCCCTGCCAGCACAGGCACGATTTGTTACTTACCAAAATTATAACAGAATCTTCAAAATAGAACAGCTCGAAATTAACATTAACCTAAGGGTTATACCTTGAGGCAGTAATCTCCTTCTCCCATTGAAAAATCCAACCTGTACCGATTTAATAGACAAAGCAAGATTCGTAGCAGATACCTATTTTCAAACGTCACAAAAGAGAGGACCACAGAATATGCCCATGGACATGAAGGAGATCATCGCAGAAGCGGCCAAAAAACTTTTGATGGAACAAAATGCAAAAAAGCTTACGGTAAAAGATATCGTAGAGGAATGCCAGATTACAAGACAGGCCTTTTACTATCATTTTGAGGATATTCCTACGTTAATCCGCTGGGTTCTGGAGCGGGATATCAAAAAAATGCTGCAGGAGGTGCAGACCCTTGGCAATGGGGAACAGAGGCTTCGGTATTTTTTTCTGGTCGCCATCAATGCGGCCCCTTATGTGCAAAAGGGAATGCAGAGCAATTACCGGGATGATCTGGAACGTCTTTTGACCCAATATGCGTTGTATCTTTTTGAACAGATTGTGGAAACGGAAAATCTTTATCAAAGCTGCACCCGTTGGGAGGTAAACCTGATTCTGCGTTATCACAGCCAGGCCGTTCTTGGGATTCTCCGGGAATGGACCCCGGAGGATACAAAAAATCTGGATCGGATTGTCCATCAGGTATATCTTTTAATGGCGGGTCAAATCCAGCCCCATAATTAAAACAGAATATTTACCAAAGCTGCCGGAGTGTCAAAAAACTTTACACTCCGGCTTTTTTGTCTATACACATGAAAAAATCGGCAGAATGCGCAGCCGCATTTATTTCACTGAAAATGCCAGGCACAGTCAGGTGAAGCCGGAAATTGAAGCAATGGAGAAGGAATGTGCCGAGGAGGAGCTGACCCTCCGGAAAAACCTGCAGTTCTCCAAGGCCCCCTGCGTTTCCCTTACTGCAAAGGCTTACGAAGAAATCGAGCTGATCATTCAAAGAGCGAAAAAAGAGGACTTTTCTGCAGAAGAAAAAATTCTGCTTGCAGAATACGCGTTGGATTTTGCCATGCAGGCGGCCGACCGGGCTTTGCTGTCCTCCCTGAAAGCAATAGACGCACAAATGACACAGCAGGAACAAGACGAAAGGAGTTTCCCATGAAAGAAGTAAAATCGCCAAAAAAGCCACTTATTTATTACTATGTGATTGTCTTACTGATCATTTTTCTTTTTAATATGATTATAACCCCCCTGTTGATGCAGGGCCAGGTGGTAGAGGTAGACTACGGAACCTTTATGGATATGATCTCAGAGAAAAACATCGGCCTTGTACAGGTGGAGGACACTGAAATTATTTTTACCGACAAGGAAAACACCGTGGTCTATACCACCGGCGCCATGAACGACCCTGACCTGACTAAGCGCCTGTATGATTCCGGCGCGCAATTTACCAGAGTGGTGGAAGAGCCCATGTCCCCTCTTTTAAGTCTGTTTTTAACCACCATTCTGCCAATCCTTATTTTTATCGGACTTGGCCAGTATATGAGCAAAAAGCTGCTGGAGCAGGCCGGCGGAAAAAATTCCATGTCCTTCGGCATGGGAAAAAGCAATGCAAAGGTCTATGTACAGTCCAGTGAGGGAATTCATTTCAGCGATGTGGCCGGCGAGGCCAACGTCCCCTTCTTCTCCATTTCGGGATCAGAATTTGTGGAGATGTTTGTAGGCATGGGCGCCTCCAAGGTGCGCGACCTCTTTAAGCAGGCAAAGGAAAAAGCTCCCTGTATCGTATTCATCGACGAGATCGATGCCATCGGCCAGAAGCGCAGCTTGGGCGGCATCGGCGGCAACGATGAAAGAGAGCAGACCTTAAACCAGCTTCTCACGGAAATGGACGGCTTTGAGGGAAACAACGGCGTGATCATTCTGGCGGCCACCAACCGGCCTGAATCTCTCGATCCGGCCCTGACCCGTCCCGGACGCTTTGACAGACGGGTTCCCGTAGAGCTGCCTGACCTTGCGGGCAGAGAAGCCATTTTAAAGGTACACGCCAAAAAAATAAAGGTGGCGGATGATGTGGATTTTCACACCATTGCCCGCATGGCCTCCGGAGCCTCCGGCGCGGAGCTTGCCAACATCATCAACGAAGCTGCCCTGCGCGCTGTCAGAGGCGGACGCACTGTGGTAAATCAATCCGACCTGGAGGAGAGCATCGAGGTGGTGATTGCCGGATATCAGAAAAAGAACGCAGTCCTTTCAGACAAGGAAAAGCTTGTAGTAGCCTATCATGAGATTGGCCATGCGCTGGTTGCGGCTATGCAGTCCCACTCCGCTCCGGTGCAGAAAATTACCATTATTCCCAGAACCTCCGGCGCTTTGGGTTACACCATGCAGGTAGATACAGGGGACAAATATCTGCTGACAAAGCAGGAGATTGAAAACAAGATCGCCACCTACACAGGCGGACGGGCTGCTGAGGAAGTAGTCTTTCACGAAATCACCACCGGCGCTTCCAACGATATTGAGCAGGCCACCAAGCTGGCACGGGCCATGATTACCCGCTACGGCATGAGCGAGGAATTCGATATGGTTGCCATGGAAACGGTGAATAACCAATATCTGGGCGGGGATACCTCCCTGACCTGTTCTGCGGATACCCAGAAGGACATTGACAAAAAGGTGGTTGAGCTTGTGAAGGCCCAGCATGAAAAGGCAAAACAAATTTTACTGGAAAACCGAAGCAAGCTGGACGAGCTGGCACAGTTTCTCTATGAAAAGGAAACCATTACCGGCGAAGAATTTATGAATATTTTAGGCGAAAGAGGTGCAGAGAAATGAGAAGACGTTCCGGATTTGGATGGCTTGAATTGATCATCGGAGTGCTTTTGATCTTGTTGGGTATTTTTACCTTTATCAGACCAGGACAGGCACTGACCGGCCTTGTGGTGATCTACGGAGTCATTGCCGTTATTATGGGAATTGCAGATATTGTACTCTATGTGCAGGCGGAGCGCTATACGGGCTTTGGTCCCATCGTTTCGCTGATATCCGGTATTTTAAGTGTGATGTCCGGTATATTGCTGCTGGTATATCCTAATGCCGGAAAGTGGGTTCTGTCTCTGCTGTTTCCCATTTGGTTTATTGCCCACTGCATTTCCCGTCTGTGCCATTTGAGCGCCATCCGCATTATGGCGGGAAACGGTATTTACTATTTTACATTGGTCATAAATATAATCGGACTGGTTCTGGGCATTATGATGGTGCTGAGTCCTGTGGTTTCTCTCTTATCCATCAGCTACATTGTGGGACTATATCTCATTCTGCTGGGAATTGACAGTGTTGTCATGGCCTTCAGCCGCATGGGCTCAAGGAGGTGAATATCCGTCTCCATTTTCTTTACGGATCTGCAATTCTGCAAATAATATGGTAGAATAAATATGATGTTGGGGGCAAAAGGTCTCCCAATCACAAAGCGCCAGAATTGTTTGCGGCTTCGGAGTCAAGTTGCGCCAGAAATCGACAAATTTGCTAAATACGTTCCAAAAAATCCGAACTCGCTGCGCTCAAACAAGCGGATTTTTTTCTCACAACGCAACCTTGCCGATTCCAGGAGCAACTAAGACTCCTGCAGATGACAAACAATTCTGACGCTTTGTGACCGAAAACTCTTTTGACTCCAATATCATAAGTATGTTTAAATAATGAAACAGGGAGGTGCAAGGCATCATCCTGGCAAGAAGGGAAGGAACTTATATATACTACTATCGAAGTAAAGATGAAGGAGGACTCAATTCACATGGAATTATCAGAAGCAATTCAAAAGCGGCATTCGGTGCGCTCTTATGAGGAGAGAGCAATCGAGAAAAATACACGGGACCAGCTTTTATCCTTTATTGATCAGTGCAATCAAGAAAGCGGTCTTCATATGCAGCTTGTTTTAGACGAGCCCAAGGGGTTTGACGGTTTTATGGCCCATTACGGAAAATTTTCCGGAGTTAAAAATTACATTGCCGTAATCGGGAAAAAATCTCCTGACTTAGAGGAGAAACACCGTATCGGCAAAGGCCGGGATCGGGTTTTATACAAAAATAGACTTGGGAATTGCAAAATATCATTTTGAAATCGGTGCAGGAACGGACAACTTCAGCTGGGAAGCTTAAAACAGAATAAAACAGAATATTTGTAAAAAACAACGGATGCCCCATTTTGAGACATCCGTTGTTTTTTAGAGCGCGAGACGGGAATCGAACCCGCGACCCCCTCCTTGGCAAGGAGGTGCTCCACCGCTGAGCCACTCGCGCATACAGTTACAGGCATTACACCTGTACGTGAAGGTATGTAGTTTTGTACTGCCCTTCAAGCGCAATCTCATGAAAGGCTGTGTGCTTTTTACCCGGGAACCGGGTAAAAGCGGGTGATGGGAATCGAACCCACGTATCCAGCTTGGAAGGCTGGTGTTCTACCATTGAACTACACCCGCATATAGGAAAACAGCAGATGCCTTGCGGCAATCCTCTGCAAATGCCCAGAACCGGAATCGAACCAGTGACACGAGGATTTTCAG
>DXGH01000004.1 GCA_019114005.1 Candidatus Acetatifactor stercoripullorum
TTCATGGATTTTTGCAGCACTTCCGCAGACAGCTTCCCGGTCTTGATTGACAGGGCAATCACTTTTTCGTTGACTTCCTCCTGCAATTATCGTCCTCCTTTCGCAAAAGTCTGTTTCCGGGCAGAAAGAAAGGGCAGCCGTTTCCCGGTTGCCCTGTGCCTGCCGCTTTATTAAATCCGTACCCTAAGCCCGTTCAAGTCCTCGGCGCGTACCCCTACCAGATACCAGTTCTGCCCGTACTCCATACGGGTCGGCTTCCATTTGCCCCTTACGAACACCTCCAGACAGCCGCCGCAATGTAAGCCCCCGTAATAGTCGGAAAGGTCAAAGCGAATGTCGTAACGGTCAGTCAGCTCGTCAAATACCAATGCTCCGGTTCTCTGTGCCATAAAAAAATCCTCCTTGTGTTGTTTTAAAGGCTTTCGCCCTCATTGCATGAATAATAGTCCGGATCGCCAAACTGGGGCTTTCGCGGAGCCAGTGCGCCGCTTGCCATGTCATGGGCGACAAGGGAAGTGTAGTAATTGCCGATAGTGGACGGCGCGTTGAACAGTGCCGCCCGTAGGTACTGCTTGATGTTGCGTATCTTTGTGGTGTTCTCCCGCATACAGTCAAGGACGAACCGGATATGTTCGCTGTCCAGTTTCATAAACTTTGACTTTACAAGCTCTGCCGGGTAGTCGTCCCCGGCGATACGGATTGTCCTGCGCCTTGTACAGACCGTTTCAAGGATAAGGTCAACGATTTCATCTATCCGGTCATGGTCGTAGGGCATATCCTGTTTGAGAATGTCATAGCAGATATTGTCTTTTATGATTTCCTCATATATCCGGTATGCGTCGTTCGGTTCCTTTTGTTTCCGTTCCCCGGCTGCGCCTGCGCCGCCGTTGGCTCCTGCCGCGCCCTCAAAAGGAGAGGGGTTAGGGGAATGGATTGGAATGGAATGGGTACTTTGTGTATCTGTATTTAATTTTTCTTTGTTTGGTAAGTCAGTTCTTTGTTTATCTTTATTTAATTGCATTGGATTTTCCTGCGTAGGTTTTTCCAACGTAGGTTTTTCCTGCGTTGGATTTTCCAACGTAGGTAAATCCGGTGTAGGTGTTAGCTGTGGCTGCTCATAAATCACATAATCGGCACCCCGCAGGCGTCCTTTTTCGTCACGCTCCCTTGAACGGACGATATACCCGGCGCGTTCCAGTTCCCGCACCGCTTCACGGATAGCGTCGATTTTCTCCCGGTTGATATGGGACAGCCCCGCAAGGGTATAGTCCCAATCTTCGGGAAGTGAGAGCATTTGCGACAACAAGCCCTTTGCTTTCAAGGTCAGCTCCTTGTTGCGTAAGTGGTGGTTGCTCATTACGGTATATCCCGTGTTCCGTTCCACTCTGAAAACTGCCATAGCTTATCAGCTCCTTTGCTGTGGATTTGTTACGCAGTAGAACGCGGATTTGAGGGGAAAAGGTATCTTTCCTTGCCCCCGTCTTTTGTGCGTTCTGAAAGCCGCATAAATCAAGGTTCTTTTTGCCCCTACTGCGTAACATGAGGGCATAAAAAAAGCGGCGTTCCTGTTCTTCCGGGGTGGAAGTGGGAAACGCCGCCTTTGCGGTTTAATATTCAGTTGTAGGAAGAACAGCTCGTCCTATCTCATGTATAATCTTCATTTCGAGGTATGCAGCAGATAGGGCGGCTCATGCCTATGTCCTGCAAATGTTCTGATTGATAGTGACCTTCCAAAAGTGCTGAATTTGTGGGCTTTCCGCGCCTTTGGAATTTTACTACAATCTTCCCGGTTTGCTTCGCCAAATCTCTGGAAATGAACGATCTCCCGTTCCCGCAGAAATCTAATGGGGTCGCACACATCCGGGTCTTTCACAAGCCGCAGGATATTGTCATAGGTGGAACGGGCCTTCTGCTCTGCCGCCATATCCTCAGTCAGATCAGTGATAATGTCACCCTTTACCTGGAATTCACAGGCATTGAAGGGAATTCCCCCTGCGGCCTGGGGCCATACGCCCAGGGTATGATCCACATAATATTTGTCAAAGCCGCTCTTTTCAATCTCCTCCATGGACAGATTCCTGGTCAGCTGGTGCACAATGGCTCCAATCATCTCCAAATGTGCGAGCTCCTCTGTGCCGATGTCCGTCAACAGCCCGGCAACCTCCTTATAGGGCATGGAGTATCTCTGAGACAGATAACGCATGCTGGCCGCAAGCTCTCCGTCCGGTCCCCCAAACTGTGAGATGATCACCTGGGCCAGCTTTGCGTTTGGCTCCTTGATATTTACAGGAAACTGCAATCTTTTTTCATAATTCCACATTTAACCGCACGCTCCTTCCCAGGGCAGAGGCGCAGCGCCCCATCTCCATTCCTTATTGCTTTCAGCAAGATCCTTTGTGAGCGGGAAATATTTCTGCGAAAATTCCTTCACCATCTGATTTTTCATCCTGCTGTAATGGTTAAAATATTCCATGGCATTGCGGTCGGTCGGATGTGTATCCAGATACAGCGCAAACTCCACCAGAATAAAATCCACGATACTGATATCCTTCAGCATCTGCTCTTTATTGCTCAAGATACACATCTCCTTCCTGTGAAAGGCTTATTCAATTCAGGAAAGATCGTGCCGATTTTGAAGGCTTTGTCCAGATCGTCATACATTTTTTCAAAATGCTGCCAGGGCACATATGCCATGGCAATGGGATATCTGTCAAATCGTTCGTCAAATGAATAGTCCTGCATATGATTCCTTTCATAAACTTAGATTTTGTTTAATACTATAATATGATATCCCCTTCCGGAAGTTCATTTTCTGATTTCTTTTTGCATTTTTACGTGCGGAATACCCGCCTCTATAAAAACATCGGACACTCTTTGGTATCCGCATTTTTCATAAAATCCGAAAACCTCATATTTTGCGTCCATTTCAACTGTACTGTATCCTTGCCTTTTATAGTAATTTTCAATGTATGCAATCACAATTTTTCCCAGGCCAAGTCCCCTGTATTCCTTCAAAAAACAGAATCTCTGAATCCTTACCCTGTCGCTGGAGGTCTCTAAGCATCTGATGGTTCCCACATCCTTATTTTGATATCTGACTAAAAAGTGGCTGCAGGCCTCCTCCAGGCAGTCATATTTGTCCACTTCTATTTCCTTTGGCACACCTTTTTCTATGATAAAAACCTGCCTGCGTATCTCCAGACAATTTTCCAGCATATTTTTATCCATGGCTTTCTGAATTTCAACCTGCCTCATTTTTCCAATCCTTTCAGCAATCTGCGCCGTCACATAGTCCACGGCGGACAATCTGGCGCGAAAAACCGCCGCATCTGAGATTACATCCCCAATGCGGCGGAAAACATTCTTCTGAGCCTTATCTTGACTCTCCCATAAAAAACAAAGCGATTGTACCCGGTCCTGAATGCGCTCCGATGGTAGGACCGATACGGTTGATGAGGAAATTCTGTATTCCCAGCCTTTCCTTTACCATATCTCTCACTGCCTCTGCATCCTCCAGGGCGTCCCCGTGGCTGATAAACACAATATCATTTTCACTGCGATAGGAGCCTATTTTTTCTTCCATATAATCCACAAGTGCAGTCAATGATTTTTTTCTTCCCCGCACCTTGCCTATGAGAATCAAATGCCCCTCATTATCCACATGGAGCTTCGGCTTAATGCCTGCAAGGGTTCCTAAAACAGCAGCGGTCTTGCTCACTCTTCCGCCTCTATGCAGGTGGTACAAATCATCCACCGTAAAAACGTGAACCAGATGCAGCAGATTTTCCCTTACCCAGTCTGCAACCTCGTCCAGGGTTTTTCCCTGATCCCGCAGGCAGACCGCCTTATGGACCAAAAGGCCCTCTCCCAGGGAAGCACACAGCGTATCAATCACAATGATTTTGCAGTCCCTGTGCTCTTCCATGATTTCCTCTGCCGCAAGCATCACATTGCCGCAGGTTCCGCTTAAGCCTGACGAAAAGGAGAGGCACAAAACCTCCTTCTCGGTCTGGATCACTTTCTCCAGATAGGCCTTTGCCTCCTCTGGATTGATCTGGGAGGTAGTTGGCATTTTCCCCTCTCTCATCATTTGATAAAATTCTTTCCAGTCAAGCTCCTTGCCGTGTCCATAGGTTACACCATCGAGAATATAGCTTAAATTCATACATCCCAGATCGTGCTCCTTTATGTACTCCTCAGGTAAATCAGCCGTAGAGTCCGTTATTATTTTAAACATAATTTCCTCCATTCGTATCATAATTGAGCAGCCCGGAAGCTTTTAAGCTCCCTGGGCCGCTTCGCCCGCTTTTTTACATTATACCATTATGAACCCGGGATTTCAAATTTTATCACGGAATTGTTTGGATTTTGGTTCGAAAGCTCCGGGCAGTCTCCTTCTAATGAGACGATTTCTCAATTTCTCCCAGTCAAGGGGCAATAGAGGGTACAGATAGCTCCTTCGGGATACGGTGCGGTTAGTCCCAATGGAAATCAAAAGCACTGCAATTCCCGCCAGATACCCCCATAATCCGAACAGCTGTGTCAAAATCAGATTTAATATCCGCATAAATTTCAGGGCGTATCCCAGTTCATAATTTACCTGGGTATAATTTGCAATAGCCACAAAGGCCATATACAGCATTACCTCGCTGGAAAACCACCCGCTGTTTACGGCAAATTCTCCCAGCACCAGGGCGGCCATAACACTCAAAGGGGTGCTCAGCATATTCGGCGTGTTTACGGCAGCCAGACGCAGACCGTCTATGGCCAGCTCCAGTATGAGAAACTGCCAGATCAGGGGGATGTTCGGAGCCTCCTTCAGCCGGATAAAGGCAAAGCTCTCCGGAATCAGATCCGTTTCTGCGGACAGCAGTAAAAAGGTGGGTGTCACCAGGTATGTGAGAATGGCAATCAAAAACCGGGTGATGCGCAGATAGGTTCCCGTTATGGGCGGAAAATAATAGTCGTCCGCCTCCTCCAGCACGTCAAAGATGGTCACGGGCATGATCATGGCAGAGGGGGAATTGTCCACCAAAATCACAATATTCCCCTCCAATATCTGTGCGGCCGCCGTATCCGGTCTCTCCGTATATTTAAATTTAGGAAAGGGATTATACCACTTTCTCTGGTAAAGGCATTCCGCCAGGCTTTCCTGGTTCAATGTAAGAGAATCCACCTGAATATTATTGATTTTCTCTTCAATTTCCTGTAAGAAAGCGTGATCCACCCTCTCATCCATATAGCAGAGTACAATGTCTGTTTTGGAGCTTTTACCGGCATTCATGATTTTCATGCGCAGGTCAGTGCTTCGTATCCTGCGTCTGATCAACGCTGTGTTGAAAACAATGGTTTCCACAAAGCCGTCCTTGGAGCCCCGCAGCACCTTATCCTTGTCCGGCTCCTGTACACTTCTGGCAGGATACGTGCGGGAGTCAATCAAAAGCGCCTTTTCAAACCCATCCACCAGAAGCAGAAACACACCGGAAAGCAGCGCATTTATAATAGTCTCCCACTGGCTGTTTACATCCACCTCCACATAGGGAATATCCTGCTTGGACATTTCATGGGCGTCCGCCGGCATTTGTTCCGGTGTGATTTCCATAAAAAACTGCAAAAGCTTCTGCATCAGCTCATCCTTGCAGAAGCCGTCTATTAGATACATACACGCTTCCTTTCCCCCGATATGCACCACTCTGTGAACCACGTCAAAATTGTTTTCCACATCCAGTATTTGATTTAAAAACTGCATATCCTTCCTCAGCGAACCTGAGATTTCCTTCGGAAAGCTTAGATTTTCCTTCATAAATAACAAACTCCCTTTCCCGGCTGACTGAAATGCTTTTTCTCAGTGTCCCCGGAAAGGGAGCTTTCTATACTCTTATAAATGAAAGCCTTAAAAGTTTACCTGGTAGTGCTGCCAAAGCCGCCGTTTCGCACCCCGTCGGCATCGTCATCAACGGTAATGCCAAATTCCAGAAAGATTCCCTGGGCAAAACCGGTTCCCGCAGGAACCTCCACTGTCCTGCCCTCGTTTGAGGCGTTTGTCATTTTGATAAATATATGTCCCTCATTGTCGGAATAAAAATAATCGCTGTCAATAATACCCACCGTGTTATTCATCTGCAGACGGTATTTAAAGCCCAGGCCGCTTCTGGGATAAAGCTTCAAAACCCAGCCTTCCTCCATTTCCACACGGATTCCCGTTGGAATCTTGATTGTGGCATTGGGCGCAAGAGAAAAGGAAAAGGGCGCGAAAAAATCATACCCTGCGCTCCCCTTGGTGGAGCGCTTGGGCAGCTTAAGGTTTTCATACATATCCTGAATATCCGCCTGTGTAAATTGTGGAAAATCTGCCGCCATTGACTCTGCAAACTGTCCGGCGCTGACCTTGTGAAATTTTGCAATTCTCTGCATCTGTCTATCGTACCTTCCCGCCCACAAAAGGGGCTCTGTCACTTATCTATGCCTCATAGTCTGCGCAGTGAAGCACCGGTTCCCATGGCTTTGGCTGCCTGAGCGTTTCCTGTACATCTATCACCCTCTGATTTTTGCTTCCCTTCCACAAAAGCTTCGGATCCTTTTCTTCCACATGAAACTCTCCGTCCACCACTACGTCCACAAGCTCCATCATAGGATCATTATAAATGGTTTCCCAGCTGTCGCCTGTATACAGCCAGATTGTCTTGTCTGGATATTTTTCCTTAATTTCCGCCATAAAGCTGCGTACATCCATGCGGTTTCCCGGATACAGAGGGTCTCCCCCCGAGAATGTGATTCCTGATATATAGTCCTTGTCCAGCTGCTCAAAAATCTCCTGCTTTGCCGCCTCGTCAAAGGGAATTCCTCCGTCAGGGTCCCAGGTAATGGGATTGTGGCACTCCTTGCAGCAGTGGCTGCAGCCGGCCACCCAGAGCACCACACGAAGACCGTCCCCGTTCAGCATGTCGTCTTTGGTAATATTGTGATATCTCATTTCGTTTCTGTCCTCGTTTTCGGATTTTTAACAGTCTGCTCATGTGACCTGCTTCGCAGGGCTTCATTCGCAGGGCTTCGCCCTTGCTTTGCAGCCCTCATTTCTCTCTGCGCATGTGACCCTGCTTCGCAGGGCTTCATTCGCAGGGCTTCGCCCTTGCTTCGCAGCCCGCTTTTCTCTCTGCGCATGTGACCTGCTTCGCAGAGCTTCATTCGCAGGGCTTCGCCCTTGCTTTGCAGCCCTCATTTCTCTCTGCGCATGTGACCCTGCTTCGCAGGGCTTCATTCGCAAGGCTTCGCCCTTGCTTTGCAGCCCTCATTTCTCTCTGCGCATGTGACCCTGCTTCGCAGGGCTTCATTCGCAAGGCTTCGCCCTTGCTCATGAAGCACGCTCGTCAAATCCACGGATTTTCATGCGAGCATGAAATCCGTGGGCTTGACTCGCTTATGTCACATGCTTTTCCGTTCGGCGATCTCTGCCATTTTGGCGTCGTTGAGTCTGGTGTCGCCGTGTACACGGGAATAGGACAGGTAACCGTTCATCCGGTCTATTTTTGTCAGATTGCGGCTGCCGCACTTGGGGCAGACATCCATTTCCAGCTCCTGGTGTCCGCAGTCGTCACAGTAGGCAAGGGAAAGATTAACGCCCTCGTAAAAGCCCATATCCATAGCCCGGCGGATCAGTGTCTTGATGGCCTCCAAATTATAGTCGATGGGATATTTCACATACTGGATTTTCCCTCCATTGCTCAGGTTCCAGAAGCGGTTCTCCAAATCCTGCTTCTGAATGGGCGTAATATCCTCCGTCACATGGCAGTGGAAGCTGTTGCTCACATACTCTCTGTCGGAAACGCCCTCCACAATGCCGTATTTTTTGCGGAATTGCTTTACCTGCAGGCCGCAGAGGTTTTCTGCCGGTGTGCCGTAGATGGCATAGAGATGCCCGTCCTGTTCCTTAAATTCATTAACCCTTTTATTGATATGCTCCAGTACCTCGATGGCAAAGGCGCCATCCTCTACCAAAGATTTCCCATTGTAAAGCTCCTGCAGCTCATTGAGGGCTGTAATGCCGAAGCTTGCAGTTGCAGATTTCAGCAAAGGTTTGATCTTATCAGACAGCTTTAGGTGTCCGCCCAAGAAGCCTCCCTCGCAGTAGGCAAGAGGATTGGTGGACGCCCTCATTTCTCCCAGATACGCATAGGTGCGGATATGAAGCTGACGGATCAGGTTCAGATAATAGTCCAGCACCTCATAGAAATCCCGGCTCTCCTTTCTGGCCTTTGCCAGAATCATGGGCAGGTGCAGCGACACCGCGCCCACATTGAATCTTCCCACAAAAACAGGAGTGTCCTCATCGTCTGCAGGGTGCATTCCGCCTCTCTCATACCAGGGGGACAAAAAGGCACGGCATCCCATGGGAGACACAATTTTTCCATACTGCTTGTACATGCTGGCCACATATCCCTTTCCGGTAAGGCTGAGCCAGTCCGGATACATGGTCTTTGAGGAGCATTTTACGCCGGCCTCAAACACATCCTCCAGGGGCTTTCCAGGCCCGTGAAGATTCTCATCATACAAAAATACGATTTTAGGAAACAGCACAGGCTTCTTGCACTCCTTTTTGCCCTGGCCGCCCCTGCGCACATTCAGCATTGTAATGGTGGCAAGCTTTGCAAACCTGCCCGTTCCCGTTCCGGCCGTCACCGTGATAAAGGGATAATCTCCCCGGCTGCTTGCCACTGTGTTGAATTTATACTCCCAGCCCTGGAAGCCCTGTTCAAATTCTCTGACCACATCCTTGTAGGCCTCTTCCTCCGCCCTCTCCTGACTGATTCCAAGGCCCGTGTACTTTTCAATGCCCCGTCTGTAGGATTTCTCCGCATAGGGCTCTAAAATCAAGTCCACGCTGGGCACCGTAAAGCCGCCGTACTGCTGGCTTGCGGCGCTGAGCACAATATCCCCAATCACATCGAAGGCCACATCCAGAGTCTTGGGCTCGTTATACCAGATATTTCCCATCTCAAAGCCGCCCGTCAAAACGCTCTGCACGTCAAAAAGGCAGCAGTTCATGGTATCCCTTCTTGCCGACATATCGTGCACATAAATGTAGCCGTCCCTGCAGGCCTGTATCTCCTCCGTGGTCATAAAAAATTTCTGATACAGCTCCTTGTTGAGCTGGTTAAAAATCAGGCTCCTTTTGGTGGATACCAGCGCGGAATCTGTGTTGGCATTCTCCTTGTCGCCGATATACATGATGGACTGGCTCTTCTTATACACATCGTCCAGCATGCGCACAAAATCCTGCTTGTAATTGCGGTAATCCCGGTAGCTTTTGGCAACCACGGGCTTTACCTGCTCCAAGGCGCTTTCTACAATATTGTGCATAATGGGAATCGGAATTTCATCTGCCTCAAGCTCGTCTACCTTATCCACAACATACTGGCAGATATGTCTTTTCTCTTCGTCCGTAAATTTTGTCAAGGCCCGGTATGCGCTTTTTCCCACAGCGTTAATCACCTTCTGAACGTTAAAAGCTTCCCGGCTTCCATCCTTTTTAATTACATAGACATCCTTTAACGGTCTGTATTCTGCACCGTAATTTTCATTTTCCGTACCTGTCTGTTCCAAACTACTGATCATATACTCCATTCCCTTCATCTGTTTCGGCCTGCTTCAACACTATATATTGTGTTCCTTATTTTTAACAGGCAATATATTGTGTGCGTGTATAATATAGTATAAAAAAGAATCCTCCGGATGTCAACGTGGAAGGGACATGAAAAATATACAAAAAGACACCTGAAATTTAGGTGCCTTTTTTGTGAAAAATGCTTGACATTACTTTTACAAGCTTTTTACATCCCTCCGGCACTCAAAATTCCGCTCTTTTTTACACATTCCAAAGCCTCCTCTATTTCCGTCACAGGAAGCACCAGCGCAAACCTTACATGCCCTTTGCCCAGCTCTCCGAAGCTGCTTCCCGGCGTACAGAGCACTCCCGTTTTTTCCAAAAGCTCCATGACAAATTTTACATCATCCGAAAAGCCCTCAGGTATCTTTGCCCAGGCAAACATAGTTCCCTGGCTTCTCTCAAAGGGCCATCCCAATTTTGTAAAGCCGTCGCAGAGAGCGTTTCTGCGCCGTTCATATTCCCTGCACTGCTCCTTTACCATATGATCCGGTCCCGTCAGGGCCGCAATGGCTCCGTACTGCACCGGCAGAAAGGTTCCATAGTCAATCTGGGACCGGAGCTTTTTGAAATTCTGCACCACTGTCCGGTTTCCCACAAGGAAAGCCATTCTGGCCCCTGTGTAGTTGAAGGACTTAGAGAGAGAATAAAACTCTGCCGCCACTTCCTTTGCCCCGGGGAACCACAAAATAGACTTTCCCGTCCTGCCGTCAAATATAATATCCGAATACGCATTGTCGTGGAGCAAAAAAATCTCATTTTCCGCCGCCCAGGGTATCAGTTTCTCATAAAAGGAATCCGGCGCAGCCTTGCCCACCGGATTTAAAGGATAGGACACGATCATAAATTTAGCTCTGTGGCCATACCTCTTTCCCAAATCCTCCAAATCCGGCAGGTAATCATTCTCCCTTGTGAGCCGGTATTTTTCAATTTTTGCACCTGCAAGCGCCGGGCCTATGGCAAAAATAGGATAACCCGGGTCCGGCACAAGCACAATATCTCCCGGGTCCGCAAGGGTAAGCCCGATATGGGCGATGCCCTCCTGGGAGCCATACACACTCATGATTTCCTCCGGTGAAAGCGTCACGCCGTATCTGCTTTGATACCGGTCAATCACCGCCTGGGTAAGCTGTGGCAGGTCCGAAAGCGCATACTTATAATTTTCCGGAATGGCCGCCGCTTTTGCCACCGCATCCATAACGTGCTCCGGAGGCTGAAAGTCCGGCGTGCCCACGCTGAAATTGTAAACCTTTCTCCCCGAGGCCGCATATACCTTCTTCTTTTCGTCCAGCACCTGAAAAATTCCCGCTTCAAATGCCTCCATTCTCTGGGCAGGATGAATCTCCATGACAAATTCCTTCTTTCCCTCTTATTCTTTCCCCTGATGGGGTTCTCCATTCAAAATAGCCAAAAGCCAGGCTCTGTATTTTTCCTTTACTGCTTCTGGTCCCACGATTCTGGCCTCCTGGCCGATCCCCGCAAGCCAGCCGAAAAACTGCCCGCTGACTGCCACCCGGACACGGATGTGAAACTGTCCATCCTCCAAAGGGCGGATGGACGATTCCCTGCCGAAGCGATCCAGCACCACACCGGCCAGCCGGTTGGGAAACGCAAGGGTCACGCTCTCCTCCTGTCCGGCAAACATGCCGAAGGTCTGGTTCACGTAAGATGCAAGGTCCATATCCGCAAATTGGCGGACGCCCTCCCGTTTCGCATCCAGCACCTTCACATTCCCCATTTTATCCACTCTGTAATGCTTCATGATTTTATCCTCGCCGTCAAATGCGGCAAGGTAATAATTTTCCTCGCGCCAGATCAAAGCCCAGGGACTTACCTGCTTGTCCCCTTTTTTTCTCGGCACAAGCTCCTTTTGCAGATTCCAGTCCAGATAAGTAAAGGAAATCTTTTTATTCTCCTGAATGGCGCGGTGGATATTGTCCACATTATAATAAATGCTTTCATTCTCCGTTTTCACCCGCCCGGCCACATAAACCTGCCTCTGCAGCTTGCCTGCGTCATATTTTCCGGCCATGCGCTCCAGCTTGCCGATCAGCTCCCTGGACTTTTTTGTGGTAATAAACCGTGAAGACTGCACTGCGTCAACCAAAAGCTTTAATTCCGCCAGCTCAAATTCACGCTCCGCCAGGTAATAGCCTCCGCCCTGTCGGCTGTGAACCTGAATGATATCATATCCAAAATCACACAGCTTGGAGATATCGTCGTAAATACTCTTGCGCTCCGAATGGATTCCCTGAGCCTCCAGCCTCTCTATCAGCTCCGAGGTGCTCATGGGATGGTCCTCGTCCGTATTTTCCGCAAGAAACTTCATTATGTACAAAAGCTTCAGCTTTTGTCCCGA
Organism: Candidatus Acetatifactor stercoripullorum; assembly: GCA_019114005.1. Classification (GTDB taxonomy): domain Bacteria; phylum Bacillota; class Clostridia; order Lachnospirales; family Lachnospiraceae; genus Acetatifactor; species Acetatifactor stercoripullorum. Next base: position 12,021 of record DXGH01000004.1, read on the forward strand.
TGATTTTGCCATTTTACTCCCCATTCCCAGGCGCAGCGTAGGAATCGCGCAATAGAATATCATAAATCTGATGCAGATCGCTTATTTCATAGTCCGGTAAAAGCTCAGAGGTATTTAAGGTTCCCTCCGGGCGGTACCAGCAGGTGGATATCCCCGCCAGAAAGCCGCCCTTGATATCGCTGGAAAGAGAATCTCCCACAATCAGAATTTTCTTCTTATCCTTTTCCTGCACATGAGAAAGGCAGTAATCAAAGAATGCCTTGTGAGGCTTTGGCGCTCCTATGTTTTCAGAGATAAAGAGCCCATCCATCACATCCCTTAAGCCTGACAGCTTAAGCTTGTTTTCCTGAGTGGAGGCCACGCCGTTTGTAACCACATACTGTTTGACCTTTCCTTGAAGAAATCTGCAGACGTCAAGGGAATCATCAATATAGCAATAGACGCTGCCAAGAGCCTCCTGATACTCCCTGCGGAAGGCCTCCACATCCACACCGGTAATATGGTACTCTTCAAACAGGGCGAGAAACCGGCCGGGAAGCAGCTCCTTCTTTGTGATCTCTCCCAGCTCAAGCCGCTTCCAGAAGCTGTCGTTGATCTGCGCGTACCGCTCTATCATTTCCTCTGTAATCTCTCTGCCGATGGAATGAAAGCATTTTGTAATGGCATATCTCTGGGAATAGGAAAAATCAAGCAGCGTTCCATCCACATCCCAAAGCACAGTGGTAAACCTCATTTCAGTGGTTCTCCTTCGCGTCTTTTTTCTTTCGCAGAAAGATGCCCAGGGTAATCCCCACAGCTCCCACCGCCGCAATCACTGCAAGTAATACAAAATAAGACAAAAAAGTGTTTACAAATTGAATCATTTTTAACCTCTCTTTCCTCTGCCGCCCGCTTTCCGGTTCCCTTTTCAGGCAAGCTCCCACACTCCCGTGGAAAGGAAGCGCTCCGCCTGTCTGGACGCCTTTTCTATGATTTCCTTCTCATAGCCCATGATTTCCAAAAGCTTGATGGCGTTTCTGGTAGCTGCCTTTCCCTTCATCAGCCGATAGTTGAAAAATACATCCCCGTCCCTGATATCCTCCTCAAAATGATAATTGTCGAAGAAATCCCGCAAAAGATCGGTCATCTCAATATCATGAGTGGCGGCAAAGCACAAAATATTGCTTCCCGTCAGGCTCTTTAAAATCTGGGTGGAGGCCGCAATCCGCTCCACGGTATTGGTGCCCCGAAGCACCTCGTCCACAAAGCACAATACCTTTCCCTCTGTCCGCTCTGCCGCATCCAAAATCCGTTTCAGTGCCTTGATCTCCACAATATAATAGCTTTCGCCGCCCTTCATATCATCCCGCAGAGACATAGAGGAATAAATGTGAAAAAAGGGAGCGCTGTAGCTTGCTGCCAGACAGGTGTGAATGGTCTGGGCAAGAATGGCATTTACCGCCACCGTTTTTAGAAACGTAGATTTGCCCGAGGCATTGGAGCCGGTCAGCAAAACACCCCTTTCAGCGGCAATGCTGTTTTTCACCGGATCAGAAAGCATGGGATGCCAGGCCCCTTCAAGCACAAGCTCCTCCCCTTTTCCAAGCTTTGGCACACAATATTCCTCCCCCAGGGAAACCCTGAAGGCTCCGATGGCAATGGCTGTCTCCACATATCCCACACATGTAATCAGACCGTCCACATCCGCAAGATGCTTCGTCAGCTGTGAAAGCATCCTGTTGAATTTGATCAAATCCACATGAAATGTCATGCGGATATAGTCCATCACAATATCAAGAGGGTTTCCGGTGGAAGCGTTGCGGTTGCTGGAAAAGACCCAAAAGGAACCCCTTTTCATACCGCTCAGACCGTTTTTACAGCGTTCCATTTCCTCCCATTCCCTCTTTAAGGGTGGAATTTCTATTTTCAGCAGACCGTCGCAGACAGTCAGCAGACGCATCACATAGGCAAAGCTGGTAATATAGGGATCGATCTCGTTTTTCTCCTTAAAATAAGAGATAATGTTAAAGAGAATCAACACTACAATCCCACAGATTCCAACGGTATACCAAAAAGGAAGTATGCAAAGAAAGGGCACAAACAAACCATCCATCAGGTAATGTCTTGCGTTGCTTCTCTTTCCCAGATAATTCAGATTATCCAGATAGTCGTAGAGGGAAAATTTCCCCGTATACCCAAGCTTCCGCATCAGAAGCTGCACCCCTGCTCTTTCGTCGGGATGTCCCAGAAAATACTCCGTCACCTCCTCCAGATGAGAAAGCTCCTCCACAGACTGCCTCGGCGTGCGCAGTGTGTAATACAGGTATTCTTCCCCGGAAGCGGAAAAGGTATAATTCAGCCGTTTGAAAATATCATCCATATTCAGGTCATTCCAGGTGATATCATCTATCTGCCCTTCTTTTTCGTGCTTGTGAAAAAAGCTTCCTATGCGCGCATAGCGTTCCAGGGCATATTCCTTTTGGGGCAGCGTTCCAAAATCCTCGTATAGAGATTGAATAAATCTCTGCTTCTGCTTTTTGGCCAAAATCCCTTCCCGGATAAAGACAGCCAGCAAAAATAAACCGACTGCCAAAAAAAACAAAAATAATTCCATTTTAAATTTAAACTTCTTCCTTCTCTTTTTCCCAGCGCCCCATCCCTACTGGGAAAGCAGGCGCTTTACAATCTCATTGCAGTTTTGATAAATTCTCTCGGGACTTTCTCCCACGTTGAATTCACCCTTATAATATAAAATTTTCCCGTTGATCATCGTCATGCACACATTGGACTTGCTTCCGCTGTACACCAGATTTTTGGGAATGTTATGCAGCGGCTGCATATTGGGCTGGTTTAAATCAATCATAATCAAATCCGCATATTTCCCCTTAGCCAGCACATCAGAGCGGTTTAGCCGCATGGCCTTGGCTCCGTTTACTGTGGCCATACGCAGCACATCCATAGCGTCCAGACTGGAGGCATCATTTTCCAGAACCTTGCTCAGCCCTGACACCAGAAACATTTCCCGGAACATATCCAGGCAGTTATTGCTTGCAGGCCCGTCCGTACCGATGGCCACCGGAATTTTTCTCTTCTGAAACTGTGCTATGGGGGCAATGCCGCTGGCAAGCTTTAAATTGGATGCCGGGTTTGTGATGACATATAATCTGCGTCTGCGGAATACGTCCATATCCTCCTGTGTCATATGCACACAGTGATAGCACCCTCCGCCATACTCAAACATTCCAAGGGAATCCAAAAATACAGCCGGTGTAATACCATATCTCTCCCTGCACTGCTCCACCTCGGTCTGTGTTTCCGCCAGATGGGTGTAGATAGGCGCATGATACTTGTGCGCCAGCTGGCAGATATCCCATAAAAGCTCCTTGGAGCAGGTGTATTCCGCATGAAATCCCAGCTGATAGCTGATCAGGGAATTTTTTCGGTTCCATTTCAGATATTCTGCCTCCACCTGTTCTAAGGAAGAGCTGAAATTATTCAGGCCGCTTACCAGCACACACCGCATGCCGGTGTCCAGACATGCCTCTGCAGCCGTGTCCGGAGTCAAATACATATCAAAAATAGAAGTAATGCCGGAGGTCACATACTCTAACACCGCCAGCTTGGTGAGATGGTAGATATCCTCGCCGCTCAGCTTGGCCTCCATGGGAAAAACTTTCTCATTCAGCCATTTCTGCAAGGGCACATCATCCGCAAAGGATCGCAGAAAGGTCATTCCGGAATGGGTGTGCGCATTTTTAAAGCCCGGCATCAAAAGATTTCCCTTGCAGTCGATCTCAATATCCCAGACGATCCTGGGAATATCCCGATCCCATTCGCTTTCTAACTCCGCTTCCTCCGCCACATAGACAATTCTCTCGTTCTTTACCCAGACCTCTCCGTCAAAAACTGGTCTGTCCTTTTCCATCGTAAGAATCTTTGCATTGTATAAACGTATATTCATATGATTGAGTTCCCTCCAAAGCCATAAGGCAGCAATTCCCCCAGGGAATAGCTTTTGTAATCATCCTCACTTCTCGCCACAAAAATCAGAAAGTCCTCATCTGCAAACTCTTTCATGACCTGTCTGCAGATGCCGCAGGGAAAGGCATATTCCCTGGGAGCTTCTCCCTCCATGCCGCCGGCCACCGCAATGGCCAAAAACCTGCGCTCCCCTTCATTCACCGCCCGAAAGATGGCGTTTCGCTCCGCACAGCAGCAGGCGCCGTAGGAGGCGTTTTCCACATTTCCACCCTGGTATATCCTTCCCTCCCAGGTCAAAAGGGCCGCTCCCACCTGATAGTGAGAATACGGGGCGTAAGAGCGCTTCCTCGCCTCAAGGGCTTCCTTTACCAGCTTTTTTTCCAAAGCCTTTTCCATCTTGTTTCCATCCTGTCCCATATGTGTCCTGCCTTAACACAGCTTTCATCCCCCACAGGGTTTACAGCCTTTCCACAAATTTTGTCAGCAGCTGTTTAAAACGGGGCGCCGCCATATCTGCGGCCTCCTGCACCTCCTCATGGGTAAGGGGCTGGTCCGTCATGCCTGCCGCCAGATTGCTGATACAGGAAATTCCGCAGATGCGCATTCCCATGTGATTGGCGGCAATGGCCTCCACCACCGTGCTCATACCCACTGCGTCGCAGCCAAGCTGACGCAGCATGCGGATTTCCGCCGGTGATTCAAAGGATGGCCCCGTCAGCTGGGCATACACTCCCTCCTGGAGAGGTATATCGTTTTCCATAGCAGTCTCCCGGAGCAGCTCGCATAGACTCTCGTCATAGACACTGCTCATATCCGGAAACCGCGTTCCCAGCTCATCTATATTTGGCCCAATCAAAGGATTGGGAGCAAACAGGGAAATGTGATCCTTTATCAACATCAAATCCCCCGGATAGAAGGAGGCGTTCACACCTCCCGCCGCGTTTGTAAGAATCAGAATTTCCGCTCCCAAAAGCTTCATAAGCCGGGTGGGAAGCACCACATCCCTCACGTCATAGCCCTCGTAAAAATGGACTCTTCCCTTCATGCACACCACGGGAACCTCTCCGATATAGCCGAAGATAAATTTCCCGGCATGTCCCGGAACCGTGGACACTGGGAATCCCTCAATTCCTTCATAGGGAATTTCCTTTTCCACCCGGATTTCCTGCGCATAATCCCCAAGGCCGGAACCAAGCACAATGGCTGCCTTTGGCACAAAATCCGTCTCCTTCCGCACACATTCGCAGCATTTCATCAGCTTTTCATATACTACATTCATACCTTGCTTCTGCCTCCCTGATCCTATATTTTTGTAATGCAATTTTGATATTGTAATTTATTCTGCTACAAAATGACTTAACTTCACAACAATCATCCCGTCCCAGACCTGAACGCTGTTTTCCGCAGGCCATTCAGGCATATAGGTACTGTATTCCATGGCCTGCTCCACCCGGTCCTCACTCACCATGGCATAGTCCTTCCCCAAGATATGAAGAAAGCCCAATATCCGTCTGGTACTCCAGTAAAAAGCCGGTTCCACATCCGTGTCATAGTCAAAAAAGCTGCGGCCGATCACTTCGCCTACAAGACAGGCATTGTTTCCCTCAAATTCCTTTTTTCCAATTACGATCACCGGCAGGCTGTCCTGTCCTCTGACCTGCTCCAGCCGTGTAATCAGCTCTCTTCCCATCGCTGCATCCTGCTCGTAACGCATTCTGTCCGTGTAATACAGCCTGCTTGTCACCTGAAGCTGCATCCAGCCAGTCACAATGCAGACTGCCCCCATGCAGAGAGCCAACACCAGACAGGCTCCTGGCATTTTCTCTCTCTGGGGATTTTTGCTTTCCAGCCTTGTCCTCCACAGCCTCCACAGATGCACATCAAAATACCCCAGAAATCCCGTCATAACAGGGAGAACCAGCTGTGAGCGCACAGCCGGGGCTCCCCCGCAGACAATCGTCATCAAAAACGGCGTAAGAAACAGCGCAGCTAAGAAGAACCATAGGAGAAGCTTCTTTCCTTTCGTGCTCCTGCCCTTTGCAGAATCTGCCCCTCCATTTAAGCTGACAGCTCCAAATAAAAGCAAGGTCAAAAGACATAGCAGCCCATAGCCTATGGTGTAATAGATGGAGTCATATCCGGTACATGCTTTAACCACATGGCCCAAAACCCCCTTCAGATTATCCACAAAGTCTCTTTTTCCCCACAAAATCTGTCCCTGCAAATAGTCCGAAGCGCCAAAAAACAATCTGGTAATCAGCTGGTTGATAAAAAAAGCAGCAAGAAAAACCCCCGCATGGGCCAAAAGCTGCCGGATTAAGCCTGCCGTTTCCTCTTCTTCACCATTTTCCCCGGATGTGCCCTGCAGCAGCAAAAGAGACAGGGTTCCGAAAATGTATACCACCACAAAAACCTGATAAAGGGAAAAAACAAGAAGCAGAAGAAGCCCGCTCCCCAAAAAGAAAAGAAAATGTCTCCTTTTCACCCCCTGAGCCGTCAGGAAAAGCGCAAAAGCCGTCAGCAGAAATCCTGCACATATCTCTGCGCTCTGCAGGGAAAAATAAAACTGCTCTGTCATAATGGGATGAGAAATCCAAAGAAGCCCTCCCAGAAACCAGCCTGCAAAGCTCCCCGGTCCTCCCGCCGTTTTATCCCACAGCCAAAAAAAGGCGAAAGCGGCTGCTGACAAAAAGACCAGCGTCAAAAGTCCTGCAAAATAGGGATTGAAATCAAGCATCCCCAAAAGTCCCTTTAAAAGCACCAGTCCCTGTCTGCCCGTTGTCAGCCATCCGCCGTAAAAATCTCCCTGGAGCTTAATAATGTCCTCCGTATCAATACCGATTACAGGGGAATTCAGCTTTGCACCATGAAATAAAAAAACAAACAGCCCCAGGCACACAATACGGCCCCGGTACTCCCTGAAGAAAGCGCCTGCCTTTTCAAAAGCCTGGTTTTTCCTATATTCTCTCACAATTTCAATTCCTTTTTGTCAAAATGATGCTCTTTCTTTGAATAGATTTATTATACAAAACCTGGGGATAAAAAGCAATTCATTTGTGTTATATTCAATTATATGTTACTATTAGCATATGTGCGGGCAGACAAAAGTCTGCCCCGTCAATCAAAACAGGATAAGGAACTTTGGCCATGAAATCAAAAACACACCGCCTGCATGCGGATCATATCATATTTTTCCTGTATTTTGCCCTCTATTTCATCATTGGATTATCCATGCTTCTAAAGCAGTCCTTCGGCAATCCTCCTGATGAGTACAACCGGTATTTGATTCCCCAGTATATCGCGGCAAACGGCAGTCTCCCCAACGGCTACGAGGAATCCATCCGCATCGGGGGCTATGGATTTTCCTATGGCTTCCAGCCCATCCTTCCTTATATTTTCCAAGGGCTTATGATGCGGCTTGCAGGACTGTTTTCCTCCTCGGAAGCTGTGCTTTTGTATTCTGCCCGTCTGGTAGATTTTATATTCGGCCTTGTGATGGCTGTATTTGTGCTGCTTCTGGGAAGAGAATGGTTTGCCGACAGGCGCTTTTCATGGCTATTTTCCTTTCTGGTAATGTTTCTTCCCCAGAGCATCTTTGTGCATACTTATGTGAACACGGATTCCTGCTGCATGATGTCTATCGCCATCATGCTCTATGGGCTCACCAGGGGAATTCAGGATCACTTTCGTGTTTCCTCTTGTATTTTGCTGGCTATCGGCATCATCTTTTGTGCGCTGTCCTATTATAACGCCTACGGATACATTTTGAGCTGCATCCTTCTGTTTACAGCTTACTTTTTTTCCGGTTCCCACACAGGAATTTCCTTTTCCTGGCGCCCCTTTCTCAAAAAGGGAATCTTCATCAGCCTTTTGGTGCTGATCGGCATCGGCTGGTGGTTTATAAGGAGCTTTATCCTCTATGACGGGGACTTTCTGGGGCTTAAATCCAGAGATCTGTGCGCCTCTCTGTATGCCCTCCCGGAATTTCATCCGGACACCCGCATCACCTGGCAGAGCCAGGGCTATTCCCTGTGGGAGATGCTTGTAACCTCCGATTTCCTAAATCTGACGCTTTTAAGCTTTATTGGCATTTACGGCCCCATGACCATTGTCACAAGTCTCTGGGTTTACCGTTTTTACAAGCTCCTCTTTGCGGTCTGTGTGGCGCTCTGCATTCTGCTTCCCGGCAGAGGCGCCGGGGCATTATACCCAGACCGTCCTTTTTTCAGAAGATTTTTCCATGCAAATATGATTTTCTGCATGGCGATGCCCTTTCTTTTAAGCCTGTACTATTCCTACGCCATCGATTATCAGCCCCAGGGCAGGTATATTCTGCCTATGCTGATTCCCTTTTCTTATTATTGCATCCGGGGGCTTTACAAGGCTGTTTCAGCGGGAGCGCATTTTTGCAGTAAGGTTTTTTGCAGACAGACAGATACGCCCGCAGAGAAACTGTTTTTTAACCGTCTCTCCACAGGCGTATGCCTTGTCGTCGGGGTACTGATCCTGCTTTCTGTTTTTATTACTGTCTACGGATACGCTTTTCCCTATTATGAACTTCATCCCACGGCTCCATAAAAACAGCTCAGGTGATAATGCAATCAGATGATAATACAAATCATGCCGCCGTTGCTGTCGTTGACGATCTTCTGCATGGTATCCTGAAGCTTTGCCTGGCTCTCATCCCCGATGGCGGCCACCTTGGAGCTGATGCCGTCATTCACCAGCTGCTCCACTGTTTTTCCAAAAATATTGGTGTCCCAGATGCCCTGATCCATCTCCGCTTGATTGATATACCGGATCAGATCGTCCGCCTGCTCTTTCGTTCCCACAATGGGAGCGATCTCCGTTTCAATATTGGCCCGGATCATATGTATGGAGGGGCTGAACGCCTTTATCTTTACGCCGAACTTGTTGCCGTGCTTGATCAGCTCCGGCTTATCCAGCACAATTTCCTCCTTGTCGGGCGTCACCACGCCGTATCCCTTCATGCGGACCATATTCACTGCATCCAGCACCTTGGTATACTCCTTTTTCATGGCCGCAAATTCCTTCAGTCTGCTGATCAGCTGATATTCATCCGCAATGGTCTCTCCCACCATTTCCGTAAGCATTTCATAGTAAAATGCGTCGTCCACATCCAAAAGAACCTTTACCATTCCATCGGAAAGGCTGATGCCGTCCATCTTACACCTCTTGATGTACTCACTGTCCAGCTGGACAGGGTTTGCCAGCACGTCCTTTATGGTATCATAGTCCTTCATAAGCCCCTTTACTTTTTCCACCAGATCGCGCTTCATGCGGTTGTCCCCGGGCAGCATTTCCACCCATTTGGGCATATAAAACTCAATCGCTGATATGGGAAACTCATACAGGATGTTTTCCAGAATGGAATTAATATCCTCTTTTTTGAGCTGCTCGCAATTCACCGGCATGGCGGACACGCCGTATTTTTCGGAAATTTCCGATGCTGTCTTTTTGGCCTCCTCGGAATAGGGTCTTTGGCTGTTTACCAGCACCAAAAAGGGCTTTCTTAAGCTTTTCAGCGCCAGAATGGTTTTTTCCTCGGCCTCCAGATAATTGGCCCTGGGAATCTCCCCAAAGCTTCCGTCTGTTGTGATCACCAAGCCTATGGTGGAATGGTCGTTCATAACCTTATCCGTGCCGATCTGTGCCGCCTGGGTAAAGGGAATCTCATAGTCAAACCAAGGGGTTTTCACCATCCGCTCCTGATTTTCCTCAAGATGCCCCGCAGCGCCCTCCACCATGTAGCCCACGCAGTCTATCAGGCGGATGGAAACCTGAATATCCCCGTTTAAGGTCACCTTCGCCGCCTCGTTGGGGATGAATTTGGGCTCCGTGGTGGTTATGGTTTTTCCGCCGGCGCTCTGGGGCAATTCGTCCTGGGCTCTGGACTTTGCATGCTCATCCTCCATGTAGGGCAGTACCATCTCATCCATAAACCGCTTGATAAAGGTAGATTTCCCCGTCCTTACTGGTCCCAGCACCCCTATGTATATCTCACCGCCGGTGCGTTTTTGTATATCGTGATAAAGCTCGTATGTATTTACCGCATATTCCATATAACAGCCTCCTAATGTTACTGCTATATGTATATGCGGTGCCTCCCAGTCTCATGCCTGCCTGAAGCCTGTCCTGTGAAAAATCCCTGTCAGCCCATTACAACACGTTTGAAATTCTTCTTGCCCCGCTTTACCACAATGCCGTCTCCGTCAAAATCCTCGGGCCTGTAAAGCGTCTTGATATCGGTGATCTTCTCTCCATCCACGGCCACGCCGCCCTGCTCCACGGCCCGTCTTGCCTCTGATCTGGAGGCGGTCAGGCCCGATACTGCAAGCACACCCAGAATGTCAATGGTTCCCTCCTTGAAATCTTCCTCTGTCAGCCTGCAGGTAGGCATTTCTGCGGCGTTTCCTCCGGCAAACAACGCCCTGGAGCTCTCCTTTGCCTTTTGGGCCTCCTGTTCCCCGTGCACAAGCTTGGTAAGCTCAAAGGCAAGAATTTCCTTTGCCTCATTTAACTGGCTGCCCTCCCACGCATCCATCTCGTCGATCTGCTCTATGGGAAGGAAGGTAAGCATCCGCAGACATTTCAACACGTCCGCATCCCCCACATTTCTCCAGTACTGATAAAATTCAAAAGGCGAGGTCTTGTTGGGGTCCAGCCATACAGCTCCCTTCTGGGTCTTTCCCATCTTCTTTCCCTCGGAATTCAAGAGCAGCGTGATGGTCATGGCATAAGCGTCCTTGCCAAGCTTGCGGCGGATCAGCTCCGTTCCTCCCAGCATGTTGCTCCACTGGTCGTCCCCGCCAAACTGCATATTACAGCCATATTTCTGATACAGCATCAAAAAGTCGTAGCTTTGCATGATCATATAGTTAAATTCCAGAAAGCTTAAGCCCTTCTCCATGCGCTGCTTGTAGCATTCCGCCGTCAGCATCCGGTTTACGCTGAAGCACGCTCCCACTTCCCGCAGAAGCTCCACATAATTCAAGTCAAGCAGCCAGTCCGCATTATTGACCATAAGCGCCTTTCCCTCAGAAAAATCAATAAAACGGCTCATCTGCTTTTTAAAGCATTCCACATTGTGGTCAATGGTCTCTTTTGTCATCATGGTCCGCATATCGCTGCGCCCGGAGGGGTCTCCGATCATGCCCGTACCGCCTCCTAAAAGCGCAATGGGCTTATTCCCGGCCATCTGCAGCCTTTTCATCAGGCACAGCGCCATAAAATGCCCCACATGAAGGCTGTCCGCCGTAGGATCAAAGCCAATATAAAAGGTAGCCTTTCCATTATTGATTAACTCCTTGATTTCCTCCTCGTCCGTCAGCTGCGCCAGCAGCCCTCTCGCCTTCAATTCCTCAAATACCGTCATTTTTTTCTGCTCCTTTATCTTCCTTTATTTACCATCAATTTTATCATGGCCTGGTTCAGGCCGTCCACTGTCAGCTTATACATGGGAAACATTTCCTTGATAGCGGTCTCAGCCTCCCTCCAGGGAGCCTTCCCGGGCGCCATCTTGGGATTGAGCCAGACTACCTTTTTATATTTGCGCTTTAACAGCTTCAGCCATTCATAGCCGGACAGGCCTCCGTTTGGCCCTCTGTAATTGCCCGTGTCGGAATAAAGCTCCTCCGGCGCCATGGCCGCGTCGCCCACGATAATCACCTTATAGTCGCTGTCCACATTGCGGAACACCCACTCTGTATCCACCCAGTCCCCATTCTCACACTCCGGGGTCTTATAGAGCTTGCTGTAAATACAGTTATGAAAATAATAGGTTTTTACATCCTTGTAATGATTGGATTTATGCACCGCCTGGAACAGATCATTCAAAAGACTGCTGAAAGGGATCATGGTGCCCCCGGAATCCATGAGCAGCAGAAGCTTCACCGCATTTTTCCTGGGCTTTTTCATAACGATCTGCAGGCAGCCGCCGTTATTGCAGGTCTTGTCCACAGTACCCTCAATATCAAGCTCCGTCTCCGGAATGTCAAGGCGGCTGGAAAACTGCCTGAGCTTTCTAAAGGCCATCTGAAACTGCCTGTTGTCTAACACTCTGTCGTCCCTGAAATCCCTGTACTTTCTGGCGCCCACTACGGAAAAGGCAGACTGATAGCCGGTCTTTCCGCCTACGCGGACGCCGCCTACATTGCCGCCCATATTTCCAAAGGAGGTTTTTCCCATAGTGCCGATCCAGAAGCTGCCGCCGTTATGCTCGCTGTCCTGATCCTTCAGACGCTGCCTGAATTTCTCCTCCACGTCCTCCTTGTCCACCTGGATATCCTCCATCTGGTTTAAGTGGTTTCTGGCCTCCTCGTGGGCAAGCTCCATCATATCGGACTTGTCCAGCCATCTGAGCATTTCCGCCCCCACCTCCGTCTCGTGTCCCGCAGCTTTAAAGCACTCCTCAAAGGCCATATCAAATTTGTCGAAATCGGTCTCGCTCTTTACCAGAATCATGCGCGCCACATAATAAAATCCCGTAAGGGAGCTGCCGCACAGCCCCTTGTCCAGAGCCTCCTGCAGGGTCAGCCATTCTCCTAAAGTCACCTTAAGCCCCTTGGAGCGCAGGTTCTCAAAAAAGTTTATAAACATCCGCTTCCTCTTTCCTTCACCTGGTTAAACACCGGAATGCCGCACAATCTCCAGATCCTCGTCCTTTTTTACCACCACACCCACAAAGGGCAGCGCACTCCTTATGGTGTCCGCAGAAATTCCGCCGATCTGAAGCGCATTGACCCAGTCAATCAATTCCGAGGTGCTTGGTTTTTTGCGGATATCCCGGATAGACCTGATATCGTAGAACACCTCCATGGCATTTTTAAGCAGATGCTCCTCCACATCCGGGAAATGCACCCTTACGATCTCCTCCATAAGCTCCTTGGAGGGGAAATCGATGTAGTGAAAAATACAGCGGCGAAGAAAAGCGTCCGGCAGCTCCTTTTCCGCATTGGAGGTGATAATCACAATGGGACGGTGCTTCGCCTTCACGGTTCTTTTGGTTTCGTGAATATAAAACTCCATCTGGTCAAGCTCCCAGAGAAGGTCGTTGGGAAATTCCAGATCCGCCTTGTCGATTTCATCGATCAGAAGCACCACCTGCTCCTCGCTGTCGAAGGCCTCTCCCAGCTTGCCCAGCTTGATATACCTTGCAATATCGTCAACACCCTCCTCGCCGAACTGTCCGTCGTAGAGCCTCTGTATGGTGTCGTACACATACAGGCCTTCCTGCGCTTTTGTGGTGGACTTGATATTCCAGATGATCAGCCGCTTGCCCAGCGCCTTTGCCACAGCCTCCGCCAGCATAGTCTTTCCCGTGCCCGGCTCTCCCTTGATCAGAAGGGGCTTTTTTAACGCAATGGCTATATTTACGCTTGCCATAAGCTCATCGCTGGCCACATAATCCTTGGTTCCCTGAAATCCCTGATTTTCCATATTGTCCTCATTTCTTTCTTGAAATTCATTTACCATCATGTTACGATATTCCTGTCTCAAAATCAAGAAATATATCAAAAATATCATGCCGGCAGCGGCACATAAATATTTACGGAAAGGACAGCATATTTTATGATAACCGACTTATTCAAACAAAAAAAGACCCTCTCCTTTGAGGTATTTCCTCCAAAAAAGGATGGAGAATTTGAAGCGGCCTTTGAGGTCCTGGACGCTCTCGGAAGCCTGCAGCCTGATTTCATCAGCGTTACCTACGGCGCCGGAGGAAGCCGCTCCAAAAAAACAGTGGAGATTGCCTCTTACATCCAGAACACACTGCATATTGACGCTTTGGCTCATATGACCTGTGTAGGCAGCCGAAAAGAGGACCTTCTCAGCGTATGCGAAGAGCTTGCCCGAAACAACATAAGCCATGTGCTTGCCCTTCGCGGGGATCGTCCCAAGGATATGACAGACGAACAGTTTGAAAGCAGAGATTTCGCCCATGCAAACGATATGATGGTGTTCTTAAAGGAGCACTCCAATCTGCATCTGGCTGGCGCCTGCTATCCGGAAAAGCATTTCGAGTGCTTCAGTATGGAATCTGATTTGCAGAATTTAAAGCGCAAACAGGAGGCTGGCGCGGAATTTCTGATCACACAGCTTTTCTTTGACAACGACGCTTTTTATGCCTTCCGGGAAAAAGCCGCCGCTAAGGGAATTACCCTTCCCATCTGCGCAGGCATCATGCCCATCACCACGCCAAAGCAGATCGGCACCACCATTTCCCTCTCCGGCTCCAGCATTCCCAAGGCCCTTTCCGATATCGTGGCCGCTTACGGGGACAATCCTCAGGATATGCGCAAGGCAGGCATCGACTACGCCATCCGGCAGATAAGGGATCTGCAGCAAAATCAGGCAGACGGCATACATATCTACACCATGAACAAACCGGAAACTGCCGCCGAGATCGTAAAGGCTCTCCAATAAAAAAAGAAGGGACGCTCCCCCAGTGGAAACGTCCCTTTTCAGATTTCTTTCTCTACTCTTTTAAGCCGCCGTTCTTCCGATCACTCCTCTTCCCAGGGAAGGTCGGACACCTCAAGCTTTCTGTCCCGCAGCATCAAATCCTTCACTGCCTGATCTGCCTTTTTCCCCTCAAACAAAACGGCGTTTACCTGTTCAATAATAGGAAGCTGTACCTGATACTTTGCCGCAAGCTCCATGGCTGCCTTGGCGGAGTACACACCCTCCACCACCATTTTCACCTCTGCCATAGCCTCTTCCATGGTATGGCCCTGTCCGATGAGGATTCCTGCCCGGCGGTTTCGGGAGTGCATGCTGGCGCAGGTCACAATCAGATCGCCGATTCCCGTAAGTCCGCAGAAGGTTTCAAATTTTCCTCCCATAGCTGTGCCCAGTCTGGCAATCTCCGTGATTCCTCTGGTGATCAGCGCAGCCTTTGTATTGTCTCCATATCCCAGTCCGTCTGCAATTCCGGCAGCCAAAGCCACCACATTTTTCAGCGCTCCTCCCAGCTCCATTCCCAGTATATCGGGGCTGATATACACACGAAAGACCTGATTCATAAACAGATTCTGTATGTACTCTGCCGTTTTTTTGCTTTTTGCCCCCACAACAATAGTGGTTGGAATGCCGCGCCCTACCTCCTCGGCATGGGAGGGACCTGACATCACCGCCACGTCCGCCTGCGGAATTTCCTCCTCTATGATTTCCGAAAGGGTCATCAGTGTGTGCTCCTCAATGCCCTTTGCCACGTTTACGATCTTTTGTCTGTTCTCCACAAGGGCGCTTAACCGATGGGCCGTGGCTCTGGTATAGGAGCTGGCTACGGCCATCACCAAAAGATCCTTTCCTTCCACAGCCTCTTTATCCTCCGTAGTAAGCCTCATATCCTCCGGAAGCTTCACTCCCGGAAGCATTTTGTGCTCATGCTCCTTTTGAAGCATGGCGATCTCGCTTTCCACTGCGGACCAAACCGTAACCTGGTGTCCGTTGTTGTGCAGCAGGACAGACAATGCAATGCCCCAGCTTCCGCCGCCGATTATACTGATTTTTGCCATACGTCCTCTTTTCTGCGGTTTTTTAGTCCGCTCTCAATTCTTTTTTTCCACATCTACCTTATTCTTCTTAAAAAGATAAGTCTTTCTCTCTTCTCCGTGAAGCAGCCGCACAATGTTCTGCCTATGCTTCCAGTATGCCATAACTGTCAGAAACGCCGCCACTGCATACATTTCCAGAAGCTGCCCCTGGCTCATGGAGCCAAAAACTCCAAGCTGTCCACAGACGATCATTTCTATCATAAAGCCTGCGTAAACCAGCAGTGACCCCAAAGACACATAGTGGGTGGAAAAAAAGGTGCCGAAAAACAACAGGGCAGCCACCACGATAAAGTAGGGATGAAAGGCCAGAATCATCCCCGCCGTGGCGGCGATTCCTTTCCCTCCCTTAAATCCCATGTAAAAGGGAAAATTGTGCCCCAGAATGGCTCCCGCTCCCGCATAGAGACAGAGAAGATAAATGATGTCTGAATGTGCCGTGCCATACAGCAGACGCACGATCACCACCGCCGCCACACATTTAAGGCAGTCCCCGGCAAAAACGATGAGCCCGGCCTTGGTGCCAAGCACCCGCAGGGCATTTGTAGTACCGGAATTGCCGCTTCCGTACTGACGGATGTCGATCCCATGAGCCTTTCCGTAAAAAAATGCCGTCTGAAACAACCCAAACACATAACCAATCAGCAAACAGATTACTCGTTCCATGATCACTTGTTTTCCTTTCGTTCTCTTATAATGAACCGCATGGGCGTCCCCCGGAAGCCGAAGGTCTCCCGGATCTGGTTTTCAATATATCTGGTGTAGGAAAAGTGCATCAGCTCCTTGTCGTTCACAAAAATCACAAAGGTTGGCGGCTTTACGGAAGCCTGGGTAATATAATAAAGCCGCAGTCTCTTCCCCTTGTCCGACGGGGGCTGCTGCATTGCCACAGCCTCCGACATGATCTCGTTGAGCACACCGGTAGCCACACGCATGGCATGGTTTTCGCTGACCATATCTATGGTCTCAAAGAGCTTCGGCAGTCTTTGCCCTGTCTTTGCGGAAATAAAGACAATTTCAGCATAGGACATAAAGGACAGCACGTTCCTTATTCTTTCCGTAAAACGGTAAATGGTTTTATCGTCCTTTTCAATGGAATCCCATTTGTTTACCGCAATGATTACCGCCTTTCCTCTGTCATGGGCAATGCCCGCAATCTTGGCGTCCTGTTCCGTAACGCCCTCTCCGGCATCAATTACAAGCACTACAACCTCCGCCCGTTCTACGGCAGCCACCGTGCGGACGATCATAAAGCGCTCCAGCTCCTCCTTCACTTTATTTTTCCGGCGCAGTCCCGCCGTATCAATAAAAATGTAGTTTTTTCCGTTCCGGGTAAGGGGCGTGTCCACCGCGTCCCTGGTAGTGCCCGCTATATCCGATACGATCAGGCGGTCCTCCCCAAGAATTTTGTTGATAATAGAGGATTTACCTACATTTGGTTTCCCCACGATAGCAACCCGGACGCTGTCGTCCTCTTCCTCTTCTTCTCCGGCTTCCCCGAACAGAGCCGTCACTTCTTCCAGCATATCCCCAAGCCCCATGCGGTTTATGGCAGAAATAGGATGAGGATCTCCAATTCCAAGATTATAGAATTCGTATACGTCGGCCATATACTTATCAAATTTATCCACCTTGTTTACCACAAGCACCACAGGCTTATGGGAACGGCGCAGCATATCCGCCACCTTGGCGTCCGCATCCACAAGCCCTTGCTTTACATCCACCAGAAAGATGATCACATCTGCCGTGTCGATGGCAATCTGAGCCTGCTCGCGCATCTGGGAGAGAATCACATCCTTGCTCTCCGGCTCGATTCCGCCTGTGTCAATCAGCGTAAACGTCTTATCCAGCCAGGAAATATCCGCATAAATCCGGTCTCTGGTGATGCCGGGCGTATCCTTCACAATCGATATATTGCTGCCTGCCAGAGCGTTAAACAGCGTAGACTTTCCCACATTGGGCCTTCCTACCACTGCAACTATGGGCTTGCTCCTTTTCTTCGCCATTTCTTTTCTCCTCTTTTAACCGTCAATCATGATTGCATCCAAAAAGTCATATCCGCTTGATTTTACAATATTAACGGGAACTTGTAAAGCCTTTTCCAAATCTGAGACATGCAGATCATCCAGAAATACATCCTCTCCGCTGCGCAGCACATTCTGGGGAAGCAAAAGCCGCTCCCCCAGCTTACGCCCCGCAAGCTGGTCCCTGATATCCTGTCCCGTGAGCAGCCCGGACACGGTGATCCGTTCTCCGAAAAAATGATTTGTGATGGGATAAAGATAAATTTTATAATTGGGAAAAGCCTCCATTACTTCCTTCACCATCCGGTCAATATAAGGATAGGCCAGCGTCCCTGTGGCCATGGATAATTCTAAGACAGTCCCGTCTAAACGCTTTTTAGACCATTCCCCGCTCTTCCTGCGCTGATCGAGAGCCTCTCTGAATTCATTCAAAAGAAGGCGCACCATGCCTACGCCATTTTCCAGCTGCAGATAACCGTCATATCGTTCTTCCTCCGGCAGCTCTTCCCCCGCCAGTATATACCACTCGTCGCTTGCATGGATAAAATGGATTCCAAACTTCTCATAGCAGAGCTTCTGATAATGATGGATCATTTCAAGGACCTTACAGGCGTCCTCTTTTTCAAAGGGCTCCAATGGATAAAGCCCCTCCCGGTATTTTGATAATCCCACCGGCACAACGGAGACACTCTCCAAATTAGGAATATACTCCATAAGCCTTCTTATACTGTAGTCCAGCTCCTGCCCGTCATTGATTCCTTTGCACAGCACAATCTGCCCGTTCATGCGGATTCCGGCCTGATTTAAAACATCCACCTTCTTCAGGGCCTCCCCCGCAAACCGGTTATTCAGCATACTGCACCGAAGCTTGGGATTCATGGTGTGGAAGGATATATTGATGGGAGACAGATGATATCTGCAGATTCTGTCAATATCATGATCGGACATATTTGTGAGCGTCACATAATTCCCCTGCAGAAAAGAAAGACGGGAATCATCGTCCTTGAAATACAGCGTTTCCCGCATCCCTTTGGGCATCTGGTCAATAAAGCAGAAAATACATTTGTTGCGGCAGTGGCGGTATTCATCCATAAGCCCATTTTCAAATAGGATTCCCAGATCCTCCTCAAAATCCTTATATATCTCTAAAATCAGCTGCTCTCCGTCCCGCTTTTCCAGCAAAACTTCAAGATAGTCGTTCTGGGTCATAAATTGATAATCAAAAATGTCCTCTATTTCCGTATCGTCAATGGCAAGAATTCTATCCCCAGGCTCTATCTCCATCTCCTGGGCTATGCTTCCCGGCGCCACCGATTTTATCAAATGTCCCTTTTTCTGCATGCCGCTCCTTTCCAAGAAACCTTTTCTTTAAAACCCCCTTCAGAAAAAAGACGGTTCTTTTGGAACCGTCCCCTCACTGTGCTTCCTGCATTTTTCTTCTCGCATCAATATACTGCGACAGTATCCTCACGCTCTCTTCGATTCCCAGCCTGCTGCTGTTGATGGAAAGATCATAATTTCTGGAATCTCCCCACTTTATCCTGCAGTGACTGTTGTGATACTTCTTGCGCTTTCTGTCCTTCTCCAGAATCAGCTCCTCCGCATCCTTTCTCGACTTTTGATACAGCCTCATAATCCGTTCAATCTTGGTCTCCATGTCGCCCAGCACAAAAATGGATATCAAGCCCGTATTTCCCTTAAGGATCGTCTCAGAGCAGCGCCCCACTATCACAAAGGATTCCCCTGAATCTGCTTTTTTCCGCAGATAATCAAACTGCAGCTGCGCCACATTCTGCTCCGGAGAATTATTCATTCCCCTCACAGTCCGGGACAAAAGCTTTTTTCGTCCTGCTTCGTCAAACTCCTTTAAGACATCCCCGTCAAGGTTATTACGTCCTGCAAGCTCATCCAGCAGATTATGATCATACAGCGGCAGCTTGTACTGATCAGCCAGTTTCTGGGCAATTTCATGCCCGCCGCTTCCGAATTCGCGTCCGATGGAAATAATCAGCTGTCCCTTCATCCTGTTCCCTCCTTTTTGATTCTGCCCGCATTCCAAATTGCAAGTACCGTAAATTTATAAATATCTCCAGTAAATCATCAGCATGGAAATGGCTACTACCATAATGGTGGCCGGTGCCATCACCTTGCAATACCTGCCCCATTTAATGATATGTCCGTTTTTAGCCGCCGTGGCAATTCCCACTACATTGGCGGAGGCTCCAATAGGCGTGGCGCTTCCACCCACATCGGTTCCCATGGCAAGGGCCCAGGCCAGGACGGACAAATCCACTCCCTGGGCTGCCGCAAGACTGTTGATAATGGGAATCATGGTGGCAGCAAAGGGAATATTGTCAATAAAAGCGCTGGCTATGGCAGAAAGCCATAGGATGATAGCCAAAATGAGCATAACGTTTCCATTGCTGATATTTCCAATAAAGGCAGCCATAAGCTGCAGAATGCCAGTCTGCTCCAATCCCCCTACCACTACAAATAATCCAATGAAGAACAAAAGCGTCTTATAATCAATCCGCTTAAGCAGTGTGGGGGCCTGCTTTCCAGAAGCAATCAGCGTCACCACTCCGATCAGGACGCCGATAAAAGAAACCGTAAGGCCTGTCTGGGCATGGGTGACCAGCAGCACAACCGCACACAGAAAAATAATGCAGCTTATAACAAAGCCCTTTTTGCTGGTGATCGCCTCCTCCGGCTTCATCACGGAAATCCCAGCCTCCCTGCCGGCTGCGGCCTGGGCCCGCAGCTGCCTGTGAAATACCAGGTAAAAATAAAGAATCACCGCAATCAGGGACACACCCGCAATCAATCCGGTATTGGTGATAAAGTCTGAAAAGGAATATCCCAGAGAGGTTCCTATGATAATATTGGGCGGGTCTCCGCACATAGTTGCCGAACCGCCCAGATTCGCGCAGAAAATTTCCGACAGGATCATGGGAACCGGGTTGAATTTCAGCATCTGGGACAGCTCTACGGTCACTGCCGCCAAAAAAAGAATCACGGTGATACTGTCGATAAACATAGCCAGAAATCCTGACAGGATCATAAAAGTGAGAAATATGGGAATCACCTGGTATTTTACTGCCTTTGCAATCCGCATGCAAAGCCAGCGGAAAAATCCCACCTGGGCCATTCCCTCCACCATGATCATCATTCCCGCCACAAAGACAATGGTTTCCCAGTTGATGCCGCTTGATGCCTCCCCCGACTGTCCGGCCGTATACCAGAACTGGGGCGTGAAGATGCTCCCCACATTCAGGGTTTCCATAATGGCAGACATGCTGTGCATCCCAAATCCGAACACCAGAACCAGCGTCAGCAAAGCACAGCCCAGTGTGATAACATGTCTTTCCCAAATCTCTGTAATGATAAGAATGAACATGGCAAGAAAAATAAGAATCGCCAAAACCTGTGCAGCCATTTCCTATGCCTCCTCCTGCGTAAGTAAAGCTTGATTTACGGTGCAATATATTTTGTATGCACCCTGATGATTGTAAATCCGAAGAGGGCAATAGTCAATCTCTTTTTTAGGTATTTTTCATAACGATGGTTTCCACCGAATCCGCAACATGCTCGCATGCATCTGCACAGCTCTCCATACAATGGTAGATTTCCCGCCATGCAACGATCTCAAGCACATCTGTGTTCAAGTCCCGGACCCGCAATGCCGACTCCAGATATATGGCGTCGCACTCCTCTTCCGCATGATTCAGCTCCACAATCATGGAATGAAGCTTCTCCGGCTTTTTAAAGTTTTCCAGCTCGGAAAGCATATCCTTCATCAAACGGCAGCATCCCGCTATCTTCTTTGCAAACAGAATCCCGTCCCGGGTAGCGGACTGTATCTGGTTCACGTAAAATCTCTGCAAAATCTCTTCTATTACATCGCAGACCTCGTCGATATTCTGGCTCAGCTCCGCCAGATCCTCCCGGTCGATGGGGGTCACAAACGCCTTTGCCAGCGCCGCGCTCATTTCGTGCTTTTTCTGATCCGCAGCGTGTTCAATCTCGTGCATCTTCCCCAGCATATCTTTTATCCGGTCCGGCCGGTAGGTGGTAAGGCATTCCACAAGGTAATCCGCCGCCTTACAGCAGTAGTCCGCTGCCTCCTTAAAATTTTCATAATAAAAGCGATCTGCTTTGCTTGCCATATCTGTGTTTCCTTTCTTTTTCAGTATGTATCCGCCGATTCTGATTTTCTCAGAACACCGCCATAAAAATTTTGGCCATAATAAATCCAATCAGGCCGCATCCCGGAAAAGTGAGCACCCAGGTGAGCACCATTTCCTTTACCACAGAAAAATTGATGGCAGAAATGCGTTTTACCGCCCCTACTCCCATGATAGCTGTGGTCTTTGCATGCGTAGTGGACACCGGTATGCCGAAAACGGAGCTGAACAACAGGCTTAGGGAGGCAGCGATGTCCGCCGAGAACCCCTGATACTTTTCCAGCTTTACCATATCCATTCCCACGGATTTTATGATTTTTTTGCCGCCGATGGAAGTGCCAAGCCCCATGACCACAGAACACAAAAGCATAAGCCACACAGGCATTTCCACCGCCTCAGAGGTGCTTTGCCCGTTGGCCAAAAGCAGGCTCAGCAGAATCACCCCCATAAATTTCTGTCCGTCCTGAGCTCCGTGCATGAAGCTCATGGATGCTGCTCCGAATATCTGAGCCGCTTGAAAAATCTTCTCTGTCTTTGCCCGGTTTGCCCGGCGAAACAAAAAAACAATAAACTTGCACACAAGCCACCCCAGTCCAAACCCAAGAGCCACGGAAATGACCAGTCCGTACACTACCTTGATCCACTCAGATCCGTTTACGCCCTCAAGGCTTCCGTGAAGCGCAATGGCGCCCCCTGTAAGACCTGCGATCAGCGCATGGCTTTCGCTGGTGGGAATGCCAAAAAACCAGGCAAGGGTAGCCCAGACTACAATGGCAAACAGCGCCGCGCTTAATGCTACAATGGCCTGATGAGAGTCCGAGCCAAAATCCACCATTTTGGTTATGGTCTCCGCCACCGTTGCATTCACCATACTCATAATAAAAACACCAAGAAAATTAAAGACTGCCGCCATGATGATTGCTGCCCGCACAGGCATACATCTGGTGACAACACAGGTTGCAATGGCATTGGGTGCGTCCGTCCAGCCGTTGACCAGAATCACTCCCAGCGTTAAAACCACTGCAAGAAGCAGCAGCGGATTTCCCATCAGCTGCGCCCAGAAATGTTCAAATGATAAATCCACCTTTATCCTCCTGCGGCCTCAAAAGAAACGGGAATCCGTTTGTTCCCGGCTGGCCGTTATCATCATTATATCATCTGGTGTAAAAAGAAACAACAGAATATGTAAAAGAATTGTAAAGGAAACGTAAAGAACCGTAACCCCTCCCCCAAAAGCCGTCTCTCAAATTATTCCTTGACGCGCCCCGGGCATAATGATATAAATGAATTGTCAGCGAAGTTTGTTGTTCTTATCTATATAGAGATTACCTACAGGAGGAAGCATATGCCTAATTTACGCGAGCTTGAGAACGCCATGCCCGTGGCTCCGCTAAAAATTGCCGCGCTCTCTTCCGCAGAGCGGATGGGGCGCCGGATTAATGATTATCTGGTGGAATTCAGAAAAAGCATACATAATGAAAAAGTAAAAAGTGATCCTGCCTTTCACGGTTACAGTGAATCAAATTACCTTGTAAATCTGCAGGTTCCCCGTTTCGGCAGCGGAGAGGCAAAGGCCGTTTTTGGAGAAAGCATCCGGGGAAAAGATTTATTTCTTTTGGTGGATGTGTGCAATCACAGTATCACCTACACGATCAACGGCTACACCAATCACATGTCTCCCGATGACCATTACCAGGATTTGAAGCGCGTAATCGCCGCCTGCAACGGCAAGGCCAAGCGCATCAATGTGATTATGCCCTTCCTCTACGAGGGCAGGCAGCACAAGAGAAGCGGACGGGAATCCCTGGATTGTGCTTACGCTTTGGAGGAGCTTCGGGATATGGGAGTGAGCAATTTTATCACCTTCGACGCCCACGATCCCAGAGTGCAGAACGCCACACCCTTAAACGGCTTTGACAATTTTACGCCGCCTTATCAGTTCATTAAGGCACTTTTAAATTCAGAGGATGATCTGCTGGTGGATAAGGAGCACCTGATCGTCATCAGTCCCGACGAAGGAGCCTTGGACCGGGCCATCTATTTTTCCAGTGTGCTGGGCGTAGACACCGGCATGTTTTATAAAAGACGCGACTATTCCACCATCGTCAACGGAAAAAACCCTATTGTGGCCCATGAATTTCTGGGAGACAACATCGACGGAAAGGATATCATTATTATTGACGATATGATTTCCTCAGGCGGCAGTATGCTGGACACCGCTAAGCAGTTAAAGCGTATGAATGCCCGCCGGGTATTTATCTGCTGCACCTTCGGTTTATTCACCGACGGCCTGGATGCTTTTGATAAAGCCTATGAACAGGGCTATTTTGACAAGGTGGTGACCACGGACCTTACCTATCTTCCTCCGGAGCTTTATTCCAGGCCCTATTTTATCGAGGCGGATATGAGTAAATTTATCGCCTCCCTCATCGATTTTATGAATCACGATGTCTCTCTCTCCAATGCGCTTGCCACAACCGAGAAGATACATGGTATTCTGGAGGCATACAATAACCGCACCAATATAGAGTTTCTGACCCGCGACTAAATTGAGGAAACGGCACAGCCATCTAAGGCTGCGCCGTTTCCCTTTATATCAAGTTTCTTGCAGGTTGCCAGCATACTCCGGAAATTCTATAACTACCTTGAAGAGATCCCCGTCCAGGTAAATTGTAAATTCTCCTCCCTGAAGCTGTACCAGGCTTTTTGCAATGGACAGTCCCAATCCGCTGCCCTCTTCACTTCTGGATTCATCTCCTCTGATGAATCGCTCCGTCAGCTCTTCCGGACTGATGTTCATTCTGCTCTCGGAAATGTTTTTAATGGCCGTGCAGACCCTGCCGTTTTCCACAGTCAAATCCAGATAAACCCTGGTCCCTTTCATTGCATATTTACAGATATTATGAAATAAATTTTCTATCACTCTCCACATTCTGCGGCTGTCTGCATAAATATTGGCCGGCTGTTCCCCGCCGGAAAATACGATCTCAAGCTGTTTATCCTCCAGCTTTTCGGAAAACTCCCCGATACTCTGGTGTAAAAGCTCCGTCAAATCCAGTCTTTCCTTGTTCAGCACGATGCTGCCGGAGGATATTTTGGATGCCTCCACCAGATCATCCGTAAGCTGTTTTAAGCGCTGGGATTTACTCTCCAGTATATTGATATAGCTTTTGGCTGGCTCCTCCTCTATTTTCAGCCGCTTTAAAAGATCCACATAATTGATAATGGAGGTGAGCGGCGTCTTAATATCGTGGGACACATTTGTGATCAGATCCGTTTTCATCTGTTCATCCTTCATACTGGTTTTCACCGCCTTGCGGATTCCCTCGCCGATATTGTTCACCGCATCCGCCATCTCCTTGTTGGCTCCGTGGAGGCTTGATACGTCCAGCTTAAAATCCACTTCCCCGTCCCGGATTCTGTTGATGCCCTCCACAATTTCAATCTGTTCCCCGTTGTCGCGGAACAAAAGCATTCCTATGGCCACATCCAAAATCACCGCCAGGAAAATCACACCAGCCGCCAGCATTTTATGCTCCTGCAGCATATACACAAGGATAACCGCAGCAAAATTTGCGAACAAAAACAAATTATAAGGAATCAGGGTACTCACCGCCGAATTTTTGTGGCGGAAAATAAATTTCACAAAATTCCTGCAGCAGGTTAAAAGCCTGCATAGAAGGCTGTCCCTCCAGAAATTTCCGCATCGCAGGCGCCGTGCCAGACTGTACCAAATCAGACTGAAAAACACGCTCACGCAGATGCCGTAGGCTCCAAAGCAGCCGTATTCATACAGCATGAACCCTCCGGACAATCTTGCATAATCTGCGAATACGGAATCTGCGATTTCAAGAAGCTGATCCCGTCCCCAGAGTGCTGCATACCAGACAAGAATGCCAAGAATCACCCACAGCTCCGTCCAGACATGATCTATGCCGTTTAAGTACTTCACCCGGTTCCCGGTTTCATCCATGCCCACACCTGCAGTAGCGGTCAAATACACCCAGAGACTCAGCCATACAAGGGCTTGAACAATAATTGCCGCCGTAATCACCCCTATATTGGGCACGATCCTGTCAAAGGCGCTGTGTGCATTGTAAAAGGCATCCCCGGAAACGGCATAGGTGTTATCCACACCTATCCAGATGTGCGTGGTCTCCGGATACGCATAGGCATACTCCTGAATATACTGATGGATTTCATCCTCACTCAAAACCGTATTGCCGGTAAACTCCAGGCTGTCCGGATAATAAATGAGATATCTTCTGTATTCGGAAAAGTATTCCGTCACCTCACTGTCCGGCTTCTCCATAAGCTGTGACACATTGGTATAGGTTCTCGTGACTTCGTCAACCGTCATGCGCACCATATACATCAGATTGGTATTCCCCTCCTGATAAAGCGCATTACAGGCCTGATACTGCTGATATTCTGCCGTCAGGGTTTCAATGGCCTCCGTAAGGTTTGCCTGCAGCTTCATATAATCCACCCAGTTATCCGCATAGGAAATCAGCTGTCTCTCCCCGTCCACAGTCTCATACCTGCACACCAGCAGCGGGAAATATACATTCAAGCTGCCGTCATCCTCCCGGGATACGCTGATCTCATCGGGATATTCCGCCATAATATAGGAAAACGCCATATCCTCCAGCTGTTCAGTGGTATATTCCCCCAGAGCTTCCTCTATGGCGGCCACTTCCTCCTCTGCCCTCATCTCCGGCATCTCCGCATCCCAGTCCACCACTTCAGCCCTTCCCGTATAAAATCCCCGGAAATAAAGCTGTCCGTTTTCATCCAGAGCAAAGTTTTCCGCAGAAACCACCTGTCCGAAATAATTCAAAAAATCGGACATGCTCATCACTCTGTTATTGTATTCCACTCCGTTTCTTCCCCATTTGATCAAATCCTCCAGCTCATATACCGCAGTTATGGCGCAGTCGTTTCCCAGCCCTCTTTTTTCTGCAAACGCAGTCACATCCACTTCCTTGCCGGGATCAAATTCTCCATCTGTTTCAAGCTGGGACTTTATGGCTGCCAGGCGCATGACATCGGACACCGCCGTCCTGAAGATATCCTGATAAACCTCTGAATCCTCAAAGACAGGCTCTGTGTAAAAAGGATCGATCTGATAGGTTTTCACTCCATGCAAAGACTCCACCGTCAAAAAAGAATGAAATAAAATTCCAGCTATGGCAATCATAATTCCCATAGCCATCAGATGCTGTATGAGTTCCAGTCCTAATCGTTTAAACGTCGGCTTTTTCATGACTCCTCGCTTCTACTGCTTGTCTACCTTATATCCCACGCCCCACACTACCTTAATGTATCGCGGCTCCTTGGGGTTGATTTCTATTTTTTCCCTGATATGCCGGATATGCACGGCAACCGTGTTATCCGCCCCGATGGCATCCTCATTCCAAATGCTCTCGTATATCTGATTAATGGAAAACACTCTGCCCTGATTCTTCACCAAGAGCAGCAGAATATTATATTCAATGGGAGTCAGCTTCACGGGCTCGCCGTCCACAGTCACCTGCTTGTTATCATCGTTTATCACCAATCCTCCTACCTGATAAACGGATTTGCTCTCACCGCTTAGACTGCCCAGAGAGGTATAACGCCGCAGATTGGACTTTACCCTTGCCACAAGCTCCAGTGGATTGAAGGGCTTTGTAATATAATCGTCCGCCCCAATGTTCAGCCCCAGTATCTTGTCCGCATCCTCCGACTTTGCCGACAGGATAATAATAGGGATACTGCTGTTTTCCCGGATTTTCAAGGTAGCGCGGATTCCATCCAGCTTCGGCATCATTACGTCCATGATCAACAGCTGAATTTCCTCTTTCCTTAAAATCTCCATAGCCTGCTCGCCGTCATATGCCTTGAAAATACGGTAACCGTCCTGACTTAAATAAATTTCGATGGCCTCCACAATTTCCCTGTCATCGTCACAAACTAAAATATTTGCCATTTTAACCTATTCCTCCGGTTTCTTTTTCAACATCAAAAACGCACCAAGATTTCCTCTTCTGCCACCAGATGCCCTGTGGGAAAACAAATAGGAAGGGTTATGGCAGGTACAGACATCTGCCACAGATATCCTCTCAAGGGGGATTCCCGCCTTTCTAAGAATCAGCAAATTGGCGAGCCACAGATTCAGCTGATATTTTCCGCAAACGCCTCCGGGCCGCAAAACCCGGGGCAGGCTTCCTCCCCTTCCGGTCAAGGTTCCCTTTTCCCAGATTTCCTCCAGAAAGTCCGAAAAGCCCGCTTCCATCTCTTTAAACTGCCCGGCCACATCGTCTCCCACCTGGTAACAGTCACTACAGATGGCGGGACCTATGGCAGCAATCAGCTCCTCAGGTCTGGTATTGAAATTTTCAGACATGGCCTCTGCCATATGCCTTCCCATCTCCATCACAGTTCCCCGCCAGCCGGAGTGGGCAAGCCCGATCACCTCATGAACCGGGTCCAGAAAATAAAGGGGCACACAATCCGCATAGGTGGTCACCAGGGCAATTCCCCTCTCCTTCGTGATCAGACCATCCACATCCGTATAGTCAAGAGGCCGTACAATCCCCTTTCCCCGGTCTGCCTGCGTCACCAGCCGGATATTTACCGTATGGGTCTGCTTCGACGAAACCATGTCCTCTGCACTGCAGTGAAGAATCTTTGCAATGCGTTCATAATTAGAAAGCACGTCCCCTTGGTCATCACCTCTTTCAAAGCTCAGATTCATGGAGGAAAAAATCCCCTTGCTGCACCCTCCCAGACGAGTACTGAACAAATGCTCCACAAGTCCAGAAGCCTCAAGGGCCGGAAATGTAAGATACTCCACCCCTCCCATGCAGTTTTGCTTCAAAACCTTTCCTGATGCTCTCTCTTCTCTCACTATCTGAAACACAAATTATTTTCCTCCTGCATACCTGTGTGGAAAAGCATTTTTTATCCAGCGGATTTCCTCTCCCTGTATGGCGACCACATCATAGCGCACTGGCGCAAAATCTCCAATTCCCTGGCTGCAGCGGTAAAAATCTGCCGTTCTGCAGATTTTCTGCTGCTTTTTTAACGTTACAGCCTCCAGCGCGCCTCCCATGCTGTGGGTTCTGCGATACTTTACCTCCACAAACACCAGATACCCCTGGTGAATCCCCACAATATCGATCTCTCCCTGTCTGCCCCGAAAATTTTGTTTCAGGATTCTCACTCCCCGCTGCTTAAGATATGCCGCTGCAAGCTGTTCCTTTTTTGTCCCTGTTTCCCGTTGATTCAAATTCACCTCTTCTACAGCTCATTTGCTCTGTCATTTTTTCATTTTGCTTCTCAGCTTATCCATAGAATCCACAAAAACCAGAATTTCCGCCACCACCTCGTAAAGCTCCGGCGGTATCATATCGCCGATCTGCAGCCGGGACAGTGTATCAGCCAGCTTGTCGTCTCTGTGGATGGGTACGTCATGCTCCTTTGCTCTTTCAATGATCCTTTCCGCCAAAATCCCCTTGCCGCTGGCGATTACCTTTGGCGCTTCCTCACTGGGATCATACTCCAGAGCAATCGCCTGTTTTGTCCTGTTTTCCTTTTCTGCCACGTCTCCTCTCATCCCTTCCGCCTTCTCTTATGCTCTCATATCAAAAGCATAATGTGCCATGGGCACATGGCTTTCCTGTCCCAGGAAAGGTTCCATGCCCCCTGTCTTCTTTTCCTTTTCTTCCCTCACCTGCATGGAAAAGCTGCAGTCATAGCCCTTTTTCTGCAGCCGCTTTGTCAAAAGCTCCATATGCTGCTCCAAAAAGTCCAGCATTTCCTCGTCCTTTACATAAAACCGTGTGCTTACCCTTTCACTCTGCATTGTCACATACACATCCACCGGCCCAAGATGCTCCATATCCAGATGAAGCAGTGCGCTGAGGGACCCCTTGGATGCCGCAAGATTTTTTTTGTTGGTAAAAACATACAAATCTCCGTGGGCGCCGCCCTGCTGCAGCCTGAGCGGAAGCTGTATATATGTAAAAAGCTGATTTACCTGCTGTAGAAAATCCAGATTTCCGGAAAGATTTGAAACAGCCTTAAAAGCTCCGGAGGCTGTCTGCCCCCCTTCCTCCAATACCTGTGTCAGGGCCTTCAGCTGTCGGCCCAGCCGCTGATAAAACCTTTCCACCTGCCCTAAATCCGAGGCCTCCTCCAGGGTCAGCGTAAAGCCCTCCTGCAGGTTTTGCGAAAGAGCCGCCCGGATTTCTCTTATGACGCTTTCCTTCCCCAAACCCTTTTCAGCCCACAGTTGTTTCAGAAGGCTCTCCAGGGACGGTTCCAGGACAGCTCCCATGGAGGGACGGTTCCCTGCCGGCTGCTCTGTCAGGCTCTGCTGCACCGGCGCCTGTTCCGTCTGTGCTGCTCCCTGTTCTATCTCTGACTGTCCTCCCGGCCCATGCTGGGCCGCTGCCTGCTCTTCCGGCCTCTGCTGTATCAATATTTGTCCCTGTTCTGTCTGTTCTGTCTGTACTGTCTGGCCCTGGCTGGCCTGCACTTGTTCCATGCCAGGCTGTACCGTCGGCTGTCCCTTGCCTTGCTGTCCAAACACCGCTTCAAGCACAGCCTGCCCAGACGGACTTTCCTGTGCCAATATCTGGACTGTTCCATTTAATCCCGAAGGAAGCTGTTCTGCTGTCAAAGAAGCCTCCCCGGCAGGCATCGCTGTTTCCTGCAGCAAAGAAAAAATCTCCCGCAGAAGCCTGACCGCCCCCTGCACATCACCTTTTGCCGCCATCTCTGCAAGCATTCCGGGAAGCTCCTGCATCAGGCTGTAAAGCCCCGTCTCCAGCTGATAGGTAAAATTTTTATAGGAAGCAATCTGCGCCAGATTATTTTCATTCACAGGAAGCCCCAGCTTGTGCAGGTCTACAATGTCCTCTACGCTTGCGTCAGGAAAGCTTCCCGCCTCTCTGTATACCTGCTGAAGGGTATTTTTATCAATGGAAAGTCCTGCCCTCATGAGGAGCTCTGTCATGGATACTGTGGTGTCATTCACAGGCAGTCCTGCCATTTCAATGGCCTTCAGCACGTTTGCGTCGGCTGCCATATTTTCAAACAGAGGGCTCAAAACCAATGTGCTCCCGTTGTTTTTTACCTCAAAGGTCATATTTTTTCCGGTTTCCAGATTCAGGCTGCGCTCTACTCTGGCGTTTATCACCATATCCTCTGCAAGGCGCACAGAGACCTCACTGCCGTTTCTGGAGATAACCTCTCCCCGAAGGGTCTGCCCCGGTACAAGCGCACGTATCTGCCGTCCCAAGGAAGCTTTGCTTCCCGTTCCGGCGCTCCCAGCCTCTTTCTTTGCCCTGGCTGCATCCTCTATCTGCTTTTCTCCCGTAAATAGCTGTGTCAGTTTCATAGGCTTCCTCAAATCTTAATCCGTCACAAAGTTTTTGATAAAGCTTTTCCGATGGATGGGAGTGGGACCATATTTGCGCAGCGCCTCCAAATGCGCCGGGCTGCCGTAGCCCTTGTTTTCCGCAAAACCGTACTGCGGAAAAATGCTGTCATATTCCCGCATGATCCTGTCCCTTGTGACCTTGGCCATAATACTGGCAGCTCCTATGGAAATACTCTTGGCGTCTCCCTTGATAATGGGCACCTGTGGGATATCCACTCCGGGAATGGTCACCGCATCGTTCAAAAGAAGCTTTGGCATAAGTGTAAGCTTTCCTATGGCCTGGCGCATTGCCTCGTAGGTAGCCTGCAGAATATTGATTTCATCAATTCTCTCAGGCAGCACAATCCCCACTGCCCAGGCTCTGGCCCTCCCGGCAATCACATCGTACAGCTCTTCTCTCTTTTTTTCGGACAGCTTCTTAGAATCGTTTATATATAAAATATCACAATCTCCTGGCAGAATCACAGCCCCCGCCACCACCGGCCCGGCAAGGGGACCTCTTCCCGCCTCGTCTACACCGCAGATGGCTCCATAGCTGTCATACTTTTTTTCATAGACCTTAAGTCCTTCCAGTCTCTCTTTCTCTTTCTCCAAAAGGGTCAGCTTTTTTTGTGCAGAGCTTACCAGCTTTTGCACGCCCTGCCTTGCATCCCTTTCATAGCTTTCTATTAATTCAGGCAGCTCATCGAAACAAGCTGCCTGAAACAGTTCCCTGATCTCCTCAATCTTTTTCATGTATCCCTTCACCTCTGCGTCATTGGTGCTTTAGAATGCCGAATTCAGAAAGGGGCCATATTCTCAGCCAGGCTCTGCCGATAATGTCATCCCTATGGATATTCCCCACAATTTCCGTGCGGCTGTCACTGCTGTTATTGCGGTTATCTCCCATGACAAAATACTCATCCTCTCCTAAAACAACCGGATTTGCCGCAATTCCCCTGTTGTCCGCACGAATTACCTCTTTGCCGTAATTTTCCACAAGAATTTCCCCGTTAATATAGATCGTTCCGTTCTGATCAATCTGCACGGTCTCCCCCGGAAGTCCGATAATGCGCTTGATATAATAGGTATTCTCCTGATATTGAAAGGGAAACACAATGATATCAAATCTCTGAGGGTCACTGAAACGGTAAGTAATCTTATCCACAATTAGATTATCTCCGTCGGAAAGGGTCGTCTCCATAGATTCCCCCTCCACCTCAGTGCGCTGTCCCACAAAGGTAATAATCAGGTAAGTAATGCACAGCACACATAAAAGATACAAGCCCGTGGTAAGCATTTCTTTCATTACTTTATTCATATCTGTTTAATCCTCGCATCCTTCATCTGGCTGCTCCAGTGTAATTCTTCCCAGTCTGCCGCTCCTGAAATCCTCCAGCAAAATAGCGGAAGCCTTCTCCATATCTAGGCTTTCCCCCTTGGAATAGCATTTTCTGCTCCTGGCAATTTCCTTAAGAATCTCCGGCTCTTCTCCCCGAAGCTCTATGTCGTAGCGGCTGCTTAAGGCATCCGGATAAAGCTGCCTGAGCACTTTGATCAAGTCACAGGCCAGTTCCCCCTTGAGCAGTATTTCATCATTCATGGAGCCTATAAAAGCCAGCCTCCTGCCTACCTCCTGATCCTCAAATTTCGGCCACAGAATCCCCGGCGTATCCAAAAGCTCCAGATTTTTATTCAGCCGTATCCACTGCTTTCCCTTGGTGACTCCAGGCTTATTCCCCGTCTTTGTGCAGGCCTTCCCGGCAAAGGTATTGATAAAGGTTGACTTCCCAACATTGGGTATCCCCGCCACCATAGCCCTCACCGGCCTGTTTACAATACCTCTTTTTTTGTCCCTTTCTATTTTTTCCCTGCAGGCTTCCCTGACAAGCCCCTGTATGTTTTTCACTCCTGTGCCGGCCCTGGAATTTACCTCCAGCACATACATTCCTCTATTCTCAAAATACCGGATCCACTGGCTGTTGTAGACAGGATCAGCCATATCCGCTTTGTTTAAAAGAAGAATCCGAGTCTTATTCTTTCCCAGCTCATCAATATCCGGATTTCTGCTGCTTAAGGGAATACGTGCATCCACCAGCTCAATAATCAGGTCGATCAGCTTTATATTTTCCTGCATCATACGCTTTGCCTTCGTCATATGACCCGGATACCATTGATAATTCATATTGTAAATACCTCTGTCTGTTATTTTACGAAGCCCATGCCTGATTCCTCACACGCCATGTGAAACCATGCTTTCCCAATCATATTTTCCTCCCGCACGGGACCGATATTGGCCGATCGGCTGTCTTCGCTGTTGTTTGGATTGTCCCCTATGCAGAAATATTCTCCGCTCTCCAAAACATAGCTGTTCCCGGCAATTCCCGGGTCAAGAATCTTCTCCGTGACCCATTCGCTCTCAAGTCCATTCACATAAAGGACTCCATCCTGAATGCTTAAAGTGTCCCCCGGAACGCCCACTACCCGTTTTATATAATAATGGGATTTTTCATTGCCATTTGGAAGGAACACCACCACATCTCCCCGCCTGGGGGAGGATAAAATATACAGAAACCGGTCCACAAGTATTGTTTGACCATTATACAGGGAAGGCTCCATGGAAATACCTACCACCTCTATGGTCATGCCAAAGAAAAAGCTGGCCGCTGCCGCAATAAAAACAGAGGCAAGTATGCCGAAAATCCAGCTGAATATTTCCCGCACTGCCGCCTGGCTTATCTTCTTCCTTCTCTTATAAAAGCTGAGTCCTCTGTTGTGCCTTGCCATGATTCCTTCCTGTTTTGTTCCTGTGATTATCCAACATAGTATAACACATTTTTTCCGATGGGAAAAGAGGGCGGTGATAAAAACCGGGGGATACAGGAAGCAAGGCACTATGAAAAGAGACATCATGACTGCAAAGAATCATGATGTCTCCCATATAAAATAACAGTTCAGCCTTGGCCATTCGCATCCGGTTTTTCATCGGTGACCGTCAGCAGATACGCTCCGCCCCGGTCTATGGCAAACATGGCCTGCCCGCCTCTGGTCACCTGGTATGAGCCCTCATAAACCAGCACCTGGCGTCGTTCATCCAGTCTGTACCAATTTGCATATTTCCCGGCATACTTCTGTCCCACCGCAATGTGAATGTTCACAGGGATATTTATTTCACCTGCATTTTTCACAGAAAACTGCCTGTAAGACAAGGTGCCCGCCATTTCCGGCTGCAAAAGCCTCGCTGGTATATTTTCTTCATCACACACTACTTTGAAATTCACGGTACCCTGGACCCCAAGGCCTGCCAGCACAGAATTTGTCAGCTCCATGCCTCTTACGCTTACAGCCGCCCCCTGGCCATTGTGGAAGGCCAGAGTGATTTCCCTTCCCTGAATGGATGACAGCACCTCTGCCGGAACCTGCACTTCCTCCGCTGAAACAAAATTCATGTTCACATCAGCTACAGCAGTATTTTCTTCCAGGGCAGCGAGACGTTCCTGTACACTGTTTCCCACAGCTTCCCAGTCCAGAGCAGTGCTTCTTTGATTACCCGCTCCGCCTTCCTGTACGGACGGCTGGGATGCACCTGTACCACCCTGATTTTCAGTTTCTCCAGAAGTGCCTGTATCCTCCTGATCTCCCGTATTCTCGGGAGTATCTGCATCCTCTTGGTCTCCTGTATCCTCAGGAGTGTCTGCATCCTCCTGGTCTCCCGTATCCTCAGGGGTGTCTGTATCCTCCTGGTCTCCTGTATCCTCAGGAGTGTCTGTATCCTCCTGATCCCCTGTATCTTCAGAGGAGTCCCCGGCTTTTGTCTGGTACAGATAAAGGTCATCCCATGCTCCCCAGGCCTGCGCCTGCGCTTTTGCTGAAATCCCTACCGTAATGGTCGTTCCATCCTCAAAAATCTCTATATTCTCCACAACCGGGTTCTGCCAATTCTGCCAGCCGTTTACCTGGGTCTGCGCCGTGCAGGTCTCGCCCTCACATTCTGCATACAATGCAAAGACCGCTTCCTCCCCGGCATCGCCGCCCTGCAGGTAGCCGCCAAAGGCATAGACGCCCGCGTCCAGCACCACTTCCTGCTCCACCGTATAGGAAATTTCCTCATCATCCCAGAAATGCAGGCAGTAGCTTCCCGTTCTCACATTGCTGGAATCCGCTTTTCTTCCTACGCTTCCTCCCTGATCCACGATACTCCACATGCTCATATCCGCATCCTCAAAGCCCGGATTGGACAAAAGATTGGCAGGCTCAATGGTCAAGGTACATTTCACCTGATAGGTTTCGCCATCCGCAGAAACAGTCCCCGTAATTTCATAGGTACCCACCCCCGCAAGCAGCGCCTCTTCCAGCTTTTCTTGATCCCACGTAACAGAAACAGGAATCTGGTCTCCGTGGGAATAATTGGCCTCCACTGTCTCCGGAAGCGACACCTCCTGACCCATCTGCGCCGTAAGGGAAATATTATTTATGGTGGTGATCACATTGGGAGCGTTGGTTCCCGTTTTTACATACTGGAACATTTTCAGAGTTTCCAAAGGATGTCCCGTAAAATCAAACAAGGCCTGATTGTCTACGGCGCTTCCGCCATACCAAACTCCCGCATCATCAGGGTCATACTCCGCGGAATAAGAGGAAGCCCAGCCGGAACCATAGCTTTCCCAGAGTTCTTTATTCCTGTTAAGGATTTCCTCCGCGTCCTGTGCATCCTCATCATACACCTGCACCGGAAGCCATGCCGGCTCCCAGTAAAATACGCCGACACCCTGAATCTCCGAAACGGCATTGATCACATCCCGCATTTCATTTGCCTGCCCCTGCACAGAAACCTCATAGGGCAGGTCGATTCCCGTTTTTCCCTCAAAAATGGTGTTTTCATGCCCATCTCCTTCCTCATAGGTATAGCACCAGGAGGTTTCGGCCACCATCACCTTTTTTCCATAGGTCTGTGCAATATTTCCCAGTACACTTTTTAAATTGGAAATGGTTCCATGCCAATAGGGATAATA
>DXGH01000039.1 GCA_019114005.1 Candidatus Acetatifactor stercoripullorum
TATTCATTTCAGATACCTCTTGTATTTTTAGATTTTACCAACTTGCCAGGTCAGTAATAATCTAAATTTACTTGAGGTATTTTCTTTGGTCAACTCCTTTATTTAAAGTATACAGGAAGCTTTCTATAAAAATTTGACCCCAATTTTGACCCCACTTATTTCAGTCTGAAACGGTTTGAAATGGTGCCAAACGGTCAAATTTCAATATTTTCAAACAAAAAAAGCCCGGAAATATCATATTTCAAGGCTTTCAACAAATAGCGAGAGGGGGACTTGAACCCTCGACACTGCGGGTATGAACCGCATGCTCTAGCCAGCTGAGCTATCTCGCCATATAACCGGCCTTCACCGGAGTGGAACCTATAGGGCTCGAACCTATGACCCTCTGCTTGTAAGGCAGATGCTCTCCCAGCTGAGCTAAGATTCCATCTGTCGGCTGCTTCTGCAACCGACTTTATGATTGTACAATGTGTGGTTTTTTTTGTCAACAGCTTTTTTCATTTTTTGCAAAAAAGCTTTCTACATTCTCTCAGGCGCGCTGAAGCCCAGAACATCTATGCAGGTTTCCAGGATGTCTCTTGTGAGCACCAAAAGAGCGATCAGCCCCTCTTTCTTTTTTTCGTCCTCCTCGCCCAGTATCTTTGTCTCATGATAAAAATGGTTAAAATCATTGGCCAGGTCATAAATGTAAGCGCATACCTTATGAGGCGCCGTCTCCTGGCAGGCAGTCTGCATCATGGCGTTAAAACCGACAAGCTGCATCATCAGCGCCTTTTCCGCAGCGTTTTCGGCCTCCCTCAGCGAGGTCTCCGCCAGATTCCCGCCCTGCTCCTTGTACTTGCTCAGTATGGACTTGATACGCACGATGGTATACAAAATATACGGGCCCGTATCCCCCTCAAAGGAGGTAAAGCGCTCCATGTCAAACACATAATCCTTGGATGCCTGATTAGAAAGATCGCCATATTTCAGAGCGGAAACCGCAACCATATCCGCTGCCTGCCTTGCCTCCTCTTCCGGCATATCACGTCCTTCCTTGATCTTTTTATACATTTCTTCCTTGGTATCCCGAACCAGCTCCTCCAGACGCATTACGCCGCCCTCCCTGGTCTTAAAGGGCTTTCCGTCTTTTCCGTTCATAGTGCCGAAGCCTAAAAATTTTAGCTCCGTCTCCGGTCCTACCAGCTTCGTCTTGCGGGCACAGCGGAATACCTGTTCAAAGTACAGGTCCTGGCGCTTGTCCACCACGTAGATCATCATATCCGGGTGATAAAGGTTTCTGCGCTCCAAAATAGTGGCCAGGTCCGTGGTATTGTAGAGGGAGGCTCCGTCCGACTTTAAGATCATACAGGGAGGTATTTCCTTGGTGTCCGTCTCCTCCTTCACATCCACCACCAAAGCGCCCTCGCTCTCGTGGGCATAGCCCTCCTCCTTCATGTACTCCACCATATCCGGAATCAAATCCTGCACATCGCTCTCGCCCTTCCACAGGTCAAATTCCACATTCAGGCTGCTGTAATTTTTCTTCAGGTCTGCAATGGAAACATCCATAATATGATGCCACAGCGCCCTGTAGCCCCGCACACCCTTCTGCAGCTTATAGGTGGCCTCCATGGCCCTTGCCTTGTAGTCCGGGTCCTCTTTTGATTTGGCGCTGGCCGCCGGGTAAATCTGTGCCAGCTGTGTTATGGTAAAGGGCGGCTCTGCGGGATACTCTCCCTGGTAGTTTTCGTCAAAATACACCAGATTGGGTTTCTCTTCTGCAAGCCATGTGATAATAAGGCCCATCTGCAGGCCCCAGTCCCCCAGATGCACATCTCCGATCACCTCATGTCCCGCATAACGGCAGATACGCTTGATGCTCTCGCCGATCACCGCAGACCTGAGATGTCCCACATGAAGAGGCTTTGCCACATTGGCTCCGCCGTAATCAATAATAATTTTCTTCGGCTTCCCAGGCATAGCAAGGCCAAATTTGGGGTCTGCCTCCATATCCTTCAGATAGCTTAACAGAAAGCTTTCCGTAATCTTTAGATTCAAAAAGCCCGGAGCTGCTGCCTGCGCCTCCTGAAACACACTACTGTCCGCAAGCTGCTTTGCAACCTCATTCGCAATGGCGATGGGAGCCTTTTTGTACTGCTTCGCTCCGGCCATGGCGCCGTTGCACTGGTATTCACACAAATCCGGACGGTTGGAAAGAGTCACTCTTCCCAGGCTGCCGTCATAGCCGGCTGCCTGAAATGCCTTCTGCATCTCCTCTGTCAGCATATCCAAAATTTTTTTCATGAGCATCCTCCAAATCAAACATAATATGTTTACTATAGCGTAATTTTTGCCATCCCGCAATAGGGAAATGCTCAATCATTTTCCACCCAGGCCGCCAGCTCGCTGAAGCCCTCCGTTCCTCCTGCCACAAAAAGAATATCCCCTTCCCTGAAGGTGTACTCAGGCTTTACGCTGTCAACCAGTCCTCCTGCGTTCTCTACGGCAATGATATTTAGTCCGAAACGCCCCCTCAGATCCACCTCCAGCACCGTTTTCCCAATGATGCCCGCCGGCACTGCCATCTTGGATATATTGAGCCTTTCGCTCAGCTGGATATAATCCAGAACCTTGGATGTCTCAAGCCTGTGTGCCAGACGCACCGCCATGTCCTGCTCCGGGTAAACCACCTCCGCCCCAAGCTTTTTTAAGATTTCACCGTGCTCCATGCTGGTTGCTTTGGAAACCACCTTGGGTATCCCAAGCCCTACCAGATTTAACGTGGTCAGAATGGATGTGGCAATCTGTTCGCCGATACACACAATGGCCACGTCACAATTCTGGATTCCCGTTTCCATCAGGGTATTCTTATCCAGATTTCTCACCACAAAGGCATTTTCCGTAAGTTCCCGCATCTCCCGGATTTTTTCCTCATTTTTATCCAGCACCAGGATTTCCGCGCCGGAAGCGGTAAGCTCTGTAGCGAGGGCATACCCAAACCGTCCAAGTCCTATAATGCCGTAGGCTATCTCTTTTTTCTTAAACATACCAAACATACTCCCATCCTCTTTCAATTAACCAATTGCAATATTACCCTCTGGATAGCTGACTCTCTCTCCCTTGGCGAAATACCACAGGGAGGCAATGGTCAGCGGCCCGAGCCTGCCGATATACATAATCAGGATTGATAAAAATTTACTGCCGTCACTTAAGTCAGGGGTAATCCCTGTGGATAACCCCACCGTTCCGAATGCGCTGGTAATTTCAAACAGCGCCTCCATCAAAGAGACCTCCGGCTCCATGATGACCATTAGATAAGTACCCGTAAGGACTACCATTCCGGCAATCAAGGTGATTACCGAGGCCTTACGGAAGGCATTAGCCGGAATCGCAAAGCGAAAGCCCTTTTCAGCCCGGTTGGTGGCCGCCGATTTGATTCCCTGAAGCAGCACGAAAAACGTGCTGGTCTTGATGCCTCCGCCTGTGGAGCCCGGGGATGCGCCGATAAACATCAATGCGGTAATCACCAAAAGCCCCGCATTGGAAAAGGTTCCCAGGGGATATGTGGAAAAGCCTGCGGTTCTGGCAGAAACACTGTGAAAGAATGCCCCCAGCCAGGTAACCTCTTCCGTCAGCTTGATTAAAACCGTTCCGATGACAATCAGCGCAGCGCTCATAGACAGCACCACCTTGGCGTGCATGGAGAGTTTTTTCCAGCGAAACCTCTTGGCCCACACCTCCTGAATCACCAAAAAGCCGATCCCTCCAAAAAAAATCAAGCCGCAGGTCACCAGATTGAGCATCACATTATCCCGGTAGGGAATCAGATTCTGAAAATTCCCCAGAATATCAAAGCCGGAATTATTAAAGGCCGCAACTGAATGAAACAGACTGATTCCAAGGGCCTTAAAGGGCGGATAATCCTGCACAAACACAAGAAAGCTGAGTACCGCTCCTATTCCCTCAAAGATGAGGGTCATTATAAAAATACTTTTTACAAAGCGGACCAGTCCCCGCCCGGAATCCAGGTTCATGGCCTCTCTGATGATACTTCTCCCCTTTAGATTCACCCTTCTTCCCATTGCCAGAATGATACCGGCCCCCACAGCCGTCACGCCTAAGCCCCCGATCTGAATCAGAGTTCCCAGGAAAAACTGTCCCAAGGGCGTAAAGGTATCCCCTGCGTCAATCGCGATCAGGCCCGTAACACATACCGCGCTGGTGGAGGTGTAGAGCGCGTCAATATAACGCACCTTTACACCGTCCTGAATGCTGCAAGGGAGCATCAAAAGCCCCGATCCCAGCAGAATCACAAAAGCAAATCCCAGGGCAATAATGCGTCCGGGGGACTGCTTTTTAATCATCTTAAACATACAAAGCTACCCCTATTTCAATTTTTTCTGTATCAGCTTAGCCAGCTCGCCGCCAAGCATAGGCAGGAACGCAAAAAGAAGCGCTGCCAAAAGCTCATCAACGGTTAACGGCACAGTACTGAACACGGGGTTCAAAAACGGCACATAAATGCTGGCTGCCATAAACGCGACAGATGCAAGCACACACTTATTCAGATATCCGTTTTCAAACACCTTCATCCGAAAGACAGAGACAGTCTCAGAGCGGGCGGAATAAGCCCGAAGGAGCTCT
The DNA here is from genome assembly GCA_019114005.1 of Candidatus Acetatifactor stercoripullorum. Lineage (GTDB taxonomy): Bacteria > Bacillota > Clostridia > Lachnospirales > Lachnospiraceae > Acetatifactor > Acetatifactor stercoripullorum. The sequence goes on from DXGH01000039.1 coordinate 4,627, forward strand.
CCCAAAACAATGGTAAAGAAGCAGGCGCTTCTGGCAACGTCCAGGGAATCGTGCACATAAAGTCCATAGAGGAAGGATCCAAGGGTTCCCGCCGCAAGGGCAAGGCTCTGAATCATCACCGCCACCGCCATTTTTTTGTTCACAATGGGCTCTGCCGGGTCTCTGGGCTTTCGCTCCATGACTCCGGGCTCCTCCTTCTCCATTCCCAGAGCAAAGGCAGGAAACGCATCTGTGATCAAGTTAATGGAAAGCAGCTGGATTGCCACCAGGGGAACCGGAAGGTCAAAGAGCATGGCAAATAAAATCACCAGAATTTCCCCAATGTTGCAGGAGAGCAAAAATCCCACCACCTTGCGGATATTGCTGTAGATGGTGCGTCCCTCCGCAACTGCCCGCACAATGCTGGCAAAATTGTCGTCGGTTAATATCATGTCCGCCGCTTCCTTGGACACGTCTGTCCCCGTAATGCCCATGGCAATACCGATATCGGCATGCTTTAAGGAAGGCGCATCGTTTACGCCGTCGCCGGTCATTGCCGCAATATTTCCGTTTGCCCGAACCGCATCCACCAGACGCACCTTGTGCTCAGGGGATACCCTGGCAAAAATGTTGGTCTTTTTCACACACTGGCGCAGTTCATCGTCGCTCATCTGGGAGATTTCCCTTCCCTCTACGGTGCGATCCGTTTCAATTCCAAGCTGTCTGCCGATGGCGCTTGCCGTAATCTTGTGGTCGCCGGTAATCATTTTTACCTGGATGCCCGCTCTCTTACATACGGCTACCGCATCCTTTGCCTCCTCCCTGGGCGGATCGATCATGCCCATGAGGCCCACAAAGGTCAAGTGATCCTCCATTTCCAGAGAAGCCTCCGCCCGGTCTGTCACACGATAGGCAACTCCGATGACCCGAAGAGCCGCCTCCGCAAACCGCTGATTCTGGGCTAAGATTTCCTCCCGCTTCTGGTCGTCCAAAGAAACGGCCTCTCCGCCGATCTCTATTTTTTCGCACCGGCGCAAAAGCTCATCCGGGGCTCCCTTTGTGTACATCACAATCTGTCCGTCTATCTTGTGGAAGGTGGACATAAGCTTTCTGTCTGAATCAAAGGGAATCTCCTGGATGCGGGGATATTTTTTCTCCCATGCGTCCTTCTCCATGGAACACTTATAAGCCAGAACCACCATGGCGCCCTCTGTGGGGTCTCCGATGATGGACTCGTCCTTGGGATGATAGGAGGCGTCGTTGCACAAAAGTCCTCCCTCAATGAGCTTTTTCACCGAGTCCCCGGCCTCGCGGCCGTCCTTATCCGTCACCGCTCCCTCGGGACTGTAGCCGCTGCCGCTGACATGATACACCTGCTCTCCGTCATAGAGCTTTTGAATGGTCATCTTGTTCTGGGTCAGCGTTCCCGTTTTATCAGAGCAGATCACCGTTGTGCTGCCCAATGTCTCCACCGCGCTGAGGCGCTTTATGATAGCGTTGCACTTTACCATCTTCTGCATTCCCATGGCCAGGACAACCGTCACCACAACAGTAAGTCCCTCGGGAATTGCAGCCACGGCCAGGGAAACAGAGGTCATAAAGATATCAAACAGCTCCATGCCATGCCACAGGCCCAGCAGGAAAATCAATACGCAGATGCCAAGACACACAATTCCCAAAAGCTTTCCCAGGCTGTCCAGCTTTTTCTGCAGCGGGGTTGCCTCATCAGGAACCTGGTTGAGCATACCCGCAATATTTCCCATCTGGGTCTGCATGCCGATATCGGTGATGACGCCCTTTCCCCGGCCATAGGTAATCACCGTTCCCATATAGGCGCAGTTTACCCGGTCTCCTAAGGCCGCATCCTCCTTAAGCAGCGCTTGGGCATCCTTCTCAACGGGAACGGATTCCCCGGTGAGAGCCGCTTCATCAATCTTGAGATTCACCGTTTCTATCAGCCGTAAATCTGCCGGAATATAATCCCCTGCTTCTAAAATGGCAATGTCTCCGGGAACCACATCCGAGGATGCCACCTGGATGATTTCTCCCTCCCGCAGCACCTTTGCATGGGGACTGGCCATTTCCTTTAAGGCCTTTAAGGCGTTGCTCGCCTTATTTTCCTGATAAACCCCAAGTATGGTGTTAAGCACCACAATGGCGATGATAATGACGCCCTCCAGGGTTTCTCCAAGAGCCACAGAAATCACTGCGGCGATAATCAGAATAATCACCAGAAAGTCCTTCAGCTGTTCCAGCGCCATCTGAAATACGGTCTTTTCTTTTCCGCCCTCCAGCCGGTTTTTGCCATACCGCGCGCTGCGCTCATCGGCCTCCTTCTTTGTCAGACCTGTAGACAAATCCACCCCAAGGGCCTTTGCCGTATCTTCCGCCGATTGATTAAAATAAATTTTTGTGTCCATTTTCTTCCTCCGTAACACACACGCTTACTTACAATCCTAATACTAGTATAGAGGAACAGCCCCGTCAAGTACAAGGCAGGTTAAGGAACAGTTAAGATATGTTATCCCTTTTCTCCCGGCTCTTTGACGAAGCCTCTTTCCTTCTTTGTGCCCGGGAAAAGGCGCAGCCGCAGTAATCCTGTCTGTAGAGACCGTACTCGCCGGACAGCTCCACAGAGCGCTTGTACCCGTTCTTTTTCTTAAAATCAGATGGCAGCCATGCCGTCTGGTATTTTTCGGACACAGCCTGTCCGATCTCATTGATCTTCTGCGCATTTTTTAAAGGACTTATGGTCAGGGTTGTGCCAAAATAATCATAGCTTCCCTCCTGCGCCCTCTTTGCCGCCTCTCCCAGCCGAAGCTCAAAGCATCGGAAGCATCTCTCTCCCCCTTCGGGACAGCTCTCACAGCCCTTTGCCATGTCAAAGAAATCCTGCGGCCGGTAGTCCCCTTCCAAAATCTCTATGGGATAGCCCCGCTTTTCTTTGTTGTAGGCGCCAATCAGACGCTTTTGCTCCTCCATCCTTTTTTTGTATTCCTCCTCCATGGAAATGTTGGGATTATAATAAAATACAGTTATCAAAAAACGGGAGCAGAGATACTCCAGCACATAGCTGCTGCAAGGGGCGCAGCAGCTGTGCAGCAGCAGGGAAGGAACCCTTCCCTCCCTGTCTATGCGCTCCAGTATTTTTTCCAATTCCTTCTGGTAATTTACCTGGTTCATTTTTCCGTCCCTTTTCACTGCAGCCATCCATTCGGTCTATATTCTGTAAATGCCCGCAGAGCACGGGGAAACTCTGATGCCTTCCCCACAGTTTTCAGCTTCCTTTCCAAAGCTGTACACCGTCTCCTTAAGTCTGCAGCCGCATTCAAACACGATTTCTCTTTCCGCAGGATTTAAAATAACAAGCAGGCTCTCCTCCCCTGCGCTTCTCACATAGGCCAGGGGATACTCGTTTTGAGGAGCGTACACAAATTCAATGCCGCCGCCATTTTGCAGCGCAGGATGGGCTTTCCGCAAAGCGATCAGCCTGCGCACCTCCTGATAAAGAGAATCCTCTCTTTCCATCTGGCTTTCCACATCCGGCCGATCCGCAGACTCATCCAGGGGAATATACAAAAGCTCCCTTGGCGCAGAGCTGAAGCCTGCGTTGGTGCTCTTATCCCACTGCATGGGAGAACGGGAGCCCGTTCTTTGATAGCCGCCTTCCACGGAACGCAGCCCCTCCACAAACCGCATGCCGATTTCATCCCCGTAATACACAAAGGGAGCCCCGGGCATGGAAAGCAGAAAGGCAAAGGCAATTTTCAGCTCATCCCCCTTCAGGCGTCTTGCCAGCCTGTCCATATCATGATTGCCGGAGGGAATGCAGATGAATCCCTTTCCCTTTGTCTTTTCACGGCTCTCTTCATACCGCTTTACAAATGCGGAGGCATCTCCTTTTCCTCTTTTGGAAAAGAAGGGTTCCTCACAGCGGAACAAATCATTGTAGTGAGAGGGTCCAAACTGCAGCAGGAAATCCATGTGAAAGCCCCCTGCCAGAGACTTTTCCGGCTCTCCCCATTCAGAAATCAATACCGCCTCCGGATATTCCTGGTCTAAGAAGGCTCTTACCTTCTGCCACAGCGCGATGGTTCCCTTTCCCTCAGGATCATTTTTCACAAGGGAGCCCGCCATATCTACCCGGAAGCCGTCGCAGCCCATGCCCAGCCAGAAGCGCATCACATTCTTCATTTCCTCCAGGGTGGCTCTTGGGCCTTCCTCCTCCGGAGACTGCTGCCAGGGACGGTTTCTCTCATAATATCCGTAATTCAATGCCGGCTGATGGGAAAAGAAGTTTACCACACAGGAACCGCTTCTGTCCGATATCCCCCGGATACAGCCCATCCCCTCCGGAGATTCCCAGATATCGTCCGTCCAGATGTAGCGGTCCGTATAAGGATTTTTCTCTGCCTTCATAGATTCCTGAAACCATCTGTGCTTCGTAGAGGTATGTCCCGGAACCAGGTCCAGCAGCACATGGATTCCCCTCTTGTGAGCCTCCTTAAAAAGCCGCCGCAAGTCCTCGTTGGTGCCGTATCTGGGCGCAGCCAAATAGTAGTCCTCCACATCATAGCCCGCATCTCCAAAGGGAGACTGAAAGCAGGGATTGAGCCAGATTCCGTTGCAGCCCAATCCCACGATATAATCCAGTCTTTCTATGATACCCTGGAAATCTCCGATTCCATCCCCATTGCTGTCCTGGAAGGATTGGGGATAAATTTCATAAAAAATTGCATCGTCAAGCCATTTCGCCATAAAAACCTCTTTTCCCTGCCCGCATCCGGCAGAAATCGTTTTCTACAAACAAAATAGCATAGAATGCAAAGAATGGCTATCTCTTTTTTCTTAAATTTTTATGCCATCGCTTCTTCATATCTTTTCTGAGCCTTCCGCCAGTTAATCAGATCAAACCAGCTCTCCACATAATCCGGCCTGCGGTTCTGATACTGCAGATAATAAGCATGCTCCCAGATATCCACTAAAAAAATGGGTGTGTAAAGGCTCAAATCCGGCACATCCTGATTGGCTGTCTGCTGGATGGAAAGCTTCCCCTCTGCGTCTGTCAAAAGCCACGCCCAGCCGGAGCCAAACTGCGTGACTGCAGCCTGCTTCATCTGTTCCTTAAACTGCTGATAGGAGCCGAAATCTCTTTTTACAGCTTCAGCCAGCGCCCCCACCGGCTCCTGCCCCACCGGACCTTTCATGGCGTCAAAATAGAGCTCATGGTTGTGGACCCCTCCGCCATTATTGCGCACAGAGGTTCTGGCCGACGCAGGAAGATTCTCCAGGCTCATCAAAAGCTCCTTCAGACTCATTTTCTGGAGCTCCGGATAATCGGCCAGCGTATTGTTCAGATTATCCACATAGGTCTTATAATGCTTGTCGTGGTGAAAGTGCATGGTCTCTCCGTCGATCACCGGAGACAGGGCATCATATTCATAGGGAAGGGGTCTCACTACAAAAGGGTACGTCTCTTCTTTCATATTCTCCTCGTTTCTGCGCTGCTTTTACAGAGGGCAGACACGCGGATGCAGCACGGACGCATATCTGCCATTACCCCCTCAGTATATGCAGATCTGCATAAAAAATTCCGTTTCAAAGCCTTTGCAGGCCTTGAAACGGAACTGCTTATATCTGGGCAATGTCCACAAGCGTCAGCTCCCCGCCTGCATTCTCCAAGCTCGTCACCAGAGCTCTTGCAGTATCCATGGCTGTAATACAGTGAATGCCCGTCTCGATTGCCGTACGGCGGATCAAAAAGCCGTCCCTGGACTTGTCCCGCCCCTGAGTGGGCGTATCAATGACAAGATCAATCTTATGTCCCAGAATCAAATCCATTACCGTAGGGGATTCCTGGGATATCTTATTTACCTTCCTGGCTTTCACGCCCGCCTCATTCAAAGCGGCCGCCGTGCTTCTGGTGGCGTAAATGGTATATCCCAGCTTTTCAAATCGTCTGCCGATCTCGATAGCCTCTCCCTTGTCCGCATCCTTCACGGTAATGATCATATTTTTATACTTGGGCAGATTTACGCCCGCCCCCAAAAACGCCTTGTACAGCGCCTCATTGAAGGTCTTTGCGATTCCCAGGCACTCTCCGGTGGATTTCATTTCAGGCCCTAAGCTGATCTCCGCCCCACGGATTTTTTCAAAGGAGAACACAGGCATCTTTATGGCAAAGTATTCCGCCTCCGGCTGCAGGCCCGGCTCATAGCCAAGCTCTCGTATGGTTTTGCCGATGATTACCTCCGCCGCCAGATCTACAATGGGGATTCCGGTTACCTTGCTGATATAAGGCACGGTACGGGAGGAACGGGGATTCACCTCGATCACATACACCTCATCCCCGATAGCGATAAACTGAATGTTGATCAGTCCCTTTACATGCAGCGCCTTAGCCAGCCTTCTTGTATACTCTGCAATCTTTTCCTTCACAGCCTGGTTTATGGTATGCGCCGGATATACGGAAATACTGTCCCCGGAATGCACGCCCGTGCGCTCCACATGCTCCATAATACCCGGAATCAAAATATCCGTGCCGTCGCAAACCGCGTCCACCTCAATCTCCTTGCCCTGGAGATATTTATCCACCAAAATGGGATGATCCTGGGCAATGCGGTTGATGATCTCCATAAATTCTTCGATTTCCTCATCGGAAATGGCAATCTGCATTCCCTGGCCTCCCAGCACATAGGAGGGCCTCACCAGCACAGGGTAGCCCAGGCGGTTTGCCACAGCCTTCGCTTCCTCTGCAGTATACACGGTTCCCCCGGCAGCTCTTGGAATCTGCGTCTCCTCCAGAATCTTATCGAACAGCTCCCTGTCCTCGGCAGCGTCCACGTCCTCTGCCTTTGTTCCCAAAATGGGCACGCCCATTTTCATCAGGCTTTCCGTCAGCTTGATGGCCGTCTGTCCGCCAAACTGCACCACAGCCCCGTCCGGCTTCTCTATGTTGACAATGGACTCTACATCCTCCGCAGTCAGGGGTTCAAAGTACAGCTTATCCGCAATGTCGAAGTCCGTACTCACAGTCTCCGGGTTGTTGTTGATGATAATAGTCTCATAGCCGGCCTTGGAAAAAGCCCAGGTGGCATGAACAGAACAGTAATCAAATTCGATTCCCTGTCCGATGCGGATGGGGCCGGAGCCCAGCACCAAAACCTTCTTGCGGCCGCTTGTTTCCACCGCTTCGCTCTCTCCCCCGTACACGGAATAGTAATAAGGCGTGGAAGCCGCAAATTCCGCCGCGCAGGTATCCACCATTTTATACACGGCCACAATGCTGTTGTCATAGCGCATCTGTTTGATCTCTGCCTCAGAAATGCCCGTAAGCCTGGAGATCACATTATCGGGAAATTCAATGCGCTTTGCCTCCTTCAAAAGCTCCACAGTAAGGGGCCCCTTCCTCAGCGCCTGCTCCATCTCCACCAGAATCGCTATCTTATCGATGAACCAGATATCGATCATAGTGATCTCATGGATCTCTTCATAGCTTACGCCCTTTCTGATGGCCTCCGCAATCACATAGATGCGCTGATCGTCCACTATTTTCAGACGCTCCTTGATCTCCTCGCAGGAAAGAGCGCTGAAATCATAGCTCAACAGGCAGTCCACATGCTGCTCCAGAGAGCGGATAGCCTTCATCAGCGCGCCTTCAAAATTATTGCAGATGCTCATCACCTCGCCGGTGGCCTTCATCTGGGTGGTCAGCGTCCGCTTTGCGGTGATAAATTTATCAAAGGGCAGACGGGGAATCTTTACCACACAGTAATCCAGGGCAGGCTCAAAGCTTGCATAGGTTTTGTGGGTAATTGCATTCTTGATCTCATCCAGGGTGTAGCCCAGTGCGATCTTGGCCGCCACCTTGGCGATGGGGTATCCCGTAGCCTTGGAGGCCAGAGCGGAGGAACGGCTCACCCGGGGATTTACCTCAATAACGCAGTACTCAAAGCTGGTGGGATGCAGCGCAAACTGCACATTACAGCCTCCGGTAATCTCCAGCTCATTGATAATATTCAGCGCAGAGCTGCGAAGCATCTGGTATTCCTTATCGCTTAAGGTCTGGGAAGGCGCCACCACAATGCTGTCTCCCGTATGTACGCCCACCGGGTCAATATTTTCCATATTACATACGGTGATACAGTTGCCTGCGCTATCCCGCATCACCTCATATTCGATTTCCTTCCAGCCGGCAATGCAGCGCTCCACCAGCACCTGGCCCACTCTGGAAAGGCGGAGGCCGTTCTCCAGAATTTCCTCCAGCTCCTCCCTGTTATGGGCGATGCCGCCGCCCGATCCGCCCAGGGTATAGGCGGGGCGAAGCACCACAGGATAACCGATGGAATTGGTGAAATCAATGCCGTCCTGAACGTTTTCCACCACCTTGGATGCCGCACAGGGCTCGCCGATACGCTCCATCAGATCCTTGAATTCCTGACGCCCCTCGGCATTTCTTATGGTAGCCGCTGTGGTTCCCAAAAGCCTTACGCCGTGGGAGGCCAAAAATCCCGACTCCTCCAGCTCCATTCCCAGATTTAAGCCCGCCTGTCCGCCCAGCGTAGGGAGAATACTGTCAGGCTTTTCCTTTTCGATGATCTGCTCTAAAACCTTTACCGTGAGAGGTTCAATATATACCTTGTCCGCTATGTCCTTGTCCGTCATGATGGTGGCCGGGTTGGAGTTTACCAATATAACCTCCACACCCTCCTCCTTCAAGGAACGGCAGGCCTGGGTTCCCGCGTAGTCAAACTCTGCTGCCTGGCCAATCACGATAGGACCGGAGCCGATTACCATTACTCGTTTTACATTTGGATTCTTTGGCATATTACTTCTCTCCCTTCATCATAGAAATGAACCGATCAAACAGATAACCGGAATCCTGAGGGCCCGGACAAGCCTCCGGATGAAACTGTACCGTGAAAATATTCTTGTTGGTATAAGACAATCCCTCATTGGTACCGTCGTTTACATTGATAAAAGCAGGCACCGCAACCTTGGGGTCCAGCTTGTCCGTATCCACCACATAACCGTGATTCTGAGAGGAAATATACACCTTGCCCGTGGCAAGATCCTTCACCGGATGATTGCCGCCTCTGTGTCCGTACTTCATTTTGTGGGTATCCGCTCCTGTGGCAAGGGCCATAAGCTGATGTCCCAGACAGATAGCAAAAATGGGGATCTCCGTATCGTAAAGCTTTTTGATTTCCCTGATCACAGAGGTGCACTCTTTGGGATCCCCTGGTCCATTGCTCAGCATAATGCCGTCGTAATTTCCCTCTATGATCTCCTCTGCCGGTGTCAGGGCCGGATACACAGTGACCTCACAGCCTCTCTGGGCCAGCGAACGTGCAATATTTTCCTTCGCTCCAAGATCCAAAAGCGCCACCCTAAGGCCTGCGCCGTTTAACTCCCGCACCAGAGAAGGCCTTTTTTCTCTGACGCCCCTCTCGTAGCTTATCCTGTCAAAACGGGCAGCACCGGATAAGGGACCGTTCTGCTCCAAAACCGTTGTAGGCTCCACTGTATGCTTCTCCTTACAGGTCACCCGCTCCACCACCTTCCCGGTGGTATATTCCTTCAATCTGGGAAGAATTTCTTCCAGACAATAATTTTCATTGGTGGTAATCATGCCATTCATGGTGCCTTTTTCCCGCAGAATCTTAGTCAGCGCCCTGGTGTCAATTCCTGCGATGCCGGGCACACCGTTCTCCTCCAAAAACGCCTGAATGGTACAGTCATTTCTGAAATTACTGGGAATGCGCGAAAGCTCCCGCACAATAAAGCCATCCGGCCAGGGCCTTGAGGATTCCATGTCCTCTCTGCAGATACCGTAATTGCCGATCAGCGGGTATGTCATGCAGACCGCCTGTCCTGCATAGGAAGGATCCGTCAGCACCTCCAGGTATCCCGCCATGGATGTGTTAAACACAATTTCACTGATTACTTCCCTGTCCGCGCCGATGTGCGTTCCCTCAAACACGGTACCGTCCTCTAACACCAAAAATGCCTTCATACTCTACCTCTCTTTTCGTTCTCGCGCTTCCAAACGTTCTTTTGCATAATCGCTTCATTATATCACAAAAGAAATGCACGGGCAATACCCCGCTTTCCCTTAAAAAGGCCGCCGGGCTGCAAAAAAAGAACACGGCCTCCGGTCGCCCGGCCCGAAACCGCATTCTTTCTTTCAAGCATTCCCAAGCTTAATACACCCACCGGTAAAACTCCGTCCAGCCATGCACAGCCATGGAATCCTCATACTCGAAAAGCAGAATTTTCTTCCAGGGTGACGGCGAACCGTCAGGGAAGTCAATAGCTGCCTGTCTGTTTTTCACACCGTTCATGGTGTAGTCATCCAAGGTCACTTCCACCGTGCCAAGCTCCGTTTCAAAGGAGGTTTCATATAAAACGGCGTTTTCCTCCAAAGCCGTCATCAATCCTTCCTCCTCCATGCCAAAGGCCTTGAAAAAGTCCGCAATGGTAAAGCAGTTATACTTCTCCGCGTAATCTGCAAAGCCTCCCACAGGCGCAAGTCCTCCGGAAGCATCCTTCACAGTCCCAAAGTCAGTCACCACGCTGTCAAGCTCTGTGTCCGAATAGGAATAGTAAGTATAAATCTGACTCCCATCCACAGTGCCCCTGAATTCCAGATACATGCTGTCATAGCTCTCTCCGGTTTCCATATCCCAGCTGTCTGTATCGGTAAAATACAGCTCTACGCCTCCTTCCAGCGTCTGCGTGCCTTCATTTTCCACACCCTGGCTTAGTCTGTAGGTATCCGCAGCCTCTGCGCTGTTAATGTCCTCAAAAGCATGCTCCGACTGGTAAGGAGCATACACAAATTCCGTAAAAGGATCGGACATATCCGGCTGATACGCCTCTTGTACCGTTTCCAGGGAAGCAGCCGGAACTGTTTCCGACACAATGCCGTCAGTTGCTCCATCTGCGGTTCCCTCTGTGGTTGCCTCATCAGAGGCTGCTGTCTCATCAAAAGCCCCGGACTCCGCTTCCGCCGTACTCTGTGCTGCAGCCGCTTCGGATTCCCCGGACTGGCCGTCACCGCCGCAGGCCGTCAGGAAAGCCGCTGTCATTACAGCCGTCAAAAAAATGGGTAACGCTTTTTTCATCCTCATTCCTCCCAGCTTTATCCGGTTTCTATCGTTTAGAAAACTATACAGCAACGCTTGTCCCAAGTCAATCCCCATTTGTTTATCCCCGATTCCTCCTTGCAAAATGGCGCGCCCGGGAGTACACTGAAGCTGAATACGACGCAGTTACAAAAGGGCTTATGCGGCAGAATGAGAGGAAAAAATGAAAAATACACATAAAATATATTATGATAATGTTCATCAGACAGAATTTGAGGCCAGAGTGCTGGAATGCGCCGCCGAGGAAAAAACAGGGCGGTACCGGATCATACTGGACAAAACGGCCTTCTTTCCGGAGGAGGGCGGGCAAGTGGCAGATGCAGGCTTTCTGGACGAGCAAAAGGTTCTGGATGTACAGATTAAAGACAATATCATCTATCACTATACGCAGGCTCCCTTTCCCGAGGGACACACCGTCAGGGGCCGGGTAGACTGGGCCCAGCGCTTTGATTTTATGCAGCAGCATACCGGGGAGCATATCCTGTCCGGACTGGTAAATGCCCATTACGGCTATGACAATGTGGGCTTTCACCTGGGGCTTTCGGAAGTGACTCTGGATTTTAACAAAAACCTGTCCCTGGAACAGCTGCGGGCCATTGAAGTCCTGGCCAATCAGGCCGTGTGGGCCGACCTGCCTGTGTATGTGTCCACCCCTTCTCCTGATGCCTTGTCCCGAATGACTTACCGCAGCAAAATTGCGTTGGACAAAGGCGTCCGCATTGTGGAAATCCCCGGCGTGGATATATGCGCCTGCTGTGCTCCCCATGTGGAATCCACAGGGCAGATCGGATTGATCAAAATTACCGGTGCCCAAAGCCACCGGGGCGGCGTCCGGGTGACGATTCTCTGCGGAAACCGGGCGCTGTCAGATTATACCAAAAAGCAGGACGCCGTCTCAGGAATCTCCGCTCTGCTCTCCGCCAAGCCGGAGGACACCCCCCAGGCCGTAAAGCGGCTGCTTTCAGAAAATGCCGCTCTTAAGGCCCGTACAGGACAGCTGCAGGCGAAGCTTCTTTCCCAGCAGATAAAGGACCTTCCCTCGCCAGAGGAGACAGATCATGTAGTATTATTTACAGGTGATCTGGACAGTATCGCCCTGCGAAATGCCGTAAACACCCTCACAAAAGATTATCCCGGCTTCTGCGCCATTTTTGCAGGAGATGACAAATCGGGCTACCGTTATGTCATCGGCAGCGCAGGCAAAGACTGCAGAGAGCTGGCCCAGAGACTTGGTCAGCGCTTTCAGGCCAAGGGCGGAGGCAGCGCCCCCATGGTTCAGGGAAGCATTTCCGCGCCAGAGTCGGACATCCGGGCATTTTTCCAATAATCCTCCCAGAAAAACGGACCCGCTAACACCGTTCTCTCCACGGACAGACTTCTTCCATGCCGCACCATCACACTCCATCTTACCAGTGTCAATCTGCCCCCTTCTATCTCCATGGCCGTGATTCCTCTTGGGTGCACGCAGCTTCCGTCATTGAGATAAAAGCTTTCCCCGGGTTCGGGCAGCCGGGGCCTGTGTGTGTGCCCGGCAAGAACCAGTATCTGGTTTTTGCCTGCAAAGCGATCCAGCCTCCGCTCCGTCTTTTTTCTCTTTTTATAATTTTTTGCCGCACTGGTGGGATCATACACGCCGAAAAGCTCCAGCGGCCGCCATACGAATCTTACCAAAAATGCTGTCAAGGGCCAGAGAATATCGTTCATTAAGTCCCCCTGATGACCATGCAGCAGCAATATCTCATGTCCGGAAATCCGATCCTTAAGCAGAATACTTTCCCGGGCCTGTATGTGGCGAAACAATTCCTTTTGGCAGTCCTCACTGTCACAGTAATACTGACTGCAGTGCGCCCTGAGAAACTTTCCCTTCCTTTTTTTGCAGTCATGATTTCCATACAGCATCCGGAAACGCCCTTCTGCGTGAAAGCAGGCCATAAGCTCAAAGACATCGCTGTGAAAATCCACAATCCGGTTAAGCTTCTTGTTTTCCCACAGCTCATCCCCGTCGCCCAGCTCTATATAAGAAAATCCCAGGTCATAGTAATACCCCAGGGCCGCCAGAAATATATTTTGGTTGGGCAGAAAATTGTCTCCTCTGTTTCCCACGCCCCTGTGGCAGTCGCTCATACATACCAGTCTGCTTCCCTTATCTATCCAAATATGCTCCGCATTCTGGTACGCCTCCTTAAGTCTTTTGTTCATCCCCTTTTTCTCCATTTTTCATGGCGTTTTCTGCACCGGCACAGCTTCTTCGGCGTACATCTGACGCCCATTCTTATGATTGTGCGGTACAAAAGAGGAAAGCAGAGCGCAAGATAACTGATCCTGTCCAGGGTGCTGCAAAAGGGTCTCGTGAGTCTTAAATAGCGCCTGCAGTTTCTGCGGTTTCGCCTGTTGATCCGCCGCAGACTCCGTCTGGAATAAAGTCCGGGCTGACTGCTCTTTGGATTGTCAAAGGAAAAATAGACCCAAGTCTGTTCCACCCGGATATCCCTGGGACCGTATCCATTCCGCCTAAGCCCCTCATAAAAGGCCTGGCACATCTGTCTATCAGGAAAACCGATGCCGATTTCCATTCGCAGTTTGCTGCAGCGGGAGAACATGCCCACCACAAACCCGGTGAGCCACCAGTGAATACAGCTTCTTCTCAGAATGACTTCCCCGTCCCGATACAGCACAAACCGCATAGGCAGCCGCTCTTCATCGCTGGCACATTCATAAAAAAGCTTTTCCGGGGGAAGGGACGAATAGCCTCTATGGACATAAATGCCAATTTCTGCGCCTGTGGTACAGCCATACTGTCCTTTCCAGAATTCAATCAGGTAACGCTTTTTATTATAGCTGAAATACACCGGCTCGCATTCAAACACCATGTTCATGGAAGGCGCCGCCTCATCAAAAAAGCGGCAGTACCCCATCTGTCTCTGCCAGCAGTACATCCTGGAGCTTACCGTATCGTCGCAGCCGTTATAGCAAAATCCAAACACGGAAAGGGCTTCACAAAGCTTCCCGCTTTTTTCTTCCGTACTCATCCTGCAGACCTTTTTTTCTGCCCATTTTCTCCGAAGACAGAAAATCAGGAAAAGCAAAAGAAGCAGCAAAATCAACACGCCCAGGCCAATATAAAAATACCTCATGAAATACCTGCCAAACAAATCATTTGGTATATTGTATTCCACAAGGTATCTTTTCGTACTGATTTACATAAGCTGTTTTTGCTTTTTATGCCTTACGAAATGCACGGCTCAACGCTTTGGACACCGCGCCGCCGGCAATACAGGTCAAGGGCATTTCCAAAAGGCCGTTGATTCCCGCAAGGGCCAGAATGAATGCAAACACATTCAAATTCCCCAAAGAAGCGTTCATATCCTGCAGATAATCCGAATTGCCAAAGCAGATCATCAGCATTCCCATGAAAAACAGCGTATTCATAAACGCTCCCAGAAGCGCTGCCGCAAAGTAGGACACAGTCTTTGTCTTATCCACCTTATACATGGCCCTAAACAGCACACCGCTTAAATAACCCATAAGGGCCCTGGTAGGCACACATACCAAAAAGGTAAGAAAAGGATTGATATTTAAAAGTGCCGCTCCAAAAGTGCTCATGCCGAAGCACTGGTAAAAGCTCGTGAGCCCAAACGCCAGTCCCAGGACAGCCCCACAGCCTGGCCCCACGGACATGGCCCCGATCACCACCGGAACCGTCATCAGGGAAATTTCCAGCCCCCCGGTCCTCAAGTACCCAAGCGGTGTGATCGCCATGATCAGAATAATCGCTATGAGTACAGCCATTTGTACCATCTCAAGTGTCTTCTTATTCTTCATTTTTAGTCTCCTTCCGCGCATTTTGCGCTGCTTTTTTATTTACTATTATTCCTCCAAAAAGCTGCAGAGCCTGCAGCAGGGAGGATATAATGTCTTTAATTTCTGGAGCATTTCTCAGCGTCAATGGCCAAAACCACCATGAGCGCCAAAAGAGCGTTTTCTCCATCCGGTACCTCTATGGTGTAGGTGTCTGTAAAATTCCATATCTCCTTATTGATGGAAGCCACCCTTGCCCCGTCTGCAGCTGTGATAGAATAATCCCATCCCAGGAAATCTCCTTCCACCTGCCATCCGTTACATTCCACCCGGTATTTGGGAGAGAAAAAGGTAAGCTCTTTGGTAATAACCCCCAGATTTCGTTCCCCTGCCCACAATTCAAATTTGGGAAGCCATGTAAGCACTACTTCTTTTACCGTTCCCACATGCACCCCGTCATGATTTAAGACATGCAGGCAGTGCCCCCAGTCAAGCTTTCCCTCCACCGTAAACAGAGTATTTCCCTGTTCATCGTAAATGTCATAGGAGTCCAGCCAGGAAAAAAACCTTTGCTTAAACAACATTTTCATAGGTCAGTCCCCTTTTCCGGTGCGCATCAGCTCACGATACCATTTCAGCGAGGAAAGGTATGCTTCCGTCACCTCATCCATTCCAAGATTCTGCAGAATCATCAGCCTGGATACCTCCTGCCAGTTTGCAGTCTCATACTGCTCCACAAACTCCAGCACCGGAGCAAGCTTCCCCTTCCGGTAAATCAAGGCATCCCTGATTTCACCCACCACATGCACAATATCCAGGGCCTCTTCCATGGGTTTCTCCAAAATTACGTCCAGCACCGAAAAAAGCCCCATCAAAAACAGCTCATCCTTCTTCAAGGCCAGCTCAAAAATCGGCGCCAGATTTTCCGCAAACTTTGCCCGCAGCAGGGAAAGTCTTGTGATCTCATTGGGCTTGTCGGCATAAAGCACGTTTACCACCGCCGTATTGATCCATTTTTTCAGCTCCCGCTGTCCCAGCATGGCCGCCGCATGGCGGATGGAGGTTATCTCGGAATTGACCGCCATCCTGTTAACCATTTTCAGCAGAGAAATGGTTAACGCCGTATCACGGCTGATAATATCCGCAGCCTCCGTCAGTTCAAAGTTATTATTGTTCACCGTGTTGAGCAGCTTGATATAATTTACCTTAAGAGGCGCCACATCTGTCTGTCCCTTTGTGATGGGCACCCGGTAAAAGCTGCCCTCGTAAAGCTCATAGCCCCCCGTTGCCTTCAGCTTTTCAAAGGTCTCCTGGGAATCAATGTTTCCGGCGCAAAGCTTCGCCCCCGGATACAGCTTTCCGAAATAAATCTTTGCCTTTTCGATAGCGATTCTGCGGTTGTTTAACAGTACATAATCCATCAGTCTGAGAATGGGCCTGTAGGCTTCAAATTCTGAGACATTCAGCTTTCTGATGGCCAGCTTATAGCCCTTATTCTTTAACTCCTGCAGACGGTTCACATACATTTCCACAGGGGGAATTGTGTTATCAATCAAAAGCACAATCCGCTCATGGGGCGCGTCACACTCACTTTCTATGTCAACAAACACAGAAATATTTGTGATCGGCACAAAAACCTCCTTGTCATCCGACAGCGTTTCAATGCCCATGCTTTGTATTACTTCAAGCCCCTCTATTCTGGCCGCGCCGTCATTTCTCCCTGAACCCAAAAGCATAGGATTCAAAAGAAAATTGTCCTTTTGGGAAAAAATGGAATAAGCCCGCACCGCCATATTTTCATCAAACATAGGAATCAATGCAACCAACATATATACTCACCCCAACGATGACTGTCTATCGCCCTTTCTTAAGTAGTCTTTTGTCTCACTGGAAATATGCCACTCCTGACTCGAAAATCCTCATGTCCTGCTCCCCGTAAATATTCATGGCCACAGCAGCGTCTCTTCTCTCAGAATGAGCCATTTTGCCAAGAATTCTTCCATCCGGGGAGGTGATTCCCTCCACAGCCAGGTAGGAACCATTTACATTATATTCCTCATCCATGGATACATTGCCATCCATATCCGCATACTGAGTGGCAATCTGGCCGTTTGCCAACAGCCTTTCTAACTGCTCCTTAGGCGCTACGAAGCGGCCCTCCCCGTGGGAAGCCGGATTGCAGTAAACGCCTCCCAGCTTTGCCTCCCTGAGCCAGGGGGAACGGTTGGATACCACCTTAGTGTATACCATCTTGGAAATATGGCGGTTAATGGTGTTGAAGGTCAGCGTAGGAGAATCCTCCTTCTGTCCCACAATCTTCCCCCAGGGCACCAGTCCCAGCTTAATTAACGCCTGAAAGCCGTTGCAGATTCCAAGAGCCAGCCCGTCCCTTTCCTCCAAAAGCTTTCGCACCGCCTCTTTCAGCTTCTCGTTGCGGAAAGCCGTGGCAAAAAACTTCGCGCTTCCATCCGGCTCATCGCCTGCGGAAAATCCGCCGGGGAACATAATGATCTGCGCCTGGCCGATGGCTTTTTCAAAGACCTCAACGGAATCTCTGATATCCTCAGGGGTCAGATTCCGGAATACCCTTGTCTCCACCTCTGCGCCGGCCCGCTCAAAGGCTTTTGCGCTGTCATATTCACAGTTGGTTCCGGGGAAAACGGGGATAAACACCTTGGGCTTTGCCACCTTATGTCTGCACACATAAACGCTGTCTGCCTTAAAGCAGGGACTTTCCACGGCTTCCTTTCCCTTCTTTGCTTTGACAGGAAACACCTTTTCCAGCCGCGAGCCCCACGCCTCCAAGGCTTCATCCATGGAAATGCGCACATCGCCATATACAAATTCCGGCTCTTTTGTAACTGTGCCAAGCACCGTATAATCCAAGTCCATTTCATCTAACAAAGAAAGCTTGTCCGCCGGAATCTCAGCCAGAATATCTCCCAGCCCGTTTGCAAACAAGTCATCCGTGGTCACATGACTTTCTATCGTCACACCCAGCTTATTTCCAAAGGCCATCTTGGAAAGCGCGGCAGCCGCCCCTCTGGCGTCCAGCGCATATGCGGACAATATAACCTTCTTTTCCATCAGCTGATGAATGGCGCCATACAGCTGTGCCGCCTGCTCATACATGGGAATATCGAAATCGTCCTTATCAATCTCAAAGCACACAAGATGGCTGCCCGGCATTTTCAGTTCAGGCGTTATGATATCGCCGTATTTTGCCACATCCACCGCAAAGGAAACCAGAGTAGGAGGCACGTCAATCTGATTGAAGGTGCCGGACATGCTGTCCTTTCCTCCAATAGAGGGAAGCCCAAAGCCGATCTGGGCGTCGTATGCTCCCAAAAGCGCCGCAAAGGGCTGGCTCCAGCGCTCAGGATCAGAGGTCATCCTGCGGAAATATTCCTGGAAGGTAAAACGTATCTTCCGAAAATCGCCCCCTGCCGCCACAATCTTTGCCATGGATTCCACCACCGCGTAAACTGCTCCATGGTAGGGACTCCAGGAGGACAAAAACGGGTCGAAGCCGCAGCTCATCATGGTGACAGTATCTGTTTTTCCTTTCAACACAGGAAGCTTTGCTGCCATGGTCTGTGTTTCCGTAAGCTGGTATTTGCCGCCGTAGGGCATCAGCACGCTGGCCGCGCCGATAGAGGAGTCAAACATCTCCACAAGCCCCTTCTGGGAGCATACGTTCAGATCATTTAAAAGCGAAAGCCAGGCTGCTTTTACATCCCCTGCTTCAAGCTGCTTTCCAACCTCCTCCACAGCCCATTTATCAAAATAGTTGTCCTCCCTGGAGGGAATATCCACCTTTACGGAGGTTTCCTGATGGGCGCCATTGGTGTTTAAGAAGGATCTCTTCAGGTCGACGATCTTCTTTCCCCTCCATTTCAATACCAGCCTGGGTTCCTCTGTCACCACAGCCACAGGCACCGCTTCCAGATTTTCTTCTCCGGCATATCCAAGGAAGGCTTCCACATCCCCGGGTGCCACCACCACTGCCATACGTTCCTGAGACTCAGATATGGCCAATTCTGTTCCATCCAGACCCGCATATTTTTTCGGCACCTTATCCAAGTCCACCAAAAGTCCGTCCGCCAGCTCTCCGATGGCCACAGAAACGCCCCCCGCGCCAAAGTCATTGCACTTTCTGATGAGGCGGCTTACCTCCGGGCGGCGGAATAATCTCTGTATTTTCCTCTCGGTGGGCGCATTTCCCTTCTGCACCTCTGCACCGCAGGTTTCAATGGAGCTTTCCGTGTGCACCTTAGAGGACCCCGTTGCACCGCCGCAGCCGTCCCTTCCGGTACGTCCGCCCAGCAGAATAATCACATCGCCAGGGTCCGACGAGGCACGGATTACATTCTTTCTGGGTGCGGCCCCCATAACCGCTCCGATTTCCATTCGCTTTGCCACATAATCGGGATGGTAGATTTCCTTCACATAACCGGTGGCAAGTCCGATCTGATTGCCATAGGAGGAATAGCCCGACGCCGCTCCCCGCACCAGCTTCTTCTGCGGGAGCTTGCCCTTTAAGGTCTCCGACACAGGAACGGTAGGGTCTGCTGCTCCCGTTACGCGCATAGCCTGATAGACATAGCCTCTGCCGGAAAGGGGGTCTCTTATGGCTCCGCCCAGACAGGTGGCCGCTCCACCGAAGGGCTCTATCTCCGTAGGGTGGTTGTGCGTCTCGTTCTTAAAGAACACAAGCCATTCCTCCGTACTCTTTTGGCCGTCATAGTCCATCTCCACCGGCACCACCACGGAGCAGGCGTTGATCTCGTCCGATTCCTCCAAATCCGCAAGCTTTCCATCCTTTTTGAGCTTGCGCATGGCCATGAGCGCCAAATCCATCAGACAGACAAACTTATCCTCCCTGTCCCCGAAAATCTCTTCTCTGGTGTCCAGGTAGCTCTGGTATGTAGTCTCAAGGGGAGAGCGGTAATACCCTTCCCCAAATTCCACATTCTTTAACTCCGTGGAAAAGGTTGTGTGACGGCAGTGATCCGACCAGTAGGTGTCCAGCACCCGGATTTCCGTCACGGTAGGATCGCGTCTTTCCTCGTCGTGAAAATATTTTTGAATATGCAGAAAATCCTTGAAGGTCATTGCAAGGCCCAGAGAATCATATAACTCTCTGAGCCGCTCCTCCTTAAGATTCTGAAAATCATTGAGTACAGCCACATCTGCCGGCTCATCAAACACAGAAACCAGCGTATCCGGCTTTACCATATCCGTCTCCCTGGAGTCCACGGGATTGATGCAGTATGCCTTGATCCTGGAAAATTCCTCTTCATCCATATCGCCCCGGATCAGGTAGGTGACCGCCGTTTTGATGATGGGCTCCTCATTTTCGTCCAAGAACTTCACGCACTGCACCGCGGAATCCGCTCTCTGGTCAAACTGTCCCGGCAGATATTCCACAGAAAACACTCTGCCGTCTTTTGGAATCTCTATGGTCTCCTCATACAGGCAGTCAACGGGTGGCTCGGAAAACACGGTTTTACAGGCTTGTGCAAACACTTCATCCGAAATATTTTCCACATCATATCGGATAAACACCCTCACCTCTTTAGTGTCTATGCCCAGATAATTTTTCAGCTCCTCATGCAGCTCTTTCGCCTTGACCGCAAAAGGTTCCTTCTTTTCTACATAGATACGTCTTACGTTGCCCATGCTGAATCCTCCAAAAGTAAAATATGTTTTATAATACACCGAATTCCACGTTCGCACAATGGAAAGCTGTTACGGTTCTTCTTCTAACTCCACGCCAAGCCCTCTCAGGATAAAAAAAATCTCCCGGTCTACTGTCTCCGCCTTAATGCCAATGGTCTGGGCGGATATTTTCAGCCCTTCCAGCACAAACATAATGTTGCGGGCCGTTCCCTTGCAGTCCTCACAGTAAAATTCGCCGTTCTCCACGCCGGTCTCAATGAGCTTTTCGATGATTTTCACCGCAGAATCAAACTGCTTCTTGAGAATATTATCCTTCTTCGGCAGATCGTGCTCAAAATAAAATTCATAAATGGCCTGGGTAAGCGTATCCTTTTTTCGCAGAAGCTCTTTTTTCTGTTCCTTAAGAAACAAAATCAGAATGTCCGCCGCGGTGGCGTCCTCCGCGATACTGTCGGAAAACACATCGTCCGCCTCCTCGGTTTCCAGCCGCATAACCTCCATAAATATCTGGCTTGTGCTGTCAAAGTACAAATACAGCCCGCCCCGGCTGATGCCGCAGGCTTCCACGATATCCTTCATGGTCACTTTTTTAAAGCCCTTCTCCACAAACACTCTTCTGGCCGTTTCCAAAATATATTTCTTCTTCTGTACCGATTTTTCTCCCATTCCCGTATTCCTTCCATCAACAGTCAAAGGGCTTGTCCCAGTATTCTATGATCTCCTTCATCTTCTCCAAAACAAGGAAAAAAATCCCCTCAGAAACAGCCTGGCTCCAAAGCACAGCCTTGGTTCTGCCGCCCAGCACGTAATAAGAGAGAATCCCTTTAAGGACGTCCCAGTCCCTCCAGCCCGCTCTCTTGATGAGACGTCTTTCGTCCTCATGGCTCTGTATCCGGTTGCGGGTATATATGTAACGGTAATTGCGGTCCATAAGAGACGAACCCGACACCTCTTTTATGAAGCTTAAAAGCGTTGCATCGTACACCGGAAAGGCAATGGAGTGCGCCCCGATATCCTGTCCCTGGTAAATAGAGCTGGCCTGTGTGCCCGCACTTTTTTCCAGCCAGGGCAGATAACGAAAAAGCGGCATCGCTGCCCGCTTATACTCCTGCAAAAGCCGCTGCCGATATTCTAAAGAGTCCTCCATCACTACACCTCCCATTAAAACTGACACATATGTATTTTTATTTTATCACATTTCTATCAAAAGTACAGTAGAAAATTACATATGCTTTGTTGTATACTATATTATATATAAATGTGAACAAACTGACGAAAGAGGTATTATATATATGGCCGGGATTACACTGGAAAAGGGAAAAAGCATCTATGAATACGGACAGCCCATGACGGTTCTGCACCTGATCACAAACGGAAGGGTAAAGGTCTCCTATCCGGGAGGCTCTTACACTCTGGGCAAGGGAGATGTGATCGGCATCTGCGAGATATGCTCTGAAATTCATTTCCTGAGCTATCTTGCCCTGGAGGACACCTCCATTCTCACCTATACTCTGAACAATGTGGAATCGCTGGAGGATATGCTTCAAAAACGCTCCGATCTGGCAAGGCTGTTTCTGCTTTCCGCTTTTTACCAGCTCAATCATCTGCTGGATCAATGTTCCCTTTCAGAATTGAGCTGCAGCAACCTGTACCAGAATCTTCTGGAGGATTACGAGAAATATAACAGCCTGTGCGCCCGTTACCGGATTCCTCCCAGAGCCCTTGAGGGCATGGAAAGCCTCACCGCCTATCTGGGCGAGGAAGCTCCTGATATCTGGTTAAACAGCTTTTATCTTGGGCTTCAGCACATTTATACCGGAGAGCACTATAAGCCCCTGGTTCAGGAGCCTGGCATTTCCCTTGGCTTTTTGCGTAAATGCAGTCTGGACTTCCGCAAAACCTATTTCGGCCTGGATGAGCAGTTCCATTACCGCAAGCAGCTTACGAACCTATATTTCAACGAAAATGCAAACGATATATTTGACCTGTACACCTCACTCTACTACAAGCTCGGCCCGGACTGTGCAGATACGGAATCCGTCCTGTCAGATATCAATAGAATGATATCACAGTTTGAATCAGACCCCTGCCTGGATGCGCAGATGGTGGAAAAACGGATTCAAAGCTTCCGCAAAAACCTGTCGTTGATGAAGGAGCCTGCCGCCAAAAAGGATGAGGCGGCGGCAGATACCTCCCTGATGCAGGAATTGGCCGGTTCCCTGAACACCATCCTGGACTTTGCCGGTTCCGATCTGGAGCTTTGTTCCAGCTTCCGCCAGCATGTGCATTCCTACAAAGCCCTTCCTGACAAAAATTCTATGGAGGACGAATGCTGCAGCCTGCGCAGAAAACTGACAGAGGAATTTAACGCCTTGTACTCCCTGCTGTTTCAGCGCACCTTGGAGACTTCCTCCGTTCCCAAGGCCGTAAAAATGTTTTTAGCCTTCGGCTATGTGGACGAGGAGCTGGCCGGAGCCGAAAACTGCGCACTGCTTTACAGGCTGTCGGAAACGCGCACAGACCGCAGTGAATTCGGGGTATATACCTTTTACGACTGGCTGCTGGCAATTTTTCAGGGAAAAAAAGAGCCCAGCCGAAACGAATTTGACCAGGACTATTCGGACTACATACACAGGCAGAAGGCCAGCGGCAATATCACGGAAGCGGAATTTAAGGATCTGGAAAATAATTCCATGGGAAAGGTAAACTACGAGCTGCGCAATTTGTTCCCTCCGGTCAACAAAATGACCTTCGGGCGCATCGCCACTTTCTGCCCTATTTTCATCTCCGACAATGTGCTCAAGGATCTGAATGATTCCTATGTAACCCTCACCAAAGTCGGAAAAGCCTTTGAAGCCATCAAAAAAGTGGACTACAGCGCCTTCTACCGGGAAAGTCTGGACTATGATCATCTGGATATCATGGGGAAAGAGCCCATTCACCTGGAATTTCTTCCGGATATTATCCTGATGCCCAACGTGGGAATCCGCGGCGTAATGTGGCAGGAAATCGAGGGTAAATACCGCAACAGCAGCGGAAGAATGTTTTTCTCTATTTTCCATATGGAGGACTTTGTCACCTCCATGATCCGTCTCACAGGAGAATTCCGCTGGGAGCTGTGCAAGCGCATTCAGGGTGCCCGCTGGAATGATATCAGCGACCGTTCCCTTACCAGCGAATATTTTGACTATATTCAGTTTTACCGCAAAAACCACGAGCTGAGCAACGAGGCCAAGGAAAAGGTGCGTTCCAGTCTCCAGCGCGCCAAAAACAGCTTCAAGGAAATGTTCGTGCGGGATTATATCACCTGGATTATTTTTGAGGGCAGCGGCTCTCCCCGCCTCAACAAGATTGCAAGAAGGATATTGTTTACCTACTGTCCCTTCCCAGCAGATCTTATGAAAACAGTGAGCCAGAACCCGTTCTTTTCAGAGCTTATGAACCGCCACCGCATCACCACGGCCCAGCGGCTGCATCATGTGGACATGCTCATCAAGAAAATACAAAACACCGGCTCTCCTGTCCCCGACACCCTGGTACATGAGCGCCAGTTTATTGAAGGCACTGTCTCTAAATAGACCTGCCTGTGGCTGCACCCCACTTTTTCTTGTATACAAGATAACAGGGCACACCCACAAAAAGCATGCCTCCCAGCATATTCCCCAGGGTTACCGGCAGAAAGTTATGTAAGCTGTTGAGAATTGTCAGACGCTGCAGCTCTTCCTGGGCAATCCCGTAAAGCTCCAGCGCTCTGGCAGCATACATTTCATTTCCCGCTGCCAGAATACCTATGGGGATATAAAACATGTTGGCTACACAGTGCTCAAAGCCCCCGGCCACAAACGCCATAATGGGGAAAAAAATAGCCCACACCTTTCCGGTAATATCCTTTGCCGCCGTGGCCATCAATATGGCAATGCACACGAAAATGTTGCAGAGAATGCCGGAGGCAATTCCCTTCACCGGTGTGATGGATACTTTTGCAAGGGCTGTCTTTATGGCAAAGGCCCCAAGCATCCCTTCTGTATAATCCAGATTTCCCGAAAGAAATACCAAAACATCTATGATAAGAGCGCCTATCAGGTTGCTGAAGTATACCACCCCCAGAGAGCATATGGCTCTTTTTAAGGAAACTCTTTTATCAATCACATCCAATACCACCAGGCAGTTACCCGTAAAAAGCTCTCCGCCCACAAAGACAATCATCATAAGCCCCACCGGGAAAATAGCTCCGGCTGCCATCCTGGACAATCCCACATTCTCAATTCCGTGCATAACGGTGCTGCTGGCGGCTCCGCCCATGGCGATAAAAGCTCCCGCCATCACTCCAAGAAGTATCATCCTTCCAAGAGGAAGCCTGGCCTTCTCTTCGCCAGCCTTCATATTTTTTTCAATCACCTCTGCCGGTTTATTCATTCTTGCTTCCATACTCTCTGTTTCCTTTATCCGTTGTTTGTTATTTATTTATCATTCTATTTCCCCGGCTATTCTACAATATTCCACAGGATAAAATCAAGCTGTTTCAATCATATGCTTGTATTTTATTCCATACAAAATCCGCAAAAGTTTATACTTTTTTTATAATTTTAGGGGTAGACAAAATAGAATTTTTGCGCTATACTTAACTCATCTTGATAGAGATATCAAGACCTACTAATTAGTAGTGTAATTCCGGAAGAATTCCCCTTTTACACAATCGAAGCGCCCGTAGGGAAACTTACGGGCGCTTTGATTGTGTAAAAATAAATTTTAGGCCAGAGCCTAAAATTTATCTACAAAGTCTGTGCCCGTCTCCCCTTTCATCTTCTCTATATAAGGAGCAGGATTTTCTTCCATCTGAAGCAGAATGTCCAAGGCCGTCAAGAGAAGCCGTTCCCGTCTATACCGATTCATCTCCAGGGGCCTGTCCATGTATGCCTTAAAATGGTCCACCTGCCATACCAAAACATCCGCCAGCGTATAGCCTTCTACCTGATACCTGCAGAGAAATTTTCCATAATCATGATAGTAGGCAAGCTCTTGTAAAACTCCGCTGGAATTTCTGATTCTGTTCCAAAGCTCTTTGGCATACTCCGGAGACTCTCCCGCCGCCTCCGCCAGGATCCCCACATATTTTTCCAAAGTCTCCAATGCTTTTTCAAGCTGTTCCTTCTGTGTCATTTTAATCCCTCCTTTTTCTTCCAAAGTCGTCCCCACCCGTAAAACAGGGGTCTCGGGACGCGGGCTCTAAGCCCGCCCTGCTTGGCTGCACCCAGGACGCCGGCTTTCTCTTTAAATGCTATGGGAAGTCGTCTCCTGGTCAGCCAGCTTTACATCGTAACCGAGAACGGCAGCAATTTTTTCCACATCCGAAAAACTGAAATTATCTTTATATCTGCTACACTGGAACGCTTTCCATGTTTTTCTTTACTTTTCAGCACAGAAAACACGCCCGTTAATTCGTTTAGCATATTATATTTTTTAACTTCTCCATTGTCAAATGTGAGTAATAAAACATAGTTTTCTAACGGTTCTACAGCTTTGATCCTTCTTGGATTTTCAAAATATTTTTTACTCTATCTTCCATCGCAAGTCCTCCATTATCTCAACGGATCAATCTGGAACAATGTTTCTTTCTGCCTTGCAAGATACCAATTTTCCTTTAGCTCGTCCTGATGTAACGCAGCCCAGCCCATAAGCATTTTTAATTGCTTGTCAGGCATATCCCCATTGATTTTTTCTATCTCATTTATATCTATACAACATTCATATTCGCCATAATTCGCATAAAAATGCGGCGGGATTGTGTTCTCGATTTCTATCTTCCAGAGGTTCCGGAATCAACAATTTTTCAATAACCTTTTCCAACTCTGAAAAATTATAATTTCTTTTCTGGCATATCTTTATATCTTTCATGTATATATGATATTCACAGTATCACTGATTCATAAACGGCACATCTGAAAAGTCTTTCTGATGTGCTGATTGCTCCGGTTCTGCTTCGTTAAGGTCGGCAATAACAAGCCTTGTAATATATCCGTTTACTGTCTCTCCTTTTTTCTTTATACGCTCCTTTGTTCCTTTTGGAAGCGTTATAGATACTCTATCATAGTTTTCCTTTATATGCTCATTCTGGCGTTTATATTGCTTTTCAAGCCGTTCTTTGGCTTCTTTTCCTGTCATGCTCCGACCTTCTTTCAATCAATATTCTTAGTTAAATAGTAGCATTAAATACTTATTTATGCAATACGTTTAATAAATCTATTACATAATTCACGAAATCAATCAGCCTTTATGTAATATTGATTACCCAATAAAAAAAATCCTTGATTTCACAAGGATTTTTCAGCAGGGGAAGAGGGAATCGAACCCCCGTTAACGGTTTTGGAGACCGCCGCACTACCGCTGTACTATTCCCCTATAAAACAGGTTCGCCAGTTATCTTTGCTCACCGACGAAGCTTATTATAACACAGAACCCCCTGGCATAGCAAGCAAAAATTGAAAAAATTGTAACTATTCTCCGAAAGGTTCTCCCGCCTGCCAGGTATCAGAAGGAGCACAGTTCCAGGTTATGTTTTCCCCATCCGAAACCGCTACAATGCTTCCCTGTTCATCCGTGCGGAACACCTGTATTCCTCTGGAGCGGAAGCTGTTTAAGGTCTGTGCGCTTGGATGGCCATAGGAATTGCCCTCTCCGCAGCTGATCACGGCAAATTCCGGCTGTACAGCATCCAGAAAAGCTTCGCTGGAGGAGGTTTTGCTGCCGTGATGGCCCGCTTTATACACATCAGCCTTCAACGAAAGTCCGCTTTCCAGCATAGCAAGCTCCCCTTCCTCCTCTGCGTCTCCCGTGAACAGGAAAGAATCCTCTCCGTTTTGCACCAGCAAAGCAAGGGAGGCATTGTTGGGATCAGAATAGGTATCACAGGGCCCCAGAATCGTAACCTGGGCATCTCCCAAGGAAAAAACCTGCCCCACTGAGGGCGTGCTTCCCACAAGTCCTTTGTTGTCAAGGGCCTGCACCAATTTACGGTAGGTGCTGTTATCCTTTTCAAAATCCGACAAAAACACCTGGTCAATTTCAAACTTTTCAATGATAACCGGAGCTCCTCCGATATGGTCCGAATCCGGATGGGTAAGCACCAGATAATTCAGTCTTTCAATCCCCTGCTTCTGCAGATAATTCTGTATGGCGGTACCCTTGGAATCATCCCCGGCATCCACGAGCATAGACGCATCCGCACTTTTGATCAGCACAGCGTCTCCCTGGCCCACATCAATAAAGTGAACCTCCATCTGCCCGCCGGTCAATTCTCCGCCGCTGTTTTCCACGCTTTGGACATCAGAAATCTGAGCGCCCGTTTCCTCTCCTGCCCGAAGGGAATCCTGCAGAGCAGGCTCCGCCAAAAGCCCGGCGCAGATACCTCCAAGCAAAATCAAAAGCCCAATTATTTTTGAGCCTTTTCTCCTTCTTCTCATGCGCTTTACTCAACTCCTTTTCCGGTCTTATCCCTTTGCCCCCTCCTCAGGTTCCTTCCGTCTTAGCAGGCGGTCTTCTCACCTTTTTGTCAAAACAGCCTGTCAATGGCATCCTGAACCGACCGAATACCCAGCACCTTAATTTTCTTAAATTCCTTGCACTCCTTGGCGCAGACATAAGGAAGAATGCAGGTGTCAAAGCCCAGCCTTTCCGCCTCGGCCACTCTCTGCTTGGCCATGCCCACAGCTCTCACCTCTCCGCTTAAGCCCACCTCGCCAAAGGCAATGAGCTTAGGACTTACAATCTGGTTGCGGAAGCTGGATAGAATTGCCAGCACAATGCCTAAGTCTATGGCGGGCTCCATGATCCTGATCCCGCCTGCAATATTCACATAGGCGTCGCAGCCTGCAAGAGCGATGCCGGAGCGCTTTTCCAGAACAGCCATGAGAAGGTTCACTCTGTTGAAGTCCGTGCCGATGGTCTGTCTTCTGGGAATCCCGAAATTGCTGTGGCACACCAGGGCCTGTATCTCCACCAAAAGAGGCCTGGTTCCCTCCATGGTGCAGGCTACTACAGAGCCGCTTGCATTCTCCGGCCGTCCGTTTAACATATATTCTGAGGGGTTTTGCACCTCCATAAGCCCTTGCTCCCGCATTTCAAATACGCCGATCTCATTGGTGGAGCCAAAACGGTTTTTTACACCCCGGAGAATCCGGTAGGAAGCATGCCTGTCTCCCTCAAAGTACAGCACCGTATCCACCATATGCTCCAGCACTCTGGGTCCCGCAACAGTCCCCTCCTTAGTCACATGCCCCACAATAAACACAGACACCCCAAGCCCTTTGGCAAGCTGCAGCAAAATCCCTGTGGATTCCCTCACCTGGGAAACGCTTCCCGGCGCAGCGGATACCGCCTCATTATACATGGTCTGAATCGAATCAATCACCACAACCTCAGGCTTCTCTCTGCGGATCACCTCCGATATGGAATCAAGGCTCGTCTCACACAAAAGCAGCATGTTCTGAGAAAAATCTCCGATTCTGTCCGCCCGCATTTTGATCTGCACCTGGGACTCCTCCCCGGATATGTATAGCACCTTATGTCCGCCTGTGGATATATTTCTGCAGACCTGCAAAAGCAGCGTAGACTTCCCGATACCCGGGTCGCCTCCCACCAGGGTCAGGGAGCCGCTCACAATGCCTCCTCCCAGTACTCTGTCAAGCTCGCCGATTCCTGTTAAAAGCTTATCCTCCTGGCGAATGGCAATCTCTGTCAAAAGACAGGGCTTTGCCCTTTCAGCCCCTTCTCTTCTGCGGACTCCTGCACTTTTTTGCTCCGCCCTGCTTACAGTCTCCTCCACAAAGGTATTCCATTCTCTGCACCCCGGACACTGCCCCATCCACTTCGAGGACTCGTATCCGCAGCTTTGGCAATAATAAACAGTGGTAGTCTTACCTTTCACCTATTCCTCCATCAAAAAGCAACGGATGCCGCGCCCTGCGAGACATCCGTTGTAAAAATCCCCTTGCGCCAGGGAAATCCCCGACGCAGGAAGCATCAAACCTGAACTATTTTTACGATAACCTCTCCGGCAGCCTCCAGCTCCACGCTTAAGCTGAGCTTGCCGCCCAATCCCGTTTTCATGGTGCCAATACTTTTGCCGTCTACAAAAACCTCGTACTCGGTATCATCTGTAAGCCCTATGGTAATCTGAGCGTCCTCATCGCCCTCCACCACAAATTCCACGCCTGCCTCATTTTCCTGAAAATGCAGAACGCTTGTGCCGGGTACCGACTCATAGAGAAACATTCCGTTTTTCTCCAGCTTCGTGATCTCATTGTAGGTCTTTACCTTCAGCAAATCTCCGGCATGACGGAAATCCTCCACCTTCTGCTTATTGGAAAGCTTGTGATTTCCAAAACTGATTGCACCGTCAGACTCGCTGCGGAGCAATTCTTCCACTACTGCCATCTATGTGTCCTCCTGATCGTTTGTAGGTACAGTATAATATAAAACCATCCTTTTTTCTACAAATTTTTTTTATTTTTTTCAGGCATCTGTCTGCTTTACGGTAAAGGTCACCTTCCCGTTTTTAAAGCCTGCAGACACGCAGTCCCCGGGGATTACCTTCTTCATCAGAATTTCTTCCGCAAGCGCATCCTCCACCACGGATTGTATCGCTCTCTTAAGCGGTCTTGCGCCCATCTTCTGATCCGAATATTTCTCCACCAGATGCTCCTTTAAGGCCGGGGTAATGCTGAGCTTAATTCCCATCTGGGATTCGCAGCGCTTATACAGGTTTGCGGCCAAAAGATTTACAATTTCCTTCATGTTTTCGTTGTTAAGCTGGTGGAATACGATAATATCATCAATTCTGTTGATAAATTCCGGCTTAAAGCTGCGCTTTACTTCTTCCATGACACCGGACTTCATCTTCTCATAATCACGCTTTTCACTGCTCTCCGCCGCAAACCCGAGATTTTTGGGATCTACAATCCGCTGGGCGCCTGCATTGGAGGTCATAATCAAAATGGTATTTTTAAAGCTTACCTTTCTTCCCTTAGAATCCGTGATATGCCCGTCATCCAGCACCTGCAAAAGAATGTTGAACACATCCGGATGCGCCTTCTCGATCTCGTCAAACAGCACAACGGAATAGGGATTTCGGCGGACCTTCTCACTGAGCTGTCCCCCTTCCTCAAATCCCACGTATCCGGGCGGCGAGCCGATCATCTTAGATACCGAATGGCCCTCCATATATTCAGACATATCTACACGTATAATAGCCTCCTCCGAGCCAAACATCGCCTCCGCAAGGGCCTTGGAAAGCTCCGTTTTGCCCACGCCGGTGGGGCCTAAAAACAGGAAGGAGCCAATAGGACGGTTTGGATCCTTTAAGCCCACTCTGCCTCTGCGCATGGCCTTTGCCACCGCCGTCACAGCCTCGTCTTGTCCGATCACTCTCTTATGGAGAATGCTCTCCAGCTTTAGTAATCTTTCGCTTTCCTTCTGAGCCAGCTTCTGCACAGGAATCTTAGTCCACATTGCCACCACCTCGGCAATTTCGTTTTCACCGATGCTGTACTGCCCTCCGGTCTCCCGGCTCTCCCGGCGTTTCATCATGCGCTCGTATTTTTTCACCAGCTCGTCTTGATTCTTCTTGATTTCCGCAGCCTGGGAAAAAGCCTCCATGCGTATGGAGCGCTCTATCTGCTGATCCATCTTTTTGATCTGCTCTAGCAGCTCCCTTTGCTTGTCCGGCATATCCATAGCGTGAAGTCTTGCGCTGGCAGCCGCCTCATCAATCAGATCAATGGCCTTATCCGGCAGATTCCTGTCGTTGATATAACGGTTGGAAAGCCGCACCGCAGCCTCCACCGCCTCAGAGGTAATGGTCACCCGGTGGTGCTCCTCATATTTACCCTTAATGCCCTCTAAGATGCGGACAGCCTCCTCCTCCGTGGGTTCCTCCACCGTCACCGGCTGGAAGCGCCGCTCCAGCGCGGCATCCTTTTCCACATACTTGCGGTATTCCGCAATGGTGGTAGCTCCGATCAGCTGAATTTCCCCCCTTGCCAGAGAGGGCTTTAAAATATTGGAAGCGTCAATGGCGCCCTCCGCGCCACCCGCTCCGATAATGGTGTGCAGCTCATCCAAAAAGAGAATTACATTTCCATCCTCAATCACTTCCCGGACCACTCTCTTGATGCGCTCCTCAAATTCTCCTCTGTATTTGCTTCCGGCCACCATACCAGAAAGGTCCAATGTAAGCACTCTTTTGTTCTGTACCGTAAAGGGCACCTCGCCCGCTACGATGCGCAGCGCAAGTCCTTCCACCACAGCAGTCTTGCCCACGCCGGGCTCTCCAATGAGACAGGGATTGTTCTTGGTACGCCGGCTTAAAATCTGTATCACCCTGCGGATTTCATCCTCTCTTCCGATGACAGGGTCTAACTTCCCCTCCCTGGCCATGGCTGTCAAATCCCGGCTGTACTGCTCCAGAGTAGAAGGCTTTCCTCTCCGCTCTCCCTTTCTTCCCAAATCCCCTTTATATAAATTTCCATCCTGGCCGATGGCCAGCAGCGTATCCACATAAATCTTCTGAATATTGGCTCCCAGGGTATTTAACAGCCTGACAGCCACATTTTCCCCCTCCTTGATCAGCGCCATCAGAATATGCTCCGTCCCCGTCTGCTTTTGTCCAAACCGTTCCGCCTGTCTGTGGGCCTCCTCCAAAATTTTCCTTGCTCTGGGAGAATAGCCCTCTCTCTCCCTTATAGCAACTCCATTTTCAAATGCGATCAGTTCCTTTATCATATCAAGAACCTGATCCGCATCCACATTATTGTCCGCCAAGACCTTGCAGGCCACTCCGCTTTTTTCCCTTAACAGCCCCACTAAAATATGCTCCGTGCCCACATAACCTTGCTTTAAGCTTCTTGCGCACTTGGACGCCTGGGCCAGCGCCGCCTGCGCTTTATCCGTAAACTGCGACTGCATTATTTCAGCCCTCCATAATCTTCATAAATTTCGTCAATCAATTCTATGATTTCCTCTTTGGAAATATTTTTGCAGCTGCTTTTTGCCAAAATCACCTGCAGCTCCTTCTTTAACTCCTCTAAGGTCCGCATTTTATCCGAGTCAATGGCAATGACAGCTCCCCGCCTTCGGTCCACCTTTACGTACCCCTCCTGCTTCAGCACCGTATACGCCTTATTTACTGTGTGCATATTGATGCCGATCAAATCCGCAAGCTGTCGTACACTTGGCAGCGAATCTCCCTCATGAAACTGTGAGGTGGCGATTCCCATGATAATCTGATTGCGCAGCTGCAGATACAGCGCCTCATCACTGTTGAAATCAATTTCAATTATCATATCCTCAGGCTCCTTTCACAATCCGCCGATTGTTATATACATATTATAACAGCCAAAAATAACTGTCAACAATATGGCCTGAAAGTTTATAGGAAGTTTATAGGTTGCCTGCTGCACCGGTATCCGCAAAAAATGCCGGCATCCTGCACTGCTTTCCAGGATGTCAGCATTTTTCTGCAAAATCACCTTGCTTTTACTGCTTTTTCTATGGTTCCTCGTCCCCGTCCCAATTCAAAAACTCAAATTCAAATTCGTCGTCATCCGCCATAAAATTCTTTGATTTCCAGCCGGGGTTCTGGCCGTTTCCAGACTGCTTTGCTCCAGATGCTCTGGAAGGAGCTTTCCCTTCTGTGCCTGCCCCGGGCTTTACGCCCACAGGTTTTGCCCCTGCAGGCCGCGCTGCCTGGGCTGTCCCCGTGCTCCCTGCAGGCTTTGCTGCCGCAGGCCGCGCTGTCTGGGCAGCCGCCCCGCTTCCGGCAGGCCTTGCAGCCGCAGGTCTTGTTCCCGCAGGCCGTGCCTGCTGGGACGCTGCCTGGCTTCCTGCGGGCCTTGCGCCCCCAGGCCTTGTTCCCGCAGGCCGCGCTGCCTGGGCAGCGCCCGTATTTCCTGCGGGCCTTGCTCCAGCAGGTCTTGCCTGCTTTGCACCGTTCGGCTTTCCGGCTCCCACCGTGTGCATTACCTTCTGTCCAGAATTTCCCTGGGCTTTATCGCTTCTTTTTCGTATGGTCTCCCGTTCAACCTGAGAAAAATATGCGGAATCCATCATATCTTTTATCTTGTAAGCCAAAAATGCTGCTGCTCCCGCCGCAAGCACAAAGAGAACCACCAGTATGATAATGACAATTCTCTGGCTGGACACCTTTTGATTGCTTTCTTCATACAAGGCCGCATTCTGCTCCACACCGTCAAACAGATCCTGAATCAGATACTGATTTCCCTCCACATTATTAATCAGATACCATTCTTCCCCCTGAAGCTGTGTTTCCCAATCCTTTGTTTCCTGCACCTCTTCAGGCGCTTCGGTCTCCTCTTGCGGGGTTTCAGCAGGCTGTTGTGTAACAGGAACCAGCTCCCCCGACAAAGAAACATAATCGGAACGGATAAATCCGGTCACCTCTGTCCCGTCGGCAATAAAGGCTACCTGATACCACACATTTCCGTCGGTTCCCGTGGCCTGCCCTGTCACCGTAAGCGCCATGCCATTCTGGGCCGTGGTCAGAATCTGACTGGTTGTGGATGCGTTGGAGCGCACCCGCACGGACTGTCCCCCGGTCACACTTGCGCTCACAGGCTCAACTGCTGTAACCTCAGCAGGCGTTTCCTGAGTTGTGGTGGTCTGTGTGTCCGTGGTGCTTGTATTGGTATCTGTGGTTGTGGCAGTGTCGGTGCCAGATGCCGTATAGGTTTCCGTGGGAGGCGTGGTTCCATCTGTTATGGATACAAGATCCGAACGGATATACCCCAGGGTATCTGCATCCACGAACACCTGATACCACACAGCCCCATCGCTTCCTGTGGTCTGGCTTCTGATGCTGATGCTTTTGTCCTTTTGGGTGCTGCCTATGACCTCACTGCTGGAGTTTGGTTCTCTTCTGATATTTGCGCTGTTGGCAGTCACCGTACCCTGACTCTCCGCATGGCTCACAATGGAAAAGCATCCCAGAAACAAAACCATCAGCAGAATCAAAGCTATGGTCATTAAGCCTGCAGGCAAATAAAGTCCTAAACGTGCCTCTTTTATCTTTTTCATATGCTGTCCTTTCCTTTTTCTATTCTGTATCTAAAAGGCTTGTGCGGCGTCATTCATGCTCCCGCATAAACCTCCTTTGTCCTTCCTCTCCTGCCTGGGAATGACCGTAGCCTCTCTTATCCCTCCGCAGCTTTTCTCTCTGCTGTTCTTCCATATTTCTGTGAATTTTCGCCTCGCACTCCTCACAGAATCTTCCGCTGCGGATTTCCTTTCCGCAGCGCTCACAGTGCAGAAACATCTTGGAGCCCTCGGCCACCTCAATGCGGGATTCTCTGAGCATTCTTCGAATCGCCCTCTGAGACACTCCCGTTGCCGCCTCAATCTCCACCGCCGTAGCCCCCTTGTGGGCTTCAATATAAAGCCTTACCTTTCCGTAATCGTCATAGTCTACATACCCGCAGTCCTCACACTGATATTCTCCTACCCCCCTGAATATCATAACTCCATTGCACTTTTTGCAGTAGCGCGGGACATGGTAATAATTCATCATTTCCAAGCTGTCCATACCCAATCACACCTTTTCCCACATAAATTCTCAGGCTTCTATGCCTCATCAATCGCCTTGCCGATGTCATGCCTCATATACTTATTGTCAAAGGATACCCACTCTGTGGCTGCATAAGCGTTGGCCCTGGCTTCCTTCAGGTCTCTTCCCTTGGCCGTAATGCCCAGCACCCGCCCCCCATTGGTAACGATTCCCCGGTCTGTCTGCTTTGTGCCGGCGTGGAAGCAGTAATAGCCCTCCGCCCCGTCAAACCTGTCAAGTCCCCGGATTAAAAATCCCTTTTCATAGGAAACCGGATAGCCCTGGCTGGCCAAAACCACACAAACCGCAGCATTATCCTCAAATTCCAGCTCTATCTGGTCAAGACGCCCGTCCACACAGGCCTCCATCACCTCAATGATGTCATTTTTCATGCGGGGCAGCACTACCTGGGCCTCCGGGTCTCCGAATCTGGCATTGTACTCCAAAACCCTGGGGCCCTTTTGGGTCAGCATCAGCCCAAAGAAAATAACGCCCTTAAAGGGTCTCCCCTCCGCCGCCATGGCATCCACCGTGGCCTGGTAAATATGCTTTCTGCAGAATTCGTCCACCTGTTTTGTGTAAAAGGGACTGGGGGAGAA
The DNA here is from genome assembly GCA_019114005.1 of Candidatus Acetatifactor stercoripullorum. GTDB lineage: Bacteria > Bacillota > Clostridia > Lachnospirales > Lachnospiraceae > Acetatifactor > Acetatifactor stercoripullorum. The sequence goes on from DXGH01000039.1 coordinate 40,446, forward strand.
GGTTCCCATGCCTCCTGTGTTCAGGCCCTGGTCTCCATCCATGGCCCTTTTATGGTCCTGGGCCGAGGTCATGATCTTAATGGTTTTGCCGTCCACAAAGGAAAGCACGCTGACCTCTCTTCCTGTCATGAATTCCTCAATCACCATACGGTCTCCTGCAGAGCCAAATTTCTTATCCAGCATGATAGACCGCACGCCTTCTTCTGCTTCCTCTCTGTCTCTGCAGATCAAAACTCCCTTTCCCAGCGCAAGGCCGTCCGCCTTCAGGACAATGGGATAATCCGCCCCTTTTAAATATTCCAGAGCATCCTCTGCATTGTCAAAGGTCTCATAGGCAGCGGTTGGAATATTGTATTTCTTCATCAGGTCCTTGGAAAACGCCTTGCTTCCCTCCAGGATAGCCGCATTTTTCCTGGGGCCAAATACCCTGAGTCCCTCGGCCTCCAGCACATCCACAAGCCCTCCCACCAGAGGGTCATCCATCCCCACAATGGTAAAGTCAATGGCCTTTTCCCTGGCAAAAGCTGCCAGCTTTTCAAACTCCATGGCCCCGATGGGAACACACTCCGCAATCTGTCCAATGCCCGCGTTTCCCGGAGCACAATATATTTTTTCCACTCTGGGGCTCTTTGCCACACTCATTGCAATGGCATGCTCTCTTCCGCCGCCCCCTACGATCAATACCTTCATATTTATGTATCCTCACTTCCGCCCTGCGCACGATAAATCTGCGCCAGCTGTCATTTATTTTCTGATCACCCTGCCGTTTTCCACAGCGATACGTCCGTTGGCGATATCGTCGATGGCCTGGGGGAGCAAAATCCACTCTGCCTGCTCCATCACCCGCTTCTGCAGGCTCTCAGGCGTATCATTCTCCTCCACCTCCACGGACTTCTGAGAGATGATGGGCCCCTCGTCCATGCCCTCCGTCACAAAATGCACCGTGGCTCCGGTAATCTTCACCCCCCGCGCAAGGGCCTTCTCATGCACCTTAAGGCCATAGCAGCCCACTCCGCAGAAGGAGGGAATCAAGGAGGGGTGAATATTGATGATACGGTTTTCATATTTTTGAACCATGGCAGTGGGAATTGCAACCAAAAAGCCTGCAAGGACAATCAAATCCGGCGAAAAGCCATCCACCGCCTCCAAAAGCGCCTGGTGAAAAAGCTCCCGGTTTTCATAATCTCTGGGGGAAACGCTGACGGCAGGTATCCCGGCAGCCTTAGCCCTCTCTAAGCTTTTCACCGTCTTATTATTGCTGATGACTCCCACAAGCTGGATATTCGTAATGCCGCCCGAGGCTGTTTTATCAATAATAGCCTGCAGGTTGGTTCCCCCGCCGGACACCATAACTACCACTCTCAGCATAGAGTCACTCCCTTTTCTCCCGTCTTGCATTTTCCTACAATATAAGGCGTATCCCCCGCCGCCAAAATGGCTGCCATGGTTTTATCCACGTCCTCCTGCTCCACCGCCAACACCATTCCAAGACCCATATTATAGGTGTTGTACATCATTTCCTCCGCAATGTTTCCTTTTTTCTGCAGAAGCTTGAAAATTGCAGGCACCTCATAGCTGTCCTTTTCCACAAAGGCACGGATTCCTTCCGGAAGCATTCTGGGAATATTCTCATAGAAGCCGCCCCCTGTGATATGGCTGCACCCCTTTATGGTGACACCGGCCTCCTTTACGCTCTTTAACGCCTTTACATAAATCCTGGTGGGAGCAAGCAGCGCTTCCCCCAGGGTTCCACCCAATTCCTCATAATAAGTATCAAGACTCTCCCTTGTCATATCAAACACCTTGCGCACCAGGGAGAATCCGTTGGAGTGCACACCGGAGGAGGCAATGCCGATCAGAACGTCTCCCTCTTTGATGTTCTCTCCGGTAATCATATCCTTTTTGTCCGCCAGACCTACCGCAAAACCGGCCAGATCGTATTCATCCTCCGGCATAAGCCCCGGATGCTCCGCCGTCTCTCCGCCGATCAGCGCCGCACCTGCCTGTCTGCAGCCTTCTGCCACTCCCTTTACAATGGCTGCAATCTTCTCAGGATAATTTTTGCCGCATGCTATGTAATCCAGAAAAAAGAGGGGTTCTCCTCCCGCGCAGGCAACATCGTTCACGCACATGGCCACGCAGTCGATTCCGATGGTATCATGCTTATCCAGCAAAAAGGCCAGCTTCACCTTTGTGCCGCACCCATCCGTGCCGGACAAAAGAACAGGCTCCTCCATATTTTTTAAGGCACTTATGGAAAACGCCCCGGAAAAGCCGCCGAGGCTCCCCAGCACCTCCGGGCGCATGGTCTGCCGCACATACTCCTTCATCAGCTCAACCGACTGATAACCGGCTTCAATATCAACTCCCGCACTCTTATAATCCATCTCTTTTCTCCTCACTTATGTATTCTCAGACCGGCCCTTACCGTTTCATTCCTTCCAGATATGCCTTGCAGCCTGTCTCCTGAAGCTTTTCATCCTTGGCCTGTACCTGCTCTTTCAGGCCCTCGCTGTAATCCTTCAGCTTCTTTAAAAGGGTCTCATCCGACACAGCCAGAATCTTGACCGCCAAAAGCGCCGCGTTGGCTCCTCCGTTTATAGCCACCGTAGCCACCGGAATGCCGGAGGGCATCTGCACGATGGAGTACAGGGAATCTCTTCCTCCCAGGGATGTGGTGTGCATGGGAATTCCAATCACCGGCATGGGAAAAACAGCCGCGCACATGCCAGGCAGATGCGCAGCCATGCCCGCTCCTGCAATAATAACCTTAAATCCCTTCTCCTCTGCAGTTTTGGCGTATTCAAAAAATACATCCGGCTCTCTGTGCGCGCTGATTATCCTCATTTCATAGGGAATGCCAAACTGCTCCAGAATATCCGCAGCCTTCGCCATGATGGGCATATCCGAATCGCTGCCCATGACAATGCCAACCTTAGGTGCTTGTGTATCTGCCATAATATCCTCCATTCCAAAAGTTCAAAAACGCATGGTTCTCTCTTCTTTTTAGTTTACTAAAATTACATAATGTATGCAATATTTATCTTCTCATTTTTTGAAAATTCGTAACAATTCTGCTCTTAAATGCCAGCCTCCTCCAAGGGTCTGTTAAGCTCCTTTGTTCCCGGCAGCACAAAACGGCCCCTTTCTATGATCGGGATTCTCACGCCGTCTCTTGTCACTGCCGTCAGCTCTCCCAGCTCGTCATAGGGTATGGTAATATCCGTATGACAGTTAAAATAGGCCTGTTCCGGCTTTGTTATCCTAAGGCTTGACACCTCGTTGTCCCTGGCCGCAATTTCCTTCCCGTCCGGATTATATACCTTGATTTCCTCCGCGTGAGAATAGCAGGTGTCTCCCACTGCAAAATGGGGCCCCGTTTTTTCTGCAATCAATATGGGAAATTTCTCCTCCACACCGTATTTTTTTGCAGCCACATAGGCTCTGGTGTTTGTACCGATGGCAAATTCTCCCATGGGAAGACTTTCGTGGCGGCACAGTACATTTTCCCACACGAAGGCCCGGTTTTCCTCCTCATCCTCGAAGTTTCTGCAGGTGTAATCCCTGACCATGCCGTCCTGAAAGGTCAGCGTCAAATCCCGGTATTCCAGTCCGTTTAAAAACACCCTGCTCACATGCAGAATCCCATCTGTGCCCTTTAAGACGGGAGAGGTAAACACTTCCCCCACAGGAATGTTTACATCCGCCACACAATTCTCAAAGATGGTCTCCGTCTCAGGATTTTTCAGCTTATGGAGGTTCACCCGAAGGGATGTGCGGTTCCCGTTCATTCCCTTGATCTCACAGAAATCCGCCCTGTCCAGGGCATTGATCATGGTCTGCTGAATATCCCGGTAAAGCTGATAATCCAGAGTATTGATCCGAATGATCTCCTCAAACAGCTCCGGGAAGCAGGGGCCGATCTCCGGCACAGGAAAAGCAATTATGGTGAAGCTCCTCTCCTCCTCCAGGATATATTCCCGCTGCAGCTGCCCGGCCCTCGTCCGGTAATCCACCCATAGACGGTTCTGCTCCTTGGTCATGTGGGTACATTCCGGTTTGTTTACAGGCTCAAAGGATGCCTCTCCAAAGGTCTCCACCACAGCAGGCCCGGCGTATAAAAGGGCCTCCCCTTTGTATTTTTCAAAGGCCGTTCTGGATACCTCCAGCCTGCGGTTTACATAATTTTTATCCAGAAAAAGCGCTCTGTCATCCTTGTGGTCAAAATCGCACTGCCTGTTGACACTGCCGCCAAAAAAGCCGGTCTTGTACAGCGAGGGATTGTACAAAATACTGTATGCCGCCCGATAAATCACCGGCTCCAGACCCATTTTTTCAAAATTTTCAATGGCCCTTCTCATCATCCGTTCAAAGCCAAGCTGATACCGAAGCTCCACTGTTTTCTTTTTCGACAGATCCTTTCCGGTCACCTCAAATCCGATCCGATACCCTTCCGTATAGGTATCGGCCATGATATTTATAGTCTCCTGTGGCAGTCCTGCCAGAAAACGAGCCATGGTCAGCTCATTTTCCCCCACATATTCCCCGTATGCAAAAAGATACCGTACGTCAGACAAATCTCCGTTTCGGATAATGCCCGCCGCAAAGTTATGGTCCGGCACCAAAAGCTCCCTGGTTCTGTTTTCCGCCGCCATATCGGCATAGTCACTGACAAACCAATAGAGAATCACATGGATATCCTCATAGGAGGGCAGTTTTTCATTCTCCTGCCATTCATAGACAAAGGCTGCATAAACCTCTGCAAAAAGCTCCAGACGAATTACCGCCTCCAGAAGCCTTTCCTCATAAAGAAAGCCGATGAGACTGCGCATTTCAACATATAAAAAGGAAAGGGCCGCTCCCATCTCCTTTCCCAGCCTTTTTACAGCATAAGCGGGGTTTGCATAGCTTTTCTCATAATTTTCCGGCAAAATATCCCGGTACAGCGCATGGTTTCGCTCCGTTAATTCCTCCAGAGACGCCTTCTTCAGACCGCCATCCTCCAGAAATTTTCCTGTCTCCTCCAGCAAAAGCAGAAATTGGGCCGTAACAGCAAAATAATCCTCAAAGGCCTGGTTTCCGAAATGCTCCTGCGGAATCTCCCGGATTCTGGACAACACTAATTTAAGCCTTTCCCTCTGCAGCTCTTTCTCTGCTTCTTGTCCTATTTCTATTTTTTCACTCATGATACTCTTGTATGATAATTAGGAAGTTAATTATCACACGTTCCTTTCTTTTTAATATCGTGGTTCAATACAATTCAGATACTATGGACTTTTGATTCTTATTCTGTAGCTTGACTACTCGACTGGAGTGTATTGC
>DXGH01000040.1 GCA_019114005.1 Candidatus Acetatifactor stercoripullorum
GGCATCGCCATTATCGTAGATGCGCTTACAGACAATAAAAACCGCACCGCAGCCAATGTGAGAAGCGCCTTTACCAAGGGACAGGGAAATGTAGGCACACCCGGCTGCGTGTCCTTTATGTTTGACAAAAAGGGGCAGATTATCATTGATAAGGAAGAGTGCGATATGGAGGCGGACGATCTGATGATGCTTGCACTGGATGCAGGCGCGGAGGATTTTTCCGAGGAGGAGGACAGCTTTGAGGTGCTCACCGACCCCGACAGCTTCGAGGAGGTGAGGAAGGCCCTGGAGGACGCCGGCATTCCCATGCTGAGCGCTGAGGTGACCATGATTCCCCAGAATTATGTGGAGCTGACAGACGAAACGGCCATAAAGAACCTGCAGAAAACGCTGGATCTTTTGGATGAGGATGACGACGTACAGGCAGTTTATCACAACTGGGACGAATAAGGCGCACAGGAGCTTAGGCTGAAAGGCAAAAAGAGCGTGGAAATGAGGAAAAAAGATGGAAAATAATTACAAAAAAGAAACGATCTGCATTCAATCCGGATGGAAGCCTGTTAATGGACAACCCCGTGTGCTGCCCATTATTCAGAGCACTACCTTCAAATACGATACTTCAGAGCAGATGGGAAGGCTCTTCGATTTGGAAGAGAGCGGTTATTTTTATACAAGACTGCAGAATCCCACCAACGACTTTGTAGCCCAGAAGATTTGCGAGCTGGAGGGCGGAGCTGCCGCCATGCTTACCAGCTCCGGACAGGCTGCCAACTATTACGCCGTATTCAATATCTGTGAAGCGGGGGATCATGTGGTTTTGTCCTCCACGGTTTACGGCGGCACCTTCAATCTTTTGACGGTTACCATGAAAAAAATGGGAATTCAGTGTACGGTGGTAGACCCTGATGCACCGGAGGAGGAGATTGCAAAGGCATTTCAGGAGAATACCAAGTGCGTTCTTGCGGAGACCATTGCAAATCCGGCGCTGGTGGTTTTGGATATTGAAAAATTTGCGCGACTGGCCCATTCCCATCAGGTGCCTTTGATCGTAGATAATACCTTTGCTACGCCCATAAACTGCAATCCTTTTTTATGGGGAGCGGATATCGTAACTCATTCCACTACAAAATATATGGACGGCCATGCTATGTGCGTGGGCGGCGCGATTGTAGATTCCGGCAACTTTGACTGGGAGAGCTGCCCGGAGAAATTCCCCGGACTTACCACTCCGGATGATTCTTACCACGGAATCACCTATACGAAAAAATTCGGCAAGGCAGCCTATATTACAAAGGCTACTGCACAGCTGATGCGGGACCTGGGGTCTATCCAGGCGCCTCAAAATGCTTTTCTTTTGAATATAGGTCTGGAAACGCTGCCTCTGCGCATGGAGAGGCACTGCGCAAACGCTCTGGCCGTGGCGGAGTACCTGGAGTCTCACGACAAGGTTGCATGGGTAAATTATCCGGGCTTAAAGAGCAGCAGGTATTATGAGCTGGCCAAGAAGTATATGCCAAAGGGAACCTGCGGCGTGATCTCCTTTGGATTAAAGGGCGGCAGAAAGGCTGCAGAAAAAATGATGGATCATTTAAAGCTGGCTGCGATTGTCACTCATGTGGCAGATGCCAGGACCTGTGTCCTTCATCCGGCAAGCCACACCCACAGACAGATGACGGACGAGCAGCTTGTGGAGGCGGGAGTAGCTCCTGATTTGATTCGTTTCTCCGTAGGTCTGGAGCATATGGATGATATTATCGCGGACCTGGAACAGGCCTTGCGGGAGGTATAATGCAAAAGGAGAGCGTATGGAGAGACTGGCGATTGTAGTTCCCTGCTATAATGAGGAGGAAGTGCTCAAGATTGCTTCCCAGGCTCTGCGGGAAGTACTGGATGATTTGGTGAAAAAGGAAAAGATAGCTGAGGACAGCTTTATTCTGTTTGTCAATGACGGAAGCAGGGACCGCACCTGGGAATTGATTGAGGAAGAACACAGAGCGCATCCCGTTCAGGTTTTCGGCGTGAAGCTGGCAGGCAATGTGGGACATCAGTTTGCGCTGACGGCAGGGCTCATTACTGCTATGGATATCAGTGATGTGACAATCTCCATAGATGCGGACCTGCAGGATGATGTGGCCGTGATTGAGGAGATGATCGATAAGTTTCATCAGGGCTGCGACATTGTATACGGTGTCAGAAAAGAGCGCAAAACGGACACTTTCTTTAAACGCACCACAGCCCAGGGCTTTTATAAGCTCATGGACCTTATGGGCGTAAAGACCGTTTACAATCACGCGGACTTTCGTTTGATGTCCAAGCGGGCAGTGGAGCAGTTTTCCAAGTATAAGGAGACCAATCTGTTCTTAAGAGGCATGATGCCTCTTCTGGGCTACCAGACAGACAGCGTCTATTATGACCGAAAGGAGCGGGTGGCCGGGGAGTCCAAATATCCCTTGAAAAAGATGCTTGCCCTTGCCTTTAACGGGATATCCTCCTTTAGTGTAAAGCCCATTAGTCTGATACTGGGAATCGGCCTGCTTATTGTTATAGTTTCGGTGCTGGCTCTCGTTTACGCCCTGATTTCCTATTTTACCGGACATGTGGTTCCCGGGTGGACTTCGCTGATTTTATCCATCTGGTTCCTGGGAGGCTTGCAGCTTCTTGCCATCGGTCTGGTGGGACAATATATCGGCAAGATTTATATCGAGGTGAAGCACAGACCACGCTATAATATTGAAAAAGTGTTGACCAGCGAAGAAATTAAGGAAGCTTGACATGAATTGGGAAAAAAACGGATTCAGCTATGCGCTGTGGCTTTTGTATAGTGCCGCAGCCATTGTTTTTTCGGTCTGTGTGGCGGTAAGCCTGTGCACAGAAAAGGGATATGAACCGCAGATAGGGCTTGTGTTGTGCATGGGGGCGTTTGCTGTGGCTGGGATTGCCACACTTTTTGTACATAAGGCTGCGGCAGCAATTTCAGATGGCGGGACTGCGGCAGCAGGACGCTTTTCCTTGCTTGTGCCGGAGTGTATCGGGGCAGTGGTTTTGCTTGCGGCAGGCATTTTTCTCCGGATACAGGCCATGCCCCAGACTCAGACACAGTCGGTTTATTTCGAGGCGGCAAAGGTTATGGAGGGACAGACGGTTCCCATGGTGGTGCATGGGGCTGTGTATGCCTACCTGCAGCTTCTGCATCTGCTTTGTCTGGTGTTTGGAAATAAAATGACGGCGGCCGTCATCTGCCAGATCGTTCTGCAGATGAGCGCTTTTGCGCTTCTCTACATAGGGGTGAAAAAAACAGCCGGAAGAGGGGCAGCATTGATTATGCTTGCCTTTGCCATGCTTTCACCGGGTATGATAAGGGAAGCAGTGGTTCTTTCCCCGGATATGCTGTTTCTGCTCTTTTTTGGGGTGGCTTTTGTGTCTGCAGCAAACCTGGCGGGAAAGAAAAGTCCTGTGGCATATTTATGTACCGGGCTTCTTGCCGGAATTGTGTGTTACTTTGATATAACAGGAAGTATCCTTCTTTTATTTCTCTGGAGCTTGGCTTTTTTAAAGGAGTCTGGCCTATCGGGCCGGATGCCTCTGCTTCTTTTGAGCCTGGCGGGCTTTTGCCTGGGACTTTTGGCGGTGATCTGCATAGACGCTCTTTCCAGCACAAAGAACGTGGGCAGTGTAATGGGGGCCTGGCTTAAGCTTTATAGTCCCGACAGTTTTTTGATTCCGGCGTTTTTGAATGCTGGAGCAATTTTCCCGGAGGGAATATTGCTTGCTTTCTGTCTGCTTCTTGGGGTGTTTGGCTTTTGGTGCAGAAAGGGAGCCGAGCGTCTGCGGGGCTTTACAATTCTGCTTTTTGCGCTGGGAGCGGCACAGTGCTTTGGGCTGGTAACCCAGGAGATGGACGGAGGAGTCTTATTCTTTTTTTTATTGTCCGTTCTGGCAGGCATAGGCGTTCAGGAAATATTTGCAGTGTCCGGTGCGGACGGTCAGCTGGAGGAAAGGGATAAACCAGAAGGTGAGGAACCGGAAACGGAGAAGGCAAAGGCAGAAGAACCGAAAACCCAAAAAGCGGATGCAGAGAACGGGGAGCTTGAGCTGATGCCGGAGTTTCAGGAAAAAGAGGCAAAGCCCAAGGTCAAATACATTGAAAATCCGCTTCCTCTGCCAAAGAGACATGAAAGACGGACTATGGATTACAGACTGGGGTCTGACGACAGGGATGACTTTGACGTTGCCGTAAGCGACGATGATGATTTTGACATTTAAGCTGCGCATGAATCTGTAAAAAGCGTACATAATAGGAAAGACTGGATCAGAGAGATTCTGGTACAGTCTTTTTTTAGCGGCGCCTATAGCGTCCTAAAGACAGAAAGGAGAGAAGACAGATGGCGCAGGATGGAGAAAAGGAAAAAGACGGCAGAATTGAGGAAGAAAAACACAGGGATGAACGGATTGAGCAGACCGGACAGCTGACCTTGGGTGAAAATGAGCAGAAGCAGAACATTCATCTGTTGACCATTATTGGAGAGATAGAGGGGCATGACAATCTTTCAGGCAGTTCAAAAACAACAAAATACGAACATATCCTTCCGCAACTGGCGGCCATTGAGGACAGCAAGGAGATTCAGGGCCTGCTTGTTTTATTAAACACAATGGGGGGAGACGTGGAGGCGGGGCTTGCCATTGCGGAAATGATTGCCTCTTTGAGCAAGCCCTCGGTTTCCCTTGTGCTGGGAGGAAGTCATTCCATCGGCGTGCCAATTGCGGTGAGCACGGACTATTCTTATATTGTGCCTACAGGAACCATGGTGATACATCCCGTGCGGATGAACGGCATGGTGATCGGCGTGCCCCAGACCTTTGAATACTTTAAACTGATTCAGGATCGGATTACCGGCTTTGTGTGTGATCACTGTAAAATCAATAAAAGCCGCCTGGAAGAGCTGATGCTGGAAACCGGTGTGCTCACAAAGGATGTGGGAACCATCCTGGTGGGAGAAGAAGCGGTAAAGAATGGCATTATTGACGAGGTGGGCGGTGTGGACAAAGCAGTGCGCCGTCTGCACCAGATGATTGAAAAAAGAAAATCCGTGAAATAGTCCGGGTTTGTTAAATTGTATACATGGTGACAATCCGCCTGAAAAATGGTATACTCTTATAAGTGCATTTTAGATGGAAACAGAGAGGTATGAGGAAATGGCGGCAGCATCAGGCAAAAGAGCATCCTCTTCCAAAAAAAGAAGCGGAAATACAAATACTGCAAATTCAAATAGAAAAAAGAAAAATACCTATCAGAAGGCCCAGGACAGCGCACTGTTTCACGAGATAGGGCTGATTGTGCTGTTTGTGGCAATGGTGGTTTTATTTTGCTGCAATTTTGGGGTAATCGGTCCTGTGGGTGATTCCGTCAGCGCTGTCATGTTTGGGCTTTTTGGCTGGACGGCTTATGCGGCTCCGGTTCTTCTTTTTCTGGCTGTGGCTTTTTGGTCGGCCAATGAAGGGAATCCCACTGCACTGCGCAAGGTGATAGCGGGCATCGTGCTGTTTTTGATGGCGGGGGTTGTCTGTGATCTGATTGTGGGAAACGGCAGCGGCATGGCGGCATATGATATCAAAGCCATTTACGAAAGCTCCAGTACAGGAAGGAATGGAGGCGGCGTATTGGCGGGCAGCCTCGCCTTTTTGCTGCATCATTATATGGAAACCATCGGTACGGTGCTGGTTGTCATTTTGTGCTCTACAATCAGCCTGATTCTTTTGACGGAGAAATCTCTGCTGCGCACGGTAAAGGACGGCTCAAGCCGGATGCGTGAAAGGAGCAGGGAGGACGCGGAAAGAAGAAGAGAATACACAAGACAGCGCAGAGAGGATCAGGAGGCTGCGAGAGCCAGAAGAGAGGAAGCGCGCAGGCTGAAGGCGGAGGAAAAGGAAAACGAAAGAATCCTGCGCATGGAGAAGAAGGTAACGGGGGTGATGCTGGACACCTCCCTGTCAAAGCCCTCACAGGAACGGCGAAGAGACGATATCCATGAGATTACCTTTTCCAGAGAGGCAAATTTTCTCCAGGAACAGAATTCCGCAGCACAAGCCAAAGAGGAACCGGATTTTGATTTTGAAAGAATCCAAATCCGCAGCGCGTATCAGTCTAATTCTCCTGAGCCTGTACAGGAGAACCGGGAGCCTTTGGAGGAGCCGGGGGAGGCAGCGCCGGAAAATGGGCTTTCAGACACCGTTGCGGCTTCCAGAATCCGCATCCACAAGGAGGGAATTCCGGAGGAGAGTCCCGCTGCTGTAAAGAGGCCGGAGAAAATGACTTCTGAAAAGCAGGAAAAGCCCCTTGGGGATACCAGAGAGGAGATACATAGGGACATTCAAAGCGCGGAAAAAAGAATTCCGAGAAAATATATGTTTCCACCGCTCTCAAGGCTTAAGAAGGGCGTGACGGCCACAGGAGATTCTACCAGAGAGCTCAAGGAGACGGCTCTTCGCCTGCAGCAGACGCTGAACACCTTCGGCGTGAGGGTCACTATCACCGATATCAGCCAGGGGCCCAGCGTAACCCGTTATGAGCTGCAGCCGGAGCAGGGCGTGAAGGTGTCGAAGATCGTGGGGCTTGCGGACGATATTAAGCTGAATCTTGCGGCTACGGATATTCGTATTGAAGCGCCTATCCCCGGCAAGGCGGCTATCGGCATTGAGGTTCCAAACAAGGAAAATATGCCGGTGGCTCTGCGTGATCTTTTGGAGACCAAAGAATTCAAGGAGTTTCCCTCCAATCTTGCCTTTGCGGTGGGAAAGGATATCGCGGGCAAGGTGGTGGTGGCGGATATTGCAAAGATGCCTCATATGCTGATTGCAGGTGCAACAGGCTCCGGAAAATCCGTGTGTATCAACACGCTGATCATGAGCATTCTCTACAAGGCCCATCCTGATGATGTAAAGCTGATCATGGTTGACCCAAAGGTGGTGGAGTTAAGCGTCTATAATGGGATACCCCATCTTTTAATTCCCGTGGTCACGGACCCGAAAAAGGCCTCTGCAGCCCTTCACTGGGGGGTGAGTGAGATGGAGGACCGCTACCGCAAATTTGCGGATTTCAACGTGCGTGATTTAAAGGGCTATAACCAAAAGGTGGAGGCCATGCGGGAAAGGGGCGATGAGACGGCTCCCGGAAAGCTGCCCCAGATTGTTATCATTGTGGATGAGCTGGCGGATCTTATGATGGTCTGTCCCGGGGAGGTGGAGGAATCTATCTGCCGTCTGGCACAGCTGGCCAGAGCTGCGGGGATTCATCTGATCATTGCAACACAGAGACCAAGCGTTGATGTAATCACCGGCTTAATCAAGGCCAATATGCCCAGCCGTGTGGCATTTTCCGTTTCCAGCGGTGTGGATTCCCGTACGATTCTTGATATGAACGGTGCGGAGAAGCTTTTGGGAAAAGGCGACATGCTGTTTTATCCACAGGGGTATTCCAAGCCTGCCCGCATACAAGGGGCCTTTGTGTCTGACAAGGAGGTTTCCGATGTGGTGGACTTTCTCAAAAATCAGGCGCTGGGCAACACCTATGCGGAGGACATTGAAGAAAAAATAAAGACCATGGGAAGCGCTTCCGGAGGAGGAAGCGGCTCCGGCCAGGCCGGGCAGAGGGACGAGTACTTTGCGGAGGCCGGCAGATTTATCATTGACAAGGACAAAGCCTCCATAGGCATGCTGCAGCGCGTGCTCAAGGTGGGATTTAACAGAGCCGCCAGGATTATGGACCAGCTGTGTGAGTACGGTGTGGTGGGTGAGGAGGAAGGCACCAAGCCCAGAAAAGTATTAATGAGTATGGAGCAGTTCGAGCAGCTTTTGGAAGAAATATAAGCAGAATCTAGGAGTAAGAGAGGTTGACAGCGCCATGAAAACAGATATTCAGATTGCCCAGGAAGCAGTTATGAAGCCTATTACAGAGATTGCCCGGACCATTGGCATTGAGGAAGGAGAGCTGGAGCTTTATGGAACCTATAAGGCCAAGCTTTCGGAAGCGTATATGGAGAGAATGAAAGGGCAGCCGGACGGAAAGCTCATTCTGGTAACTGCCATCAACCCTACGCCGGCGGGAGAGGGAAAGACCACTACCAGCATAGGGCTGGGGCAGGCATTTGGAAAATTGGGAAAGAAGGCCATTCTGGCCTTGAGAGAGCCGTCGCTGGGTCCTTGCTTTGGCGTTAAGGGAGGCGCCGCGGGAGGCGGCTATGCCCAGCTGGTGCCGATGGAGGATTTGAATCTTCATTTTACGGGGGATTTTCATGCCGTTACCTCCGCCAACAATCTTTTGGCGGCGCTTATTGACAATCATATCCAGCAGGGAAATGAGCTGGGGATCGACCCAAGACAGATTGTCTGGAAGAGATGCGAGGATATGAATGACAGAGCCTTGCGGAATGTGGTGATCGGTCTTGGGGGACGTACGGATGGGTTTGTGAGAGAGGATCACTTTGTAATCACAGTGGCAAGCGAGATCATGGCGATTTTGTGCCTTGCGGAGGATATGAAAGATCTGAAGGAGCGGCTTGGCAAAATTGTAGCAGCCTACAATTTTGACGGAGAGCCTGTCACGGCGGGAGATTTGAAGGCGGTGGGCGCTATGGCTGCCCTTCTTAAGGATGCCCTGAAGCCGAACCTGATACAGACCCTGGAGCATACGCCGGCGCTGGTGCATGGAGGTCCTTTTGCCAACATTGCCCATGGGTGTAATTCCGTGCGGGCGACCAAGGCGGCACTTAAGATGGCGGATTATTGTATTACCGAGGCTGGCTTCGGCGCTGATCTGGGAGCGGAAAAGTTTTTTGATATCAAATGCCGTATTTCAGGCCTTAAGCCCGATGCGGCGGTGCTGGTGGCCACCGTCAGGGCGTTAAAGTATAATGGAGGAGCGGCAAAGGCTGATTTAAACAAGGAAGATGTGGCTGCTTTGAAAAAGGGCATTGTAAACCTGGAAAAGCACATTGAGAATCTGAAGAAGTTTGGCGTTCCCGTAGTGGTGACTTTAAATTCCTTTGCCACGGATACCGTGGAAGAGGTTTCCTTTGTAAAAGATTTCTGTGAAGAGAGAGGGTGTGAGTTTGCCCTTTCCCAGGTCTGGGAAAAGGGAGGCGAAGGAGGCATAGAGCTGGCCCGGAAGCTGATGGAAACCCTGGAAAAAAAGGAGAGCCGTTTTCATGTGCTGTATGAGGATGACCTTGGGTTGCGGGAAAAAATCACTATGATAGCAAAGGAAGTCTATGGCGCAAACTGCGTGAATTTTTCACCTGCGGCTGCAAGACAGCTGGAAAAGCTGGAAAAGCTGGGTTTTGGCGCGCTTCCGGTATGTATGGCGAAAAATCAGTATTCCCTGTCCGACGATCCTGCTTTGTTGGGACGTCCGGAAAATTTTGAGATCAATGTGAGAGAAGCTTACGTTTCAGCAGGTGCTGGATTTGTGGTGGCGCTTACGGGAGCGGTCATGACCATGCCAGGACTGCCCAAGAGCCCGGCGGCCTATCGTATAGATGTAGATGAAAATGGTGTGATTACCGGTCTCTTTTAAGGAATTGAACTTGCGGGAAAGGTATGGAATTTATGAAGTGTCCAAATTGCGGGGCGGAGATAAGGGAGGGGTCTCTTTATTGCGAACATTGCGGTGAAGACATTCACATTGTGCCTGATTTTGAACCGGAGGTAGAATTTAGTCTTGAACAGACCTTAAGCGGCATTGTGGAGGAGCTTGGAGACAGTAAGAGCGAGAAAATTGCGGAACCGGAAGAGAATGCTTCAGGGAAACAGAACAAGGAGCATGGCCGGAAAAGAGCAAAAAGGCGAAAAAAGAAGCTGGCTCTGCTCATAGGTGGCTGTGTGTTTCTGGGGCTGCTTATATCGGCTGCTGTCTGGTCTGTTGCAATTTACCGGTACAATTCTCTTGATTATCAGGTACAAAGGGCGGTACAATGTGTGGAGAGCGGACAATACGATCAGGCGGTGGGTTATTACAGCCGGGCTCTTTCGCTGGACGAAAACAACATTGAGCTGAAATTTGCCCTGGCTGAAGCTTATTTTTTAAAGAACAATAGGATCGAATACGAGTATCTTCTGCGGGAAATCGTAAAGGACGCCGATGCAACCACACAGCAGCTGGAGAGAGCTTACGGCAAGCTCATTGCCATTTACCGTGCCAGGGAGAATTACCAGACCATAAACGATTTGATTTTGGGAAGTGAGAACAGCTCCATTATTTCCACCTATCAGAGTTATATCGCAATGGCTCCGGAATTCAGCATACCGGAGGGCTATTACAATGAGGTACAGCCTCTAAAGCTTACGGCGTTCGGCTCCGGCCGGATTTATTATACGCTGGACGGCAGCGAACCGGATGAAAACAGCAGCCAGTATACGGCTCCTATCATACTGGAGGATGGAGATTACATCATCAAGGCTTATTTTGTGAATGAGAATGGAATCGTCAGCGAATGCGTCACAAAAGAGTATCATATTGACATTGAGGAGATTCCGGCTCCGGAGATCAGCGCGGTGAGCGGCGAATACAATTTTCCTATCTACATTGAGGTTTTGAGCGATGAGGAGGATGTGTATTACACAACGGACGGCACAACGCCCACCTATTCCTCCACACCATATACAGGACCGATTCCCATGCCCCTTGGCAAATCCGTATTTCGATTTGCCAAAATTGTAGACGGAAGGTGCGGAAACGTCTCGGAGAGAACCTATCAGCTTGAGATGAATACGGAGTTCACCCCACAGGATGCGGAGACTGCAGTGGTGGAGTATATCGTTTCCACCGGAAAGATTTTTGACGAAAATGGCTATTTTAATGAGACGAACGCCAGGTATCTGTATCAGTATCAATATGTGACGAACATCAGTGAGATAGATGATTTTTATGTGATATCTGAAATTTTCGAGGACGCAGACGGAATCCGCACAAAAACTGGCAGTCATTTTGCAGTAAACGCATATACGGGGGCGGTTTTTAAGCTGCAGACAGATGAAAACAATCAACTTACATTAGTTGAAATAGAATAGAGAGGTGTGTTATGTATAGGATTGCGAAAAAAAAGGAGCTTACCGCCAATATTTATTTGATGGAGGTGGAGGCAGAGAGAGTGGCAAAATCCTGCGAGCCGGGACAGTTTGTCATTGTCCGCACGGACAGCCAGGGGGAGAGAATTCCTTTGACCATCTGTGACTACGACAGAGAAAGGGGAACGGTTACCATTGTATTCCAAAGCGTGGGCGCGGGAACACAGATCATGGCCCATCTGGAGGAGGGAGACAGCTTTCACGATTTTGTGGGGCCCCTGGGCTGTGCTTCTGAGTTTGTAAAGGAAGATATAGAGGAGCTTAAGAAAAAGAAAATTCTCTTTGTGGCTGGAGGCGTGGGGGCGGCGCCGGTGTATCCCCAGGTAAAATGGCTGCATGAAAGAGGAATTTCGGCGGATGTGATTGTGGGCTGCAAGACGAAGAGCCTGTTAATTTTGGAAGAGGAAATGAAGGCAGTTGCCGGAAACCTTTATATTACTACAGATGACGGTTCCTATGGCAGAAGCGGCATGGTGACGAAAACCATACAGGACCTGGTGGATGAGGGCAAAAAGTATGATGTGTGTGTAGCCATTGGGCCCATGATAATGATGAAATTCGTATGCCAGCTTACAAAACAGTTAAACCTTCCTACGGTTGTGAGCTTAAATCCCATTATGGTAGATGGCACTGGAATGTGCGGAGCATGCCGGGTCACGGTAGGCGGGCAGGTAAAATTTGCCTGTGTGGACGGACCGGAATTTGACGGTCATGCAGTGAATTTTGACGAGGCCATGAGACGCCAGCAGATTTACAAAACCGCAGAGGGAAGAGCCATGTTAAAGCTGCAGGAGGGAGATACCCATCACGGAGGCTGCGGCATCTGCAGCTAGGGGATTTTAAGCTGCAGTTATCTAAAGAATCGAAGAATTTCGGAAACAGTTCAATAATGGAGGGAACAATGGACGTATTAAAAAAGGTGCCTGTCAGAGAACAGGATGCAAAGGAACGTGCAGCCAACTTTAAAGAGGTATGCCTTGGATATAACAAGGAAGAGGCCATGGAGGAGGCAGCCAGGTGTATCAACTGCAAAAACGCTCAGTGTATCAAGGGCTGTCCTGTTGCAATCAATATTCCCGGCTTTATCCAAAAGGTAAAGGAAGGAGAGATCGAGGAGGCTTATCAGATTATCAGTGAAGCCAGCGCGCTTCCGGCAGTCTGTGGACGTGTCTGCCCACAGGAGAGCCAGTGTGAGGGGAAATGTATCAGAGGAATCAAGGGTGATCCCATTTCCATCGGCAAGCTGGAGCGTTTTGTGGCAGACTGGGCCAGAGAAAACGGCATCAAGCCGGCGGGTCCCAAGGAGAAAAAAGGAAAGAAGGTTGCTGTGATCGGTTCCGGACCTGCAGGACTTACCTGTGCGGGCGATTTAGCCAAAATGGGTTATGAGGTGACAATCTTTGAAGCGCTTCACGAGCCGGGAGGCGTTTTGGTATACGGCATACCGGAGTTTCGTCTCCCCAAAAAGGAAGTGGTGGAGAAGGAGATCGAAAACGTGAAATCCCTTGGGGTAACCATAGAGACCAATGTGGTGGTGGGAAAATCTGTGACCATCGATGAGCTCTTGGAGGAAGAGGGCTTTGACGCGGTGTTTATCGGCTCCGGCGCGGGACTGCCCAAATTTATGGGGATTCCCGGAGAAAATTCCAACGGCGTATTTTCCGCAAATGAATATCTGACCAGAAACAATCTGATGAAATCCTTTGATCCTGACTCCAACACACCCATTATGCACGGTAAGAAGGTGGCGGTGGTAGGCGGAGGAAATGTGGCCATGGACGCTGCCCGGACGGCGCTGCGCCTGGGCGCTGAGGTGCACATTGTATACCGCAGAAGCGAAGAGGAGCTTCCCGCCAGAGTGGAGGAGGTGCATCATGCCAAGGAGGAGGGGATTATATTTGATCTGCTGACCAATCCTACGGAAATCCTTGCGGATGACAAGGGCTGGGTAACTGGCATGAGATGTATCAGAATGGAGCTGGGAGAACCGGATGCCTCAGGACGCCGCCGCCCGGTGGAAATCCCGGGCTCAGAGTTTGTCATGGAGCTGGATACGGTGATCATGTCCCTGGGAACCTCTCCCAATCCCTTGATTTCATCCACAACGGAGGGGCTTGAGGTCAATAAGTGGAAGTGTATCATTGCGGACGAGGCTGACGGAAAAACCACCAAAGAAGGCGTTTATGCGGGCGGGGACGCTGTCACCGGAGCTGCCACCGTTATTTTGGCCATGGGCGCAGGAAAGGCGGCGGCCAAGGGAATAGACGAATACTTAAGCGGAAAGGAATCGTAAAATGGTTAAGCATATTGTACTGTGGAATTTTGTGGAGGAGCTTACGACACAGGAGCGCACACAGGCGGGAGAGAAGATGAAGCAGCTTTTAGAGCCCATCAAAGAGCGTGTTCCGGGGGCTGTGGACATTCAGGTGATTATGAATGAACAGGAATCCAGCAACCGGGATGTGGCTTTGATTTCTACCTTTGAGACCCTGGAGGCTCTGGCGGAATATCAGAAGCATCCGGATCATGTGTCCGCAGGAAAGTATATCAGAAGCGTTACCTGCAACAGAGCCTGCATGGATTACGAGTTTTAGGAGGAAGGATTATGCCCTGGTGTCCCAAATGCAAGAATGAGTATCGTGAAGGAATCACCGTATGCGCAGACTGCGGGTGCGAGCTGGTGAATGAGGAGCAGATGGAGGAGCTTGTTTCTGTCATTTTCGGGGAGGAGGAACAGATGACTTCCCTGAAGGCGTTTTTGGAGTATCAGCAGATTGAGGGCGCCGTGATCCGCTATGACGAGCAGGATCAGGTTTTCGAGCTGCTTGTAAGGAAAAACGACAGGGAACGGGCTTTGGAAATTGCCAGGATTTTTTTGGAGCAGGAGGGCTCCCTTTCGCAAAACCGGGAGGAAAAAGAGGAAAATTCCACAGTTTATGAAAAGAGTGAACAAAAGGCGGAGGATAATCGTTCCTCTGCCTGGACGCTGTTAGTTGTGGGCGGCGCAGGCTTGGTATTTTTAATACTGGGAATGGGGGGAGTGCTTCCCTTTTCTGTGGGCAATCCCTATTTGTTTTACGGTGTGATGAGCGCTGTATTTCTCCTTTTTATTGTGATGGGCGTAGTTTCCATGAAAAATGCCAGGGTATTTGAGAAGAAAGCGGAATCGGAGAATACCCTTCGTGAAACGTTGGAGAAGTGGTGCAGAGAAAATCTGGACGCTGAAGAAATCGACAAGGAGCTTGGAGATGTGTCAGGGGATGGGGAAGAGATTCTCTATTTTAAGCGGTATGAGAAACTGAAGGAGAAGCTGAATCATCAGTTTATGAATCTGGACCAGGCCTTTCTGGAAAATCTCATCGACGAAACCATATATGATATGGTGTTTGGAGATATATGAAAATCACAGTAGTATGTGTGGGAAAAATCAAGGAAAAATTTTACAGGGATGCTGTTTCAGAATATGAGAAGCGTCTGAGCAGATACTGCAGATTTGAAATTCTGGAGGTGGCGGACGAAAAAACCCCGGAGGGCGCGGGGAGCGCTTTGGAGGAGCAGATCAAGGAAAAAGAGGGGAAGCGGATTCTGGCCAGGATAAAAGAGGATGCGTATGTGTGCACCCTTGAGATCGGAGGCAGAAAATTTTCCTCGGAGGGCTTTGCGGCCTATCTGGAGAAGGCTGCTTTAAGCGGGAAAAGCAATATCGTCTTTGTGATCGGCGGCTCCCTCGGGCTACATCAGTCTGTGCTTGACCGGTCGGATCAGGCTGTAAGCTTTTCGGATATGACCTTTCCGCACCAGCTCATGAGAGTGATTTTAAGTGAACAGATTTACCGGGCTTTTCGGATTATTCACAAGGAGCCGTACCATAAGTAAGGGCGGTTTGTCGCATTTGGATATGATATAGTGTGAAGTAATGAATCAAATAAAACGTTTGGAAAGAGAGTGGACAAATAGTGTTTCACTCTTTTTTCGTAGAACCGAGAAATGAATGCTCATGTGCCATAAAGTAACACAAAAAGCAACAGACAGCCGCCACAATTCCGTAAAGATTGATACTTGACAGTCTCCCGAAAGCTCGCTATAATAATAGACGTAAAATTTGAGTGGACTTTTCCGGA
>DXGH01000041.1 GCA_019114005.1 Candidatus Acetatifactor stercoripullorum
CTGTTGGGAATCAGTCCCATGGCAGGGTAGCCAAGCCCGGACGGGATAAACGCTGAAGGCATCTAAGCGTGAAGCCCCCCTCAAGATGAGATATCCATGCAGGAGAAATCCTGGAAAGACCCCTTGGAGAGTACGAGGTGGATAGGGCTGGGGTGCAAGTGCAGCAATGTACTGAGCTGACAGCTACTAATCGGTCGGGAGCTTAACCAGAGGGAAAAGCGGGACAGAGTCCCGCAGGGAAGTTCCGAAGGAAAGTTCCGAAGGAACGGAATTCCATAAGGTTCCGGGGCGAGAGGTTCCGGAGTCCTGCGGGAAGCGTGGAAAGATCCAGTGTCCGGTTTTGAGGGTGCAGAAGAGGGAAGGCACAAGAGAATGATCCTCCTTAGCTCAGTCGGTAGAGCATGCGGCTGTTAACCGCAGTGTCGTTGGTTCGAGTCCAACAGGGGGAGCTTTGAGAGGGAAAAGGCGGGAAAAGAGACGGCTCCATGGTCAAGCGGTTAAGACATCGCCCTTTCACGGCGGTAACACGGGTTCGATTCCCGTTGGAGTCATTTATTATGGACCTTTAGCTCAGTTGGTTAGAGCAACCGGCTCATAACCGGTCGGTCCTGGGTTCGAGTCCCCGAAGGTCCATTGAGAGAAATCTCGCAAAAAAATATAGTTTTGGCCCAGTGGCTCAGTTGGTTAGAGCGTCGCCCTGTCACGGCGAAGGTCGTCGGTTCGAGTCCGATCTGGGTCGTAGCGAAGAGGTGCTTCGCAGGATAGATTTATCCTTAAGGGGTCTTAGCTCAGCTGGGAGAGCATCTGCCTTACAAGCAGAGGGTCATAGGTTCGAGCCCTATAGGCCCCATTTTTTTGCCCATAGGTTATTGACAACTAATGATAGTTAGTATATACTAACTTCAGAAATGAAAATCAGTCTCATTAGTTGTAAAGGAGGCAGCATATGGGTACATTGATTGTTTTGGCGGTTTTGGCTGTGGCAGTAGCCCTGATTGTCAGGAGCATGGTAAAAGATAAAAAGAACGGCAAATCCATACAGTGCGGCGGTGACTGCAGGCACTGCGGAGGGCATTGTGGACGTTAGGACAGAGTCAGGCCGCCGGGTAACACAAATGCAGAAGGACAGGATACTTTCCAGATTGAGAGAGAAGGGATGCAGGATCACAAGACAGCGCCTGCATCTGATTGACATCATACTGGAAAACGAATGCTCCAGCTGTAAGGAGATTTTTTATAAGGCGCTGGAACAGGACAATACTCTGGGTGTGGCGACGGTTTACCGCATGGTAAATCTGCTGGAGGAGATCGGAGCCATCAGCCGGAAGAATATGTATAAGGTGGCCTGCTCTGAAAATTGTACGATGGAGAATGCGTGTACGATTGTGCTGGATGATGGCACGGTTTACCAGCTCTCCGCAAGAAGCTGGAACAGCGTAATCAGGGAAGGACTGAGGTCTTGCGGCTATCTGGAGGGACAGAGGGTGGATTCCGTATCTATAAGACCTTGTGAATGTGAAAAACAGGAATGCTGACCGCGGCATAATTTTGTATCTGCCTGTGATGGAATCTCGCTTTTGCACTTGTTCTTGGAAGTGAAGATGTGCTACAATACAAAAAACGGACAGGTCAGGTGCGGAAATTGAAGATAACTTTTGATGAGATACAAAATAATGAAGCGGTAAAAACTTATATTCGGAGAGCGGATGAATCGTTGATTGCACTGGGATATACGGAGCACAGCTTTCCTCATGTGAAGAAGGTGGCCCAGCTTGCCAGTGAAATTCTGCTGACGCTGGGATATGATGAGCGTCAGGCAGAGCTTGCCAGGATTGCAGGCTATCTCCATGATATCGGCAATGTGGTGAACCGGATTGATCATGCCCAGTCGGGAGCAGTCATGGCCTTTCGTATTCTGGACAAAATGGGAGCGGACCCGGAGGACATCGCCACCATAATAACTGCCATTGGAAATCATGACGAATCTACGGCTTTTCCTGTCAATCCCGTTGCGGCGGCGCTGATTCTGGCGGATAAGACGGATGTGCGCTATACCCGGGTGCGGAATCGGGATTTTGCCAGCTTTGATATTCATGACAGGGTAAATTATTCTGTAAAGAAAAGCGAAGTCCACATAGAGAAGGATTCTCATATTGAACTTCGCCTGGAGATAGACACAGAAATGTGTGCAGTCATGGACTATTTTGAAATTTTTTTGAACCGCATGATTCTGTGCAGAAAGGCGGCAGAGCGGCTGGGGCTGGAATTCTGGCTGTGGATTAACGGACAACGCCTGATATAGTTCTGGGAGCCATCAGGGCCTCCAGCTTTTTCAGGTATTGGAATTGTTCCTTTGCCTGACGGGAGGCTTCTGCAAAGAGTTTCTGGGCCTGCTTAGGATGCTGGCGTTTCAGCACGTCATAGCGGATTTCTCCCTCCAGAAAGGTCTCATAGTCCAGCACGGGCTCCTTACTGTCCAGCATAAAAGGATTTTTTCCCTGTTCTTTCAGGGAGGGATTATAGCGGAAGAGGTGGAAGTAACCTGCCTCTACCGCTTTTTTTTCTTCCTGCTGAGAGCTTCCCATACCGGCGCGGATGCCGTGGGCGATGCAGGTTGCGTAGGCGATGACCAGAGAGGGACCGGGATAGGCTGCGGCCTCGCAGATGGTTTTTACTGTATGGCTGTAATCTGCGCCCATGGCGGTCTGGGCCACATACACGTTGCCGTAGGTCATAGCCATGGCGGCCAGATTCTTTTTGCGGGTGGATTTGCCTCCTGATGCGAATTTTGCGGTGGAGCCGGTAGGGGTGGCTTTGGAGGCCTGGCCGCCGGTGTTGGAATACACCTCCGTGTTCAGCACCAGAATATTGATATTCTTGCCGCTTGCAAGGATGTGGTCCAGACCGCCAAAGCCAATATCATAAGCCCAGCCGTCGCCGCCGATGACCCACTGTACCAGATTCTCGTCTGTCTGGTCATAGCGGGAAAGAACCTCCTTTGCTAAGAGCATGCCGTAGCCAAATTCCGCTGCGTCCTCAAACAGAGAGTTGGACCAGGCAGGGCCAAAACCTTCCTGATTTACCGTATAGGCGGTGGAGGGAGAGGAATTTCCCCAGATGGAGGTGCAGCCTGTGGCATTGGCAATATACATTTTAGGTCCAAAAAGCTGTGTCAGAAGCTTTACATAGGGGGTCTCTCCGCAGCCTGCGCAAGCTCCGGAAAATTCCAGAAGGGGACGTAAAAACTGGCTTCCCTTTACGGTATTCGTCTTAAATTTCTCAGCGGCATCCCTTTTTTCGGGGAGGGATTTGCCGTAATCAAAATACTGCTGGGTTTCCTGGTGCTGATGGACTGGGCACATCTCCAGAGCCTTTTGTCCTTGCTTTCCAGGGCATGTGCCGGTGCAGGAGCCGCATCCGGTGCAGTCTGTCTGGGATATGGTGATGGAAAAGGAATAGTCCGTCATGCCTGTCATGGGAAGGCTCTGCATTCCCTGAGGCGCTTTGGCTTTTTCAGCGGCTGTCATTACCGCCGGACGAATGACTGCGTGGGGACAGACGAAGGAGCAGCGGTTGCACTGGATGCAGTTTTCAGGCTTCCACACGGGAACCTCAGTGGCTACGTTTCTGCGCTCGTGGGCAGAGCTGCCGGAGGGGAAGGAGCCGTCCGCGTAGGGGCCAAAGGCGGACACCGGAAGAGAATTGCCCCTCTGGTCTGTAACAGGCTGCTGGATATTTTTTACATAGGATAAAACCTCCGGGCGGTCCGGCAGAAGAGGATTGTCAACCCTTAAAGGGGAATTTGAGAAACGCTTCCAGCCCTCGGGCACTGTAATCTGCTGCACCTGGTCAAATCCGCGCTCAATGGCCTGGTCATTCATTTTTATGATTTTTTCTCCCTTGCTGCCATAGCTTTTGCGGGCGGCTTTTTTCATGAAATCGATAGCCTGCTCTCTTGGAAGGATGCCCGAAGCCCCAAAAAAGGCGGCCTGAAGGAGCGTGCTGATTTTGTTGTTCAGTCCGATTTCCTTTCCGATACCGATGGCGTCGATTAAAAACAGACGGATGTGCTTTGCGGCAAGCTGTCCCTTTACGCTGTCGGGCAGAAACTGCTCCAGCTCATTCTCTTTGTAAGGGCAGTTGATGAGAAAAGCGCCCCCTTCTTTTATCTCCGACGTCATATCGTACTTGTGCAGATAAACAGGATTACAGCAGGCTGTGAAATCGGACTGGTGAACCAGATAGGCGCTGCGGATAGGGCTTTTCCCAAACCTGAGATGGGAGATCGTAAGGCCTCTGGACTTTTTGGAGTCATATTCAAAATATCCCTGTACCTTTAACGGCGTGTGATCCCCCACAATTTTTACAATATTTTTGGTGGCGCTTACGGTTCCATCGCCTCCAAGCCCCCAGAATTTGCAGGAAATCATATCCTCTGGTGCAGTGGAGGGAAGAGAGGGGATGTCCAGGGAGAGATGGGTCACATCATCTGTGATGCCCAGTGTAAATCTTTTTTTTGTATGGTTCTCATAGACGGCAGCAATCTGGCCGGGTGTAGTGTCTTTAGAGCTTAAACCGTATCTGCCGGAGAATAAAGCAATATTTTCCCGGCCTCCTTCCTTTAGGGCGGCAAGCACATCCAGATACAAAGGCTCTCCGGGGGAACCGGGCTCCTTGGTGCGGTCCAAAACGGAAATCTGCTCTACGGAGGAAGGAATCGCATCCAAAAGGTGGCGGGCGCTGAATGGACGGTACAGATGCACACAGATCAGGCCGTATTTCTTTTCGGGGAAGGCGTCCAGATATTCCCGTATGGTTTCGCATACGCTTCCCATGGCGATGATCACATGCACGGCATCCTCCGCTCCATAGTAATCAAAGAGACCGTAGGAGGTGCCAAGTCTTTCATTGATTTTTGCAAGGGCACGTTCCACGATTTCCGGAAGCGCGTCATAGAAGGGATTGGCGGCTTCCCTTGCCTGGAAAAAAATATCCGGATTCTGGGCGGAGCCCATCATTTTACCGTGGCGGGGGTGCAGGGCGTTTTCTCGAAACCGTTCCACAAGCTTCCTGTCCAACATTTCGTTCAAGGTATCGTAATCCCATACCTTGATTTTGTGCAGCTCGTGGGAGGTGCGGAAGCCGTCAAAGAAATTTAAAAAGGGAAGTCTGCCCTCGATGGCGCTTAAGTGGACGGCGGGGGAAAGGTCCATGACCTCCTGGACGCTGCTTTCCGCAAAAATAGCAGCGCCGGTCTGACGGCAGGCATAGATGTCGGAGTGATCGCCGAAGATGGACAGCGCATGGGCAGCGATAGTTCGGGAGGCAATATGAAATACGCCTGGCAGCAGTTCTCCGGCAATGCGGTAGAGATTGGGGAGCATGAGCAGCAGTCCCTGGGAAGCAGTAAAGGTGACCGCAAGGGTTCCGGCGATCAGCGCTCCGTGTACTGCTCCGGCAGCTCCGGCCTCAGACTGCATTTCTGAGATGGAAAGGGGGTGCCCGAAAATATTTTTCCGGCCCTGTAAGGCCCACTCGTCGGCATATTCCGCCATGGGAGAGGATGGAGTGATGGGGTAAATTGCAGCAATTTCACTGTATGCGTAAGCCACATGGGCAGCAGCCTGGTTGCCGTCCATTGTTCTTTCTTGTCTGAGCATGAGTAGCCACCTCCTGAAGTTGATATACTATTAGAATGACGGCTCTTGTAAAAAATATGTATAGAATCTGGTATTTCGTTGACATGTTTTTTTGGTGGGAATATACTGATAGCAGTCCAAAAAACAGATGGAAAGGGGCAAAAAAATGGAGAAGCTTTTTATTACCTTCCGTTCGGAGGAGGACATCATCGCATTTGTGGAAGTGTGCTGCGAGTATGATGATGCTATCGATATAAGGGCAGGTAAAATGATCACGGATGCTAAGTCAATTCTGGGAATGCTGCTTCTGAAAACGGGAGAGACCTTTGAAATAGAGTATGGCTGTTATGACAACGAAGATAATTACAGGCAGTTTCGGGAGGAAATCCTTAAAAAGTTCCAGGTTACCGTGAAGGAGGAGCTGGATAAAAGGACAAGCATGGCTAATTTATAAGAAATACGGCTTCCTGATTATTTCAGGAAGCCGTTTACAATTTGTGCCTCAGCTTCGGCCTCAGTGAGTCCCAGAGTCATAAGCTTAATGATCTGATCTCCTGCAATTTTTCCGATGGCTGCTTCGTGGATTAAGGCAGCATCCAGATTATTTGCAGTAATTTCCGGTATGGCGCTGATTTTTGCGTTATCCATAATAATGGCGTCGCATTCGGAATGACCGGCACAGCGGTTGTTGCCGTTGATCTTTGCCAAAAACAGCTGCCTGGAGTCGTCTCTGGCAACGGCGCGGGAAATCAGATTTGCACTGGAATCCACCCCGTCTAAGTCCACCTCAAAGGAGGACTCTGCGTTCTGGCTGCCGTGGGTCATGAGACGCTCGGTGATAACGATCTTCGCGTGGTCTGCAAGCTTTGCACGGGTGGTGCGCCTGGTGGAGTCCACACCCTTTATCTGTACGGTTTCCATCTCCAAAAAGCTGTTTTCTCCCAGGGAAACCACGGTTTCCGGATTCATAATCCGTCCGCCTCTGCCATCCCCGCTTCCGTAATGCTTTTCCACATATTTCACATGGGAGTTTTTTCCTATGTAGAAGGTGTGAATGCCGTCATGGCGGCTGTCCTGCTGGCCGCAGTTGTGGATGCCGCAGCCGGCTACAATGGTAACATCACAGTCATCCCCCACATAAAAATCGTTGTAAACCATTTCGGTCAGGCCGCTTTGGCTTAAAACCACGGGAATGTGAACGCTTTCCCGCTTGGTTCCCGGCTTGATAATAATGTCGATGCCCTGTTTGTCCTCCTTGGTAACGATGTCAATATGTGCAGTGGTACTGCGCTCTACGCTTTTTCCGTTGGCCCGGATGTTGTAGGCTCCTTCCGGGAGCTCGTGAAGACCGGCTACCTGTTCCAATAATGTTTTTTGTATCTCGTCCATAAAAATCCTCATTTCTGTATATATATTTGTGTGGTTTTATTGTTGATAATATTTGCAGCTTTCCGTACCCCTTAACAGCTCCGGGAGAATAGTATCCCTGTGCCCTCTGGCCGAAACGGCGCCGTCGGCAATGACCACGATCTCATCCGCAATGTTCAGGATGCGCTCCTGATGGGAAATGATAATGAGAGAATTGCTGCTTGTCTCGTGGAGCTCCTCAAAGACCTTGATCAGATTGCTGAAGCTCCACAGATCAATTCCGGCCTCCGGCTCATCGAACACGGAAAGGGGCGTGTTGCGGGCGATGATGGTAGCGATCTCAATACGCTTAAGCTCGCCGCCGGAAAGACTGGCATCCACCTCCCGGTTAATGTAGTCCCTGGCGCACAAGCCAACCTTTGAGAGATACTCGCAGGCCCCTGAGGTGCTGAGACTGCTGCCCGCAGCTAAGGTGATTAAATCCTTTACCCGGATGCCCTTAAAACGCACCGGCTGCTGGAAAGCAAAGCTGATGCCCAGCTTTGCCCGCTGCGTTATGCTCATTTCCGTGATATCCGTGCCCTGAAACAGAATCTTTCCCGAAGTGGGCTTTTCTATACCCATAATAAGCTTGGCCAGGGTGGATTTTCCGCCGCCGTTGGGCCCTGTGATGGCTGTAAAGGTGTGATCCTGAAACTTCAGGTTTATGCTTTTAATGATCTCTTTCTGGCCGGAGGCATCCCCCGGAACCTGAAAAGAGACATTCTGTAATTCTAACATAATCTTCCTCCTTACTATTGCAGAACACTGTGCGCATTGCAGAGTATTTTCTGCAGGCTTTATTTTAGATGATGGGAGACCTTTTGCCCCTGACATCATCATTTTTACAGTATAGCACAAAATGGGAAAAATCTATACCATTTTTGTAAGAAATATGATATAATACCTCTGAAAATGAAGCAAGGGATTTTAACAGGAGGTGGCAGATGTGAAATTTTCCGAAAAGGCTTATGCAAATAAGGCAGCGATTACGGGACATACCGTGATTGATGTTGTTTTGCTGGCCGCATATGTGATCGAGTGGGTAAAAGGGGCCAGATCAGGGGGATATTTGTTAATCATTGCCTGTTTTATGATTCTACCGTTGATAGCGGAATGGATTCTCTATGCCAGGGACAGGGAGTCAAAAGTGGTGCGTCACATTATGGGCACTACCTACAGCTTGTTTTACATATTTGCCATATTTACCACAAGCAGTCCGGTGGCTTTTGCATATGCCCTTCCTATGTATATGGTGATCACACTGTATATGGATACGGCATATTGTGCGGCCATAGCTTCGGGAGGTTTTCTGGCCAATGTTGCCTGCGTGATTTATCAGGCGGTGACGGCAGGCTATGGGGCGGATGAAATTAAAAATGCGGAAATCCAGCTGGCCTGTATGGCGCTTACCGGAATCTACATGGTGACAGCTACAGTGGGAATCCGGAAATCCCATAGGGCTAATATACAGGAAATACAAATGCAGCAGGCAAAAACGGATCAGCTGCTCCAGAATGTACTGCAGGTATCCGATCGCATGAGCGAAGGCGTTGCTGCTGCCGCAGATAAGATGGTTCTGGTAAAGGAATCGGTGGAGCATATCAGAAGCTCTATGCAGGAGGTGTCTGCAGGAAGCAATGAATCCGCGCAGTCCATACAGAATCAGATGCAGAAAACGGAGCAGATACAGAATTATATTGGAAAGGTGCAGGATACGGCGGATTTTATCCGGCAGAATGTTTCGGACACTGCCAGGAAGGCGGAGGAGGGAAAAAACCAGATGGATAGTCTGGCCCTGCAGGTAGAAAAGGCCATGAATGCCAACAGGCAGGTGCAGGATAAGATGCAGGAGCTGAGAGACTATACAGAACGGATGAACACGATTATTGAGACCATCACAAGTATTGCGGGCAGCACCGGCATGCTTGCCTTAAACGCCAGCATTGAGGCAGCCAGAGCAGGGGAAGCGGGCCGCGGCTTTGCGGTAGTTGCAGGACAGATATCAGGGCTTGCCAATCAAACCAAAACAGCAACGGTAGATATTACGGAATTGATTGAAAATATCCACAAGGAGCTGGAGGATGTGTTTGGGGCTGTGAATGTGGTGATGGAGAGCAACCGGGCAAATGCGGACAGCGCCCGGGTGGTACAGGAGAATTTCGGAAATATCGCTCAGGGCACCCAGGATATTGCACAGCAGACAGGAGAGCTGACAGGCGTAGTAAAGGAGCTTGGAGCGGCAAATGGACAGATTGTGGAGAGCATTCAGACCTTGTCGGCTATTACCGAGGAGGTATCCGCCCATGCCAATGAAACCTATGAGGCATGTGAGGAGAATGGAAAGCTGGTGGAAAAGGCAGTGGATATCGTGCAGGAATTAAGCCGGGACGCGGAGCTGCTAAGGAGCAGCAGATAAATTGTAACAGAAAGTTTGAAAAAGTGTAAAAATACCCTTGACTTTTAGACATAAAAAAGTTAGAATACCTTATGTTGCAGGTGATGATACCTGAACATAAGTCAGTGCGTTTAGCTCAGCTGGATAGAGCGTTTGGCTACGGACCAAAAGGTCGGGGGTTCGAATCCTCTAACGCACGTTAAAAAGCCATCGGCGAAGCCGATGGCTTTTTTGTGCAAAAAAAGACCGTACCACAGGAAGAAAGCCGTTTGAATAGCAATATGTTCTGAATTTAATCAATATGGAGGGAAATTCGGTGTATTTGCGCGGCGGATAAGCCGGTTTGGAAGGATAAATAAACAGGGGACTGCTGTGAGCTTTGCAGCAGTCCCCTGAAAAATTGCCAGAATTACCGGCGGCTATTTTACTTGGAAGCCTTGTCCGCAGATTTCTTTGCGGAGGAGGCGTCCGCCTTGGCCAGAATAAATGTCATAATCATAATGATAATCATGGCTGTGAAAATTCCCAGCATACCCATGCCCATCATTTCCAATGCGACGATAATGTTATTCATATGTGATCTCCTTTCCCTGAACTGCAGATTCTGCTAACCTGTCTGTCAGCTCATGCTTGTTACCAGCTGAATCAGCAGACCGCCGGCTACGGCAGATGCAATCTGGCCTGCAACGTTAGCGCCTGCTGCGTGCATAATTACGATATTTCCGGGAGATTCCTCCTGGGCGATCTTCTGTACCACTCTGGAAGCCATGGGGAATGCGGAAATTCCGGCTGCGCCTATCATGGGGTTGATTTTCTTTTTCAGGAACAGATTCATAATTTTGGCAAGAAGCACGCCGCCAAAGGTATCAAATACAAATGCGGCAAGACCGATGGCCATAATGAAAAGGGTGTCGGGCTTTACAAAGGAATCTGCCTGCATGCTGAAGGAGATAGTGATACCCAAAAGCAGAGTGATCAGGTTTGTCAGTGTGGTCTGTGCTGTCTGGCTTAAGGACTCGAGCACTCCGCACTCGCGGATCAGGTTTCCGAACATCAAAAAGCCCACCAGAGAAGCGGAGGAAGGAGCGATAAAGCCTACAATGATCGTGGTAAAAATAGGGAACAGAATACGGGTACGCTTGGAAACGGATTTGTTGTCGTAATCCATGCGGATGGAACGTTCCTTTTTCGTCGTGATCAGCTTGATGGCAAAGGGCTGTACAATAGGAACCAGCGCCATGTAGGAGTATGCGGCCACAGCAATGGCGCCCACATATTGGGAATTGAGCACCTGGGACACTAAAAGGGAGGTGGGACCGTCCGCAGCGCCGATGATACCGATGGAAGCGGCATCATTCAAAGAAAATCCCAGAGCGGAAGCCAGAAGCAGTGCGGCAAAAATACCGAACTGAGCGGCAGCTCCGAAGAGGAACATGGAGGGCTTGGCCAAAAGAGGACCAAAGTCGATCATAGCTCCGATACCGATAAACAATAACAGGGGCATTGCCTCCGAAGCGGCAATTCCAACGTCATAAAGCCAGGAAACAATACCGTGGGTTTCGCCTACCCCCTGGAGAACCTGATCCACCGCATTGCTGCCGGGCAGGTTTACCAAAATGGCGCCGAAGCCCATTGGCAGCAGCAGAGCAGGCTCATACTCCTTTTTGATTGCCACCCAGATTAAGGCGGCTCCTACTACATACATTACGATTTGCTGCCAGGTGACGGCAGCGAGACCTTCCCATAAAAATGACATTTTTCTTACACCTTTCTTTGTTTTTTGAGAATAAAAAAGACCTTTACCATGCGGGGAAGGAAACCCTTGCGTGATAAAAGTCTTGCCGTTTCAATTACAGGCGGGCAGTTTCCCAAGATGCCGAAATGTCGCCTGCAATCCATAATTCGTAAAGAACATGGCGGCTACTCCCTTTTGTCGATTAATTATATAAAATATGTAGAAAAAAAGCAAGTGGAAAGGAAGAAAAATTGCCGCAACATCAGATTGCTTTTTTGTACGAATGCACGTATAATGAAAATAACTGGTTGGCAGCAGAAAGGAAGGATATTATGGCGGAATTAAAAGGAAGCAGGACAGAGAAGAACCTTATGGAGGCGTTTGCGGGAGAGTCTATGGCTCACACCAAATACAAGTATTATGCTTCCAAGGCAAAAAAGGACGGCTATGTGCAGATTGGAGAGCTGTTTGAGGAAACGGCTGCAAATGAGAAGGAGCACGCAAAGATATGGTTTAAGCTTCTTCATGACGGTATCGGCTCTACTCCGGACAATTTAAGGGACGCTGCAGAGGGCGAGAATTACGAGTGGACGGATATGTATGACAGATTCGCAAAGGAAGCGAAGGAAGAGGGCTTTGAGGAAATTGCAGCCCTGTTTGCAGGCGTTGCGGCCATTGAAAAGGAGCATGAGGAAAGATATAGAAAGCTGCTTCAAAATATTGAAGAGGGCATTGTATTTTCCAGGGATGGGGATACCATCTGGAAGTGCAGAAACTGCGGACATATTGTGATCGGGCCAAAGGCGCCTGAGGTATGCCCGGTGTGCAGCCATCCCCAGTCTTACTTTGAAATCAAGGCGGAAAACTATTAATAGAAATTAATGGAAATAGAAAAGGGAATGGAAGCAAAAGAAACAGCTGTCAACAAAAGAGCCTGTAAAAGATGTCTCACCAGGGAAATGGCGGGTTCAGAGGCATACTTTGAAAATCTGTACGCTTATATTGCCGGTCTGGATGACGGCATAAAGGCGGATGAAACGCTTTATGAAAAGCGGCTTGAAGTGTGTAGGGAATGCGATCTGCTTTTTCAGGGGATGTGCAGGGCCTGCGGATGCTATGTGGAGCTTCGGGCGGCAGTGGCCAGAAATGAGTGCCCATACCAAAAATGGTGAGAAAAAAGGGAGCCAAAGCTCCCTTTTTTCATGCTTCCCAAACGGCATCCGGCAGGATGAACGCGTCTTGGCGCACCTGGCACAGAGCAGGATTATCCCATGATGACCTCCACCTGCACCTGCTTTTTTCCGTCCTGCCAGGGGATTACATTCCCTGGTATTTCTTTGCCGTCCACCAGAAGCTTTGCCACACCCTTCTGCACATTTTGAGGATTTTTTACCTGAATGTGATAGGAGGCGCCTCGGAATTTCCTTGTGACCTGGAAATCTCCAAAATGCTCGGGTACACAGGGGGCGATCTGAAGGCCTTCATAGGTGGGATAAATCCCCAGAATATATTGGGAAATATTCACAAAAGTCCAGGCTGCGGTTCCCGTCAGCCAGCTGTTCTTGGCTTCACCGTGCCTGGGAGCGTCCTTCCCTGCGATCATCTGCGCATATACATAAGGTTCTGTACGGTGAACTTCGCTGATCTCCTCCACATAGGCCGGACAGGTTTTTTTGTAAATTTCGAAAGCCCGGCTGCCTCTGCCCAAGACGGTCTCCGCGATGGACACCCAGGGATTGTTGTGGCAGAAAATACCGGCGTTTTCCTTATATCCAGGGGGATAGGAGGAAATTTCCCCAAGCTCCAGGTGATAGCGCGTGTAAGGGGGCTGCAGGATCATAATGCCATAATCGGTGTCCAGGCGGTTTTTTACGGAATCCAGGGCTTTCTGGGCCAGACCTTCTTTTACGCCAATGCCGGCAAGGACGCAGAAGCCCTGAGGCTCTATGTAAATCTGGCCTTCTTCGCATTGAGCGGAGCCCACCTTGTTTCCCATTGCGTCGTAGGCCCGAAGAAACCATTGCCCGTCCCAGCCGCTTTTTAATACGGCATCGTACATTTCCTTTACCTGGCTTCTGGCGTATTGGGCCTCCTTGTCATCTCCAAGCAGCGCAGCCAGTTTTGCGTATTCCTCCCCATACTTTACGAACATGCCGGCGATAAACACAGATTCCGCCACAGGGCCTTCGCTCGGCCCAAAGGTCTGGAAGGATTCTCCCGGATGCTCGGAAAAGCAGTTTAAGTTCAGACAGTCATTCCAGTCGGCCCGGCCGATGAGCGGCAGGCCGTGCGGGCCTTTATGGTTTACAATATAGTCAAAGGAGCGCTTTAAATGCTCCAAAAGGGGTGCGGCCTTAGCGGGATCATGGTCAAAGGGAACAGGCTCAGACAAAATGGATAGATCCCCTGTCTCTCTCACATATGCGCCCACCCCGGCAATCAGCCACAAGGGATCGTCGTTAAAACCGCTTCCGATGTCGGAATTCCCCTTTTTTGTGAGAGGCTGGTATTGATGATAGGCGCTGCCGTCCTCAAACTGGGTGGAGGCGATGTCGATGATCCGCTGCCTTGCCCGGTCAGGAATCAGATGAACGAACCCTAACAAATCCTGGCAGGAATCCCGAAACCCCATGCCTCGTCCGATACCGGACTCATAATAGGAGGCGGAGCGGGACATATTGAAGGTTACCATGCACTGATACTGATTCCAGATATTTACCATCCGATTTACTTTTTCATCCTGTGTGTGAACCTGATAGCTGTCAAGCAGTGTGCGCCAATAGAGGCACAGCTCGTCGAATGCTTTTTCGGCATCCTTTTCGGAGGCATATTTCTCCAGCATGGCATAGGCGGGCTTTTTGTTGATTACTCCGGGGCTTTCCCATTTGTCCTGGGGAGGATTTTCCACGTACCCCAGCACGAAAAGGAAGGTTTTGCTCTCTCCCGGATCCAGGGTGAGATTGATCTGGTGAGAGGCGATGGGAGACCAGCCGCTGGCTATGGAGTTTGTGCAGGCGCCCTGCTCCACCGCTTCGGGACAGTCGGCGCCCCGGTAAGGGCCTAAAAAGGCGTCTCTGCTGGTATCAAAGCCCGCAATGTCCGTATTAACGGAATAAAAGGCATAATGATTGCGCCGTTCTCTGTATTCGGTTTTGTGGAAAATAGCAGAACCTGCTGTCTCCACCTCGCCAATGCTTAGATTTCTCTGGAAATTTTTCATGTCGTCATCTGCATTCCAAAGACACCATTCCACATAAGAAAAAACAGAAAAGGTTTTCGGACAGGTGGTATTGTTGGTGAGCGTCAGTCTGGTGAGTTCACAGTTGTCCTTTACCGGGATAAAGGTGAGCACATCTGCCCTGAGGCCTCCCTTGGAGGCCAGAAAGCGGCTGTAACCAAGCCCGTGGCGGCACTCGTAAAAATCAAGCTCGGTCTTGGAGGGCTGCCAGCCGGGATTCCAGATCACGGAGCCGTCCTTTATATAGAAATATTTACCGTTTACATCCCAGGGTACATTATTGTACCGGTAACGGGTCAGACGCAGCAGCTTTGCATCCTTGTAAAAGGTGTAGCCGCCACAGGTATTGGAGATCAGGCTGAAAAAATCATTGCAGCCCAGATAATTGATCCAGGGAAGCGGCGTTGCAGGAGCAGTGATTACATACTCCCGGTGTTTGTCGTCATAATACCCAAATTTCATATGGCAAGTTTCTCCTTTTTTAGGTTTAAGAAAACGTTTAAGTTGTTGTAATCTTAACATGGATTATATAGAACAAAGTCGGAAAAATCAATAGAAATCGCAGAAAAATTGAAAGAAAAAACAAATATGGAGGGAGGGGAATAAAAAGGCCAGGTAATAAAATAAAAAGAAAACGTTATACGATAAAGGTATATTATTATAGAAGAAGAAAATTTAAAAATGAGCTTAATACACAAAAAATGGTATTTAAAATTGTAAATAGCATACAAAGTGATTATAAAATTCAAAAAAGGCATTGCAAAATTATAAAATGTGTTGTATATTGAAATTACGAAAACGATTAAGTCAAGTGTAAATCGGAACTGTCAGAGAAGGAAGCTTTTGGAAACAGTTTTTCCGTCAACCTTCTGCCAGTGGACGGGGAGAGAGCTATGGCATCATTAAAGGATATTTCCGCCCGGTGCGGTGTGTCTGTTGCAACGGTCAGCAAGGCGTTGAACAATCACAAGGACATTGGAGAGGACACAAAGGAGCGTATCAGGAAGGCAGCCAAGGAATTGGGGTATCTGCCAAATCTTTCGGCAAGAGCCTTAAAGACGAATAGGACGTATGCAATCGGGGTCCTGTTTGCGGATGAAGCCAGAAGCGGACTTACCCATGATTATTTTGCCAGTGTGCTTGACAGCTTTAAGCGGACGGCCGAAAAAAGCGGCTATGATATCACCTTTATCAACAGCTGCCGCAACAGAGAGGGAAGGATGTCCTATTTGGAGCACAGCCGGTACAGAGGCTTTGACGGCGTGGTGCTTGCCTGCATTGATTTCAACGACCCTGAGGTGATAGAGCTTGTACAGAGCGACATTCCGGTTGTGACCATTGACTATCTTTTCAACAACAGAATTGCTGTTTTGTCGGACAACGTAAATGGCATGAAGGATCTGCTCGAATACGTGTACAGCAAGGGACATCGCAAGATTGCTTATATTCACGGTGCAGAGTCAGCAGTTACCAGCAGCAGGCTGTCCAGCTTTTACAGAACGGCGGAGCGGCTGGGGCTTAAGGTTCCGGATGAATACATCAGAGAGGCGGCATACAGGGATACCGTGACTACATATGAGGTAACCAATGAACTGCTTGACCTGAAGGAGCCGCCCACCTGTATTTTGTATCCGGACGATTTTGCGGCCTTTGGGGGGATCAGTGCCATCAGGCAGAGGGGGTTAAGAATACCGGAGGACATATCCGTTGCGGGCTACGATGGCATACAGTCGGCCAGAAATCTGGAACCGCAGCTTGCCACAGTCAGGCAGGATACAGAGCAGATTGGATGCGTGGCGGCCAGAGAGCTGATTAGTCTGATTGAAAGGCCGAAGACGACTCTGATAGAACAGCTTATCATTTCCGGATGGGTGGAGGAGGGGAAATCCGTGGCCTCCATACCAGGAGAAAAACAACAGGCATTTATGCCGGACGGAACAGGATACCCGGGCGGCGTAAAAATAAATGCAACAGCAAAAAACAGCACAAAAAAAGGGAGGAAAAAAGAATGAAGAAAAAAGTACTCAGTGCTTTACTTGCAACAGCCATGATCACTACCATGCTGGCAGGATGCGGCAGCGAGCCTGCAGCCAGCGAAAGTCAGACCTCTTCGGAGGCTCCGGTTTCGGAAAGCAGCTCTTCTGAGCCATCCTCGGAGGCAGCGGATACGGAATCTGCGGAAGCGGCTGACGAAGGAAAAATTTTGAACATCTACTGCTGGAACGAAGAATTCAAGACCAGACTTACAGATCATTATCCGGGATATACGGAGGTTGACGGAACCACCGGCACAATTGGGGATGTGACGGTAAAGTGGAATATTACACCCAGCGATGATAATGCGTACCAGAATAATCTGGATGCTACCCTTCTGGGTCAGGCGGATGCAGCTGCAGATGACAAGATCGACATTTTTCTGATTGAGGCGGATTATGCGCTGAAGTATGTGGATACGGAGTACACCATGCCCATAGCTGATCTGGGGATTACGGATGCGGATCTGGCGAACCAGTACCAGTATACCAAGGATATTGTTACAGATTCCAACGGTGTATTGAAGGGGCTTTCCTGGCAGGGCTGTCCCGGTGTCATGGTTTACAGCCGCGATGTGGCTACGGAGGTTTTCGGAACTGATGATCCGGCTGTGATTCAGGAAAAGGTAGCAGACTGGGATACCTTTAAGGCAACAGCTGCGGAGCTTGCGGCTGCAGGCTATCATATGACATCTTCCGTAAATGATACCTATCGTGTATACTCCAACAATGTATCCACAAAGTGGGTTGTGGACGGCAAGATTGTGATCGACGACAACCTGATGAAGTGGGTGCAGGATTCCAAGGAAATGGTAGACGCAGGCGAGACTACTACCTATGAGTTGTGGAGCGATGACTGGAGCAAGGGCTTTTATCCGGAAGGAAAGGTATTTTCCTATTTTGGACCTGCATGGTTTGTTGATTTCAGCATGGCGGCAGATGCTGAGGGAAGCATCGCAAATCTCGGAAAATGGGCGGCAACTGAGGGACCTCAGGGCTTCTTCTGGGGAGGAACCTGGATCTGTGCAGCAACCGGAACGGACAATGCAACCCTGGTAAAGGATATCATGCTTCAGCTGACCACAAATGAAGAGATCATGACCGGAATCGTAGAGGCTGACAATGATTTCGTAAACAACAAGCCGGCAATGGAAGCAATGGCGGCAGATCCTGATTACCAGAGCGCGGTGCTGGGAGGCCAGAACCCTCTGCCTATGTACTGTGCAGGTGCAGAGAAGATCGATTTGAGCAACCTTTCCGCATATGATCAGGGATGTAACGAAGAATTCCAGAGCGCTATGAAGAACTACTTTGACGGAAACGCAACGTTAGATGAAGCGCTTGATCTGTTCTACACGGCTGTGGAAGAGAAGTATCCTGAATTGACGCATTAATACACAGATTAATGTAAGATATTTGAATCATTGGGGGAGTCATGCCTGCCTGGCCGGGCAGGCATGACTTGATTTATGAAGACAGGAATTATGAGAAAACGGAGGACGTATTATGAAAGGCAGACGTCGGGGAAAGGTGGTAAGCTATAACAAATGGGGCTACATATTTTTGATTCCCTTTGTGGCAGTATACCTTGTGTTTCAGCTGGTTCCGCTGGTAAGTACCGTTTATAACAGCTTTTTTGAAAATTACCGTTCGGGACTGACACAGGTAGGGCCTAATTTTGTGGGGCTGGAAAATTACAGGACGATTTTGGAAAATCAGGATATCTGGATTTATGCAAAGAATACGCTGATTATGTGGCTTATGGGATTCATTCCCCAGATTTTGGTTTCCCTTCTTTTGGGAGCATGGTTTTCCAATCCCAGTCTCAGGCTGAAGGGGCAGAGATTTTTCAAGACGGTGATTTACCTGCCGAATCTGATTATGGCATCCGCGTTTGCCATGCTGTTTTTTACTCTGTTTTCCGATGGGGGACCGATCAATTCCATTTTAATGCAGATAGGCATTTTGGATTCGCCATACCGGTTTTTATCCAACGTCTGGAGCACCAGAGCACTGGTGGCGTTTATGAATTTCATTATGTGGTTTGGAAATACGACCATCCTTCTGATGGCTGGCATGATGGGCATTGACACCTCACTGTTTGAAGCTGCTTCGGTGGATGGGGCAACCTCCACGCAGGTGTTCTTTAAGATAACGCTGCCGCTTCTTCGGCCTATCCTCATCTATGTGGTTATAACCTCTTTGATCGGCGGACTGCAGATGTTTGACGTGCCGCAGGTTTTGACAAATGGAACGGGAGAACCCATGAGATCCTCCATGACGCTGATTATGTATTTGAACAAGCATCTGTTCAGCAAAAATTATGGCATAGGCGGTGCGCTTTCGGTATTTTTATTTATCATTACTGGTGTATTGAGTCTGATTGTCTATAAATTTTCAAATGAAAGGAACAGGTAGGAAGGGCATGAAAAAGAAGGAAAGCTATGAAATTCAAAAGGGACTTGGCATAAGGACAAGAAGGATCATTGCTTATATAGCGCTTGTGCTGGTATCCTTCCTTTGCCTGTTTTGGTTTTATGTGCTCTTTATCAATGCCACTAGATCCCATGCGGATCTGACAAAGGGATTTTCGCCGGTTCCCGGCACACAGCTTTTGGAAAACTGGAAAAATCTGCTGGCTGGAACCCTTCCTGTGTGGAACGGTCTGCTTAACAGCTTTATTGTGGCAGCCTTGAGCGCGGCGCTGAGCACCTATTTTTCTACTATGACGGCTTACGCAATTCATACATATGAATTTAAACTGAAAAAATTTATGTTTACCTTCATTATGATGATTATGATGATTCCCTCACAGGTAACGGCTCTGGGCTTTCTGCAGCTGGTGGGAAAGATGAAGCTGGAGGATTCCTTTATTCCGCTGATTGTTCCTACGATTGCTGCGCCCATCACCTTTTTTTACATGAAGCAGTACATGGAAAGCACACTGCCCCTGTCTTTGGTGGAAGCAGCCAGAATCGATGGCTCCGGTGAATTTCGGACCTTTAATACCATTGTTTTGCCGTTAATGAAGCCGGCCATTGCGGTACAGGCAATTTTTACTTTTGTCACCAGCTGGAACAATTACTTTACGCCCGCCCTGATTCTGCATGATGATAAGAAGAAAACGCTGCCTATTTTGATCGCGCAGCTGCGTGCGGCGGACTGGCTGAAATTTGACATGGGTCAGGTTTATGTCATGATTGCATTTTCCATCTTTCCGGTTATTTTAGTGTATCTTTTCCTGTCGAAGCATATCGTTCAGGGAGTTGCTCTGGGAAGTGTGAAGGGCTAGCGGCTTCTTTTTATAAAAACTTTAGAAAACCTTTCTTTTACTTATATTTACGTGCAAAAAGAGACATGATACAATGTTAAAAAGTATATGTCTCTTTATTTATGGGATAATCTCCGGCCGTAAAGGAAGGAAAGTATGACAAAACAGGAATTTATAAGCAGGCTCAGGGCTGCTTTGAGCGGGAAGCTGTCTCCGGGGCTTGTGGAGGATCATATAAATTATTATGAGGATTATATCAATACGGAAATACGCAAGGGGAGAACAGAGGAAGAGGTGCTTGCCTCTCTGGGTGATCCGCGGCTGATTGCAAGAACCATCGTGGAAACCAATGGCAGAGGACAGAATGCAGGCGGCCAGAGCATGGACACAGAAGGTTTTTTCCGGGAATACAGAGAGCCTTATACGGAGGAGGAAAGGCGTGAAAAAAGGGTATTCCGTTTTCCGGTGTGGGCGTGGATTCTTTTGGTAATTTTGGTTTTAGCTGTGGCAGCTGGTCTGGCGTTTTCCCTTCTTGCCTTTCTGGCGCCTGTCATACTGCCCATTTTGCTGGTGGTGTTTTTGGTGAAGCTGTTTCGGGACTGGCTTAATTAGAGCATAGGAAATGAGCCGCTGGAGGGGACCAGCGGCTCATATGAGGGGAGTATAAATAAATTAAATATAAGGGTGTAAATAGAAATGATGAAGGGTTATCTATTTACAAATTCATTATAGTACTTAAGTCATAAAAAATCAATATCGCAACAGTACCAAAGTACCATGCTTGTTTCCGCATATTTTTTGTGCGTTTTTTCCATACTACTCCTGTAACCAAAAAGAAACAGGAGGAATTTGAAATGTCTAACAACAATCAGAACTTCGACAATAACAAGTTTAACAATGGCATGGGCAATTCTGAGAACAGCCAGAACGGACAGAACTGCAAAAACAGCCAGAACAGTCAGAACAGTCAGAACAGCCAGAACAGCCAGAACAGCCAGAAAAACAGTCAGAAGAACAACGAAAAGAATTTCTAAGATTTCTGCGAAAATAGGAACACCGAAGGGTGTTCCTATTTACATGTATGAAAAAAAATTGTATACTAAGGAACAGAATATCAAACAGTCTGAGGAATCCAGGGGACGAAAAACATGAGAAAATTTGAGTTGATTGCGCCTTGTTACTTTGGTACGGAATCTGTTTTAAAGCGGGAAATCATTGATTTGGGCTATGATGTCACCGAGGTTTCGGACGGAAGGGTAACCTTTTTGGGAGATGAGGAGGCGTTGTGCAGAGCTAATGTTTTTCTGCGTACAGCAAAGCGCATTTTAATAAAGATCGGAAGCTTTCAGGCAGAAAGCTTTGAAGAGCTTTTTCAGGGAACCAGAGGGCTTCCCTGGGAGGAATATATTCCAAGAGATGGGAAATTCTGGGTGGCCAAGGCTTCCAGTGTAAAGTCAAGGCTGTATAGTGTATCTGACATCCAGTCGGTGATGAAGAAGGCCATGGTGGAACGTCTTAAGGATGTGTATCATACGGGCTGGTTTGAGGAGAGCGGTGAAAGCTTTCCTGTGCGGGTATTTTTGATGAAGGATCAGGTTACGGTGGGACTTGACAGTACAGGAGAGCCTTTACATAAAAGAGGGTATCGGAAACTTGCTTCTAAGGCGCCCATTGCGGAAAATCTTGCAGCTGCTTTGATTTTGATGACGCCCTGGAAGGGGGACCGGATTCTTGTGGATCCCTTCTGCGGCAGCGGCACCATTCCCATAGAAGCAGCAATGATGGCGGCGGGAATGGCCCCGGGAAGAAACAGAAGCTTTACGGCATGGAATTGGTCTCATATCATTCCCAAAAAGGATTGGCAGGATGTGCTGGAGGAAGCGGAGGAGATGATAGATCTAAGCGTGGAGACGGACATTCAGGGGTACGACATTGATGAGGATATGATAGCCATTTCCAGAGAAAATGCAAGGCTTGCAGGAGTGGATAAGCTGATTCATTTTCAAAGGAGGGGGATTGAGCAGCTGAGCCATTCCAAAAAGTATGGGTTTTTGATTACCAATCCGCCCTATGGCCA
This sequence comes from Candidatus Acetatifactor stercoripullorum, assembly GCA_019114005.1. Classification (GTDB taxonomy): domain Bacteria; phylum Bacillota; class Clostridia; order Lachnospirales; family Lachnospiraceae; genus Acetatifactor; species Acetatifactor stercoripullorum. The sequence goes on from DXGH01000041.1 coordinate 21,799, forward strand.
GCGCCTCCAGGACAAAGAGAGTATGCAGACGCTCTATCGGATGATTGGGGAGAAATACCGGTCCCTTGATGACTGGAGCATGTATCTGATCACAGCCTATGAGCAGGCTCAGCGGGATATCGGGCGAAAGGCTGATAAAAACAGAAAGATTTACAATGGAATGATAAAAACTTATTATTATCAGTTTTTGGGGCCCAAGCCACCAAAGAAGAATGAGAGGAAAGCATCCTTCACATGAAAGATCCGGCAAAGGTAAATATGAAATTTACGCTGCTTTTCTGGGTGCTCCTGTTTGCGGCGGCCATGCCTATTTTGCTGAAGCTTGCATGGGAGAAGGACATTGTGATTGCCGATGTGACCAGAGAGCAGACGGGGAGTGGCAGTGCAAATGCCTCCTGGCATTCCGGCCAGAATAAAGACTTGGGAATGCGGCTTTTGCTGCAGGAGAGTGAGACCCGCAGTAAAAGCTTCAAGGTGCCTCTTTCGGAGGGAACCAGGGCGGAAGATGTGGTAATGGAAAAACGTTACATGGAAGGCCAGCTGTGGATTTACATAGAGGGAGTGCAGGAGGATTTTTATCGGGAGAAGATACTGGACGGGGATGTTTCCGTTGTGACGGAGGCGTACTGCGAGCCCTGGAAAAATGGTGTTATTTTAAAACTGCATATGAGTGAAGTGCTGGAATATCATAGTACTATGGAGGAGAATGCGCTGACAGTGGCCTATAAAAGCCCGCAGGAGCTTTATGATACCATTATTGTGATTGATCCCGCAGGCGGCGGAAGCGAAAGCGGCATTACATATGGGAGCTTTTCGGAAAAGGATCTTGCTCTCCGGGTGGCAGAGCTTTTGCAGCAGGAGACGGTTCCGTCCAATGTAAAGCTTTATTTTACGCGGCTGGAGGACGTTGATGTGACCAGGGAGCAGAGGCTTTCTCTGATAGAGAATGCGGAGGCGGATTTCTTTCTGCGTATCGGCGCATGGGAGGATGCAGAAAACCCACAAAGCTATGGTATCCAGAGCTTTTATAATGAAAGCTATTATATTCCAGGGTTCGGAAATCTTGAGCTGGCAGACACCGTTACAAGGCAGGTGACGATCTCTGCCAGCAACCGGGCAGCAGGAGTCTTTGCATCTCCCCAGGGAAGCATATTAGACGAGATTACCATTCCTGCCGCACAGCTGAGTCTGGGGTATCTGAGCAATCCTGAGGAAAACAGGCTCCTGCAGCAGGAGAGCTATCAGCAGAGGCTGGCGGAGGGCATTGCGGACGCTATTTCAAAGATCTGCGAGGAAAGGGATAAGGAATGAATGAGACGATTATATTTGCAACAGGAAATCAGGGAAAGGTAAAAGAGATTCAGATGATCCTGGCAGACATGGGGAAAAAGGTGCTGTCTATGAAGGAGGCTGGGATTTTTGTTGATATAGAGGAGAACGGTTCCACCTATGAGGAGAATGCACTGGCAAAAGCCAGGGCGGTGGCCGCCTGCACGGACTGTCTTGTGATGGCGGATGATTCGGGGCTGGAAATCGACTATCTGCACGGGGAACCGGGCATTTATTCCGCAAGGTATCTGGGAGAGGATACGCCTTACAGCATTAAAAACGCTGTGATTCTGGAACGGCTTGCGGGAGTGCCGGAGGAAAAGCGGACAGCCCGCTTTGTCTGTGCAATCGCTGCGGTGCTGCCGGATAAAACGTATCTTACGGTCAGGGCGGTGATAGAGGGGCGCATCGCACAGGAGGAAAAAGGCAGCCATGGTTTCGGATATGATCCCATTTTCTTCGTGCCGGAATTTGGCAGGACAACAGCAGAGCTGACGGAGGAAGAAAAAAACAAGGTGAGCCATAGAGGGAAGGCCTTGGAGCAAATGAAAGAGGAATTGAGGAGATATGAAGGTAATCATTGTCAGTGACACCCACAGAAAAAATGAAAATTATTTTGAGGTTCTTAAAATGCACAAGCCGGACCTGGTGATCCACTGCGGAGATGCAGAGGGAAGCGAGTATGCCTTGACAGAGGCGGCGGACTGTCCTGTGTGGATTGTGCTGGGCAATAATGACTTTTTTTCTCAGCTGCCCAAGGAGCTTGAATTTAATATTGGCCGCTATAAGGTCTGGGTGACTCATGGACATAATTATTGTGTTTCCATGGGAAATGAGACGATCAAGAAAGAGGCGCAGCTGAAGGGGGTGGATATTGTTATGTACGGGCATACCCACCGCCCGGTCATAGACATAGATAAGGAGGTAATTGCCCTGAATCCTGGGAGCTTGTCTTATCCCAGACAGGAGGGACATATTCCTTCCTATATCATTATGGAGCTTGACGCTGCCGGAGAAGCGCATTTCACGATAGCGTATTTAAAGAAGCCGGACTGCCTAAAAAATCATTGACAGATATGGAAACGGTAGTATATAATAGCTTTTGCGTTGAAAATGCAGCAATCTGTGTTTCGGGGTGTGGCTCAGCTTGGCTAGAGCGCCTGGTTTGGGACCAGGAGGCCGCAGGTTCGAATCCTGTCACCCCGATGAATTTCATATTTCCTTTGTACGCGGGTGTAGTTCAATGGTAGAACACCAGCCTTCCAAGCTGGATACGTGGGTTCGATTCCCATCACCCGCTTTTTTATTCCATGTTTTTCAGCCTGGGCAGATTCCAGTGGAAGATCATAGCAAGTATGCGGATTGCTATCACAGAGAAGGCGCCAAGCCACATGGCGGGGATGCTGCCAAGAGGCCATAAGAGAGCACACACCAGCGCCCCTGACAAAGAGGCGCAGGCATAAACGTGTTTTACAAGAATATAAGGCTTTTGGGCAGCGAGAATGTCCCGCAGCACACCGCCTCCCACGCCGGTGATGACCCCAAGAAAGACCACCAGAAAGAGGTTTGCGCTGTAAGGGGTGTCCATGCCTGTGCTGATGCCTGTCACGGTGAAAATGCCAAGCCCTATGGCGTCTAAAAGCTGCATAAGCTTTTCATAGACTGTCATGAGATGAGTGGTAGTGGTGAGCAGATTCCGTTTTATGTATAAAAGAATGAAAATCACATTACAGGTGACGAGTGCCGTCAGCGCATATATGGGGCGGATGAACATGACAGGCGGCGTGCGGCCGATAATCAAATCCCTGATGCAGCCACCGCCCACTGCGGTGATAATGCCCAGCACATTGACGCCGAAGATATCCATACGCTGCCGCACTGCGGTGAGAGCACCGGAGGATGCAAATGCAATCGTTCCGATGATCTCCATGATAAATATGATGGTGTCTGTGTTTTCTATCAAAAAATTCATAAGTGTCACTCCCAGATTTTTATTTTACTGTATCGGATGGAAATGCACAATAAGAAAATAGAATCGGCGAAAAACGATTTGGAATGGAGGAAAAAATGAAGTCATTGGAAGAATTTGTGGAATTGCTTTCAGGAAAATTTGACAATTCCCGTCAGTTTCAGGAAATGTGCAGAAGCGGAAAAGAGGACTTTCCTTTTGCCCGGCATATAAATACAGTCTGTAATGAGAAAATCAAAAACCTGCCCCAGCCCTTTGAAGGGATTTTTCTCGTAGAAGAGAGCTATTATACGGTAAAAGAAAAGACCCATGGCTCCGCCCATTTATTTTTATTTACACAGGAGCAGGAGACAATTAAGCTGACCTCCTATGAGCTGCCGGAGGGCTGTGAGAAAAGCACCTTTACATTTGACAGCATGGAAGAGGTGGACTATATGCAGCTGCAGGTGAGCCGGAAATTTACGCCTGCAATCTACCGGAAAAAGGATGGCGTCTGGGAAGGTGGGAGCGTCAGCATGTTTTCTCCGGTGCTGCGCTTTACATTGTTTGAGAGATTTTCAGCGGATAAGCTTGAAGTGACGGAGACAATGGAGGTCAACGGGAAAAGAACCTTCGGATATGACGAGCCCATTTTATATGAAAGGATTCCGGGAAACGCAGACAGATAAAAGAGCCCAGGCTTATCTGCAAAACAGATTTTCAGGGGATTTTCAAAAAAATCTATAAAACTGTTGACAAACATAAAATTATAGGATAAAATATCCTTCGTCAGTTTGGTTGCTTTTAAACGATTGACAAAATGTGTTCGTAGCTCAGCTGGATAGAGCAACGGCCTTCTAAGCCGTGGGTCGGGGGTTCGAATCCCTTCGAGCACATTGTTATGGTGGGTATAGCGCAGTTGGTTAGCGCGCCAGATTGTGGCTCTGGAGGCCAAGGGTTCGAATCCCTTTATCCACCCTTTTGTACTTTTGATGTGTCCTTGTGACACGCTTGGTGTCATATTATAGGGCTATCGCCAAGCGGTAAGGCACAGCACTTTGACTGCTGCATTCGCTGGTTCGAATCCAGCTAGCCCTGTTCGTTTATTTGGGATATGGGATATTAGCTCAGTAGGTAGAGCACTTGACTTTTAATCAAGTTGTCCGGGGTTCGAATCCCCGATGTCTCATTCATCAAGGAAGGAAATGATTCGAACCCCGTGGGTTCAGAATCCCCGATGTCTCATTCATCAAGGAAGGAAACGATTCGAACCCCGTGGGTTCAGAATCCCCGATGTCTCGTTCGGTAAGAGAGTGGAAGTGTTGAAAATCAGCGCTTCTTTTTTTATGTCTTAAATTGAATGAATTGCCGCCCGCTATACGCAGGTATGAAGTTCAGAAAAAATTTTGTGGGGGATAAGAAACAATGAATATAGCGGTATTGTCGGATATACATGGTAACTACGTGGCCCTGCAGGCAGTTATAGATTACGCAATAAACCAGGGAGCGGACACCTTTGTTTTTCTGGGAGATTATGTTGGTGAATTGGCATACCCGCAAAAAACAATGGAGATGTTATATTCGCTGCGGGAAAAATATAAATGTTTCTTTATCAGAGGGAATAAAGAAGATTACTGGTTAAAGTATAAGGCAAAAGGGGAAAGGGGCTGGAAGGAATTCAATTCGACAACAGGCGCTTTGTATTATACATATCACAATTTGAAACCCAGAGATTTGGACTTTTTCATGTCACTCTCTTATAAAGAGGAAATTGAATTTGACGGCCTGCCTCAGATCACCATATGTCATGGATCGCCGCAAAAGGTAAATGAAAAATTGTTGCCTGACAGTGAAAATACCTTTGTGGTAATGGATAATAATGTTAGTGATTATATCCTATGCGGACATACCCATGTACAAGGGAAAATAGAGCATAATGGGAAAAAAGTGCTCAATCCCGGTGCGGTTGGCATTTCCCATCACTGCAAAGGGAAGGCTCAGTTCATGATGCTGCGAGGGGCCTCGGAAACGTGGGTTTATGAATTTGTCAGCTTAGAATATGATACAGAAAAAGTTATTTTGGATTTGTATTCTTCAGGATTAAGCGAAAAGGCTCCGTATTGGTGTAAGGTATCTGAAAATTTATTGAGAACAGGTGAAATAGCGCACGGTGAGGTTTTGGAAAGGGCTATGACGCTGTGTAAGAAAAAATATGGAGAATGCAGCTGGCCCAATATACCGGAGGAATGCTGGCAAGGTGCGGTAAGTGAAATGCTCCGATAAAAACTAAGCGGAAAGCTGCCTTCTCTGCCTGATGAAATAATATCCCACACCCAAAAGATCTGCCAAAAACCAGCCGATGGGTACGGACCACCAGATTCCTGCAACGCCGAAAAAGGGGATTGCAGAGAGTGTGTAAGCCAGCCCTACCCTGGTGCCCAGCGATACAATGGTGAGAATCACGGACATACCGGGCCTGCCCAGAGCCCGGTATAAACCGTAGAGCAGAAACAGGCCGCCGATCAGAAAATAGAAGGAACCCTCAATACGAAGGTAACGGACTCCCTCTGCGATGACGGCTGTTTCTTCCCGGCTGATAAAAAGCGACATGAGGGGCTCTGCAAACAGAAAGACACACAGGGAAATGCAAAGGCTGAAGGACAGAGAGATAACCACAGCCCCGCGGATTCCTTTTTTGATGCGGTCCATCTGGTTCGCACCGAAGTTTTGCGCCACGAAAATGGAAAAGGCATTGCCGAAATCCTGTACGGGAAGGTAGGCAAAGGCGTCGATTTTTACGGCGGCGGCAAAGGCGGCCATGATGGTGGGGCCAAAGCTGTTCACCAGACCCTGTACGGCCAGGATTCCAAGATTCATAATGGACTGCTGCAGACAGGTGAGCATGGAAAAGCTGGTGATTTCCCTGACGCGGCTTAATCGGAGCCGGACATTTTTATCCTTTTTCAAAAATTCAGGAAATTTTATTTTTGTGTAGACAGCAATTCCGATTCCGGAAACATACTGTGAGATAACGGTTGCATCTGCGGCGCCTGCCACTCCTCTATTTAAGCCTGCCACAAACCATAAATCCAGAACGATGTTTAATACGGCTGAGATGGCAAGAAAAACAAGGGGAGTGGTTGAATTGCCCAGGGAACGCAGCAGAGAGGCAAAAAAGTTATAGAGAAAAATGCCTATCATGCCTGCAAAAATCACGATGAGATATTCCCGCATCAAAGCCTTCAGACTCACCGGGGTGCGCAGCGCCCATATAATCCAGTCGATTCCCAGGAAAATGAGCAGATTTATGATTACGGTGACAACGCCCAGAAGCGTAAAGGACGCCAGGATGCCCTCCTTGAGTCCCGGAATGTCCCTTCTGCCCAGACGGATAGAAAAGACGGTTCCGCTTCCCATGGCAAGTCCCAGCAGAATAGAGGTCAGAAAGGTCATCAGGGAGAATGCGCTTCCTACAGCAGCCAGCGCATCAGCGCCCAGAAACCGTCCCACAATCAAGGTATCGGCAATATTATAGCACTGCTGCAGAAGATCCCCGAGAATCATGGGAATGGCAAAACGCAGCATGGTTTTCATAACAGGTCCCTTGGTCAGTTCAGCTTCCATTTTCCACACCACAGCTTTCATTACGTATTATTTAAATTAACATTCGTAACTTATTTTATTCTAAAAGAAATACAATGTCAATAATATAGTTGCGATTTGCTTGACTTCCTGAAAAGGCAGATTGTATAATGGTGGAAAATGAGATGCAGGATGGAAGGGAGATGGCCTTTTATGTTTTTGGACGGTCTTGATGAGCTGGATCAGAAAATTGTCCGGCTGCTGATACAGAATGCCAGAATGTCTTATTCTGAAATAGGGCAGCAGATTGGCATTTCGCGTGTGGCTGTAAAAATGCGGGTGCAGGCCCTTGAGAAAAAAGGGATTATCGAGGAATATACAACGATTATCAATCCCCAGAAAATCAACGGAGCCGTTTCCTGCTATTTTGAAATCGAAACTATGCCGGACCGGCTGATGGAGGTTGCAAGGCTGTTGAAAGAGCAGGATACCATTACGCAGATTTACCGTGTCACGGGAAAGAGCAGGCTGCATGTGCATGCGGTGGCCTCCTGCGGGGAGGAAATGGAGGAGTTAATCTATAACACCATGGACAAGCTTCCGGGGGTTTTGGAATGTAACTGCAATATGATTTTTTCCCGAATCAAGGATATCAAGGGACTGCGGCTGTAGAAAAAAACTGCAGCTGCTGAAAAATGGCAGCTGCAGATAAAAGACGACGATTTTTAGCAGCGTCAGCCGCCGAGTGTTCTACGGGATAATCTATGAGTGTGAACCTAGACACTGGCGATACGGCAAGCCGTACTCCTCCCAGAACTGACGCCAAGCTTATTATACCTCTGCCCGGACCAAAACACAAGGAGCAGAATGAAATGCGGATAACAGGACTTGAACCTGCACGTCTGCTGACAATAGAACCTAAATCTATCGCGTCTGCCAATTCCGCCATATCCGCGTAACACGTTATTGATTATAACTGCTAAGCCTTCTCCTTGTCAAGAAATTCTGAAGCTTGGGCGGCGGGGATTCTGAAGCTTGGGCGGCGGGGAGCGTATGGAGAAACGGTTCTTTCTAAGACCTTAAAAGACTGCGGTACTCAGATGGGGAAAGCTTTTCCTGCTGGCGGAAGCATTTTGAGAAATAAAAAGGGTTTTGGAACCCTGTTCTTTCTGCAATCTCCTTTATCTTCATATCCGTGCCCAAAAGCATTTCCTTTGCAGCGAAGAGCCGAAGCCTCAGAACATACTCGCTGACACTGACACCGGCTGCGCCCTTGAACAGGGCTCCGAAATATTTGGAAGACAGGCAGTATTTCTCTGCAAGCTGAGGCACGGAGATGCTCTGGGTATAATTGGCCCGCAGATACTCCATGGCATAGAGAATCTTAGGGTGTATGGGGGAAGCTGTTTTGGCGCAAAAGCAGTCTGTGAGCTCTGAGAGGATTGCCCAAAAGGCAGATTTCAGCTTTATCTGGGAGACCGCATCTTTTCCGCAGAAGGCGTGATAGCATTTGGCAAACAGTGCGGAAAGCCTCTCGTAGGGTACGTTCCCCATAAAATTAGGCAGAGAAAAATCCTGGGGCACGTAAATGGGGCGTTCTTTGATTTTTTCCAGACGATTGTGGTAATCGGAGGACAGAACCGAGTGCATATAAAATTCCTCCGCCGTAAAGTCATATTCCGGCAAAGGGGCAAGCCAGTCAAAATGTATGCAGTGGGTGCGGAAATGCCATTCCTCCTTCACTACAATATAATTTTCAACCCCTGGTTCCAGGTAAAACACATCTCCCTTTTTTAAAGGATATATTTTTTCTCCGTAGTGCATTTCCACCGAGCCGTTCATGACGTACATCATCTCGTGGTCGTATAAAACCCGTTTCTGCTCCACATAGGAATAGTTGGGCCTGTAATTGTTGACAAACCGGATATAGGGCTCGGGATTCTTAAGAGGAAGCTTCTGCATTGCAAACTCCTGTACAATCGTTTATTTTATCGTACCAATTTATAAATATAATACCCTATTTTATGGACAATGTCACTGGCTTTTATATAATCAGAGTATACATAAATACAGGCAGGTAATTGCGGAACTCGCTGACAAAGTCACGAACCTGGTCATAATAACCAAAAACGGGTTCCGAAGCAGTGGCTAGTCACCCTTATTTTGGTTATTACGCCCAGTTTCTGAGACCAGGAAGCGAGTTTCGCAATTACCCGATAAAATGGGCGCTAAAAGGAGAAAGGTAAGGAGGAAAAGGGATGTTGGAACAGGCTTTGTGGATAGGCTGCAAGGAGGACATGGGTGATGTATGTCCGCAGTTTTGCAGAAAATTTCAGGTGGAAAGGGAAGTAAAGGCAGCACAGCTTGAGATCACCGCTGTGGGAGTTTATGAGGCCTGCCTGAACGGCAAAAGAGTGGGGGAGTTTATTCTGGCCCCGGGCTGTACAGCTTATAAGGAACGTCTGCAGTGTCAGACCTATCAGCTGGAGGGGGTGAGAATGGGGGAAAACATTCTCACCGTGACGGTAGGAAAAGGCTGGCACAGGGGACGAATCAGCGAAAAGGATACTGAGGTCAATGGCATGCCCTGTGCTCTGATTGCCCAGCTGACGCTGGAATATGTGGATGGAAGCAGGGAAACCATTGTCACCGACGAGAGCTGGTCTGTGGGAGAAAGTCCCATTCGGTTTTCTGATATTTATGACGGTGAGGTTTATGATGCCGGATTTTCGGGAGGAGAATGGGAGCCTGTGAAGATAGAAGCGCTTTCCAGGGACAGACTGATTGCCCAGGAGGGGGAAGAAATCCGGGAACAGGAAAGAATCAGGCCCGTACGGCTGTTTACCTCTCCCAAGGGAGAGAGGATTGTGGATTTTGGTCAAAATTTTGCGGGATACCTGGAGCTGTCCGTAAACGCTCCTGCAGGCACCAGGATCGTGATTTCCCACGGGGAAATTCTGGACAGCCAGGGGAATTTTTATACCGAAAATTATCGTACGGCCAAAGCGGTGCTTACCTATATCTGCAAGGAGGGGCAGCAGACCTATAAGCCTCATTTTACCTTTTTCGGATTCCGCTATATCCGGCTGGATGAATTTCCCATGGAGGTGGATTTGGATTGCTTTAGAGGAATTGCAATTTATTCCAGCATGGAGCGGACGGGCCATATCCAGTGTTCCCACGCTGGACTGAACCGCTTTTTTGAAAATGTGCTGTGGTCCCAGCGGGCTAATTTTATCGACATTCCCACAGACTGTCCTCAGAGGGATGAAAGAATGGGCTGGCTTGGAGATGCGCAGGTATTTGCCAAAACGGCCTGCTACAATTACGATTCGGAGAAATTTTTTGAAAAATGGCTTCGGGATGTAAGATGCGAACAGCTGGAAAATGGTGCGGTGCCGGATATTGTCCCTAATTTCTGGAAAACTCCAAAAGCCAGCACGGCCTGGGGGGATGCCATCACTGTAATTCCCTGGCAGATATATCAAATGTATGGAAATACCCGGGTGCTTGAAGAGAATTTTGAGGCAATGAAAAGGTGGGTGGACTATATAACGAAAGACAGTCTGGAACCGTATCTGTGGACCTCCGGCCAAGGGGCAAAAAAGCTGTGGGAAAAGCACTATGGGGACTGGCTGGCGCTGGACGCCCCCTACGGAAGCTATAGAGGGGCTACAGATCCTGATTTTATTGCAAGCGCCTTTTATGCCCATTCCACCCTGCTGCTTGTGAAAGCGGGAAAGGTGCTGGGAAAGGATGTAAGCAGCTATGAAACCCTGTATGAAAACATTGTAAAAACCTTCCGGGAGCGTTTTGGGGAATACAGCACTCAGACTCAGCATGTGCTTGCGCTGCAGTTTCACCTGACCCAGGACAGACAAAAGACGGCAGATGCTCTGGCGCAGATGATCCGGGAAAACAAAAACAGACTGAAAACAGGCTTTGTAGGAACCCCCTATCTTTTGTATGCCCTCAGCGAAAACGGATATGTGCAAAGCGCCTATGATCTGCTTTTGCAGGAGGAATATCCCTCCTGGCTCTATGAGGTGAACCACGGGGCAACCACCATCTGGGAGCATTGGGATGGCATCCGGGATGACGGGGTGCTCTGGAGCAGCGACATGAATTCCTACAACCATTATGCCTACGGCTCCGTTATGGACTGGGTATATACCGTTGCTGCGGGAATCAGGACGGACGAGGATGCGCCGGGATTTGAGCGGGCTGTGATCGCTCCCATGCCGGATAGGCGGTTAAAGTGGCTGGAGGTCTCCGTCAAAACCCGTCACGGTGAAATCTGTTCCAAGTGGGTTTGTGAGGAGGAAAAAATCCGCTATGAGATCACAACCCCTGTGCCCGCAGCCATTATAATAGAAGGAAAAGAATACCAGGTGGAGCCAGGCAGCTATATTTTTTAGAGACTCTCTGCTAAAAAGCCATCTTTGGAAAATCTTTATTTGTCAAAACTTAAGTTTCGCGATACAATAAAGAAAACAATCAGAAGATGGAGAAATAATATATGGCTTTTTGTATCATTACAGATTCGGCCTCGGATATACCGGAGTGCGTGAAAAAGGAATATGGTCTTTATGTGATGCCCACCCCTGTGACCATAGAGGGTACGGATTACTTTGACGGAGAAACGATTTTTCCGGACAAATTTTATGATATTCAGGCGTCGGGCAAGGATATCAAGACATATCACATCAGCCAGTATATGTTTGAGGAACATTTCCGCCCTTTTGCCGAGCGGGGAGATGAGGTGCTTTACATCTGCTTTTCCACTGGGATTGCGGGAACCTTCAATGCCGCCAATCTGGCGTATCAGGCGCTGAAGGAGGAGTTCCCTGAGTTTACCATGACGATCATCGACTCCAAATGCGCCTCTATTGGCTATGGTCTGGTGACGGAACGCCTGCTTCGGATGCAGAGAAACAAAGCGCCAAAGGAGCTTCTCATAGAGGCGGCTCATTTCTTCTGTGAGCACATGGAGCATGCGGTGACGGTATTCGGACTGGAATATTTGTTCAAGGGAGGACGGCTCAGCCGCACCTCCTTTCTGGCCGGAACCGTGCTGGACATCAAACCCATCATCATCGTGGATGAAAACGGTTCTCTGAAGGCTGTGGAAAAGGTGCGCGGCTGGAAGAAGGCCCAGAAGAGAATCCTGGATATGGTAGGTGAAAAGGGAAAGAATCTGGAAAATCAGGTAGTAGGAGCCTGCTTTGGCACAGACAAGGAGGCATTTGCCTTTTTGAAGGAGCAGCTTCGGGAGAGATACCATGTAAAGGATATTCTGGAGACCCAGGTAGGATGTGCTATCGGGGCGCATACGGGCCCCGGCATTCTGGGTATTGTGTTTTTAAACGACACAAGGGAGGCCTATGAGCCGTATCTGAAATAGCAGATAAGGCCGGACGCTATCTCTCAAAGGGCTGCTTTTGAAAAGCGGCATGCTCCTTTTGCAGTTCGCCGTAAAGCTGTCTTGGATTCCAGAATATATTGTTGGGCGTCAGGACGGCCTTTAAGGCGATGGGGGCAATCTGCAGTTCCCTGTATTTCTTTAAAAAGCGGTCCAGGGCCTGGGAATCCATACCGGAGAAAACCATCATTTCCGCAGGAAATTCCGCTCCTGTATCAGGCGTGTTGGACAGAGGGATTCCCTGTATTTTCGCCAGAGCGCCCAGTGTTTCGCCGTACTGCTTTTTTTCTATGAAAATCATTTGGATTCCCATTGACAGGCACAGCTTTGAAAGCTGGGCCTGTTTTTCTCTATCTACATGGAACAATAATATTTTCTGCTGGTTTTTCATGACTGCTTCCTTTCGCTGCATCTTTTCTATAGTATAGCACATTTTTACGGTGCGGGGAGAAAAAAAGCGGCAGTCTGTGCAAAGAGGATGCAGAGGAGAACGCCGAAGAGGGTGGGCAGCAGAAAGGCAGCGGCGGTCCATTTCAGGCTTCCGGTTTCCCTTTTTATGGAGAGGAGGGTTGTAAGGCAGGGCCAGTGAAACAGGGTAAAAAGGCAGGTACATACAGCCGTGCCAAGGCTCCATCCGTTTTCCGAGAGAATGGCCCTTAACAGATTGGGGTCGTTTATTTCCTGAAGGCTTCCCTGCTCTAAATAGGTCATCAGCATGATGGGAATTACAATTTCATTGGCAGGCATTCCCAACAGGAAGGACAAAAGGATTACCCCATCCAGACCCATCAGACGGGCAAAGGGGTCCAGAAAGGAGGCAGCAATGGACAAAAGAGAGCGGGAATCCACCGTAAGGTTTGCCATGCACCATAAAAGAGCGCCTGCAGGAACGGCGGCGCATAGGGCCCGCCGCAGGGTAGAAAGGGTTCTGTCCAAAAGAGAACGCAGGATGACCTTCAGAATCTGGGGACGTCTGTAGGGAGGCAGCTCCAGTACAAAGGAGGAGGGCATTCCCTTTAACAGGGTGGCGGAAAGCAGTCTTGAGGCCAGAAAGGTCATGAGCACCCCGAGCAAAAGGAAGCCGGTAAGACAGAGCGCCGCAAGGAGGGAGGAGGCTGCTTTGCCAAAGAAGGAGGAGCCGCCTGGGCCTGTAAAGTATAGGGCGATCAAGGTGACCAGGATGGGAAAACGGCCGTTGCAGGGCACAAAGCTGTTGGTGAGCAGGGCAATGAGCCGTTCTCTGGGAGAGTCGATAATTCTGCAGCCTAAAACCCCCACGCAGTTGCAGCCAAAGCCCATGGCCATGGTAAGGGCCTGTTTGCCGCAGGCACGGCATTTCTGAAAGTAATAATCCAGATTGTAGGCAATTCTCGGCAGGTATCCGGAATCCTCCAACAGGGTAAAGAGAGGAAAAAAAATGACCATAGGAGGAAGCATGACGGAAACCACCCAGGACAGCACCCGAAAGACTCCTTCCAGCAGAAAATCCGAAAGGAGGGGGGAAACCTGAAGCTTTGATAACAGATGGGACAGGCCTTCTTCCAGCATCAGGAAAAGCTGTGAGAGCAGGCTTGAGGGATAATTGGCTCCGGTCACGGTAATCCAGAAAATGAGAGACAAAAGAAGCAGCATTGCAAGAAAGCCTGTATATCTGCCTGTAAGGATTTTGTCCAGCTTCCGATCCTTTTTCCGATAGTCCGCATTTTCGAGGAAGGTGACCTGGGAGGCGATGGAGGAGGCGGCTGTGGCAAGCTGATCCGGGGAGGGAAGGGGAGTTTTTTGCAATGAGTCCTTTTCCCTCTGCTTTTTTTCCAGCAGCAGATGATCCAGACGTCCGCTCAGCTCCGCAAGCCCTTGACGCTGTCTGGCGGCCGTGCCTGAAACCGGAAAGCCAAGCAGCTTTTCCAAAAGGGCCAGATCAATATGAATCCCCTTTTTGGCCGCTTCGTCCATGAGATTGACGCAAAGCATCACCGAGGGACAGTGAAAAGAGACCTGGAGGGCAAGCAGGAGATTGCGTTCCAGGCAGGAGGCGTCGCAGACCACAATAACGGCGTCGGGGTTTTCCTCTAAAAGAAAATCCCTTGTGACCTCTTCCTCTGCGGAATGAGGGGTCAGGGAATAGGCTCCGGGCAAATCCACCAGCTCACAGGAGAAATGCTTTGTTTCAAAGAAGCCTCTTGCGCTTGTGACGGTTTTTCCGGGCCAGTTTCCTGTATGCTGTTTCAGACCGGTGAGAGCGTTGAATACCGTACTTTTGCCTACGTTTGGATTACCGGCGAGAGCGATGATCATGACGTAACCTCCTGAATGAAAATATGGCGGCTGTCCGCGTTTCTCAGCGCAACGACGCAGCCCCGCAGAAGAAAGGCTTTTGGGTCCTTATGGGAGCTTTCTCCTTCGCAGGTGATAAGGGAATCCTTTACAAAGCCCATGTCAAGCAGGCGCTGTCTCATATGCTCTTCACATTGGATGGAAAGGATTCTGCCGGATTTCCCCGGCGCCAGGGTGTCCAGGGAACAATAGGAATTTGTGTCTTTTTTCATCTTAGCGCTGCCTTTGCACATTTTTCTCCGGAAAGCGGAGCAGTTATGGTATTCTATGCGCTGAAACAAGTAATTGATACGGTAGACAATTCCTTTTTGCCAATGCTATAATGAACAAAAAAGGAGGACAGGAAAGTGAAGCGTATGGGGAATGTAGTGGTAGGGCAGTCCGGCGGGCCCACCGCTGTGATCAACGGGTCGGTTTTAGGAGTTTATCAGGCGGCAAAAGAGCTGGGAGCGGATCATGTCTATGGCATGGTGCATGGGATTCAGGGATTTTTGGAGAAAAATCTCATCTGTCTGGAGGATTATCTGGAAAGCGGTATGGGAAGGGAGCTTTTGCGCAGGACGCCATCGGCCTTCCTGGGAACCTGCCGTTATAAGCTGCCGCAGATTGCAGGCAATGAAGCGGTCTATGAGCAGGTGTTTGCCGTAATGGAGGAATACCAGATTGAAGCCTTTTTTTACATTGGTGGAAACGACTCCATGGATACGGTGAAAATGCTGTCCGATTATGCAGCCTCCCATGGAAAGAGCCAGCGGTTTGTGGGGATTCCAAAGACGGTGGACAATGATCTTCCGGTGACGGATCACTGTCCCGGCTACGGCTCTGCAGCCAAATATATCGCTGCATCCATGAAGGAGGTCATAAGGGATGTGCAGTCCACAGGTCTTACAAAGCCCACGGTTTTGATTGTGGAGATCATGGGACGGCATGCGGGCTGGCTGGCGGCTGCGGCTGCCCTTGCAAAGGGGGAGGACTGCGATGGAGCGGATGCGATTTATCTTCCCGAGAGAGTGTTTGACCCGGAGGATTTTCTTTCCCATATCCGTGCCGTGGCAGAGACAAAAAACACAGTGGTGATTGCGGTTTCAGAGGGGATCAGGCTTGGGGACGGAAGATTCGTCTGCGAGCTTTCCGGAGGTGCGGACAGCGTGGACGTGTTTGGACATAAGCAGCTTTCCGGCTGTGGGCTGACACTGGCGGAAATGGTAAAGAGCCAGACCGGATTTAAGGCCCGGGCGATAGAATTGTCAACACTGCAGCGCTCCGCTGCGCATCTTGCCTCCCTTACGGATGCAGATGAGGCGAGAGAGGCGGGGTATCATGGGGTTATGGCGGCGGCAGAGGGCCGCACAGGCGTCATGACGGTGCTTCGCAGACTGCAGGACAGGCCTTATCTGTGCAGCGTGGATGTGCATGACATTCATACCATTGCAAATCAGGAAAAGACAGTGCCCAAAGAATGGATTACAGAGGATGGAAGGGGGCTTACGGAGGAATTTATACAATATGCACGGCCCCTGATTATGGGAGAGCTCCAGCCCCTGTATATCGACGGACTGCCCGGTCATTTGGTGCGAAAATAATACGGAAGGCTGGAAAGCCTTCCGTATGATTCAGGAAATCTGCAGCGCCATATAGGAATTGTGATACTCTTTGTCGTAGGTGACTTCTCTGTCGAACCAATCGGGAGGCACAAAGGATTCGGCGGCTTCTCTGCTGCCGAATTCCACCTCCGCCATAATAAGAGGGGCGAAGGGCGGATCGAACACGTCCAGCTCAATGGTAAGGCTGTAATCAGCGGGGGGCACGGGAAATCCTGGTTTAAAGCCGGGATGGTTTAAGGGAATCAGGTAGCGCTTTTTGGAAATAATGTTTCCATCGGCTTTTGCCCGCAGATGATAATAGGCTTCCTTATTTAAAGGAAGATTGCTCTCCTCCCTGGCCATCATGCCGTTTCCTTTGTAGGTCATATAATATTCGTCATCCTGTTTGCGCACGCGGACAACTGGGTTTACATTCAGATAGGCCTGCTCGATATGGTGGCAGGGATAGCTTTCCAGATTTTCGGGAAGCTTTTTGATTGTATATTTACGTTCTATTTCCATATTGTACCTCCATGGATTTAGTATATCATATTTTTTATCAAATCAAAGTAAAGAATTGAAAAAAAAGGAACAAGTGTGTATACTGTTTTCAGAAATGGAGGTAGACGCAATGAAACGAATTGCAATTTTTTTCGCAGAGGGCTATGAGGAGATAGAAGGGCTGACCGTTGTAGACATCTGCAGAAGATGCGGACTGGCCATCGATATGGTGTCCATTACGGAGCAAAAGCAGGTGAAGGGCTCCCACGGCATTCTGGTGGAAATGGATAAGACCTGGTCCCAGGCAGACTTTGCAGAGTATGATATGCTGGTGCTTCCTGGCGGCGGAGACGGGACGAAGAATCTGGAGGCCTGCCAGGCCCTTATGGAGCAGGTAGACGCCTTTTACGCTTCCGGCAAATATGTGGCGGCGATCTGCGCGGCCCCCAGCATTTTGGGACACAGAGGCATTCTGAAAGGAAGAAGGGCGTGCAGCTATCCGGGCTTTGAAAGCCATCTTGCTGGAGCTCTGGTGACCAAGGAACCGGTGGAGGTGGATGGGAATGTAATCACCTCCAGAGGCATGGGGACCTCAATTCCTTTTGCGCTGGCCATTGCCGGGGTGTTCTGCGGCAGACAAAAGGCTGAGCAGATGGCGGAAGCCATTGTGTACAGGGAGAGCGGGGAGGATAGACCCTAAGGGATGTCCGCCCGGGGAAACAGGGAGTCATGGCGATGGAAAAAGAAGCAAAAATATATGTGGCAGGTCATCGGGGAATGGTAGGAAGCGCCATCTGCCGGGCCCTGTCAAAAAACGGATATCAAAATCTGTTAACAAAAAGCCACAGTGAGCTGAATCTGTGCAGGCAGGAGGAGGTGGAGGCCTTCTTTGCAAAAGAGAGGCCGGACTATGTGTTTTTGGCCGCCGCAAAGGTGGGAGGCATTTTGGCAAACAGCCAGGCCCAGGCTGACTTTATGTATGAAAATATGATGCTGGAGATGAATGTGATTCATGCGGCATGGCAGAATGGGTGCAAAAAGCTCTTATTTTTGGGGAGCAGCTGCATTTATCCCCGTATGGCCCCCCAGCCCATGAAGGAGGATTGTCTGCTCACCTCGAAGCTGGAGGAAACAAACGAGGCCTATGCGCTGGCGAAGATTTCAGGCTTAAAATACTGTGAATATTTAAACCGCCAGTACGGCACTGATTATATCAGCGTGATGCCTACCAATCTGTACGGTCCAAACGACAATTACCATCCCACCCACAGCCATGTGCTTCCTGCGCTGATACGCAGGTTTCATGAGGCCAAGGAGGCGGGGGCTGACGAGGTGGTCTGCTGGGGAACCGGCACGCCTCTCAGGGAATTTATGTATGTGGACGATCTGGCGGACGCCTGTGTATTTCTGATGAATACCTACAGCGGAAACGAGACGGTAAATCTGGGAACCGGAAAGGAGCTGACAATCAAGGAGCTGACTGAGCTGGTGGCCCGGGTGGTGGGATACACGGGAACGATCAAGTGGGATACCTCAAAGCCTGACGGCACACCCAGAAAGCTGTTGGATGTGAGCAAGCTGGAGCGTCTGGGCTACCATTATACCACGGAGCTTGAGGAGGGAATCCGCCTGACCTATGAGGATTTTCTGAACAACCCCATGCGGGCGGAGCGTTAAGGCAGAGGCGAAGCCCAATGGAGAATGGGAAAGGGATAAAGCAGGCTATGAAGGAAAATCAAAGGTGTGCGAGGGAGCTGCTGGCTTTTATTGAGAAAAGTCCCAGCAGCTTCCATGTGGTGGAAAATATCAGGGAGGCGCTCTCTAACCAGGGCTTTGAGGAGCTTTTGGAGACCCAGGAATGGCAGATTCAGCCCGGCGGCAATTATTACGTCATAAGAAACGGCTCCTCCATCATTGCCCTTCAGATTCCGGAAAATACCGGATGGAAAGGATTTCATATAACGGCCTCCCATAGTGACTCGCCCTCCTTTCGGGTGAAGGAGGAGCCGGAAATTTGTGTGGAAGGGCATTATGTGAAGCTGAACACGGAAAGGTACGGCGGCATGATTTTGTCCACATGGATGGACAGAGCCCTGTCCGTGGCGGGCCGCGTTGCTTTCTGGGACGAAGAAAAGGGGGAGGTATCCACCAGGCTGGTGAACATTGACAGAGACCTTTTCGTAATTCCCAGTGTGGCAATTCACTTAAACCGTGACATAAACAAAGGGGTGGAATACAATCCCCAGAAGGATATGCTGCCCCTGTTTGCAGAAGGAGGCAGCGACGGGGGAAAGGGCCTTTTGCGAAAAGAGCTGGCCAGGGCTGCACAGGTAAAGGAGGAGGAAATTCTGGGACAGGATATCTTTCTTTACGTCAGGGAAAAGGGGAAAATCCTTGGGGCTAAGGAGGAATTTGTGCTTTCTCCCAGACTGGACGACCTACAGTGCGTGTACGCTTCTCTGAGGGCTTTTTTGGAGAGCAGGCCGAAAAATTACATTAATCTGTGTGTGGTGTTTGACAACGAGGAGGTAGGCAGCGGCACAAAGCAGGGGGCGGATTCCACCTTTTTGGAGGATACGCTGTTTCGTGCTGCAAAGGGGCTTGGCCTGGGAAGGGAGGGACTTCTTTCCATGATCGCCGGAAGCTTTTTCATTTCGGCGGATAACGCCCATGGGGTTCATCCCAATCATCCGGAGCTCTCCGACCCTACCAGCCGCCCCTATTTAAACGGCGGAATTGTGATCAAATATCACGGAGGCCAAAAATATGCCACAGATGCGGTATCTGCCGCAAAAATGAAGCATATCTGCAGTCAGGCAAAGGTTCCCTGGCAGACCTATGCAAACCGCTCCGATATACTGGGCGGCTCTACCCTGGGAAATCTGTCTGAGGCTCATGTGTCCTTATCCTGCGTGGATATCGGACTGCCCCAGCTTGCCATGCACTCTGCAGTGGAAACGGCAGGAGTGCGGGATACGGAATATGCGGTAAAGGCCCTGAAGCAGTTTTGGCAGGAATAGAAAAAACAAAGCACAGGGGAAGGAATAAAAGGGAAGCTGAATAAAAAAGAAGAAGGAAGAAAGCAGGAGGATGGCATTATGTATGAAATGAAACCGGAATACTTTATTGGAATTGACTTGATCGACGAGGAGCACAAGCAGATATTTGCCTATGCCAACGAGGCCTATGAGCTGCTCCATGAGGAATTTACGCCGGATAAATATGATAATATTTCCGATATTCTTGAAAAACTCAGGGAATATACGAAAAAGCATTTTGCCGATGAGGAGGCTTATATGGAGTCCATCCATTACAAGAGGCTTTTCACACAGAAGGTGCAGCACCAGGCTTTCATTGAAAAGCTGGAAGAATTTGACCTGGAGCACATGCAGGATGCGGAGGATCAGGATCAGCAGATTATGAATATATTGAATTTTCTTACAGACTGGCTGATCAATCACATTCTCCATGTGGACGGCCTCATCGGAAAGTAAGCAAAAGGAACGCCAAAAACCCCTTGTGCCAAGAGACCATGCCAGCCTCCCGGTACAAGGGGTTTTTGGCGTTCCTTTGACATTATTTTAAATTTATAGTTGACGAAAACATGGTAAGAAGTTAAAATAAAAGGCAAGTTGTTAAATAATAGCCGAATAATTATACATTTGTATCTTGAGTGATTGTGTAGGGAATTATGGATTGGGGAATAAGATATTGCTTTTGCTTTTTGGGATGAGCAAAACTGGCATAGTTCTAGCATCTATGTATATTTCTTCTACATATCTATTATCAAGTAAAGATTCTAAAAGTTGGGTGGTGGGGGCTATTTCTTGTAAATTCCAGAAAAATTTATTTTTGTCAAGGCCATGAAGGTTTATTCTGCGTGTATGAAAAGCTGGAGGACGCTAATAAGCCATTCTATTTTCTTTAATGTGGCAACGGGGAATTGTTCCAGGTGGCAAATGGCCAAAGGAAGAGTATTTCTGCCAGCTCCTGGGGAAGGAACAAAAAGCTGGACGAAATAGAGGAGCATTTTGGCGAGGCGGAGGAAAGCGCCAAAACCATAGAGGCAGGAACCTTGCAGAAGCACAAGAATAAAGTGGCGCAATATGGGGCGTATTCTGAAATGACCATGGAAAACCCCTGGAATACGGCGTCCGGCACCAATCCTAAAAGGCTGGAAGCGGCCATAGGGGAGTATGAAGCCTTCGGAGAAAAGCTGCGGGAGATGAAGTCCTGCATTCTGGCCATCGACCAGGCCGCCATGGAGCCCTACGAATATCCCGACAGCGTATATGACACCTCAGACATCGACCCGGCGGACTATGAGACGGAGGAAGCCTATAACGAGGCGGTGCAATCCCAGATCGCCTCCCAGAAAAGCGGCTATGACAACGAGAAGAAAGAGGAATTTGAGGGTGCCAAGGACGCTTTGCGGGAGTCCCTGACAGGAAGAATCAAGGCATTCAGCGATACCAGCGCAAAGTACGCTTCCGCTATGGAAACCTATGAAAATAATTATAAGAAATATGACAGACTGCTGCGGGAAACCCTGTGCAAGCTGAATAACCTTCTGTGCCCGGTGGCAGAAAGCGCCTCAGAGCTCACCGATGGATGGCATTTTTCCTTTAACTGGCTGGATTCCCACAGCGGGACACTGGCGGAAAATGCCATAGATTCCATAAACGATGTCCAAGCTCAGATGGAGAAGCTCAAAGAAGCTACAGTAGCCGCAGAGAGGAAAATTAAGAACTATCAGGATAATTATCTGGAGAGTGCCGGACAGGATGAGTTTTCCGCCTCCATGCAGGCTTCCATCGAAGAGATCGCAAATCAGTTTAATACTGAGGATCTGAAAGAAATCACTGAACAGATTCAGGCGGGAATCAACTATATGTCAAGCGAAGGAAATCCTGTGGGCGTCCTCAAGGCCATAGAATCCATAAAGCTCTCAGGCGTAAGCCTTGTAAAGGAATCCTATTACAAGGTGATGACCGTGGACAAAACAGAGCGTCTTTTGGAACAGCTGACAAAGGCCTACAGAGGAAGCGGGACCTTTAACGCTTACAGCGCAGCCGATCCGGAGACAAGCTATCTGGGCCGGGAGGCCGCTGCGTTTGATACAGCCTATGAAAATCAGTTTGCCCAAAGCGTGCTGTTTAACGTATGCAGCGATCCGGGGAATTTATACAATAAATATAACACCACAAGCACCTGCTATTTGAAAAAGGTGGGAGAAAAGGGAATGACCACTGCGGACGGCAATCATTATAATATTCCTGCGTTTTATTTTTATCTCATCACCGTATTCAGTGCCTCCGCTGACGTTGATCCCTCACAGCCTACGGAGGACAGCATCAAGGATTTTCAGGAGCAGGCCCAGGACAGCACAGAGGAGGACAATGTAAACAGCACAACCTTTTCTTATGATATGGGCCTCTTTACGGAGGTTCCCTCCGACGGCACAAGCGGAGAGGGAGCCATAGGCAAGAAGGACGACGACGGTCTGTTTGGCTTTTTCAACAATGCGGCCAGTACCTTTCAGCAAATCTTTCAGGCTCTGGGCAATCTGAATCCGGAAAACGCAGTGGATTCTCTGCTGGTGACGGAATATGTGCTGAATGATTTTTCCTCCTATATGGACTGGGTGGCCTATACGGAGGGGACGGACAACTTCCCTGAAGGAAGCAAGGATTATCCCCGCCAGACCTACAGCAATGTGGAGATCAATGCGGAAAACAACGCCATGTTCGGCTGTGAGATCGAGTATATCCTTTACGGAAGCAAGGGCCAGAACGAAACAAAGTTTCTCTGGTTTACGGTAAAGGAAGGGGCGGGGCCGGAAATCAATGTAAATCAGGCCAAGGCCAATATCTTTGCCCTCCGCCTGATGTTTAACATGGTATATGCCCTGACGGACAGCGAGATCGACTACCAGACGCTGCCTCCGGCCATGTCCATTCAGGCCGCCACCGGGGGCGTGTTTCCCTACCAGGTGGCCCAGACGGTGATGAAGCTCTGCCTGGCGCTTGCGGAATCCAACTATGATCTGGAGCGGATTATGGATGGGAAAAAGGTGGAGCTGGTCAAGAGCGATGAAACCTGGAAATTTAGTTTGGGCGGAATGGTGGACCTGGCCAAGGATTACGTGGCGGAGGAGGTGAAGAATGCCGGGGAAGAGGTGATTTCTGAATTAAACACATCCATTCAGGAAGCATTGGATTATACGACGGAAAATGCAACTAATATTGTCAGAGGTTTAGAAGATAATATGATTTCTGTTGTGGATAATGTGGTAAACGGTAGTGTGGATGCAGTGACCCAGTGTTTCAACACTTCTCTGGAAATGTACTATCAGGAGATGCTTACAAAGGGGACGGAGTACAGCAGACAGGAGCTATTGGCTCGGTGCGAGGAGAGTGTATCGACGTATCTGGCTGAAAGCGGCATGGAGGGAGCGGCGGCAGAACTTTTGCAAAATGATTTGATGGGCCAACTTAGAGGAATGCTTGCAGATGGAGGAAGCATTGATCTGCATTTTGAGGCATTGGAGGAGGAACTCCGGCGAATAGATTTGAACAAGGAAGCGCTAGCGCAAAACTATACGGACTTTATGAGACAGGTATCGAAGTCTACGGAGGACGCCATTGGAGCTGTGGAGAATCAGATTAACGCGACCATTTCATTGGTTGCAGGGGAGATTGTAGCTGATCTGCAAGGCACTGTCAGCGAGGCCTTGGAGTCCCAGGTAGACAACGCCACGGAAAAGATTTCGGAGGCCATTAACAGCAAGCTGGACGCCTATTTCCCTTCGTCCTCCATAGGAAACCAGGCAAAGGGAGTGGGGAAAACCTCCTCCTCAGCACTTAGCAGCGCCTTTAATATGGGCTACGAGGACTATTTAAGGGTATTTCTGATTATCAAGCTGTTAAGCGACGAGTCCGATATGGCGGTAACCCGCATCGGGGATGTGATCCAGATCAATGTGAATGAAGGGCTGAATGCCTATGAGGTAGAACACCCTAAGAAGGGGAACTTCCGCATGGCAGAGGCCAACACCTATTTGGAGATCAATGCCAGGATTCAGGTGAAGCCGTTATTGATTTCCCAGGATTGGTTTGAGGGGTGGCTGGGAGAAAAAATAGAATATCTCTCGTATGATTACCATACGATTGCAGGATATTAAATAAAAAATAAGGGAGAAAAAAATGAAGAAAAAAGGATTATTGTTACTGGGAATGATGCTGCTGGCTGGGAGCCTGAGCGCCTGCCAGGGAACGGGGGAAGGCCAGGCCTCGGCTGTACAGGGAGGAAACGCCGTAACGGCGGAGACAGATGTGCAGACTTCCGGGGAGGCAGAAGAGGAAACAGATTACCCGGAGGGGCTGGATTATCTGTATACGGAGGAGCATTTTAATTTTTCGCTGAGACTGCCGGATGGAGAAAATAGTTCCAAAGGATTTGGGCACATAGCAAAAGAGGCCTATGGCAGCAGCTTTGACAGAGTGAACTGCGAACAAATTTTTGTGACCCAGTATTCTGGGGATGTGGGAGCAGAGGAGGAGCAGGAGCTGATTGACATGAGCCAGTACCATTCCTCGGCAGATATTTTTCAAGTATTGAGCCCGCTAATTGAAGCACAATATTTTTCAGGACGTGCTTTTACAGAAATAAGTTATGATGTAGATATTTTAGAAACTACAACCATAAATGGTTTTGAAATGACTAAATATGAGGGCCAAATATGTTATGTGGATAGTTTGGGAGAGATTATTTATCCTTTCGTAGCATATGGCATTGCGGGAACCGAAACCCCGGTGCTGGTATGCTGTATAGATCGTACGGAAGATCAGAGCCGCCATGCAGACTGGGTGGACAAGATAGATGAGGTGGTGTCCACCTACACGGAAAACTAGGCAAACTGACTGGCTGCCTGTCTGCATTTTCGGCTGCAGGAGCGCCGGAACCATACAGGAAGCAGGACAGGCAGCCGGCAGGGAAAGGCTGGAACAGAGGGACAAGGGAGACAAAAGATAAAAAATGAAGAAAAAAGGATTATTGTTACTGGGAATGATGCTGCTGGCTGGGAGCCTGAGCGCCTGCCAGGGAACGGAGGAAGGCCAGGCTTCGGCTGTACAGGGAGGAAACGCCGTAACGGCGGAGACAGATGTGCAGGTTTCCGGGGAGGCAGAGGAGGAAGCGGATTATCCGGAGGGGCTGGACTATCTGTATACGGAAAACCACTTTGGATATTCCCTGAGACTGCCGGGTAGAGAAAACAGTACAGTGGGCTATGGGCATGTTGCAAAGGAGCAATATGAGGGAGGATTTAGGAGTGCAGCCTGCCTGAATGTGTTTGTAACCCAGTATTCCGGGGATGTGGGGGCAGAGGAGGAAAAGGAGCTGATTGACATGAGCCAGTACCATTCCTCGGCGGACATTTTCCAGGTGCTGAGCCCATTGATTCAACACCAGTTTTTTTCGGGACTTAGTGTGAAAGAAATCAGTTATGATGTAGACATTCTGGAGACTACAACCATAAATGGTTTTGAGATGACAAAATTTGAAGGAGAAATGGATTATGTAGATGCCTGGGGAGAAATCACTTATCCAATTGTAGCATACGGCATTGCAGGAACAGAGACCCCGGTGCTGGTTTGCTGTATAGACGAGACGGAAGAGCGGAGCCGCCATGCAGACTGGGTGGACAAAATAGACGAGGTGGTGTCCACCTACACGGAAAATTAGGTGAGCTGCCTGGCTGCCTGTCTGCATTTTTGGCTGCAGGAGCGCCGGAACCATACGGAAAGCAGGACAGGCAGCCGGCAAGGAAAGGCTGGAACAGAGGGACAAGGGAGACAAAATACAAGGAGAAAAGACATGGAAAATCAAGATAACAATAGCACAATTTTGCTGAACAGTAATGAAAACCCTTATTATAACAATGCCATGTATGGTGCAGGTGCGTCATATGGACAAAATGTGCCGGGACAGCAGCCGGGTAATGGATATGCGCAGACAGCTGTAAAAGAGGAGACGGTAACGGTGGGGGAATGGATTGCAGCTGGAATCATAATGCTGATTCCCATCGTAAATCTGGTCATGCTGTTTGTATGGGCCTTTTCAGGAAATGTTAAGAAAAGCAAATCCAATTATTTTAAAGCCCAGCTGATCTTGATACTAATTTATATTGCTTTGGCCATCCTGGGCGTTGTAATGTTTGCAGGCAGCTTCTTAAGCCTGATGTAGAAAGAAAAATACGAAAGAAAAATACTGTTTTAGAACCATAGTTCCTTGTGCGTAAAGGGTCAGGATACTACAATATATGACATTAGGGGATAAGACCGGAGGTTTCCAAATGTCGCATTGCAGTACCTGGACTATGCGAGGCCAAGAAAGCTTTCTTTTTCAAAATGCAAATACCAAGGAGCTGACAGAAAGAAAATACGCAGAGGACTACAGAGCTGCCAAAACAGCTTTTGAGGGAATAGCAGGCATGGATGGAGTCACGGCAGCCGAAAAACCTTTCCAACTGTCCTGTTCCCGGGAGAGATACCGGGAAGCAGAGGTTCGCTTCTAGCGGACTTTTTTCGTTCAGACATTCTTTTTACAATATAAGTCACAAATAGGTGCTGTACAGGGAAGAATAATGTCGTAAAATGGGTAAAAATGAATTGCGTATAAGGAAGATTACCCATGAATATGGATTATGAAAATGTTTTGCAAAGGCTGAAGGAAGAAAGGGTCAGAAATAATTTGTCCCAAAGGCAGATCAGCTATCAAATGCACATGATGCAAAGTCATTACAGTAAGGCGGAGCTTGGAAAAAAGCGATTCACCTTCTATGAAATGCAGTGTCTGACGAATACGGAAATAGATATACAGTATATGTATACAGGCTTGCGGAGCACCAAAAAGTATAGAGAGTTTTTTGAGGGATGTACCTTTGAAGAAATCATCTGCTATATCAGCATCTTTTATTCCATGGCAGCCTGCCTGGGACGGGAGAATTCTGCAGGCAAATGGGGCAAGATATATAAGCGTATTGAATATATGAAATTTATTTTCATGACGGGAAGAGAGAACGACAATATTTTCTTCGCCATCAGACAGCAGCTTGCGTATACACAGCATAAAATGGCAGAGCTTCTGGGTGTTGATATAAAGAAGCTCAGAGAGCTGGAAAATGGAAGAGTTCTTCCCGACAGTGAGATGCTGTGGAAAATATATGATTTGTTTCATGTTCCTCCATCCATTATCCTGCGGGATGGCAAAGGACTGGCGCAGGAATTGTGTCTGCTTTTGGAAATATCTGGTGAAGAGGAAGGGGAAGCCATCTTCGCTTATTTGCAGGCAGGACAAAAGTGTTTAGGGGAAATTTGTGAAAAAGATTTTAATTTTAGAAGATAATCAAAGTACGCTGCAGCATTTGGCCGGCATCGTGCAGAAAGCTGATACAAGGTGCGAGGTAATTGCACTGCATCGTATGAAGGATGCCTATCAATGTGCATTGGAAAGAGAGATTGATTTATTTATCATAGACATTATATTGGATACCAGAAGGCCGGGAGATTCTTCCGGTCTGCGGTTTGTGGACAGTATCCGGAAAATTGATAAATATGCCTTTACGCCAGTGCTGTTTGTCACCTCACTGGAGGACGCCAGATTTTATGCCTATGAAAAGCTGCATTGTTATCATTTTGTGGAAAAGCCCTTTGATGCGGAGAAGGTAAAGCGGATGGTGGAGCACTGCCTGAAATTTCCCGGACATCAGGAGAGCGATAAAACCCTGTACTTTCGAAAGGACGGCATCGTCCTGGCCGTGGATAGAAGCGAAATTGTATATGCGGAATGCGAGAATCATACCATGTATATCCATACAAGCCGCAGTGATGTTTTGGCAATTCCTTATTTGACACTGAAAAGACTGCTGGATGAAGCAGACAGTCCGGATATGATTCAATGCAGCCGCAACACCATGATAAATAAGAAATTTATACATAATGTGGATATTACAAACAGAATGATACAGCTGCGCAATAACTATGGAAGAGTAGAGATTGGTTTGATGTATAAGAAATTATTGCGGGAAATTTTTAAGTAAATGCTGCTGCGCCTTGTTCTAATAACAGAGATATTTTCGGTGATTATCTGCATTCACCGGATCTATGGAGTAAAGGTAAAATTTGATATGAAAACGGTCCTGTTATTTCTGGGACTTCTGATTGTTTTGGAAATAGTCAATACCTGTCAGGTGTCGAGACTGTTTTCACTGCTGGTCTATTTTCTTATTTTTCTCTATTGTGTGTTAAAATTTAAGAAATCCTTGTTTGAAACCATAATCAACAATGTGCTGTATCTTGTGGTGATGACACTGCTGCAGTTTGCCTGTCTTGTGCCTGCTGCAGTTGTTCTGCCTCAAAATGAGTATGGAAGAGGGCTTTTGGTGAATTGTGCGGTGCTGTTAATCTGTATTTTTGTGCTGCCGTCGTTGGGACTGTGCCGATTTGCCGGATGGATAAGGAAAAAAGAGAAATTAATCTATCTATTATTAAGCGCAATTTTTATGGTTGTGATATTTATTTTGATGCAGGCAAAAATTTTTCATGGTGTGCGGATAGATTCTTTTTTATTGCTAATTCCAATTATTGCAGTGACACTTGGATTGAAAAAATATTGGGACAAGAATTATAAGGGCAATACAGTGCCTGAAAAAGACGAATATCAAAATATAAATAGTGAAAATAAATACAACGAATTGCTTATTAAAATCAGAATGCGCCAGCATGAGATAAATAACCATATTACGGCGGTGCTGTCCATGCATTATACGAATAAAACTTATGAAGAATTGGTCAGGGCTCAGGAAGAATATTTGGGCAAGGTGGCGGCAGAGAACAAATATAACAAGCTCCTTATACTAGAAGACAGCATATTAACAGGATTCTTATATGGAAAGCTTACAGAATTGGAGGAGGAAGCGGAAATTACATATAAAATAGAAGTGGAATCTTTTCATACAGTAATACCGGCGTACTATATAATTCAGATGCTGGGAATTTTATTTGATAATGCAGTAGAGGCCGTGAAGGATAAGCAAGATACGATCTCCAGGATACATTTTGAGATTAGAGAGGTAGGGACGGGATATGAGTATGAAGTGAGAAATCCCTTTCCCTATGTGCCTTATAATGAGATAGAAGAGTGGTTTGTCTTAGGACAAAGTACCAAAAGTATTGAAAGAGGAGTGGGATTATACCATTTGAAGTATTTATGTGAGGAATTGAAGTGTGATTTGATTTGCAGAAATATAATGGTGGAAAAAGATAATTGGATTTCTTTTGTCCTAAAAGTTAAAAAGTAATGTTTATAAAGGCTGAATTTTGTGAAAGGGGGAAATTTTGTTAGAGGTTGAAAAAAGTAGTTTCATGCGATATATTTAATATATGCTTCAGGAGCCGTAGGATGAAATGGAAGTGCAAGGGAGGCAGCGACAATGGAAGCAAACAATATCTTCATTGAGAGATCAGACAGGGAAGAAATTCAGGCAAAAAGATTTGATTTTGATAGTTTGTTTGTTGATAAAACAGAGATTATAGAAATGCACAACGACAATTCTATGGCTATATTGGGAAATAGTCTTGAGGTACTTCACTATATAAAGGATGGTTCTGTCGATCTGATATTTGCGGATGCACCATATAACATAGGAAAGAATTTTGGCAATAACCAGGATAAATGGAGCACCATTGAACAATATATTAATTGGTGTAAATGCTGGATTGATGAATGCATGAGAGTGCTTTCTTGCAATGGTACAATGTATTTTATGACAGCTACACAGCATATGGCGTATCTGGATGTTTATGTTTCCCAAAAATATAATGTACTATGCCGTATCGTGTGGTCCTATGACAGTTCAGGTGTACAGTCTAAAAAAATATTTGGTTCATTATATGAGCCCATTTTGATGATAAATAAAAACAGCAAGGCAAAATACACATTTAATCAACAAGCTATTTTGGTTGAAGCTAAAACTGGAGCACAAAGAAAGTTAATTGATTATAGAAAAGATCCGCCTAAGCCATATAATGCAGAGAAAATCCCAGGTAATGTTTGGAATTTTAATCGTGTTCGCTTTAAAATGGATGAATACGAAAACCACCCAACGCAAAAGCCAGAAGCGTTGTTGGAACGCATTATTAAGGCTTCGTCTAATGTTGGCGATGTTATTTTAGATCCATTTTCAGGCTCTTTTACTACCTCTGCAGTTGCTGCTCGTTTAGGAAGAATTGGCATTGGCATAGACATAAATGAAGAATATTTTGAGATAGGGCTTCGTCGCACGGGGATAGCAACGGAATTTAATGGAAAATTACTTGTAAAAGAGAAGAGGCGCAAGACAAAAGCAAAGTCAAAACATGCAAGAAGTCAGTGAGGTGAAGATAACGGAAAAATTTGTATTAGAAATCTTAAAAGAAGATTTCCAGGATCAATATGCAGACATCTATGGAAGTAGTTATTTGCTGCAATATCTTGATAAGAAAATGAAAGCAGTACATAAGGGGAGTAAGACAAGGAAGAGTCTTGCTAATATTTATGCAATATATGCCATACTGCATTTTTATCAAAGCGATTATTATGATAAACCTGATGTATATAGGCAATTTGGTGGTTATGATTATATGCAGTTGTTTCACTTTTACCAGGGACTGTATGGGGGCAGTAAATTGCAAAACCACGCATTAAATTCTCGGGTGAATGGAGAATTCAGAAATAAGTTTCCTGATCTAAAAAATGATTTGATTATCGCGAATAACGGCAAATATTTAATACATATTGATTATTTGTATGTCGGCCAATGTGACATAAGCAGAACTTGCTGCAAGGTGATAGAAAAATATATAGAGTTACTTGCTGCCAAGGACCATAAATTAATTACTTACTTACAGGAAATGCAGGATTTAACAGATTATAGTGAAAAGAAAGAACGTATTTGCCAGCTGCTTTCAGAAGACGCCGAAGCGAGAATATTTGAAATAATAAGCTATTCTATTTTAAAAAATCATTATAAAAACACTAAAGTTTATTTTGGATATTCCTTAAGCAGCCTGCAGGAGGAGAAACTGCAGCTTTACAAAACAGGTCGGACTAATGCGAATGATGGAGGTATTGATTTTGTAATGCGTCCGGTGGGCCGTTTTTTTCAAGTTACGGAAGTTGATAATTACGATAAATATCTTTTGGATATAGATAAAGTAATGCACTTTCCGATTACGTTTGTTATAAGAACAAAAACTTCAAGAGAGAAAGTTTTAAATGAGCTGGAAGCATACATAGATGAACGTGCAAACGGTATGGTTGTGATTAGGGAGCGTTACCATAATGCAATTGAAGAAATCATAACCATAAATGAACTTAATGAGTGGACAAATGAATTGAGTAATGATGATGTGGACAGTATTTTAAGAGATATTGACATCTATTACAGATTAGAGATGAACATGGATATAGTGGATGACGATTAGGATCATGATCAAGGGGCTGTATATACAGCCCCTTTGACATAAAGAGTGAATCATTCTTCTTCATTTTTTTCAGGAAACGGATACTCCCCAAACAAAACAATACTAGAAAGATTAGTTTCTACCCACCAAACGAATGTCTCGATACAGTTCAGAACTGTAGGAATCATTTTGCACGTCCCCCTTTCTTTCGTATTTTCGCGGCAGACAGCTGCAGCGAATGCAATATAATGACCCAGAAACCGGCAGCGGTAAAGCTGCTTTGCGGCATTATACATAAAAACAGTGCGTAAAAAAATATGGTAAGACAGGTAAAGTCCCGAAACCTTTTTGAGGCGGCTGGAAGCGGGTCCGGCCTGTATTTTGAGGTTACGGGGCCGATTCGACAGCATATCAAAAGTGAGCCTGCAAGAAGAAGCAGCTGAAGATACTTGGGCAGAAGAAGCTGCGGCAGTACCACAACGCACAGGCCAAGATAAATGGTGGAGCCCAGCAGGCAGGCGGGATAAGTGTAAAAATGCAGTCCCCCGGTGGAACAGCGCAGCAGCATCATAATAAACAGCGCTGTAAAATACAGGGGCAGCTGATTACGGAACAGGATTCCCATAATCAGCATTTTACTCAGCTCTGAGCCAAGGGTTTTTGCTAAAAAAACTATCAATGACATTTGATAGCTGGTGAGATGATATTTTTCCTTTATTTGTCTTTTGATCGATTCCATAAACGACTCCCTTACTAGCATCAGGATATCAAAATGCGGGAAAAAATGAAAATATTTCAGTGAAGCGGGGATTTTTTGTGCTGACCTCCGTTCAAGCAATATAAATGAGGCCTGATAAAACAAAAATGTCAGGTTTGGTTAAAAAAATTTTCGATTCGGTAAAACAGACTGAGGAATAGTGGGAAAAAGAGATAAGATAGAATTGAAAAAGGAACTGTAGGTAAAATGCAATGGGTGCAACTGCTGGTTTATCATTGTTTGCCGAAGGATGTAAAATCTTGGCATATGGAGGAATAATATGTCAGATATGTGCATAGGGGAAAGAATCAGAAAATTGCGTGAAAGCAGACATTACACAAGGGAGGTTCTTGCGGAAAAAGCGGATATTTCTGCAAAATTTTTGTATGAAATAGAAACAGGCAAGAAGGGCTTCTCGGCGGAAACACTGTGTAAGATATCCAGAGCGCTGTGTGTGAGCTGTGATTTTATTATGCGGGGTGAGAAAGGGGAGCAAAGCGAAAATCAGGAGATTATCTATGTATTAGAGACGCTGGAGCCAAGGCAGGTCGAAAAAATACGAGATATATTAAGTGTTTTGACACAAATATGCGACGCGATATAAGGGTGATGCAAAAGGTGCGGTTTCCAACAGAAACCGCGCCTTTTAAAATCTCAGACAACGCCGATAGAATAGGAAATGTCTCTTGCCGCATATAAATTAGGGAGCAAATGTGGCAAAGCGGGATTAAAATGAATCAGAAGCTGGAGGACATACTGAATTTGGCGTTGGAAACGCCTCAGGAGATCAGGGAACAGACGGAAACGCTGAACGTTGGATTTGACGGCGAAAGCAGAACCTGGGAGCTGATAGTCAAATACCATGGCAGCCTGGAGCGGCTTGCCGGACTTGGCGTGAAAGTGGAATATTTGATCGCTGGCTATGCCATACTGACTGTGCCGGAGGGCCTGGTGGATATGGTAGCCGATGTGGAAGAAATAGAATATGTGGAAAAGCCTAAGCGGTATTTTTACGCTGTGTCTGCTCCCGCGGATGGTTCCTGTCTGCCTCGTGCCACGCTTCAGGAGCCCTTTTTAACGGGGCGGGGCGTGCTGATAGCTGTTTTGGATTCCGGCATTGCGTATGAACGCAAAGATTTCCGAAAGGAAAACGGAGATACCCGGATTCGGTTTCTCTGGGATCAGACGCTGATGCCGGGGGAGGCCGGGGCGCCGCCGGAGGGATTTTCCATGGGGGTTGAGTTTGACCAGGAGAGAATTAACCGGGCGCTGCGGGAAACTGGAGAAGGAGAACGGTATGCTCTGGTTCCCAGCAGGGACGTAAACGGACATGGGACGGCGGTGGCAGGAATTGCCGCAGGCAGCGCCATTTTGGAGCAGGCATATAAAGGGGTTTCGCCGGAAGCGGAGCTTTTGGTGGTAAAGCTTGGCGCGCCAAATGAGCTCGGCTTTCCCAGAACAACGGAAATTATGCGAGGCGTCACTTATGCTTTGAGAAAGGCGATTCTTTTGGGCATGCCGCTGGTAATTAATTTAAGCTTTGGAAACAGCTACGGGGCCCATGACGGAAGCTCTTTAATGGAACGTTTTTTAGACAATGCAGCAGAAATCGGACGTACGGTTATCTGTGTGGGAAGTGGAAACGAGGGCAGCTCCAGAGGACACGTTTCGGGAAATGTGGAGCAGGAGACTGCTGTGGAGCTGGCGGTAGGGGCCTACGAAACAGCGCTGAATATACAGCTGTGGAAGCACTACAGCGACCGTTACCGTATCCGCCTGCGCTCTCCCGGAGGCCGGGAGCAGGAGCTGCCGGAGGTCGTGGAGGCCGGAAAATATACCTTGCAGATGGAACAGACCCGGATTCTTGTGTACATGGGAGAGCCAACCCCCTATGCGGTGGCCCAGGAAATTTATCTGGATATGATTCCCCTTGCGGGCCCTTACATTAACAGCGGTATCTGGACCATCCTCATAGAGCCTGTCAAAGTGGTGACGGGACAGTATTATCTGTACTTGCCAAGCAGTGCCATTCGAAATGAAAGCACGGGCTTTTACAGAGCGGCGCCTCAGGTTACGCTGACCATTCCCTCCACGGCAGCCAAGGTGATTACTGTGGGGGCCTATGACAGCACCTATGATACCTATGCGGATTTCTCCGGCAGGGGCTACGTAGACAGGCGGCGTACCATCGGGGTGGTTACGGCCGGTCTTACGAAGCCGGACCTGGCGGCTCCCGGCGTTGGGATTTTAGCCCCGGACATCTATGGCGGCTACACACCCTTTACGGGAACCTCCTTTGCGGCGCCCATTGTCTCCGGCAGTGCAGCGCTTTTGATGGAATGGGGCATTGTCCGGGGGAACGACGCTTTCCTGTATGGAGAAAAGGTAAAGGCGTATCTGCGAAGCGGAGCAAGGCCTGTAAGAGGAGAGGCGGAGTACCCCAATGACAGGGTTGGTTTTGGCGCTCTCTGCCTGGCGGACAGCCTGCCAGTTTGAATTTATAAAACCAAGGAAAGCTGTTGAAAATGTAGTAAAAAGTGTTAATAGTAATTTACTTTTTAAATTAGTGACGGTATAATACATATAGAAAATAGCAATAAAATTTTAATTTTATCTGAATAGATAAAGCTTATACAAAAGGATGGATGAATGAGCGAAACATTAAAGCAGGTACTGGATGACTATTATAAGACGATAAAAGAGGGCCGGGCTAACTATCGGGCATGTTATAATAGTTTTTTAGAATACTGCGACAAGTATATAAATGTACCATTATTTGAAATGTCCAAAGCGCTTACCAAAATAGAAATCAAGTATGCCTGTAAATATTATTTTGAAAAAAGTAAAAAGGCAACAACTATTGAAGCGATTCAAAGATATTTGACAGCAATAGACCAATTTTATAAGTATATTAAAAAACAGGGTATTACATGGGAGCATTTGGAAGGTGGATGCAGAAACAAACAGATCGTGCATGATATATGTGTAAGCTTAAATGACGAATTAACGCAAAAAATATATTTACCATTTGATGAAGAAAAGGCAGTAAAGATTGCGGAAGAACAAATAGCGCTATTGAATAGAGATAACTTTTTTCAATTGGGACAATCGGTTATATACCGGATGCTCAGCACATATGGGTTTAAAGAAAAGGTCATTACTAATTTTAAAATGGAGGATTTTAGTAAACGGGAAGAAACGCTGCTGATAAGTGGCGAGGAAGAGCAGGAACTGCGTATAAAGCTTGATGAGGATATATTGGCTGATTTAGTAAGGTATTGTGAACTGCATAAGTATCCTGATAGAACATATTTGTTTACAAAAAGCAATGGAACACAACTGACACCTAATAGCATATTTATAACCCTAAAAGAAAGAATGAAAAAATTAGATGTCTCTAATTTTACTCCTACGACAGTTGCATTACAAGGAGTTGTTAATTTGATTGAAAAGGGGTTAACGTTACAGGAAATAAAAATTTTGACAAAATTTGAAACACAAAAAATAGAGGATGTTTCGAAATATCTATTAACAGATGAAGATGCTGAAAAAGTAATCAATGAAAAACTTCAAAAGGAAATTGTACAGACGCAGAAAAAACTTGAGCTGGGGTGATATTTTGGAATTAATAAATTTTAATGATTTTCAGCAAAATCAAAGAATGTATGGTGGAACAGCAGGCCGAAAAATGGGAATTACTTATAATGGGAAAGATTACCTTTTAAAATTTCCCGGCAATTTAAAAGAGCAGAAGATGAAAAATATTAATCTTAGTTATTCCAATAGTCCTATCTGCGAATATATTGGTTCAAAGATATATGAATTGGTTGAACTGCCTGTTCACAATACGATTTTAGGAATAAGAAATGGGAAAATTGTAGTAGCCTGTGAAGATTTTTTGCAAGATGGAGACAGGCTCTATGAGTTTGATAAGATAAAAGTTACCTTTGAACCCCATTTTTTAGATTCTAATGGGAATGAAACAAATGGTGTCGGTGTAGATTTGTATGAAATCATGATGACGCTGCAAGAACATCCGTTTTTGCAGAATATTCCAGGAGTAAAGGAACATTTTTGGAATATGTTTGTAATGGATGCCCTAATTGGAAATACAGATCGCAATAATAGCAACTGGGGAATTATTTTGCGTAAAGATGGTTCAAAGGAAATAGCTCCTGTTTATGATAATGGTAATTGTTTGAATAGTAAATGGGATGATGAAAAGATGCAGATAGTTATGGATGATGATGGCAAAATGGAAGCGGAGGCATATAAGGCGCGCAGATGTATTTATGAATTACAAGGAAAGAGGGTTAATCCTTACCATATAATAGAAAGTATGGAATATCAGGAGTGTTCAGATGCGGTACGAAACCTGACCCCTAAAATAGAAAGTTGTATGAGCAGAATATGGCTGATAATAGAAGAAATTCCAGTTTTGTCAGAAATACAAAAGCGGTTCTTTACACGGATTATTCAATGGAGATATGAAAAAGTATTACTGCCGGTATACCAAGAACTGATGAAATAAAAATGGCCTTTGAAGGTATAGGAAAGGAGTGTTTACATAATGTACATTGATGAAAAAATTGACTTGCGAGATAATCTTCCAACTGCACTGCAGCACGATTTTGAAGAATTGCAGGAATACTATGAAGCGGGCGATTGGTTTATGTTTGACACTGTTTTTGAAGCGGTGGAAGCAAGCGTAAAAGCACATTACCTGGCGGGGGAAATTACCAAGGATGATTTGAATTGTATTTTCAAGAAATATGGTATTGCTTGACCTTTTAGGAGAATTGAATAGAAAATTAAAATATTTTTGGTGAAATTGGCAGATTGTTTCCCCTTCCCGAAAATGATACTATTATTTAAAACAATCGATTGCGCAGTTTGTGGCGGCGATATGGTTTGGGAATGGAGTGGAATTATGGGCAGTGTAAATTTGGAAAAAGCAATGACGATTCATGATGTGGCCAGGGAGCTGGGTGTTTCTGCCAGCACGGTGTCCAGGGCCATATCCGGCAAGGGAAGGATCGGGAATGCCACCAGAGACCGGGTGCTGCAGTACATAGAAGAGCATGGATTTTACCCCAATGCGGCCGCTCAGAGCCTGGCCCAGTCAAGAACCAACAACATTGCCATTATTCTGCCGGAGGTAAAAACTTTGGCCGATATGCCTTTTTTTCACACCTGCATGTATGGAGTGGAGGAAATGGCGCAAGCTAATGACTATGATATGCTGGTGGTGATTACAAACGGCAGGGAGCTAAGGCCGCTGGAGCGTCTCATCCAGAACCGCAAGGTGGACGGCATGATTCTGACAAGGACCTATGCGGATGATTTTTTCGCCCGCTACCTGAAGAAGAAACAGATTCCCTTTGTGACGGTGGGGCAGGTGGAGGATCAGGACATTATCCAGGTGGACAATGACAATATCGGAGCCTGCAGGGAGCTGGTAAGCGTGCTTTTCTCCAAGGGAATCAAACAGATTGCCTATCTGGGCTGCAGCATGGAGCAGACGGTGAATAGATGCCGGTACGAGGGGTACCTGGCCGGTTATGCAAAGGCAGGAAAGGCGGTGCAGAGTGAATTTATTTATACTGCCCTGAACAATGAGGCCATGGTGGAAATGGCTGTGGACGAGCTTTTGAAAAATCAGGTGGATTGTATGCTCTGCCAGGATGATTATATCTGTGACGAGGTGATACGCTGTCTTGAAAAGGAGGGAGTAGACGTCCCAGGGCAGGTAAAGGTGGCATCCTGCCATTACAGCCGTCTGCTGGATCATTATCCGGTGACGGTCACATCCTTAAAGTTTGATATCATGGATTTAGGAAGGCGGGCCTGCCGGATACTTTTGGACAGCATAAACGGCAGAGAGGTTCCCATCAGAACGCTTTTGGATTATGAAGTGATTTTAAAGGAATCCACAAAATGACAGTATCAGCAAGAACTTTAGTAAAAGTGCACAAAAAAAGAGCGCAATATCAGTAAATATGATAAATTGACAATGGCAGCAAATCTTGTTAAACTATGGACATAGTCAAGCGGTTGCGCAATATTTGCGCATTTGCTTGTGCAAAATAAAAGGAGGAAACCAAAATGAAAAAGTTAGTAGCATTACTAATGACAATGTCTATGGCAGTTTCATTGGCAGCATGCGGCAATTCTGACACTCAGGAAAATACCGGAAACGTTGCCGAAACCAGCCAGGCACAGGAAAGCTCTTCCGCAGAGGCTTCCACATCCGTAGAAGCGCCTGCAGAGAAGCAGGATGTAAGCCTTACCATGTGGGGCGCAGAGGAGGAACAGGCAATGCTCCAGAGCATGATTGATTCCTTCAAGGAGCATTATGCAGACTATGCAAACTTTGATATCCAGCTGGGCGTGGAGTCCGAGTCCACCGCAAAGGATACCATTCTTACCGACGTTGAAGCTGCGGCAGATGTATACGCATTTGCTTCCGACCAGCTTATCGACCTTGTGAAGGCCGGCGCACTGCTTTCCATTGACTCTATGGATGAGGCGCTGCAGGCTTATGCAGGCAAGAGCGTTGCAGATGTTGAAAGTGCAAACGCAACCGGTTCTGTGGAAGCGGCTACATACGAGGATACCTTGTATGCTTTCCCTATGAGCGCGGACAATGGATACTTCCTGTACTATGATTCCAGCGTTCTTACCGAGGAGGATGTTGCAAGCTGGGATAGTCTTCTGGCAGCGGCAGATGCTGCGGGCAAAAAGGTGGCTATGACCCTGGCCAGCGGCTGGTACAATGCTTCCTTCTTCTATGGAGCAGGCTTTACCACCGGTCTGAACGATGACGGCAGTACTTCTATAGATTGGAACGGCACCGCAGACGTATCCGGTGTTGAGGTGGTTCAGGCTATGCTGGATATCACTGGAAACAGTGCATTTTTGGCAGTTGCAGACGGAGATATTTCCAACCAGATTGCATCCGGCACCCTTTGCGCAGCAGTGTCCGGTACCTGGGACGCAACAGCGGCACAGGAAGCCTTTGGCGACGGCTATGCGGCAACCAAGCTGCCTACTTTCACAGTAGGAGAACAGCAGATTCAGCAGGGGTCTGTGGCAGGCTTCAAACTTGTGGGTGTAAACGCATACTCTCAGAATGCAGGCTGGGCAGCACTTTTGGCAGATTGGATCACCAATGAGGAAAATCAGGCCATCCGTTTTGAGCAGAGAGAAATCGGACCTTCCAACAATAATGTTGCAGCTTCCGATGCAGTTATGAGCAACGTTGCCATTGCGGCTTTGTCCGAGCAGTCTGCTTATGGTGTGGTACAGGTTGTAGGAGGCAACTACTGGGATCCTACGGCAACCTTCGGCGAGATGATCGCACAGGGAAGCCTCAACAGGGATGATGCGGCAGCAATTCAGGAAGCACTGGACACTTTGGTAGAAGGTGTTTCGGCGCCGACCCAATAAATATCAGTTAGTCAGCTGTTTCAGTGTATTTTTAACTGAAACGGAAGCACAGGGCGTCCTGAAGCTATGAAGGAAATGACGTAGTGGAGGGACGCCCTTTTAAATGAAAAGGATATAGCAAAGGAAAGGAGTGGGCGGAAAATGAGTCAGGTCAAAAAGGGTTTGCAAGCTTTCTTTGGCGCTGTGGGCAGTTTTTTCAAGGAATTCGGGCAGGCAGCAGCTAAAGGAGACCTTTTTGTGAAGCTGTCTTTGATCTGGATGGGCGCAGGCTACATTCGGAGAAAGCAGTTTGTGAAGGGTATATTGATGACGATCTTTGAGGTGGCAGTGATCTGGTATACCCTTGGATTTGCTATGGAGTATGTTCCCAAGTTCAGCACACTGGGAACGGTACAGCAGGAGTCTGTTTTTAACATTGCCACCATGCAGACAGAATTTAATGATTACGATCATTCATTCATGATTTTGCTGTTTTCGCTGATAAGCTTTGTGGTTTGGGCAATTTTTGCCGTGGTGTATTTATATAACATTGTAGCTGTCTACAGGCTGCAGAAGCGTGCGGAGGCAGGCCTGCATATCAATACCTTCAAAGAAGACATGAAGGAATACATCAACAAAAAATTTTATGTAACGCTTTTGGCGCTGCCTGTGACTGGCATCGTAGTATTTACAGTAATTCCGCTTCTTGTGCTGATTCTGGTAGCCTTTACCAATTATGACCAGCAGCATATGCCGCCCTCCTCCCTGTTTACCTGGGTGGGGTTTGAAAACTTTAAGAGTCTTTTCAGCAGCGGCGGTTTGACCATAACCTTTGGATATGCCTTTGGAAAGATATTAGTCTGGACCCTGGTGTGGGCAGTTTTTGCAACCATTACCACCTACATTGGCGGCATCCTTCTTTCCATGTTGATTAATAGTAAAAAGACAAAGCTGCCCAAGCTGTGGCGTACTCTCTTTGTGATCACCATAGCAGTTCCCCAGTTTGTGTCTTTGCTTTTGGTGAGAAACTTTTTTGCAAATAATGGTATCTTCAATACCTTCTGCGCCAGCATAGGGCTGACAGACTGGTTTCGGGATATCGGACTGATCAGCACCAGCTATATACCCTTCCTTTCCGCCAACGGCTGGGCGCATGTTATGATCATTTTGATCAATATCTGGATCGGCGTTCCCTACCAGATGCTGATTGCAACCGGCGTGCTGATGAATATTCCCACGGAGCAGTTAGAGAGCGCAAGAATCGACGGTGCAACGCCCAGACAGACCTTTATCCATATTACCATGCCCTATGTGCTCTTTGTGACGGGCCCCACACTGGTGACGGATTTTGTAAAGAATATTAATAACTTTAATGTAATTTACCTTTTGACCGATGGTGTGTTTGTTACCACGGATCAGCTGATGGCCAACTCCCAGGCAAAGGAGACGGATCTTTTGATTACCTGGCTGTTTAACCTCACACAGAATTATTACAATTTCAAGATGGCCTCCACCATTGGCATTGTGGTGTTTGTGATCTGCGCGGTATTCACCCTCATTGCCTTCAGCAGGTTCCTGAAGGGAGATAGAGAGGAGGCGTTCCGTTGATGAAAAAAACGATTAATCTTATACTGAGACATGTGCTTCTGGCTTTTTTAGCCTTTATCTGGCTGATACCCATCGTATGGCTTTTGGTGACATCCTTCAGCGCCTACACTGGAATGAACACGAGCACCTTTTTCCCCGAAGAGTGGAGTGCGGTCAATTATAAAAATCTGCTTTTTTCTGCAGACAGTGTGGCACAGTTTCCAAACTGGTTTAAGAACACCTTCATCATCGCATGCTTTACCTGCGTGATTTCCACTATTTTTGTGCTGATGGTGGCCTATGCCACATCCTGTATGCGGTTTAAGATGCGCAAGCCCTTGATGAATGTGGGCGTGATTCTGAATCTGTTTCCCGGCGTGCTGTCCATGATCGCAGTGTACTTTATTCTCCGTACACTGGATCTGACTAACACCCATCTGGGACTGATTCTTGTTTATTCCGCAGGCGCCGGGCTTGGCTATCTGATTGCCAAGGGCTTCTTTGACACCATACCTACTTCTCTCCGGGAAGCCGCCTATCTGGACGGCGCCAGCGAGGCCACTATTTTCTGGAAGGTAGTGATTCCCATGAGCCGTCCCATTATTGTCTATACGGTAATCAGCTCCTTCCTGGTTCCCTGGATGGATTTCGTATATGCAAAGATGATGCTTAATTCCGGTATCTCTTCTCAGTGGACGGTAGCTATCGGTCTGTACAACATGCTGGACAAGAGCCTGATCAACACCTACTTTACGCAATTCTGCGCGGGCGGCGTTTTGGTATCTATCCCCATTTCTGCGTTGTTCGTGATCATGCAGAAATTCTATGTTGAGGGTGTTACCGGTGGTTCCGTAAAGGGATAATCTCAGATTGGAAATGGTTGAAGCTATGAATCAATTTATCAAAGGAATGGATGTTTCCACCCTGCCCGAGCTCCTCGGGCTGGGTGCGAAATATTATGACCAGGGGAAGGAGGAAGCGCCTCTTTCCATTTTAAAAAAATATGGCGCGGATTCTCTGCGCGTCAGACTTTGGAACGATCCCTACAGTCCCCAGGGAAAACCTTATGGTGC
Organism: Candidatus Acetatifactor stercoripullorum; assembly: GCA_019114005.1. Classification (GTDB taxonomy): domain Bacteria; phylum Bacillota; class Clostridia; order Lachnospirales; family Lachnospiraceae; genus Acetatifactor; species Acetatifactor stercoripullorum. The sequence continues at coordinate 63,847 of DXGH01000041.1, forward strand.
GGGCACCAATGACTTCGACAAGCTGGTATGGATTGCTCAGGAAGGCAAAAAGCTTGGCTTTACGTATCTTCTGGATTTTCATTACAGTGATTTTTGGACGGATCCGGGCAAGCAGATTGTGCCAAAGGCCTGGCAGGGGATGGATGCGGATGGGCTGGAGAAGGCTGTCTATTCCTATACCAGGGAGACCTTGGAAAAGCTTGGAGAGAAAGGTCTTCTTCCAGATATGGTGCAGGTGGGGAATGAGGTGACAAACGGTCTTTTGTGGCCCTTAGGAAAAGAAGGAAACTATGACAACATTGCCCGTTTTATCAGTGCCGGAATCCGTGCTGTGAGAGAGGTGGACGCTTCTATTCCGGTGATGATTCATTTGGACTGCGGCGGAAACAATGAAAAATGCCGGAAATGGTTTGACGAATACACAAAGCGGGGCGCTGACTTTGAGGTCATCGGTCTTTCCTATTATCCCTTCTGGCATGGCACGATAGAGGATTTGTCAAATAATATGAATGACCTGGCTGCAAGATTCGGCAAGGAGATTGTGGTTGCAGAGGTTTCCATGGGACATACCATGGAGGACTATAAGGAATACGAAAAGCTGTCTGACAGTGAACGCAAGGGCATGGCTACCAAGCCCCATCTGGCAGAAGCGGTGGCTTATCCTATGACGCCCCAGGGACAGGCAGATTTTATGAACGATGTAATGAAAAAGATTGCTGAGGTTCCCGGTGGATTGGGAAGAGGCTTCTATTACTGGGAGCCTGCGTGGATACCGGTGCCCGGATGCGGCTGGGCCAATGAGGAATCCCTGGCCTATATGAATGATCCCGGACCGGGAGGGAACGAGTGGGCAAATCAGGCGTTGTTTGACTATGATGGCAATGTGCTGCCTGCGCTGTCCGTAATCCGGGATTTTAAAGGGGAAGCAAGCGAAAAAGGAAATCAATAAAAAGGAGAAAAAAATGGACAAATTTATTGTAAATATTATTCATCGTCCTGAAATGGTGCCTGAATATGCGGAAAAAGTGACAGGACATGGAAAGGAAGAGGATATCGGACGTAAGGCTCTGCTTACGGAATCTCTTGATATCTTCAAATTTCAGCAGGCGACGGCACATAAATATGGCTTAAAGACAACCATTCAGATGACATACGCTTCGCTTTTTAATGACGAGGCGGTAGAACTGGCGAAGCAGGACCATGAAGCCTATGGGGATGAGATTGCGCTGTCTCTTTTGGGGCTTCCCTGTAAGGAATTCCGGGAGAAGTACAAGACCAAGGACTTCTGTATCTGGATGTTTTCCATGGAGGACAAAAAGTCCATCGTGGATGATGTATTTGAAAAATTTTATGAGAAATTTGGCTTTTATCCTGAGTCCACGGGCTCTTATTATATGGATGCGGAGCTGACCAACTATATTAAGGAAAAATATCCCAGCGTAAAGTGTGAGGTTGCCACCTGCTGGGAGGAGGGCCCCAAGGCTTATCACACCTGCAACAACTCCTGGTATACCTTTATGGACGGCGGCCCCTGGGCTCCCTGGATTCCTTCTAAGCAGAACACCCATGCGCCTGCGGCAAACGAAGCGGAGGACAGCGGTGTGGTAGCAATCCCGCATCTTTCCAGAGACCTGCTTGCCTGCTATGACGGCAACGGCTCTAATTTTGGTACACATCCGCAAAACGTGCTGCGCGGTATGATTTATGATACCAAAACCTGGGAATATCCTTATCTGTACAATCTGATTGACCAGTACAGAGATTTGGAGAAATATAACAATGGCTATGCCTACAATATGATGTTTGTGGGACCTGGCTGGCTGAATAAGATGGGACGCTGGGAGCAGCCCTATGAGCTTTTGAAGAAGAGCTATGAGGACGGTATGGCATATTATGGGAAGCTGAAGGAGGAGGGCAAGCTCACCGATATGACCATGGCTGAGTTTGCTGATTATTACCGCCAGAAGAAGACCTATACGGAGCCTGAGTGTGCGCTGTGGAGAGACATTCTGTATGGCTCGGACAAGCAGCTTTTCTGGTACTGTGATCCCTTCATGAGAGTCTGTGTCAATATGGACCAGGGCGGCGCTATCGTTGACCTTCGTCCCTATGCCGCAAAGCTGGAGTGGCCGGTAGGCATCGGCACCAAGCACGTGACGGATGCTTCTTATCCGTTCCTGATTCAGGAAAAGTACCGGGCGGGCTATTTCACACATTATGCAGGCGAGGGTACTGTAAGAAGCGCAAAGCTTAAATATAACGGTGAGGAAGTGGATTTGTGTCTGTGCCGCACCAAGGCTCATTTTTCCAAGGAGGGCAACACTAGGATCCTGACGCTGGACCCTGTGGAGATTGAATTCCAGGATCTTACTTTGAAGCTGCAGACGGTGATCTCTTTTGAGGAGGGAAGCTCTGAAATCAAAATGGAGAGAAGGATTCTTGAAATGAGCAATCCTGACGCAGAGGTTGAACTCAATGAATATATGGTTGCCTGCTACGGAACCACCGAATACTCTGAGGATATGCTGGGGATTACACTGACCTGCAAAAAGGGCGGTGAAGAGGAGACCCTTCCCTACGAGTACAAGTGCCGTGAGCTGGAAATGCCGGGCGCAGAGCAGGTGATTGCAACGGTGCCTCAGATTGAAACAAAGGTTTCCATGCGCTCCGATGCAGAGAACGCAGCAGGCTATGTGAAGGAGGGCTATGCTTTCTCGCCCATGTTCACTTTGGGCTACACTGCAAAGGTAAAAGATAAGGAGGTAATTGGCACATGGCTCAAGCTGGAAAAGGCAAATTAAATTACAGGTGTCCTTCCTGTTTTATGAGAGATTTGGATATGGATATGTTCTACGATAAGGATAAGGACGAATATTATTGTATCCGCTGTCAGTACAGAGGGAATGAGGCGGATGTGCTGGAGAAAAATGAAATGGCAAGATTCCGGTACAAAGCCATGGCAGAACGCTTTACCAAGTTTGATTTTGACTAGGAGCTGTTTAAAAAGAAAAGGGTCTGTTCCCCGCGTAGGGAGCAGGCCCTTTTGTTCAGTGCGCCCGCAGGCGCATCTGCTTTTACAAGTAATTGTTCTGGGATTTCTTTAAAATAAACCTTACATTATAGCCCTTTTCGTCACACACTGCGCGCACAATGCTTTCCGCCTCATCTCGAACATTATCGTTGATACAGATGATGCAGGAGTCTTTTTTCCGTCCGAAGAAAGAGGATTTGGGCCAGCGGATATAGTAGGAGATGCGGTTCTTTAAAAGCAGACGTTCAATTTGCTGCTTGCATTCCAGATCAGATACTTCGCACAATTCAATCTCATTGTTTACCTTCATGGTAGTATATAATGGCTGCATATAATCACCTCTCTCTAAAATACATAAGTAGGCGTTTGCGAAACGCCACAGCCCGTATAAAATCAGGCTTTTTTCTTTGTTAAAACAGAACAACTCCTCACAGGTTTGTGGTAAAATTGAGATGTCAAGTAACAATTCACCATATCCACCTGAAAGGAGTTGTACCTATATGATACCATACAATCAG
>DXGH01000042.1 GCA_019114005.1 Candidatus Acetatifactor stercoripullorum
ATAGATTGAAAAATCACTCTGATGAGCTGATTTTTCAATCCCAAATTTGTGCCGGAGCGTCACAAATTTGTCTGATGGCAGATGAGAAACCGCCTGCGCGGATTTCTCATCGCCCCGTCGCGTAAAAACGCTCTGGAATGGATGATTAGATTGAGGAATGAGAGAAATATGAGATCACAGATAGAGCTGATTGATGTAAGTGGGGCAAAAAGAAGGAAGGCCCAAAACAGCAAGAATACAGGCAGGCAGCAATGGGAAAAGGAACAGACGGCAAGAAGGCAGGAAGCGATAAAACAGGGGGAAAAAAGGCAGACGGCAAAAAGGCGGAGGAGACAAAAAAGGAGAAGAAGGCTGCGGCTGGTATTTAGAATTTTTGCAGCGGTTTTTCTGCTGGGGATTTTAGGGCGGCTGCTGTGGGGAACGGGGTTCATGGAGGAGCTGTCTGCTTTCACAAAGCTTCCCTGGCCCTTTGGAAGCAGAGAAGAGCAGGAACAACGGGAGCAGATTTATGCGAAAGAGGACAGCTATCCGCCGGAGCTTTTGGAAGCCCTGGAAAAAAATCCGGAGCTGCTTTCCTTTGTGGAGGGATATCTTTCCTCCGACGGCAGTGTGACGGGAGGACTGACGGAGGAAGAGCTGTCACAGGATTTCCCATTGCTTTTGCAGTATGACGCCCGCTGGGGATATGCGCCCTACGGAGACAACAATATTGCGCTGTCGGGCTGTGCGCCCACTTGTCTTTCCATGGTGGTTACAGCCCTTCGAAAAAATGGAGATGCGTCTCCCAATGTAGTGGCTGATTATGCCATGGAAAGGGGCTATTATCAGGACGGTGTGGGCACCATGTGGAGCCTGATGACAGAAGGAGCGCCGGATTTTGGCGTCCGGGGAGAGGAGATCGGGCTGGATAAAAACCTGATTTTTGCAAGACTAGAGGAAGGCTCTCCCATTATCTGCAGTATGCGCCCCGGGGATTTTACCACCACAGGACATTTTATTGTGCTTGTGGGGATACAGGATGGAAAGATTGTGGTGAACGATCCCTACAGCAGGGAGCGCAGCGAAAAGCTGTGGGATTATGAGACCTTGGAGTATCAGATCAAAAATCTATGGGCATTCAGTCTTTTGTGACAGATATGCCCATGTTCTGCGCTCCTCTTGTGATTAAGCTTCGATGAGTCTGGCCTTTTTTAAGGCGAGATAGATTACCGGAATCAGAATCAGCTGCAGGAGGATACCCGGAAGGGTGCTGATAAAATAAGAGGAAGCCCATAGGGAGAAAGAATAATTTCCGGCAGAAAAAAAGAGAGCCCTAGCCAGACCGGCGATGATGCGTCCCGCAAGCATGGCGGCGATGAGGCTGAGGTAAAGGTTCAAAGTGAGACTTTTCGTATGGATAAGCCTCATGAGAAGGCCGGAGAGGAAGCCGTAGGCGGCCAGCTCTAAAATCATGGAGGGGAGAATGGCCATGCCGGGCATTCCCGTGAGCACACTTGACAGTACAGGCCCCAAAATGCCGCATAAAAGCCCGAAGGGCCAGCCGCACACCAAACCGCATAAAAGTACGGGAAGGTGCATGGGAGACAGTAGGGTGCCGGCGTTTGGAATCAGATGCAGCGCTATGGGGAGTACAATGCAGAGTGCAATGCACATGGCGGTAATCACTGATTTTTTTGACAGGGTTAGTTTTTTCATGATAATTTCTCCATTCTGCGCCGCCCTTTATGGGAAAACGACATTGTGCCTGTGCCGGGCAGCGCGCAGACACATACAAAAAAATGCCGCGAAAACAAAGCTCTTTTTCGAAAGAGCATAAGCCTTCGTGGCATTTTTCCATTCATATTTTCTATTCCTTATCATCCTGAGTTCCGAAGTTTAATATAATTCAAATCATCCGCAACCCTTTGTGGTATGCGGAAATTTTTTGTCAACATTTTGTGTTTTATATATGGCTTATTATAGCTTATTGTGGTATAATGGATTTAGGAGGGCCTGCCTATGTATCTATACAAACAGCCCCGTAAGGACGGGGATATCTATTTATCAATCAAGGAAAAATACCATGTGCCTAAGGTTGGAGCCAGAGAACGAACTATTGAGAAGATCGGCCTGGTCAGCGAACTAAAGAAAAGCATTAATGACCCCATTGCTTACTACACGGAATACGCAAAGAAACTTACTGAAAAAGCCTGTGCCGAAAAGACCCGTACAATTACCATTGACAGGGACGAAAAACTCACCCCGGGCACTAATGATGCCAGAAATGTCGGATATGGGATGCTCAAAGTCCTGTACAAAGAGCTGGAACTGGATAAGTTCTGGAACTGGAAAACACGCGGAAAGAGGACAAAGTTCAGCACCGACCAGATTTTCCGGCTGCTTGCCTTCTCACGTGCACTCAACCCCGGCTCAAAGAAATACACGCTCGAAAACAAGGATTTCTTCTTTGAACCATTTGACGGATTCTCCCTTGACGACATTTATCATGCACTGGATATCATTGCGGAAAACCAGAATGAAATCCAGAAGTGGATTTTTAACCATTCTCAAAAGATATGTAAAAGGGATATGTCTGTCTCCTACTTTGACTGCACCAACTACTACTTTGACATCAGCCGTCCTGATGTGGATGAGCTTGATGAAAGCGGCAGCCCCATAGATAGAGACGGAAACCCCGTTCCTGCAAAGTACAGAAAGAGAGGCCCAGAAAAGAACCACCGTCCTGATCCCATCGTGGAAATGGGGCTGCTTATGGACAGGAACGGCATCCCCGTTGCTTATGATCTTTTTCCGGGGAACGAATCCGAGAAAGTTCATATGCGCCCCATCATAAACCGCATAAAAAATGAATTTGATGACTGCCGTGTCATTTATGTTGCCGACAGGGGATTAAATACATCTGATAACATCTACTGGATAAACGGAGACAACAAGGGCGATGACAATGACCGTGACGGATATGTATACGGACAATCCGTACGCGGAGCAGATGCTGAATTCAAGGAATGGGTTCTTGGCGGCAGTTACAGAACAGACAGGCTCATGGATGACGGCAGGGAAATCATCTTTAAGCACAAATCACGCATTTATCCCAGAGAGCTTCATGTCAGCGTGGCAAAGCCCGGAAACAAAAAGCCTGTCAGGAAAACCGTAAGGGTTGACCAGAAACAGATGGCCTACTATTCAGAGAAGTATGCAAAAAAACAGAAAACTGACAGAGATGCAATGATCGCAAGAGCCAATGACCTCATCAAATATCCCAAGAAATATGACAGGGCAACATCAAAAGGGAGTGCTGCTTATGTCAAAAACATTGCCTTTGACAAAAATACCGGTGAGATCATAGACGGAAGAAATCTCGAGCTTGATTTGGATAAGATCAAAGAGGAAGAAAAGTTTGACGGATACTACTCCATCGTCACAAGTGAACTTGGGATGAGTGATGAGGAAATGCGGAAGGTATACCGCGGACTTGCGAAGATAGAGGATTCCTTCAGGGTAACAAAGACCTGCTTTGAGTCCAGGCCAGTTTATGTATGGACAAATGAACATATAGACGCACACTTTGCCACATGTTTTCTCGCACTGGTCCTGATGCGGTTATTGGAACTGAAACTCGGATCAGAATATCCCGCAGCACGGATACTGGATTCCCTCAAAAAGTATAACTGCACCCATCTGGATGCAAACAACTGGCAGTTCACTTACTATGATGAGATACTGGATGCCTGTGGGAAAGCCTTTAATATGCAGCTGAATGATAAATATAAAACGCAGCAGGAGATACAACGGCTGCTCAGATACTGATTTTATACAGCAGGGGATGCGCAGGCAGCCTTCCATTTAAAGTGCCGCCACAAAGCGAATCATCCGGGTTATAAGGCTGCCACATAAAAAATTTTTCATCCGCATTCAAAAAGCTGCAAATACGCTATACAGAAGAAACGGCTCAAACCCTTGCAATTACTGAGTTTGAGCCGATTTTGCTTCCGAACTTGAGAGACACATACAAAAAAATGCCGCGAAAACAAAGCTCTTTTTCGAAAGAGCATAAGCCTTCGTGGCATTTTTCCATTCATATTTTCTATTCCTTATCATACACGGTCAGAAGAATTTGTCAAGATTTTATTGAAAAGAACCAGGGTTTAGTGCTATAAATGGAAAAGAAGGATAAAAGAAAACCATCAAAAGAAAAAGTGTTGGAGCAGGTGTGTATGAAAATTATGATTGTGGATGGACAGGGCGGCGGTGTGGGCCGGTGTCTGGTGGAGGCTCTGGAAGCCAAGCTGCCAAAGGCCAGGCTGTTGGCGGTGGGCACCAATGCGGCCGCTACGGCTAATATGATGAAGGGCGGAGATGTGGAAGGCGCCACAGGGGAAAACGCAGTAGTGGTAAACAGCAGGAAGGCAGATGTGATCGTAGGTCCGATGGGAATCGTGATGGCAGACGCTATGCTGGGAGAGATTACCCCCAGGATGGCACAGGCCATAGCCGGGAGCAGCGCAAGACTGATGGGGACGATAAGCGAGAAGGAAAACATAGAGCAGGAAAATATAAAACAAAATCTGAAACGAATTTTGGACGTGATAAATACCAGTCCCCAGGAGGTGTATGTGGCTGCCATAGACGGCCGCTGCGCGTCGGGAAAGACCACGCTTGCCAAAGCCCTGGCAAAAGAGACGGGGGCCGGAGTGATTCACATGGATGATTTTTTTCTGCCAGAAGAGCTTCGGACCAAAGAGCGGCTTTCCAGCCCCGGCGGGAATGTGCACTATGAAAGGTTCCGGGAGGAGGTGCTGGAAAACCTAAAGAGGAAAAGGGATTTTTCCTACAGGGCTTTTGACTGTAAAACAATGACCCTTGGAGAGGCCCGCACAGTGGCGGGAGGCGGACTTTATATTGTGGAGGGAGCCTACAGCTGTCATCCCAAGCTGGGAGACTATATGAATCTTCGGATTTTTTCCAATGTCAGCAGGGAGGTTCAAAGGAGCCGTGTTCTGAAAAGGGGAGGAGAGGCGGCCCTGGAAAGCTTTACCAGACGGTGGATTCCCATGGAGGAGGCTTATTTTGAGGCATTTTCCATCCCTCAGAGAGCCGACCTTTTGATTGACAGTACGCCTCTTACTTGCTATCATAATCCTTGTTATCACGATGACAGGCATTATGATAAATACGTAGATTAAAGGTGGTTTCAAAATGCTGGAACAGTTTTATCCGGACAACGAGGCGGACTCAGCCTATGTGATCGACTATGAGCGGCTGTACGAAAAGGGCTGCCGGGGCCTTATTTTTGATATAGACAATACGCTGGTGCCCCACGGCGCGCCGGCGGATCAAAGGGCTGTGGAGCTGTTTGCAAGGCTGAGGGGCCTGGGGCTGAAAACCCTTCTGCTTTCCAACAACAAGGAGCCAAGGGTCAAAAGCTTCAGCATCCAGGTGGGTGCGGACTATATTTTCAAGGCGGGAAAGCCTGGAAAAGAGGGATATCTGCGGGCCATGGAACGGATGGGCACCAATCCCGGACAGACTGTTTTTGTGGGGGATCAGCTTTTTACCGATGTGTGGGGGGCAAAGAGGGCCGGAATCGAGACTTATCTGGTAAAGCCCATTCACCCCAAGGAGGAAATTCAGATTATCCTAAAGCGCAGACTGGAAAAAATTGTGCTTTATTTTTACCATAGAAAAAAGGAGGAGCGTACGTCATGACGAAGATCAACGGCTTTACCAGAACCTGCGGGCTTTTGGGAAACCCTGTGGAGCATACCTTGTCTCCGGTGATTCATAACTTTCTGGCCCGTGAGACAGGGGAAAATCTGGTGTATGTGCCCTTCCTTGTACCTTCGGGAATGGCGGGAGACGCAGTGCGGGGAGCATACGCCTTAAATCTTAAGGGACTGAATGTGACGGTTCCCTATAAGACCCAGGTAATTCCTTTTCTAAAGGAGCTGGACGGCCTTGCAGAGCAGATTGGAGCTGTGAACACGCTGGTGCGGTGCGAAGGAGGCTTCAAAGGGTATAACACGGATATGCCGGGACTCTACAGAGCTATGTGCCGGGACGGCGTAAAAATAGAAGGGGAAAATGTGCTTATCCTGGGGGCGGGAGGCGTTGCCAGGGCTGTGGCCATGCTGCTTGCAGAAAAGGGCGCCGGGCGTATTGTCGTATTGAACAGAACCAAAGAGCACGGAGAGGAAATCGCCCGTACCGTTAACGGATATATGGGAAAAGATATGGTTTTTGCCATGGGTCTTTCTGATTATAGAAGCCTTCCGGGGGATGAGAGGTATCTGTGCATACAGGCCACCAATGTGGGAATGTATCCGAAGAACGGGCAGGCAGTCATTGAGGCAGAGGACTTTTACCGGAGAGTGCATACGGGGTATGACCTGATTTTCAATCCTGCCGTCACAAGGTTTATGGAATTGACAAAGGCTGCGGGAGGAAAGGCGTACAATGGTTCCCGGATGCTGCTATACCAGGGAATCATCGCTTATGAGCTCTGGACCGGAATACAGATCGGAGAAGAGCTGGCAGATAAGGCCTTTGAAAAAATGATGGAGGCAATGAACCAATGAACCGGGGGAAAAACGTAATTCTGATTGGCTTTATGGGCTGCGGGAAAACCACGGTGGGTCTGAAGCTGTCCTACAGGCTCCGCATGCCGGTGGAGGACACGGATAAGCTGATAGAGAGAAAAGAAGGAAGAAGCATCAGCGAGATTTTTGAGAAGGAAGGGGAGGCGGCCTTTCGCAGGATGGAGACGGCTCTTTTAGAGGAGCTTAGGGAACGAAGCGGCGCCAGGATTCTCTCCACAGGGGGAGGGATGCCTGTCAATCCGGCAAACAGAAGTCTTTTGCGCCAGTGCGGAATTGTGGTCTATTTAAAAATCAGCCCCCAGTTAGTCTATGAAAGACTCAAGGGAGACAAAACCAGACCGCTGCTTCAGGGGGAGAACCCCCTTTCAAGGATCAGGGCCTTGATGGAGGAACGAAGCGCATCCTACGAGGCATGCGCTCATATTACAATTCCGGTGGACGGACGGGAAATGGAGGAAATTCTGGACCAGATTCAGCAGGAGCTGAAGGATTTTGAGAAAGAAGGGATGAAAAGAATGAAGCTGTTGGTGATAAACGGCCCCAATTTGAACTTTTTGGGAATACGGGAGAAAAATATATATGGAACCCAGGACTACCAGTACCTGCTAAAGCTTCTGCAGGATAAGGGAGAAAAGACAGGAAGCGAGATTACAGTGTATCAGAGCAATCATGAGGGGGCTATTATTGACAGGATACAGGAGGCATATTTTGATGGAACGGAAGGAATCGTGATCAATCCGGGAGCTTATACCCATTACAGCTATGCCATCCGCGATGCTTTGGCAAGCGTGTCTATTCCGAAGGTGGAGGTACATATTTCGGATATCACAAAGAGAGAGGAATTCAGAAAAACCTCCGTCACGGCGCCGGTCTGCCACAAGCAGATTTACGGACAGGGACTGGAGGGATACCTTACGGCCATTGACTTTCTTCTGCATTTTAACGAAGAGGGCTGATTCTTCCGGCAGCTGCCGCTGTAGAAAAGCGGCGGCATGCCGGAAATTTTTTTTTATAAAGGGGAAACTTTTTCTTTTCCAGAAATGTCTAATCATCAGAGAACAAAAGAAGGAGGTGTGTCAGCAGTATGCTTTTTCCGGAAAAAAACAGAAAAGAACAGAAGGTGGAGGAAATTCTGCTCCATAATTACAACAGCTATTTCCGGCTGGCTTACAGTTATGTGCGCAATGAGGCGGACGCCGGAGATATTGTGCAGGACGGCGCTTATAAAGCAATACTTCACAGCGGTTCCTTGAGAAATGTGGAATATGCGTCAACCTGGGTGTACCGGATCATGCTCAATGAGATATTCCGGTTTTTGAAGAAGGAAAAACAGCTGTCTTATGAGGAACAGACCAGAGAAGAAGGAAGAGAGGATGTTTATAGTGACTTTGATCTGTACAAAGCCCTGAACGGCCTTCCGGGAGAGGATAAAGCCGTGATCCAGCTGAAGTATTTCGAGGACATGAAGCTGAGTGAAATTGCAGAGGTATTGGGCGAGAATGTGAATACCGTAAAAAGCCGTTTGTATAGAGGGCTGAAAAAGCTGAGGCTGGAGCTGTCGGAGAATTGAAAAAAGAGAGGAAGCGTGACGTATGGAAAGAAAAAAGAGCGACTATGAGAAGATAGAAGAAATGAAAAATAAGTATCAGGAGCACAGTATGACGACGGAGCAGGTAGCATCCTTAAAGAAACGGATAGAGGAAGCAAAGCGCAAAAAGAGAAGAGATAAAAGGGTTCGTATGGCAAGGGCCGGGGCAGCTGCGGCGGCAGCTGCGGCGCTGTTTATTGTGCTGCCAAACACCTCCCAAAGCGTTGCCCACGCCATGAGCGCAATTCCCATTGTGGGAAGGCTGGTAGAGGTTGTAACCTTCCGGGATTATCAGTATGAGGGCGATAGAAACGAAGCGGATATTACCGTCCCGGAGCTGGTGGCGGATACGGAGAGCCTGCCGGAGGAAAGCGCAAAACAGGAAACGCTCAAAAAGACAACGGAGGAAATCAATGCGGAAATCCGGGAGATTACGGATCGGTATGTAGCGGAGTTTGAGGCCGGTCTGAAAGAGGAGCAGGGCTATCAGAATGTGATGGTAACGTCGGAGGTATTAAGCACCGGTGAGGATTATTTTACCTTGAAGCTGATCTGCTATCAGGGAGCGGGAAGCGGAATGGAGTGGAATTATTTTTATACCATTGATTTGAACACGGGAGAACGTCTGCAGCTTGCGGAGCTTTTTACGGAGGGAGCAGATTATATTACGCCTATCAGTGAAAACATCAAGACGCAGATGAGAGAGCAGATGGCGGCGGACGAATCGGTGATGTACTGGTTAGAAGAAGATGTGCCGGAGGGGGTGGAGGATTGGAATTTCCATGCCATTACGGAGGAGACCTCCTTTTACCTGAACGAAGATGACAATATTGTGATCTGCTTTAACGAAGGGGATGTGGCTCCCATGTATATGGGAACGGTGGAGTTTGTCATTCCCGATGAAGCGGTGGCCTCCATCCGCAGATAAGAATTGAACAAATTTTTCAAAAACAGTTGAAAAATGCGCGTCCATATATTAAACTAGTAGAGAATTATAACGTGAAAATTTAGGAGGACTGTAAACTATGATTTCTGCAGGTGATTTCAGAAACGGTATTACGATTGAATTAGATAATAATGTGTATCAGATTATTGAATTTCAGCACGTAAAACCCGGAAAGGGCGCAGCATTTGTGAGAACGAAGCTGAAGAACATAAAGAGCGGCGGTGTGGTTGAGAAAACCTTCAGACCCACCGAAAAATGCCCTCAGGCACGGATTGACAGAAAGGATATGCAGTATCTGTATGAGGACGGTGATCTGTACTATTTCATGGATACGGAGACCTATGATCAGATTGCGTTAAACAGCGAGACCGTAGGAGATGCGCTGAAGTTTGTAAAGGAAAACGAGATGTGCAAGATATGTTCCCATAATGGGAGCGTTTTCTCCGTAGAGCCCCCTTTGTTTGTGGAGCTTGAGATTACCGAAACGGAGCCTGGCTTTAAGGGAGATACCGCTACAGGCGCTTCCAAGCCTGCAACGGTGGAAACCGGAGCAACGGTTTCCGTGCCTCTTTTTGTGGAGCAGGGGGACAAGATCAAGATTGACACCAGAACAGGAGAATACCTGTCCCGCGTATAATCTGCCGCATTGGATTTTTCTGTCATTGGCTTGTGAGACAACAGGCAGGCGCTGCCAAGCCTTCCTGTTGTCTTTTTTAACATAGGGATACCTTTAAAGAGAAGTATCCGTTGTTTGTGAATAAGGGGAAAATTTCTCCATATTGTTCGGACATCTGTCATATGAGGGCGGCAAAGCCTCTGTCATGGAGAAATTACGGAGGAGCATATGGAAATCAAAGAATTTGCACAGTATGTGCAGCGGCAGGTCGAGGAAATTCTGGGCGCGGAATATAAGGTTAAAATTCAGGAAGTACGCAAAAACAATGACGTGCTCATGCAGGGAATGACTATTTTATCGGAACAGAACAATATATGTCCCACCATCTATCTGGAGGAGCTTTGGGAGGCGTATAACAATGGAATTTCTCTTTCTGAAATCATAGAGAATGTTGTACGCATTTATAAACAGGATATGCGTGGGAAAAATCTGAACATGGCGTTTTTTAAAAGCTTTGAGCGGGTACGGGACAGAATCTGTTACCGCCTGATTTCTGCAGAAAAAAACAGGAAGCTGTTGGAGGATATTCCTTATATTCCCTATTTGGATATGGCGGTGAGCTTTTATTACGCCTATCAGGGGGATGATTTGGGCATGGGAACCATTCTGGTGCATAATTCTCATATGGAAATGTGGCAGACCACTGTGGAGGAGCTTTTTTTGCTGGCCCAGGAAAATACTCCCAGACTGTTTCCATGGGTGAGCAGCTCCATAGATGAAATTATGCAGGAGTGCGGTGAACAACAGGATCAGGAGGAAGCTGCCCGCAGGTCTCTTTATGAGAAAATGCCTTTCCGGGTGCTTACAAACAGACAGCGGGCATTTGGCGCTGCCTGCATGCTTTATTCCGGGGTTTTGGAGGAGCTGGCAGAGAAAGAGCAGGCTGATTTTTTCATTCTGCCAAGCTCGGTGCATGAGGTGATACTGCTGGCAGACAAAGGCGGGGACTGGGGCCGGAGGCTGAAAGAAATGGTAGAGGAGATCAACGTATCTCAAACGGAGCCAGAGGAGGTTTTGTCTGACAGCCTCTATTACTATGACCGCACCGAAAAGAGCATAAAAGTCATTTTCTAAAAATTTCCGCAAAAACATAGTAGACAGACTGAGATTTTTATGTTAATATAATCAGGGTGATGTAACAATTTTGTAATATTTGCATCCGTAGTCTAATGGATAGAACGAAGGCCTCCGACGCCTTTAATGCAGGTTCGATTCCTGTCGGATGCACTTTACATCACCCTGATTTTTTTATGAGGATATCACAGATAATGTTTTATGATAGAGGGGCCGCTTGCGGCTTTTTCCAGTTAAAAGAAAGGTGTTTGTATGCAAAATGATAAATTGAGAGCAATACGTGACTTTATCATGAAGCGTGGAAAGTTTCTTTTCCCGGTTGTGATTGTGGCGGCAGCAGCTGTTACGGTTACTGTTGCTTTAAACGTGGGGAGGGGTACGCCTGCGGAAATCGTGCAGACAGAACAGGAGACCGCCTCCGCCGGTGAAACCGATGCCCAGGAGACCCAGGAGACCCAGGAGCAGACGGTGCCGGAGGTTCCTCTGGTGGCCAATGAGGACAGCGACATCTATTCCCTGGTAGCAACCTACTACAATGCGGTGGCTTTGGGGGATACGGATACCATTTTAAGCATCTGCGATGAAATGTCGGACACGGAACTGATTCGTTTTCAGGTAAATGCACAGTATATTGAAAATTATCCGGCTCTGGAGATTTACACAAAGGCGGGACCGGAGGAGGGTTCTACCATCGCCTATGTTTATTACAGGGTGATTTTCCAGAATCAGACGACGGAGTTTCCGGGATATCAGGCTCTTTACATCTGTACTGACGAGAATGGCTCCCTCTATATCAAGCGGGGAGAAAATACTGATGATGTGATTGAATATATCAGGGCTGTGAATGCACAGGACGATGTGGTGGAGTTTAACAACCGGATTACAGAGGAGTACAATCAGCTGATGCTGGATCAGCCGGAGCTTCTGGAATACTTAAGCGAACTGGATCAGCAGGTAAATAAGGAGGTAGGCGTGATTCTGGCGGAACAGTCTGCTTCGGAATCTGAATCTGGGGAGGACGCCCAGACCCAGGAGCAGGGTGGAGAAGCCGCAGACGCTCAGGAGGGAGAGACTGCAGGTGAGACCGATGTGGAGGCTTCCCAGGAAAACACTGTACAGTACGCTACAGCCACCACCACTGTGAACGTGCGCGTCTCTGACAGTGAGCAGGCAGACAGATTGGGAAAGGTGGACGGAGGAACCACCGTGCAGGTGCTGGAGGAACGTGTGAACGGATGGACCAAGGTGCTCTATGAGGGTCAGGAGGGCTATATCAAGTCTGAGTTTCTGCAGGCTGCGGCCAGTGCGGAAAGCTCCGATGGAGCAACGGTTATCGGAACAGTGACAGCCACTACAAATATCAATGTGCGCGCGTCTGCCAGTGAAACGGCAGAAAAGCTGGGCGTGCTGGCTGGCGGCGATTCTGCTGAGCTTCTGGCCAATGAAAACGGCTGGTGCAGGATCAATTACAACGGCCAGGTGGGATATGTGAAGGCGGAATATGTTCAATAATGAGGAAGAATCCCGTTTTATGAATAATATCCGGATAACTGCAAAGAATACAAATGGAATGAAATGCTTCCCAATGGGAAGCATTTTTTAATCACAAAACAAGCGGGGTGGCCTATGAACTCACAGGAAGTTGCAGTATATCGGGAAATTCAAAGGAATACGGAGATGGCAATGAAAGCCATTGACACTATATCGGACAAGGTTTACGATGAACGGCTGGCATTACAGATTTCCAGACAATCGGTGAAATATTCAGAGCTGCACAATGAAGCCTCCAAACAGCTGATAGCGGCAAAGGCAGAGTCTTATCGGGGGAATCATCTGGCTGATATTATGCTGAAAACAGGCATTCATTACAATACGCTGTTGAACACCAGCACGGAGCATATTGCTGAGCTGATGATTAAGGGAAGCAACAATGGCATACTGGAGATGTCCAAGGTATTAAAGCATAATGCGGAGGCGGGGGAAAAGCCTGTGGCTCTGGCAAAGCAGCTTATTGATTTTGAGGAGAAGAGCATTGGCGTACTAAAGGATTATCTGTAATATTTCAAAGGGGCCGTATATTGTATACATGTATATTTTCTTGTGCAATTTGTATAAAAAAACAAAAAAAACTTTTATAATGTAGTGAGATAAAGCAAGTTGTGAAAATGAAAAACAGGGTTTATAATATTCCCTAGGACAACGGCATCATGGCATAGGAGGTTTCGTCCTATGCCTTTTTTATGACTGTTTTCCAGTTGTTTGTACATACTAATTATAAGGAGGACATAATAATGTCATACGTTGATGAAGTGTTTGATATGGTTGTTGCCAAAAATCCTGCACAGCCGGAGTTTCATCAGGCAGTGAAAGAGGTTTTGGAGTCCCTTCGCGTGGTGATCGAAGCAAACGAAGAGGCTTACCGAAAGGACGCGCTTTTGGAGAGACTTGTGACGCCGGAGAGGCAGCTTTTGTTCCGTGTGCCCTGGGTGGATGACAAGGGACAGGTACAGGTAAATAATGGCTTCCGCGTACAGTTTAACTCTGCCATTGGACCCTACAAGGGAGGATTGAGACTGCATCCCTCCGTAAATCTTGGCATTATCAAATTCCTTGGATTTGAGCAGATCTTCAAAAATTCCCTGACAGGCCTTCCCATCGGCGGCGGAAAGGGTGGCTCTGATTTTGATCCCAAGGGAAAATCCGACAGAGAGGTTATGGCGTTCTGCCAGAGCTTTATCACGGAGCTGTATAAATATATCGGCGCGGATACCGACGTTCCTGCAGGAGATATCGGTACCGGCGCAAGAGAGATCGGTTATATGTACGGTCAGTATAAGAGAATCACCGGCCTGTATGAAGGCGTTCTCACTGGTAAGGGACTGACCTACGGCGGTTCCCTGGCAAGAACCGAGGCTACCGGCTACGGTCTGCTCTATATCACTGAGGAAATGTTAAAATGCAACGGCAAGGACATCAAGGACAAGGTGGTTGCGATCTCCGGCTCCGGCAATGTTGCCATCTATGCCTGCCAGAAAGCACAGCAGCTTGGCGCAAAGGTAGTTACCGTGTCTGATTCCACCGGATGGGTATATGATCCGGAGGGCATCGATGTAGAGCTTTTGAAGGAAGTAAAGGAAGTAAAGAGGGCGAGACTGACAGAATACGCAGCGGCAAGACCCAGCGCACAGTACCATGAGGGTAAGGGCGTATGGACCGTGAAGTGTGATGTTGCCCTTCCCTGCGCAACCCAGAATGAGCTTGATCTGGAGGATGCAAAGACGCTTGTGGCGAACGGATGCTTTGCTGTGGCTGAGGGCGCAAATATGCCCACTACAATGGAGGCTACAGAGTATCTGCAGGCAAACGGCGTACTGTTCTGCCCCGGCAAGGCTGCAAATGCAGGCGGCGTTGCTACCTCTGCCCTGGAGATGAGCCAGAACAGCGAGAGACTCAGCTGGACCTTTGAAGAGGTGGACAGCAAGTTAAAGAACATCATGGTAAACATCTTCCACAATCTGGATGATGCCGCAAAGAAATACGGCATGGAAGGAAATTATGTGGCAGGCGCTAACATTGCAGGCTTTTTGAAGGTTGCTGAGGCTATGACTGCACAGGGAATCGTTTAATAGACAAGCTTGTCTGTTTCGCGGATTTTGAATTGTCCTTTGGACAATTTGATGTCGGACAATTTGATAGACTGATTCTATGGAGAGTCCTGGAAATGCTGAATTTCCAGGACTTTTTTTACTGATTTTGGACGGTTTTTTGAAGCGTTTCCATATGTTGCTTTACAAGATGATTCAGGCTGAACATGATTGTCATGAGCCATATCCGCAACATACGGGGAAATAAATACATCAAAGTGAGAAAAAAACGAATTTGAATGTTGATTTTATAAAAAAACTGTATATAATAGAAAGTAGAAAAGAAGGTGAGGCAGCAATCATGTTAATTCAATTTAATTTTAAAAATTTCAAGTCATTTAGAGATGAGGCTACTTTGGACTTGTCCGCAGCGAAGATGACAGAGTTTTCGGATAGAGTAGTGACTGTTGGCAGTGAAAAGATTCTGCCGGTTGCTGCCATTTATGGAGCAAACGCAAGTGGAAAGTCTAATATATATAATGCTTTTGAATATATGTCTGATTATGTTGCAGATTCTTTCAAGTATGGCGATGAGGAGGAAAAGTTTGATGAATTCAGACCTACTCCGTTTTTGTTCGATTCCACATCTGCCAATGCAGAATCCAGCTTTGAAGTGTATTTTACCTTGCCGGGGGATAAGTCAGAGAGAACATATAATTATGGTTTCTGCATTAACAAGGAAGGCGTAACGGAAGAATGGCTCAACTCTAAGGCAAAGACTGCCAGAAAGTACAGTACTGTATTCTACCGCGGAAATTCCGATGAAGACCTGGATTTATCAGGATTTCCTAAGAGTAGCAGGGATAATATTCAGGTTGCGCTTGAAAGGCAGGTACTCATTATCTCTTTGGGGGCGAAGCTGAAAGTCGGTAAGTGTAAGGCAATCAGAGATTGGTTCCTGGCAAATGAATTTGCTGATTTTGGTGATCCTTTCACTAACTTCTTTATGTCCCACAGATTGCCAAAGGGATTTGTAGAAAACAAGGATGTTCAGCAGAAAGTGGTAGAATATTTTGCATCCTTTGACGAGCATATCAAGGATTTTCGAATTGAAAAGGTTCCTCACGATGGAGAAACAAAAGAGGATACCTACAAAATTAATGCTCTCCATAAAATGATTGATTCGGATGATATGGCAGAAATCCCTTTGGGAATGGAGTCTGCCGGAACATTGAAAATGTTTGCATTGTATCCGGAATTACAGGAAGTATTGGAAAAGGGAAGTGTATTCTTTATTGATGAATTAAATGCTCGCCTTCATCCGTTGCTTGTAAGAAACTTTTTGCTTACTTTCTTAAATCCGGAAATCAACATCAACCATGCACAGCTTGTATTTACAACTCATGACACATGGCAGTTGTCTAATCAGTTGTTACGACGTGATGAAATCTGGTTTGTGGAAAAGGATGAGAGAGGCGTTTCCACGCTGTACTCATTGGCTGACTTTGTGGATGAGGATGGTTCCCGTATCCGTAAGGATGAAAGCTATGAGAAGAATTATCTGATTGGAAAGTATGGTGCAATCCCTGCCTTAAAGAGTATTGATATATTTAAGGAGGATTGAGTATGGCGAAAAAGGATAGAACAGGTAACCGAAAATCGCGAGAGCAGAGAAAACAATTCAAATTGCCGGAATTAGGTTACTATCTGATTGTTACCGATACAGAAGCTACAGAGCGTTGTTTCTTTACAGGACTTCATCTGGCTTTGCCGGAGGATGTTAGAAATAAGCTGGTTATTAAGGTTATGGAGACAAAGACGCGTACCATGATTAATAAATGTCTGGAACTTACAGCTTATGATGCACAGTATCGTATTCCGTGGATTGTATTTGACAGAGACCGGGTGCAGAGGTTTGACGAGATTATTGCAGAAGCAGTGAGTAAAGGAATACGAGTGGGCTGGTCCAATCCATGCTTTGAAATATGGATGTATGCCTACTTCGGTTTCATGCCGGCAATTCAGGATTCTTGGACTTGCTGCTCAGATTTTGGACGAGTATATGAGACCAAAACCGGGCAAAAGTATTCCAAAGCTGATGAGCTGATATACGGAAAGCTCTGTAAATTCGGTGATGAAGAAAGGGCAATTCAGATAGCACAGCAGAAGCTAGAGCAGTGTATTAGAGAAGGTAAAACAAAGCCATCAGAGATGTGCCCGTGTACGACGGTGCATGAGTTGATTGGGGAGATTAAGAGCAAGGCTAATTTATAGTGGAGGTGTGATACGCATTGATAAACTGAAGCTTTTTGAAATACCTTGCCTAATATCTTGATTTCGTGTAAAATGTGGTGATATAATAAATAAAAAAGAGTAAATCTTATATTCAGGGAAGATGATATCATGACAGGGAAAAAGGGAATGAAAAGGATATGGGGAATCATCATGCTTGCGGTACTGTTATGCAGCGGCATGCGGGTATCGGCGGCTGACGAAGGGAGAGTCCTGTTTATCAGCTCCTATTCTTATGCGTGGGACACTGTGCAGATACAGATTGACGGAATCAAGAAGGGTCTGGGTGAAGGGATTGTACTGGATTATGAATTTATGGATACCAAGAGAGTGGATGATGAAACGTCCATGGAGTATTTTTACGAAAGCCTGAAATATCGTCTATCCCAGGTGGAGCCCTACGATGTGGTGATTGTGGGGGATGACGCCGCTTTATTGTTTGCAAAGGAGCATAAGGAGGAGCTTTTTCCTGATACACCGCTGATCTTCGAGGGAGTCAATGATGAAGAGCTGGCGGAAGAGATGGCCCAGGACCCCTTGGTGATGGGAATACTGGAAAAGCTGTCTGTGGAGAAAAATATTGAGTTTGGATTACAAATCAATCCAAAGGCGTTTAAGGTGGTTGCTATTTTGGATAACAGCATAACCGGTGAGGCTGAAAGAAGGCGTTTTTTTGCATGTGCACAGCAGTATCCGGAGCTGGAGTTTTCGGAGATCAACACCTCCGAGCTGGATACCTGGGAGCTGCAGCTTGCAATTAACAGCGTAAGTGAGGATACCATTCTCATTTACGTGGTGATGACGGAGGACGCAGATGGGAAAATTTATTCCAATGCAGAGTCCGTAGAGATGGTGGTCCGGTGGGCCAAGGTTCCTGTTCTGCGCATGGTTGAGGGCGATGGCATTGGAGAGGGACTGCTTGGGGGCAATGTGGTGTCCATGGAGCGTTCCGGTGAGATAGCCGCACAGCTGGCCACAGATATTATTAACGGGCAGGAAGCAGGGGATGCTGGCAGCGTTATAGAAAGTCCAAATGTTTATTGCGTGGATGAGGCTGTAATGAAAAAATTTGGCCTGGATATGTCGGTGCTTCCCGAAGACACGGTTATTTTGAACCATGAAGAAACCTTTGCAGAGCGTAACAGAGAAGCCCTGATTCCGGCGGGAATCCTGACGGCTGTGCTTATTTTGGTTATTTTGTGGATGCTTTATCTGCAGGTAAAAAGAAAGAAGCTGATGGAGCAGCTGGAGGAGGCCAGAAGTATTTTGGAATCTGCTTCACAGCATGATTTTCTGACGGGCCTTCCAAACCGCAGCAAATTTATGGAGGACCTTCAGAATTGTATTGACGAGAAGCGGCCGTGCACGGTGATGATGCTGGACATTGATAATTTTAAGACCATCAACGATACTTACGGGCACACTGCGGGAGACGACGCTTTGCGTCAGGTGGCTGCCCGGCTGAAGGAAATTCAGACCCAGGTGCTCACGCCGTACCGCTATGCCGGCGATGAATTTATCGTCATCATCCGCAGCAGCCAGAGTAAGATCGTGGAAAAGCTGGTGTTCCAATGCAGCCAGGTGTTTCATAAGCCCTTTGTGCTGGAGGACAAAAAGGCTCAGGTGTGCGGAAGCATTGGCATTGCTTCCTATCCCCAGGATACGGAGGACATGAAGGAATTGATTGTTTATGCGGATAACGCTATGTACAAGGTAAAGAGAAACGGTAAAAACAGCTTTTTGTTTTACCAGACGGAGAAGCGGGAGGGAGGCCATTGAGCTTATATTATGCCTCCTGACACGGTATATTTGGAATGGATGGAGCGAGGGACGATGGCTGGCAAGAAGTATTACGTTGTAAAAAAAGGCAGCAAGACAGGTATATTTACCAGCTGGACAGAATGCAGGGCTTCTGTGGAGGGTTACCCGGGAGCCTGCTATAAGGGCTTTGCCACTCTTTCGGAGGCCAAGGCTTATCTGGAGGAGGCAGACACCCCTGCTGCAGCTTCTTTGCAGCAGGGGCAGCTTTTGGCCTATGTGGACGGAAGCTACGATGATGCTTTGAAAAAGTATGCCTTTGGCTGTGTTTTTCTATTGCCGGACGGCAGAATTTTTACGGAGTATGGAAATGGCAGCAATGAGCAGTCTCTTAAGCTGCGCAATGTGACCGGAGAAATGCTGGGAGCTATGTTTGCGGTAAAGTTTGCCATGGCCAACGGGTTTGGCGCGCTGGAGATATGCTATGACTACCAGGGCATTGAAAAATGGGTGACGGGAGAGTGGAAGGCTAAGACGGAGCTGACGAAAAAGTATGCTCAGGCTATGCGTCTCTGGGGGGGAAAGGTGGCGCTGCGCTTTACAAAGGTTGCGGCCCATACAAATGTGCGGTACAATGATCTGGCGGACAAATTGGCAAAAACCGGACTGGTACAGGGAAACGGCATCCCAAAGGTTCGGCGGATAGAGGAAATGGAGCCTTATGATGGAACAGATTCGACTGAATAAATATTTGGCGGAATGCGGTGTATGCTCCAGAAGAGATGCGGACAGACTGATTGAGGAAGGGCGAGTGCAGATAAACGGCCTAAGAGCCTGCAAGGGACAGCTGGTATGCCATGGGGATGAGGTCAGGGTAGATCAGAAAATTGTGCAAAAGCAGAATCAGAAAACGGTGCTGGCTTTTTATAAGCCAACAGGCGTGACTTGTACAGAGCGGGATGTCCATGCGGAAAAAAAGATAACGGATGTAATTTCCTATCCGGTGCGGGTGACCTACGCCGGAAGGCTGGATAAGGATTCGGAAGGGCTTTTGCTTTTAACCAATGATGGAGATTTGATTGACGCCATAATGCGGGGAGCAAACCAGCATGAAAAGGAATATGTGGTTAAGGTAGACAAGGAGATAACACTGGAATTTTTAGACAAAATGTCCGGCGGCATTTATCTGAAGGAGCTGGGGATTACCACCAGAAAATGCAGGGCAGAGCAGAGTGGAAAATATACCTTTCACTTGACACTGACCCAGGGAGTCAACAGACAGATAAGGCGAATGTGTAAGGCCTGCGGCTATCAGGTGAGAAGCCTGAAGCGCATCCGTGTTATGAATGTTTCGCTGGACGGGCTGCTTCCCGGGCAGTATAGGGAGGTCATGGGAAAGGAGAGGGAGGAACTCTATGCCCGGGCCGGTCTGTCAGGGAAGGCTTGAGAAGTCGGAAATGGGAAGTCAGAGACGAGAAAGCAGAAGTCAGAAATGAGAAATCAGAAAAAAGAGAGAATAGAAAATGCAGACATCTAAGGTGGAACGAATCAAATATCTGGTGGAGACGTTAAATAAGGCGTCGAAGGCCTATTATGCTCAGGACCGGGAGATCATGAGCAATTTTGAATATGATAAATTATATGATGAGCTGACAGCGCTGGAAGAAGAGACGGGAGTGGTTCTGGCCAACAGTCCTACAGTGAATGTGGGATATGAGGCGGTGGAGGCGCTCCCCAAGGAGCGGCACGAGACGCCTATGCTTTCTCTGGGAAAAACCAAAAGCCGGGAGGAGCTGCGTGACTGGCTGGAGGGAAATCCTGCAATTTTGAGCTGGAAGCTGGACGGATTGACTGTAGTATTGACATATCGTGAAGGGAAACTTGCAAAAGCGGTCACCAGAGGAAATGGAGAGATAGGGGAGGTTGTCACGAATAATGCCAGAACCTTCAAAAATCTGCCTCTTCATATTTCCTTTCAAGGGGAATTGATTTTAAGAGGAGAGGCTGTTATCAGTTATTCGGATTTTGAAAAAATGAACAGCGAGATCGAAGACGCGGACGCAAGATACAAAAATCCAAGAAATCTCTGCAGCGGCTCAGTGCGCCAGCTGAACAATGAGATTACGGCAAAGAGAAATGTACAGTTTTATGCCTTCACCCTTGTGAAGGCCCAGGGGGAGGATTTTCATAATTCCAAGGAAGCCCAGTTTGCTTTTTTACAGGAGCAGGGCTTTGATGTGGTGGAGCATTGTCTGGTCACGGAGGAAACCATTCTGCAGACCATTGAAGAATTTGAACGAAAGGTGGAGACCTATGACATTCCTTCGGACGGCCTGGTGCTGACGTATGAGGATATTGCCTATGGGCAGTCCCTGGGGAGTACTGCAAAATTCCCCCGGGATTCCATTGCTTTTAAATGGGCGGATGAGCTTCGGGAAACCAGTCTGATAGAAATTCAGTGGAGTCCAAGCAGGACGGGGCTGATCAATCCTGTGGCTGTCTTTGAGCCGGTGGAACTGGAGGGAACTACGGTGAGCCGGGCCTCGGTTCACAATATCAGTATTCTGAAGGGCCTGAAGCTTGGAATCGGAGACCGGATTACGGTTTACAAGGCAAATATGATCATTCCCCAGATCGCTGAGAATTTAACCTGCAGCGATACCGTGGAGATACCAAAGACCTGTCCTGTGTGCGGGGGCAGGACCCAGATCAGACAGATAAATGAGGTGCAGTCTTTGTATTGTACCAATGAAAAATGTGCAGCCAAGCGCATCAAGGCGTTTACCCTTTTTGTGAGCAGAGACGCCATGAACATTGACGGTATGTCCGAGGCTACCCTGGAAAAATTCATCGACCGGGGATTTATCCGCGAATATGCTGACCTTTTTCATCTGGACAGACATAGAGAGGAAATTACCCAGATGGAGGGCTTTGGAGAAAAATCCTGCCAAAATCTCCTGGACAGTATCGAAAAGGCCAGAAATACTACGCTGCCCAGAGTCATCTACGGACTGGGAATCGCGAATATCGGTGTGGCGAATGCAAAGATGCTGTGCCGGCATTTTGATTATCAGCTGGAACGAATGCAGAACGCCGATGTGGAGACCTTAAGCACCATAGAGGGCGTGGGTGAAGTGATCGCGTCGGCATTTGTGGATTATATGAGGGATGGGGACAACCTCCAGAAAATAGAGAATCTGCTCAAGGAGCTGCGGATAGAAAAGCCGGAGACTTCCGGGGAACGTACCCTGGAGAATATGAGCTTTGTGGTCACAGGCTCCCTGCAGCATTTTGAGAGCAGAAACCAGCTCAAGGAGCTGATTGAGGAAAGGGGCGGCAAGGTGGCGGGAAGCGTTACCGGAAAAACGGTCTGTCTGATCAACAATGATATTTCTTCTGCCTCGTCCAAAAATAAGAAGGCAAAGGAGCTGGGGATTCCCATTATAACAGAAGAGGAATTTATGGAAAAATATTTGCAAGAAAGCTGAGGAATAAATTATGCCCATTAAAACACAAAGTGATCTGCCTGCAAAGGAGATTCTTGAGAATGAAAATATTTTTGTGATGGATGAATTCAGAGCCATTCATCAGGATATCCGCCCGCTGCAGGTCATCATTTTAAATATTATGCCCGTAAAACAGGACACGGAGCTTCAGCTCCTTAGGCTTTTATCCAACACGCCCCTGCAGGTGGACGTGACCTTTATGAATGTGAAAAGCCATGTGTCCCGCAACACGTCTGCAAGCCATTTGAATAAATTTTATACCACCCTGGATGAGGTCCGTCACTTAAAATTTGACGGAATGATTATCACGGGGGCGCCGGTGGAGGACATTTCCTTTGAGGAGGTGGATTACTGGGAGGAAATCTGTGAAATTATGGATTGGGCCCAGACCCATGTAACCTCTACTCTTCATATCTGCTGGGCGGCTCAGGCGGGCTTTTACCACTATTACGGAATTAATAAAAGGAAGCTGCCCAGAAAGCTGTTTGGGGTCTATGAGCATAAGGTGGCAAACAGAAAAGTCCCCCTGGTGAGAGGCTTTGACGATATTTTTCTGGCGCCCCACAGCCGCCATACGGAGACGCCCTCTGAGGCTATTCACGCCTGTAAGGAACTGACGGTGCTTGCGGAGTCGGACCAGGCGGGGGTGTTTTTGGCTATTGCCCAGGAGGGCAGAAAGATTTTTGTAAACGGTCATCCGGAGTATGACCGTTACACGCTGCACAACGAGTATTACCGGGACCTGAATAAGGGACTGCCCATTCAAATTCCTTATCATTATTATCCGGGCGACGATCCCAAGGAGAGGCCGCTGCTCCAGTGGCGGTCCCACAGCAACAACCTGTACAGCAACTGGCTCAATTATTACGTGTACCAGGTGACGCCCTACGAGCTGTAAGAAAGGGGCGGACATGGCTATTTGGGTTTCTGAACAACTGCAGAAAAAATTTGATGGGGTATGTGGTGCGATGCTGGAAAAAATTGAGGAATCCGGCATTGCATACGAAAGTGTAGGTATTTTTGGCAGCTATGCCAGAAGGGAGTTTACTTTAAGAAGCGATGTAGATATGTGCATTGTGGTGGACAAACTGCCGGACAGAGCTGTCAAGGGCTGGCTTTATAATGATGCAGAGGAGCTTGGGGTGGATCTGATTTTTGTCACAAAGGAACGCTTTGAAACAGAAAGCTCACTGTTTATGACGAACCTCAGAAGAGATTACGTTGAATTGAGAGGGAAAAAGATTGAAAATTAGAAATGACTATTATTCCATCGCATGCAATGATTTAGAATATCTGCAGGCTGTTTTGCATCTGCCCTTTTACAATAAGATGGCATCGGATTCCCAGCAGATTGTGGAGAAGCTGCTGAAATCAGTGGCGGAGCTTTGTAGTGTAGACAAAACAGTATTAAATTCTCATAATCTGAGAAAAATTAATCAGGAAATCAAGAATTGCGGCATTGATCTAGGATTGAAGGCAAAGGATCTTGCTATGCTGACGGATTACTATTTTGATGCCAGGTATCCTGGAGATGATTTTGTGGTGGTAACAAAGGAAGAGTGCGCGGAATGCGTGGATATAGTAAATCAGGTATTTACGGCCGTGAATAGCTTCCGAAAGGAGAAAGGTCTGGAGGTGGAGCAGATTCCGTCCAGAGGAATTGAACCGCCTGCAGAGTAAAAGGAATAAAATTACATACGATATAGCAGACCATAAAAAGTAACCGCAGTCCTCTGGGAGGGGCGGTTGCTTTTTTTTATAGAATCTGATCTTCTTCGGACGGAATGTACTGGGCTATATCCTGAAGATTGCACTGCAGAATCCGGCAGAGATCATTTAAGGTTGTAGTGTTCATAGGCTTATTTTTACGCAGCTTATCAATGATTGAACTGGAAATGTGGTGATTCATTATCAGCGTGTAGGTCGTTTCGTTGGATTTTTTTAAGGTTTCCCAAAAAGGTGAATAATCAATCAAAATGCTGCCTGCCTTCTTTTTGTGCTAAAAATAGTCCTACAGATCATCTGAAAATCCCCTTTTACTTATTAGATATATCTCCATTTTATTTTTACTTCTAGTACTTGACTATGGTCACGAAAATGACTATAATACCTGTCTTTTGGAGTTGAGTTAAAAAAATAGTGCTAAGCCATAGATTAAAACCTATGACTTAGCATTTTATTTATGTCCTCATTTCCAAGAAAATAGGAAGTAAGAGGAAGTCCCGTTAAAGCAGTTAAATCTTTGATAAAAGATGATCTCCGGGTGAGGTTTATATATCTTCTTTCTGACACCTGTGCGACTCGATAATCACGTATAAAGTCAAATATTTCTTCTGTACCATACTTATCATTTAGGACATATATCTGAAACAGCCTTGTGAGCAGTACAGCAAGATAACAGATCAGGAAGTGACCTGTAATGGTATCTTCTTTTTGGAGATATACAGGCCTTGCATCAAGCTGGGATTTCATCATCCGGAAGGATTCTTCTATCCTCCACAGGTTATGGTATGCGGCATATATTTCTGACGCTGACATGCGGGTTTCTGATGTAACGATCATGTTGTAACCGGCAAGCTGTTTGGCCTTTTCAATGGCTGATTCATTCAGTTCCACTTTGATCTTCCCGTCTGTTTTTTCCCCTTTTTTATCCGCAGAAATAAAAGTTACATATTTTGCGCTGTCTCCATATTCGGATTTTTTCGCTTCACATGCCCTGAGTTTTTTTGCTTTTTCTACCTGCTTATTGATCTCAAATTTCTGCTTTTCAGCAAGCTTTGGATTGTATGTTACAATGCGTTTTTCTGTCAGTTGCCGTCTGCATAAGATCGATATATTTTTTACAGCCAAGGGAATCATTCAGGTTTTTTAATGGGAAATAGCCCAGAAATTTTTCCGGGGATTCCTCTGAGATCTGCCTGTATTTTTCAGATTGCTTTTTGTCCCTGAACTCCTGATTGAGCTTTTGGACTTCATCCTTAAAAAAAGAGATAGGATCCTCAATACCGGTTGCCTGTAATTCATGTACATATCCAATCGGTCTGTAAGAACGGTGGGCACCAGCCTTGCGTTCCGGGTCATAGTAACTCTCATAAATCTGTAAATAAGTACCTTTTTTGTTGTTTGTTTTTTTCAAAAAATATGCCATAAAATCACCCTGTTACATTATAGCACCATAGCACTATATAGTCAACCGTTAAAAAATAATTTTGTCAAATTTTTAAAAAGGAAAAAAAAGCCAGCAAATATGCTGGTTTCATCGGTGTGGGATATTGAGTTACCCCAAAAGAATCGTAGTGCTAAATCCTAAAGACGGGCGTGATATCCTCGCCAGCTTCCCAAAACGAATCGCAATCAAACGCCAAAAGGGATAGAAAACTTGCCGGGAATGTGATATAGTAGAACAAATGGAAGGATAGAATGGAGGGACTGTCTATGCACATTTCGGATTTTATGGATATGTCGCTTTTGCAGAAAATTCAGGACCGGTTTTCGGACGCCACGGGCCTTGCTGCCATTGCTGTGGATGAGGAAGGCAACTATATCACGGAGGGCAGCAATTTCACGGATTTTTGCATGGAGTATACCAGAAAGAGCAAAGAGGGCTGCCGCAGATGTGTAAAATGCGACAATGAATGTACGGGCACTTATTTTTGCCATGCAGGGCTTATGGATTTTTCCAACGACATTGTTGTGGACGGTGTGAAGCTGGGGGCGATGATTGGCGGACAGGTGCTGCCCATGGAGCCTGAAGAGGAAAAATTCAGGGAGATTGCAAGAGAGCTTGGAATCAATGAGGAAGCCTACATAGAAGCTCTTCATAAGGTGCCGGTGCGCACGGAAAAATCCATTCGGGCTGCAGCAGAATTTCTGGGCATTGTAGTCAATCAGATGGTAAATCTGGAATATTTAAAGAGTAAGGACAGCAAGCGCCTGGCATCCTTTGACGAGGATTTAAAAAGCGCCACGGATTCCGTGGAGTCCATCAGAAAGAACACCAGAAAACTGGATGATATTTCCACCAAGCAAAATATTTTGTCTTTAAATGCAAGCATTGAGGCAGCCAGAGCCGGAACCTCCGGGGCAGGCTTTGCAGTGGTGGCAAAGCAGATGGGAGAGCTTTCCCAGCAGTCGAAAACCATTTATCAGGAAATAGAGCGGCTCAGTGAAGAGATTCACAAATCCGTGATAAAAATGAATGGGAAATAGGAATAATTTCCAGCCCTTGTCCATATACTGTTACAAACATGCAGGCGCATTAACGCTTATGCGCAGCAAAAAAACAGACTGGAGGCAGTGATATGGCGAGAGGACATAAAAAGACCTTAGAGGAGAAAATTACGGCAAAGCAGGAGCTGATCGAGGCATTGACTACCCGGATTGAATCGGAGAAGCGGGAATTGGAGGAGCTTTTTCAGGAGAAGCGGCTTAGGGAACTGGAAATGGTAAACGACTTGATTTCCGATGCAGGCTTGAGCACCAATGAGGTTGCGGAAATGCTTCAGCAGTATATTGACAGCCGTATGGCTGACGTATCATAGTCCGGGGTTCCCGGACTATATTTTTACATAAGTGAATGGGGGGAAATCATGTATCATCAGAATATAAGCGGCCTGCTTCGGTTTCAGGGACAGTGGAGAAGCTATCAGAAAAGAGTGCTGGATAAGGCGGACCAGTATTTAAGGGATAAAAGGCTGCACATTGTGGCGGCTCCGGGCTCCGGAAAAACCACACTGGGAATAGAGCTGATCAGACGGCTGGGAAGTCCGGCGCTTATTTTGGCGCCCAGTATCAATATCAGAAATCAATGGCTTGCCAGAGTAAGGGAAGCGTATCTGCCGGAGGGAACGGACACGGAGGGACTGCTTTCCAACAGTATCCGAAAGCCCGGTCTGATCACGGCCATCACCTATCAGGCCCTTCACAGCGATAAGGATTTTCTTGAACTGTTCCGGGAGAGAGGCTTTCGCACCCTCTGTCTGGATGAGGCCCATCATCTGCGCAGCGAGTGGTGGAAAGCACTGGAGGAGCTGCGGGACAGAGAGCCGGGGATAACGATTATATCCTTGACGGCAACGCCGCCCTATGATGCTTCCAAGGGAGAATGGGACAGATATATCGGTTTGTGCGGCCCAATTGATGAGGAGATTATTGTACCGGAGCTGGTAAAGGAGAGGAGCCTCTGCCCTCACCAGGACTATGTGTATTTCAATCTGCCTACGAAGGAAGAGACGGAGGCGGTGACTGCCTTTCGAAAGGATGCCGTAAGTGTGGCGGAGCAGATTTTTGAAGACCCGGCATTTGCGGAAAAGATCAGGACACATAAGGGAATCAGGCAGCCGGGGCGCTATGCGGAGCAGCTTTTGGAGAAGCCGGAATATTTGTCCTCTCTGCTGGTATTTTTAAAAGCAAGACAGATTCCCTTCTCTGGGGAGCTTCTGCGAATGCTGGGAGCGGGAGAGGAGATTCCCTCCATGAACCTTCACTGGATGGAGGTGCTTTTACAGGGATTTCTCTATGAGGATACGGAAAGCTTTGCTGTAGAGGAAGCCTATCGGGAACAGCTTGCGGCTCTTTTAAAGGGACATGGGCTGATTCAGAAAAATAAGGTGGTTTTTACCGTAAATGATCAGCTCAATAAGCTTTTGATACAGTCTAAGGGAAAGATACGCAGTATTGTGACCCTGACGGGAGAAGAATATAAGAACCTGGGGGAACAGCTTCGCCTTCTGATTCTTACTGATTATATCAAAAAGGAATATATGTCTGCCCTTGGAAATGAGGAAAAATCTGTAAACGAGCTGGGTGTGGTTCCCATTTTTGAAAATATCCGGAGGGCGTATGAAAAAAGTCCATGGGGAGAGGAGCTTCGCCTGGCGGCCCTAAGCGGCAGCATTGTTATTATCCCAAAGTCTGCAAAGGAGACCCTGGAGACGCTGATGGAGGAACGCGGTGTAAAGGGAAGTATAAAGGAATGCACAGTAGAGGGCTATTATCAGGTAGATGTAAGAGATGGAGAGGAGACTGCCTCCGGCCTGGTGACGGAGGCCTTTAACAGAGGGGATATCCGTGTGCTGATTGGCACGAAATCTCTGCTGGGGGAGGGCTGGGATTCGCCCTGTATTAATTCCTTGATTCTGGCCTCCTTTGTGGGCTCCTTCATGCTCAGCAACCAGATGCGGGGGAGAGCGATCCGCACCATGAAGGGCAATCCTGATAAGGTAAGCAACATATGGCACCTGATCTGCATGGAGCCGGAGGGAGAAACGGGAAAGCTGAAAGGGCCGGAAGAATCAGAGGATTTTGCAACCTTGAAACGTCGGTTTGAAGGCTTTTTGGGAGTGCATTATGAGAAAAATGTCATCGAAAACGGACTGGAGCGGCTTTCCTTCATAAAGCCTCCTTATACGGAGCCTCTGCTGCAGAAGATAAACCAGCAGATGCTTGCGCTGGCGGCAGACCGGGAAGCTTTAAAGCGGCGCTGGGAGGAGTCCCTGACAGTGTTAAAGGATATGGATGTGGCGGTGGAGGCCGGTGTGGACAAGAAGTATCTCAAACCGGGCTTTCGCATGTACAGTGCTCTTGTGCTGCTTTTTGTGTGTCTGGGCGCAGGCATTTTCTGCCTGGGAGGTCTTTTGGGCCTCTTCGCACTGCAGGACGGAAGGCTGGGAGCTTTAGGAAATGTGCTTTTCATTTTTTTCCTATTGCTTTGTACCATAGGTATTTTCCGATACGGGGGAAGAGTGCTGCGTCTGGGAACCCCCTTTCGGTATCTGCGCTCTCTGGGAAAAGGGGTGCTTCGGGCACTGCGCCAAACCAAGGCTGTGACCAGCCGCAACGTGAGTGTGGAGACGGAGGATGGAAAAGGCTGGGCGAGCTATGTGTATTTGAAAAATGGAACGGAAAGAGAGAAGGATATTTTTGCCCAGTGTATCTGTGAGCTTTTGGGAGAGGTGGAAAACCAGCGTTATCTGTTGAAGGCCAAAAGGCCGGTTTCCAGACTGTGCAGATATTACTGTGTGCCGGAGCTGTTCGGCAAAAAGAAGGAGGACGCCCAGCTTTTTGTCCGCTGTGTGGAAAAGGACATGGGCTCCTGTGAGCTGATCTATACCAGAAGCGCAGAGGGAAGAAAGCAGCTTTTAGAGGCCCGCATTCATTCCTTCGCTAACCAAAACAGCCGTTTGACCAGCAAAAGAAAAACCGTAAAAAGTCCATGGACATAAATGGAAAAAGCGCCCGGAAGCCTATTCTACAGGCTCCGGACGCTTTTTTCTTCCATTTTCCGCAGATTTTTCTGGGCTGTGGAAAGCATCAGCTTGATACGGTTTAACTGGTTTACCTCGCTGGCGCCCGGGTCGTAGTCGATGGCTACAATGTTGGAGGCGGGGTAAGCCTTGCGCAGCGCCTTGATTACGCCCTTGCCTACCACGTGGTTGGGCAGACAGCCAAAGGGCTGGGTGCAGACAATGTTAGGTACATCATCATGAATCAGCTCCACCATCTCGCCGGTAAGGAACCAGCCCTCGCCGGTCTGGTTGCCGATGGATACGATGGGCTCGGCAAAGGAGGCAATCTCACGAATGGGGGTGGGAGGCGTAAAGTGCTTGCTCTTTTTAAATTCCTTCACCGCTGCGCCTCTTAAAATATGCTCAATAGCCCAGATGCCCATGGAGGACAGCCGTGCGGCTTTTTTGCTCATGCCCAGGTGGTCTGCCTTGTAAATTTGGTTGTAGAAGCAGTAGAGCATGAAATCGATCAGATCCGGTACAACGGCTTCGGCTCCCTCGGCCTCCAAAAGCTCCACCAGATGATTGTTTCCGGCAGGAGAGAATTTCACCAAAATTTCTCCTACCACTCCCACCCTGGGCTTTTTGATATCCAGAATGGGGATGTTGTCAAAATCCCGGATAATCTGGCGGCACATGGAGTTAAATTGAAACAGGTTAATGTGCTTTGCCGAAACAAATGCCTGTACCTTTTTCAGCCACTTGGCATGGAGGGCGTCCACACTGCCCGGCGTGGCTTCATAGGGGCGCATACGGTATACGCAGCGCATGAAGATATCCCCAAACTCAGCCCCTACTGCAGCGCGTATCATAAGGTCGGCGTTCAAGTGAAAGCCGGGATTTTTTTCAATACCGGCCAGATTCAGCGAGATTACGGGAATCTGCTCCATGCCGGCTTTTTTCAGTGCACGCCTGATAAAGCCCACATAATTGGTGGCCCTGCAGCCGCCTCCGGTCTGGGTCATAATGATGGCTGTCTTGTTCAGATCGTATTTTCCTGACAGGAGAGCCTCCATGATCTGTCCGATCACCAGAAGGGAAGGATAGCAGGCGTCGTTGTTCACGTACTTAAGGCCTACGTCCACAGAATGCTTATTGTCATTGTCCAGCACCTCAAAGTGGTAGCCGCAGGCGTTAAAGGCCGGCTGCAGGATTTCAAAGTGGATGGGCGACATCTGGGGACAGATGATGGTATATTCTTTTCGCATCTCCTCCGTAAAG
This sequence comes from Candidatus Acetatifactor stercoripullorum, assembly GCA_019114005.1. GTDB lineage: Bacteria > Bacillota > Clostridia > Lachnospirales > Lachnospiraceae > Acetatifactor > Acetatifactor stercoripullorum. Next base: position 30,528 of record DXGH01000042.1, read on the forward strand.
GCCACTTTTTCAATGGCAGAGGAGTGAAGGGTGCGCTTTTTGTTCTGCTTTTCCCGCACACGGATAGCCGAGAGCAGAGAGCGGATACGGATTCTGGCAGCCCCCAGATTGTTTACCTCGTCGATCTTTAAGCAGGTATAAATCTTATCCGAGCCTGAGAGAATATCGTTTACCTGATCTGTGGTGACCGCATCCAGGCCGCAGCCAAAGGAGTTTAACTGAATCAAATCCAGATTGTCCACTGTCTTTACATAGCTTGCCGCCGCATAGAGACGGGAGTGATACATCCACTGGTCAGACACGATCAAAGGCCTCTCGGGAGCGGCCAGGTGTGAGATGGAATCCTCTGTCAGCACGGCGATATCATAGGAGGTGATCAGCTCAGGAATGCCGTGGTTGATCTCCGGGTCAATATGATAGGGCCGTCCGGCCAAAACGATGCCCCGTTTGCCGGTCTCCTCCAAATATTGCAGCACCTCCTCGCCCTTTTTCTGCATATCCTTTCTGGCGCAGGCAAGCTCCTCCCAGGCTGCTTTGCAGGCATCGGCGATTTCTCCCGCCGGGATTTCGGTAAATTCCTTGGTCAGCGCCTCCGTAACGGTGTCCAGGTTCCGGAAGGACATAAAGGGATTGCGGAAGGTGATCTGTCCGCTTGTGATTTCCTCCACATTGTTTTTGATATTTTCAGAATAGGAGGTGACAATAGGACAGTTGTAATGGTTATTGGCGTCCTCAAATTCGTTGCGCTCGTAAAAGAGAGCAGGATAGAAAATAAAGGTAATGCCCTGACGAATCAGCCAGGTTACATGACCATGAGCCAGCTTGGCGGGATAGCATTCCGACTCGCTGGGGATGGACTCGATGCCAAGCTCATAAATTTTGCGGTTTGAGCTGGGGGAGAGAACCACCCGGTATCCCAGCCTGGTAAAAAATACATGCCAGAAGGGATAATTTTCGTACATATTGAGCACTCTGGGAATGCCTACCGTGCCTCTTGGAGCCTTATCCGGGTCCAGAGAAGGGTAGGAAAAGAGTCTGTGCAGCTTATATTCAAACAAATTGGGCACATTGTGGGCGTTTTTCTGGCCGCCGATTCCACGCTCGCAGCGGTTGCCGGAAATATACTGGCGTCCGCCGGAGAACTTGTTTATGGTGAGACGGCAGTTATTGGTACAGCCCTTACATTTTGCCATGCTGGTTTCAAATTTCAGATCACAGATTTTTTCGTAGGAGAGCATGGTGGTCTGAAAGCCTTCCTCATACCGTTCCCGCGCGATCAGTGCAGCGCCAAAGGCTCCCATGATACCGGCAATATCGGGACGAATGGCCTCACAGCCTGCAATTTTTTCAAAGCTTCGCAGCACGGCGTCGTTGTAGAAGGTTCCGCCCTGTACCACAATATTCTTTCCAAGCTCCGAGGCGTCGGAAACCTTAATTACCTTAAACAGGGCGTTTTTGATAACGGAATACGCAAGGCCCGCCGAAATATCTGAGACGGAAGCTCCCTCCTTCTGGGCCTGCTTTACCTTGGAATTCATAAATACGGTGCAGCGGGTGCCAAGATCAATAGGATGCTTGGCAAAAAGAGCCTCCCTTGAGAAATCCTGCACACTGTAATTTAAAGATTTGGCAAAGGTTTCGATAAAGGAGCCGCAGCCGGAGGAGCAGGCCTCGTTGAGCTGTACGCTGTCCACGGTGCCGTTTTTGATCTTGATACATTTCATATCCTGTCCGCCGATGTCCAGGATACAGTCCACCTTGGGGTCGAAAAAGGCCGCCGCGTAGTAATGGGCCACTGTTTCCACCTCTCCGTCGTCCAAAAGGAAGGCCGCCTTCATCAAGGCCTCGCCGTAACCGGTGGAACAGGAGCGCACGATGGAAACGCCCTCGGGCAGAAGGGAATAAATCTCCTTTAAAGAACGGATTGCGGTCTGCAGGGGACTTCCGTCGTTGCTGCTGTAAAAGGAATATAAAAGAGAGCCGTCCTCGCCCACCAGGGCGATCTTTGTGGTGGTGGAGCCTGCGTCGATGCCAAGAAAGGCGTTTCCCCGGTAGGAGGAAAGCTCGGCTGTACCCACATGGTGGCGGCTGTGGCGGTCTTTAAACTCCTGATAATCCGCCTCGCCTGCAAACAGCGGCTCCATGCGTTCCACTTCAAATTCCATCTTAATGTCGGAAGAGAGCTTGTTTACCATCTCCTCCAGGGTGTAGGACACCTCTTCTTTTGCGTTTAAAGCAGAGCCGATAGCGGCAAATAAATGAGAGTTGTCCACATCAATGATGTGCTCCTCATCCAGATTCAGGGTGCGGATAAAGGCAGCCTTTAGCTGGGGCAGAAAGTGAAGGGGGCCTCCTAAAAAGGCCACATGTCCCCTGATGGGCTTGCCGCAGGCAAGACCGCTGATGGTCTGGTTTACCACTGCCTGAAAAATAGAGGCAGCCAGATCCTCCTTGGTGGCGCCGTCATTGATCAGGGGCTGGATGTCGGACTTGGCAAACACGCCGCATCTGGCCGCAATGGTATACAGGGATTGGTAATTTTTGGCGTATTCGTTCAGCCCGGCGGCGTCTGTCTGCAAAAGAGAAGCCATCTGGTCGATAAAGGAGCCGGTTCCTCCGGCGCAGATGCCGTTCATACGCTGTTCTACGTTTCCGCCTTCAAAATAAATAATTTTTGCATCCTCGCCGCCCAGCTCTATGGCCACATCGGTTTTTGGAGCAAGCTCCTGCAGGGAGGATGCCACCGCGATGACCTCCTGGGTAAAGGGCACTCCCAGATGATTTGCCAGGGTAAGCCCTCCGGAGCCGGTGATCATGGGATGCAGGGTGAGATTACCCAGCTTGTCATAGGCATCCTTTAAAAGAGAAGATAAAGTTTCGCGAATATTTGCATAATGTCTTTTGT
>DXGH01000043.1 GCA_019114005.1 Candidatus Acetatifactor stercoripullorum
AACTCCTCCTCCCGTGCTTTGTAGTGTAGCTTCTTACAAGCAATTTTACAGCAAAAAGTAGAGAGTTGAAATACTTTCATTACTATTTGTGCCGCCAGCCAAAGGCGGCGGAATGGAGATTGATATGAAAAGAACAGGAAATAAAATTGTGATGCTTTTGCTTGCAGGCTGTATGCTGCTTGCCACCGGCTGCGCAGGAGCACAGGAGGAAACTGCACAGCGCGCAGACGCGCAGGAGAATGTGGAGCTTACTGTGCTCGCGGCGGCAAGCCTGACGGATGTATGCAATGAGATTAAGACGATGTATGAGGCGGAGCATGAAAGTGTCACCCTGAATTTTTCCTACGGGGGCTCCGGCGCTCTGCAGACGCAGATCGAAGAGGGAGCGCCTGCGGATATTTTTATTTCTGCAGCACAGAAGCAGATGGATGCCTTGAATGAGGAGGGGCTGATGGAATCGGATTCCATTCAGGATCTTTTGGAGAACAAGGTGGTATTGATTGTACCGCAGACAAGCACGGCGGGAATTGAAAGCTTCGAGGATGCGGCCACGGACAAGGTGGGCATGATCGGACTGGGAGAGCCTGGAAGCGTTCCGGCAGGACAGTATGCGGAGGAAATTTTCACTTCTCTTGGAATCCTGGATGAGGTAAAAGCCAAGGCCAATTACGGAACGGATGTGAGAAATGTGCTTTCCTGGGTGGAAACGGGAGAGGTGTACTGCGGCGTGGTTTACGCCACGGACGCCATTTCCTCTGACTCCATTACAGTGGTGTGCGAGGCGCCGGAGGGCTCCTGTACTCCCATTATCTATCCCATGGGCATTGTAAAGGCCTCCGAGCAGAAGGAAGCGGCCCAGGAATTTATGGATTACCTGAAAACAGATGAGATCAGCGCCCTTTTCGAGTCCTATGGCTTTGCCACGGTGCAGTAGGTGGCCGGGATGGATTTTTCACCTTTTATCATTTCTCTCAAGGCGGCCTGCTGCGCCACCCTGCTGACCTTTTTTCTGGGGCTTTTGGCCGCCTGGCTGATAACCCCCATGAAAAGGGGGAAGTCCCTTTTAGATGGGCTTTTTTCTCTTCCCATGGTGCTTCCGCCCACTGTAGTCGGCTTTTTTCTGCTCCTTTTGTTTGGGAACAACAGCCTTTTGGGAAAGTTTCTGGACGCTCTTGGGATGGGGGTTATTTTTACCTGGCAGGGGGCGGCTGTGGCTTCCATGGTGGTATCCTTTCCCATTATGTACCGCACTGCCAGGGGAGCCCTTGAGCAGGTGGACGAAAATCTCATTCACGCCGCAAGGACCCTGGGAATGAATGAATTTCAGATTCTCCTGAGGGTGATGCTGCCTGCATCCTGGCCGGGAATCATGGCGGGAACCATACTGGCCTTTGCACGTGCGCTGGGAGAATTTGGGGCTACCATAATGCTTGCGGGGAACATACCAGGAAAGACTCAGACCATGTCGGTGGCTATCTATACGGCGGTGCAGTCGGGAAACAGAGCGTTAGCCTACCGCTGGACGGCGGTTATCATGGCTATGTCCTTTGTGACGATTCTGCTTATGAATTATCTGACGGATCACCGAAAGTCGAAAAGGAGGTCCGGGTAATGGCGCTGTATGTGGATATTGAAAAAAAGCTGGGAGATTTCCCCTTGAAGGCAAAATTTGAAGCGGGCGCGGAAACCTTTGCCATATTGGGAGCGTCGGGCTGTGGAAAGAGCATGACGTTAAAATGTATCGCCGGCATCGAGACGCCGGACAAAGGACGGATTGTGCTGGACGGCCGGGTATTGTTTGACTCTAAGGAGCATATCAATATGCCGGTGCGGAAAAGAAATGTGGGCTATCTGTTTCAGGACTATGCGCTTTTTCCAAATATGACGGTGCGCAAGAACATTCTCTCCGGCATGAAGGAAAAGGGGCGCAGGAAGGAGGAGGCCGTAAGGGAATACATCCGCCGGTTTTATCTGGAGGGATTGGAAAACCTGTATCCCTGGCAGCTTTCAGGAGGGCAGAAGCAGCGGGCGGCGTTAGCCAGGATGCTGGCTGCGGAGCCTGACATTATTATGCTGGACGAGCCCTTTTCCGCTCTGGACAGTTATCTGAAATGGCAGCTGGAGCAGGAAATTTTAAAGGTCATGGAAACCTACCAAAAAACGGTTCTTTTTGTATCCCATGACCGGAACGAGGTATATCGGCTCACGGACAAAATCGCGGTGATGGAGCAGGGGAAGCTTTTAGACATACAGGAAAAGAGGCAGCTTTTTGACAGCCCAAAGACCCTGGCCGCCGCGCTTTTGACCGGCTGCAAAAATATAACGCGCTTAAAGCGGGAGAGCGGAGGCCGATACTGGGCTGTGGACTGGGGCATATGGCTTGGCCTGGAGGAAGGAAAAGAGCCGCCAAAGTACGCTGCTGTGCGGGCTCATTTTTTTGAGTGGGTTTCAAAGCCGGAACCGGAGGCAGTGTTTGACTGTCAGCTGGAACGGGTGATAGAGGATACCTTTTCCATGATTCTTTTGTTCCGGCAAAAGGGAAATCAAGAAGAGGGCGACTGGACCCATCTGCGATATGAGCTTCCAAAGGCGGACTATCAAAAAATGAAGGAGCAGGGGGCCGGAGTTTCCTCAGGGGAAGGAGACAAAGAGCTGTATCTGAAAATTCCCAGAGAAAAGCTGATGCTGCTTTGGCAGTAGGCGCAGAAAGGCACAGGTTTAAAGATGACGGACAACACTGGAAGAGTAATTGATTACCTCAGAATATCGGTGACGGACAAATGTAATCTGCGGTGCAGATACTGCATGCCCCCGGAGGGAGTCACGTCTCTGCGTCATGAGGATATTCTTTCCTTTGAGGAGATCACAAGAGTCTGCAAAATCATGGCCCGGCTTGGCATTAAAAAGGTGCGCATCACCGGCGGAGAGCCTCTGGTGCGTAAGGATATCTGCCGCTTGATCGAAGGGATTCACGTCATACCTGGGATAGAGGAGATTGCCATGACCACCAACGCAACCCTTTTGGCTCCTTTGGCGGGGGAGCTGAAAAGGGCAGGTCTTGACCGGGTCAATATCAGCCTGGATGCGCTGGACCCTTTGGTCTTTGCCGCCATTACGGGGCGGGATGCGCTGGGGGAGGTAAAGGAGGGACTCTCAGCTGCCCTTTCTGTGGGCTTTGGCGTAAAAATAAACTGTGTGCCCTGCAGGGAATTGAATGAGGGGGAGCTTAGAAGGGTGGCGGCCATTGCGCAAAATCAGCCGGTGGACGTACGGTTTATTGAGCTCATGCCCATAGGCTGCGGAAAACAATTTCATGGGATTTCTTCCGGGGAGCTGCTTAAGGACTTTTCCGCCTTTTTCGGAGAGCCCAGGGAGGCGCCGGCATCCCCGGGCGGCGGCCCGGCCTGTTATTACAATTTCCCGGGCTTTCAGGGAAGAATCGGCTTTATCAGCCCCATTTCCCATAAATTCTGCAAAAGCTGCAACAGAGTGCGTCTTACGGCGGAGGGGAGGTTTAAGCTCTGCCTGCATTATGAAAGCGGCATAGATCTGCGGAAATATCTGCGGGACGGGCGGACAGAGGATGCACAAATCGAAGAGGCAATTTTAGAGGCGGTGAAGAATAAGCCCGCCGCCCACCATTTTGAGAGTCCGGGCGAAGAAATGCCTTCAGAAAGGGAAAACGTGGAAGAAAGAAATATGAATCAGATCGGAGGATGATGGATGGGCAGGGTAAGGGCTGTATGTATCAGTGAGAAAAAGGGAACGGCAAAGAGAAATGTGGGAAAATGTAATTTCCTGGAGGATTTTGGGCTGGAGAACGACGCCCACGGGGGAAAATGGCACAGGCAGGTGAGCCTTTTGTCCTATGAGGCGGTGGAGGCATTCCGGGCAAGAGGGGCCCAGGTGGAGGACGGCGCCTTTGGGGAAAACCTTCTGGTGGAGGGCTTTGATTTTAAAAGCTTTCCGGTGGGAACCATATTTACATGCAATGATGTGGTGCTTGAGCTGACACAGATCGGCAAGAAATGCCATTCGGAGTGTGAGATTTTCAAACAGGTGGGTGACTGTATCATGCCAAGAGAGGGCGTTTTTGCCAGAGTGCTCCACGGAGGAACCATACAGACAGGAGATGAGTTGTATGTCAGAGAAAAAAGAGAATCGGGAGAATCAGGAAAAGCTGAGGGCTGCAGTGATCACGGCCAGCGATAAGGGAGCGGCGGGGGAAAGAGAGGATTTAAGCGGTCCCGCCGTTTCGGAAATGCTTACAAAGCAGGGCTATCAGGTGGAACATAGAGTGCTTTTACCCGACGATGAGGAGCTTTTGTATCGGGAAATGGTCAGGCTTGCGGATGAGGAGGCGGTGGACGTGATCTTTACCACCGGAGGAACGGGACTTTCCAAGCGGGATCGCACGCCGGAGGCCACATTGCGGGCGGCTCACAGAAATGTGCCGGGAATTGCCGAGGCCATCAGGGTGCACAGCCTTTCCATCACACCAAGGGCTATGCTCAGCCGTGGGGTGAGCGTGATGCGGGGGCAGACCCTGATCATAAATCTGCCTGGAAGCCCCAAGGCAGTGCGGGAGTGCCTGGAATATATCCTTCCCAGCCTGGAACATGGTATTTTGATTATGAAGGGACTGGATGGGGAGTGCGGAAAAACGGAAAAACTTTGTTAAAAAATTATTCTTTCTTGTCAATTGATGAAAAATAAAGTACAATAACTTAGGCGATGGATATGCCAGACTTTCGGGTCTGGCATATTGTTATATTTGGAAAATGTGAAAAAATTATCTAACTGTGCCGCAAAAGCGGTCAAAGGAAATAAAAATGATACAAAACAGGGTTACCATGTGCCAGGAGATTGTAAAGGTTCAGGGAGAAGCCATCAAAAGGGCAGAGGATGAGCTGCTTTTGGAGCATGCGCTTTCTCTGGAATATGGAGGAGAAAAAATCCCCTTTTTCTGCACGGAGCTTCTGCTTCGGGAGCTTGCGGTGGGATATGTATTTTCTGCCTTTGGAAGAAATTTGGGAAAAGAAAGATATTTGTTGGAAAGTGTGGTCCCGGGCCATACGGAACTCCGTTTTTTGGGAGAGGGAGCTTTGGAGGCGCCCTTTGGCCGCGCACAGGACTTTACCGTGGAGGCAGAATGGATATTAAAGGCTATGGAGAGCTTTTCCAAGAGATCGGAGCTGTTTTTGCGGACGGGAAATGTGCACAGCGCCGCCTTTCTTCCAAGAAAGCAAAAGGGCAGAGGGCAGGAATTCCAGTATGCGCTGTATGCGGAGGATATCGGACGGCATAACGCGCTGGATAAGCTCATTGGGCTTGCCCTGGTACAGGATATTGATTTGTCGGATGGCGTTGTGCTTCTATCCGGAAGGGCTCCTTCGGATATGGTAAAAAAACTTATGTCAGCAGGGGTTAAGATGGCGGTCAGTGTCTCTGCCCCAACCTATGACAGTGTACGGCTGGCACAGGCTGCAGGCATAACGCTGATCGGCTTTGCAAGAGGAAGCAGAATGAATATTTACAGCAATGCGTATAGAGTGACAGGCAAGGAAAGGGAGGTTTTTCATGCAGACGAAAAACGTGATTTCTTCAAATGAAGTAAATGAAAAGGTTACCAAATTTCTGGACAAATATGTAAAGCGAGTAAAGGCCTGCCCCCCCGGGGTATGCCCCATTTCCGTGCAGCTTTCCTTTTTAGAGAGCGCAAGGACCCAGACCTGCGGCAAATGTGTTCCCTGCAGGGATGGTCTGGAGCAGGTGGAGAACATGATGCGGGATATTCTGGACGGAAGGGCGGATCGAGAAACCTTTGACAAAATGGTGGCTCTTGCCCAGATGATACAGGATACCGCAGACTGCACCATCGGTTACGAGGCGGCAAATATTGTACTGCAGAGCGTGGAGCTGTTTCATGATGAATATATGAGCCACATAGAAAATCACAGGTGCCAGGAGGAGATCGGGCAGAAGGTTCCCTGTATTTCCTATTGTCCGGCCCATGTGGATATTCCCGGCTATATCGCTTTGATCGGGGAACACCGCTATGCGGACGCCATCAATCTGATCAGACAGGATAATCCTTTCCCGACGGCCTGCGCCTTTATCTGTGAGCATCCCTGTGAGGAAAAGTGCAGAAGAGACTTGATTGACAGCCCGGTAAACATCAGAGGCCTCAAAAAGTTTGCAGTGGATCAGATTCCCGCAGATCAGGTGAAGGTTCCGGAATGCAATGTTTCCACCGGAAAGAAGGTTGCCATTGTAGGCGGCGGCCCCTCAGGCCTTACCACCGCATATTTTCTGTCTCTTATGGGGCATAAGGTGGTGGTTTTTGAGGAACGGGAAAAGCTGGGCGGCATGCTGCGCTACGGGATTCCCAACTACAGGCTTCCCAAGAACAGATTGGACGAGGATATCAACGCTGTCCTCTCTACGGGAAACATTGAGGTGAGATATCAAACTGCGGTAGGCAGGGATGTGACCATGGAGGAACTTTTAGAGGCGTATGACGCGGTGTATATCGCCATCGGCGCACAGGTGGGAAAAACCGTACATATCGCCGGAATTGAAAGCAACGGGGTCTATTCTGCGGTGAGCATGTTAAGTGAGATCGGAAGGGGCAATCTGCCGGATTACACCGGAAAACGTGTGGTGGTGGTAGGCGGTGGAAACGTGGCCATGGACTGCGCCCGCTCCGCGATAAGGTGTAATGCCAAAGAGGTGACGGTGATTTACAGAAGGCGCCAGGTGGATATGACGGCGCTGCCCTCGGAAATCCAGGGAGCCATAGAGGAGGGCGTAGAGCTTTTGACCTTGAATGCGCCGGTAAGAATTCATGCGGATGAAGCGGGAAATGTAAAATCCTTTGTGGCACAGCCCCAGATCATCAGTGTGTACGGCAAAAACGGGCAGCCTACGGCGGTCAGCGCAAACAAGGAGGAGATTGAGGTTCCCTGTGAGGTGGTGCTGATGGCCATCGGGCAGGATATTGTTTCCGCTCCTTTTGAAAAATACAGTGTGAATCCCAGAAGGAAAACCTTCGAGACCACCCCGGATACCAGATTGAAGGATTATGAGAAAATTTTTGCCGGAGGAGACTGCGTTTTTGGCCCGGCCACAGTAATTAAGGCAATCGGGGCCGGCAAGATTGCCGCTTTGAATATAGACGAATACCTGGGATACCATCACAAATTTAACGATGCCATAGAAATTCCCGCTCCCAGAGAGAATGAAAGAACCCATATCGGGCGGGTGCATCTGACGGACCGCTCCGCAAGAGAGCGGAAAAGGAATTTTGAGCCCATTGAAAACGGCATGTCCTACGACGAGGCCATGCAGGAGTGCAGCAAATGTCTCAGATGTGATCATTTCGGCTGCGGCGTAGTGGAAGGAGGCAGAGTATAATGGTGCAGATTACCATAGATGGAGTGGTCTTATCCGCAGACCCCAAGCTTACGATTTTGGAGGCCGCACAAAAGGCTGATATCAAGATTCCTACCTTGTGCTATTTAAAGGATGTAAACGAGGTGGGAGCCTGCAAAATGTGCGTGGTTGAGGTGGAGGGCAAAAAGCAGCTTGTGACCTCCTGCAACACCAGAGTTTCTGAGGGCATGGTGGTACATACCAAAAGCGAGAGGGTGGTAAACAGCAGAAAGCAGGTGCTGAACCTTTTGCTTGCCAACCATGACGTGAGGTGCTTTTCCTGTTCCAAATCCGGCGAGTGCCGCTTACAGGATCTCTCCAACGAATATGAGATCACAAAATCCTGCTATGAGAGCAATGCGGTGAAGCTGGAAGCCAAGAAGGAAAATCCCTTCTTAACTTATTATCCCGATCTTTGCATCAACTGCCAGAGGTGTGTAAGCACCTGTAATAAGGTGGCGGGAAACGGTGCGCTGCACAATACCAAGATCGGAACCAGGACCTTAATCGATGCGCCTTTCGGGCCGGACTGGAAAACCAGCCTGTGCGAATCCTGCGGCAACTGCGCCAATGTGTGTCCCACAGGGGCGCTGGTGGCAAAAAACCACAAAAAATATCAGATCAGCAAGGTGAAAAAGGTGCTGACCACCTGCCCCCACTGTGCCACGGGATGCCAGTTTTATCTTCTGGTAAAGGACAATGAGATTGTGGATGTGGAACCGGCAGACGGACCCTCCAACAAGGGGCTTTTGTGTGTGAAGGGCAGATTTGGTTCTTTTAATTTTGTGCATTCTCCTGACAGACTCAAATACCCTCTCATTAAGAATCATGAGACCGGGGAGTTTGAGAGAGCCACCTGGGATGAGGCACTGGATTTGATCGCTTCCAAATTTCTGGAGATCAAAAAGAAGTACGGACCTGATGCACTGGCGGGCTTTGCCTGTTCCCGGTCTCCCAATGAGGACTGCTATATGCTGCAGAAAATGGTGCGCTGCGCATTCGGCACCAACAATGTGGACAACTGTGCAAGGGTATGCCACTCTGCATCCGTTGCAGGCCTGGCCATGACGCTGGGCTCCGGAGCAATGACCAATCCCATCAGCGATATCACCCAGGACGTGGATGTGATTATGCTGGTGGGCTCTAATCCCGAGGAGGCCCATCCTGTCATCGGCATGCAGATACGGCAGGCCGTTGACAGAGGCACCAGACTGATTGTGGTGGACCCAAGAGACATCGGTCTTTCCAAACGGGCGGACATTCATCTGAAGCTGAAGCCTGGCACCAACGTGGCCTTTGCCAATGGCATGATGAACGTCATCATCAATGAAGGCCTTGCGGATGAGGAATTTATCCGCACCAGAACGGAGGGCTTTGAGGAGCTTAAGGAGATTGTCAAGGAGTATACGCCTGAGAGAGTGGCCGAGATCTGTCATATTGACAGCGATCACCTGCGGGAAGCGGCCCTGATGTATGCAAAGGCAAAGAAGGCGCCTATTATATACTGCTTGGGAGTCACGGAGCATTCCACAGGAACAGAGGGCGTTATGTCCATGTCAAACATGGCTATGCTGGTGGGCAAGATCGGCCGTCCCGGCTGCGGCGTGAATCCCTTAAGAGGACAGAATAATGTACAGGGAGCCTGCGATATGGGGGCAATGCCCGGAGACTTCCCAGGATATCAGAAGGTGACGGCTCCCGGAGTGATAGAAAAATTCGAGAAGGCCTGGGGCGTAACCTTGAACAGAAAGCCCGGCGTGCACGCCACAGATGTGTTCGGCGCGGCTATCCGAAAGGAAATCAGGGGACTGTTTATTTTTGGCGAAGACCCGATCGTGACGGATGCGGATCAGAACCATGTGAGGAAGGCTCTGGAAAGTCTGGACTTTTTGGTGCTGTCCGACCTGTTTATGACGGAGACAGCCCAGTATGCGGATGTGATCCTGCCGGGCACAAGCTATGCGGAAAAGGAAGGAACCTTCTCCAATACGGAGCGTCGTGTTCAGAGAGTGAGAAAGGCGGTTACCCTGGAAGGAGAAATGCGGCTGGATACGGATATCTTTATTGATCTGATGAACCGCATGGGCTATCCACAGCCCAAACTTACCGCCGAGGAGATCATGGATGAGATCGCTTCTGTGACGCCGTCCTTTAGAGGAATCAGTCACAGGCGTCTCGACAGGGGAGAATCTCTCCAGTGGCCCTGCCCGGACAAGAAGCATCCCGGCACGCCCATTCTTCATGTGGGAAAATTTGCAAGAGGGCTTGGCTGGTTTTACCCGGCGCAGTACACCCCAAGCGCCGAGCTGCCTGATGAGCAGTATCCTTTTATTCTCATGACGGGACGTATCCTCTATCACTACAACACAAGGGCCATGACGGGAAGAACCCCGGGCCTGATGGAGAGAGAGGGACATTCCTTTATCGAGGTGAATACAGAGGACGCTGCAAGGCTGGGGATTGCCGATCAGGAAAAAATAAGGGTTTCCTCCAGAAGGGGAACCATAGAGACCACTGCCAGGGTGGGTGAAAAGGTTTCCCCAGGGGAAACATGGATGCCCTTTCACTTCCCTGACGGGAACGCCAATGTGCTCACAAACGCGGCGCTGGATAAATATGCAAGAATTCCTGAATATAAGGTGTGCGCCGTTAAAATAGAAAAAATACCTGTTTCACAATGAGCTGAGGGTTTATAATAACGGAAAGGAGCATAATGAAAAAGCCTGTTGTCTATGGCGTCTGCACGCTGTCTCTTTTGCTTCTGATAGCGGCCGCCTGCTTTCTTCCGCAGCTTGTCTTTCAGATAGAGGATGCTTACCGGATGGGGAGGACCTGGTCTGAGGAGAGGACTGGTCTTGCGGTGGAAAATTTGAATATGGATTACGAAATGTCCGTGGACAAAAGGCTGGAAAGCTTTGCAGAAAATGTAGATTCCTTTTTTGTATCAGGCACGGAGCTTTTGACAGATCAGGAAAGCTATATGGTGACAGGCGCTGCGCTGGAGCAGGATATCATCTGGATTTTACAGGATTTGGGAGTACTTCCTGCCTATTTCAGTTATGATATCATACAGATGAAGCGGTATTTGATCTGCCATGAGGATTTGAATAAAGGGATTGCCTTGAGCACCTATTATTGTGAGCTTCAGATATCTGATGGTTTTCAGGTGAAGGTTTTGTTCGATGAAAAGACAAATACCATTTACTGCCTGCGGTTTGAGCTGACGCAAGAGGCGAAGGACGCCTACGGAATGGAGAGCGATCTGTCTGTGGCACACACTAACAACTATGATCTGGGTTATATTTTTGCTTACTATTACGGCATAGACCCGGAGAATGGGCTGGAGACAATTCTCGAGGACTTTGGTGCAGGGGGGGATGGGGAATTGGATTTCTTCTCTGTCAAAATACTGCTTCCTTATGATTTTACTTCCCTGAGCCTGCGCATCAGCGGAAGGGAAGAAAAGGAGGGACTTACCTCCATGTCTTTTCAAATCAGCGAAATAGCAGAGCTGATCCCGGAGCTTGCCGAAAGCGGATCGTAAAACGGATAACATAATCTGCCTCCCGCACAGATATACTTAGATAGGATGTGCGGGAGGTTTTTGTTTGGAGAGAGCGGAAAAAATCATAAAACAGTTAGATCAGCTTGTGTGGGGGCCCGGGATGCTGGCACTTCTTTTGGGTACGGGCTGTTATCTTATGATAAGGCTGGGTTTTTTGCCTCTGCGTAATTTAAAAGCTGCCCTGCTCTGTGCCATAGGGCGCGACAAGGCTTCTGAGCAAAAAAAGGAAGAAGGCAGGGAGGCGGGGATATCCTCCTTTTCTTCTCTTATGACGGAGCTTGCGGCCACCATCGGCACGGGAAATATTGTGGGTGTGGCCACAGCCATGGTTCTGGGCGGCCCGGGAGCCCTTTTTTGGATGATGCTTTCCAGCGTGGCGGGAATGGCCACAAAGCTTGTGGAGAGTATGCTGGCAGTAAAATACAGGGAAAAAAATCAGTCCGGAGAGTACGTGGGAGGCCCTATGTATACCATGAAAAACGCTTTTCCGGGGAGCAGATTTTTTACTGCTTTGGGGATGCTGTTTGCTGTATTTGCGGTGCTCGCCTCCTTTGGCATGGGAAATATGACACAATCCAATTCCATTGCCGCGGCGATTAAGGTCACCTTTGGCGTACATGAGGCGAAAACCGGGCTTGTAATTGGCATATTGACCATCCTGGCGGTGCTTGGCGGGATACGCACGATTTCCCGGGTGACCCAGGTGTTAGTTCCCGTTATGGGAGTCTTTTATATGGCCGGAGCCCTCACGGTGATCCTGTTTCATGCAGGAAACGTACCCGGTGGAATTGCGGGGATTGTGCAGGGGGCCTTTTGCCCGGAGGCGGTGGGCGGGGGACTGTTTGGCAGCGTCACAGTCTCCGCCATGGAGGCATTCCGATGGGGGATTTCCAGAGGGGTGTTTTCCAATGAGGCCGGTCTGGGAGCCGCAGGCATCAGTGCCGCCGCCGCAGACACAAAAGATTATATAAAGCAGGGATACATCAGCATGACAGGGGTTTTTCTGGACACCATTGTGATCTGCTCCGTCACCGGCCTTGCCCTTGCCGCATCCGGTGTTTTGGGGGCGGTGGATGAACGGGGAGAGCCCCTTGCGGGAACGGCACTGACCATTGCAGCCTTTGCCACCACCTTCGGGAAGTGGGGAGCTTTCTTCATCTGCATCTGCATCACCCTGTTTGCCTTTGCCACCATCGTTGGATGGGCCTATCAGGGGGAGAAGGCCTTTGAGTTTTTGGTGGGAAACACCAGATATTGTATTTTTTACCGCTTTTTTTACGGACTTGTATCCTATGTGGGAGCCCTGTGCGCCCTGGAGGTGGTCTGGGATTTTTCGGATATCTGCAACGCCCTTATGGCATTGCCGAATTTGATCTGTGTGCTGGCCCTTTCCGGGAAAGCCTGCAGGGAGCTGAAAGCCGCCGGCAGGCCCTGAGAGCCTTCGGGGAGATCGAAGCCCCAAGCTTCCATGCCTGCCGGGCTTAAAAGAGTTGAGATATTGTAAAACTCGTGTTATGATAAAGTCTGCATGAAATTGTAGATTGAAATGTGAGGATGATTATGACAAAAACCATTGAAAATTTTTTGCGGTATGTGACGGTGGATACCCAGTCCCAGGAAAATTCGGATACAATCCCCAGCACGATGAAGCAGCATGATCTGGCAGGGCTGCTTGTGGAGGAGCTTAAGGCTATGGGAGCCTGCGATATCACCTACGACAGAAAGCACTGCTATGTGTACGCCACAATTCCTGCCTCATGTGGCTGCGAGAAGGGGCCGGTACTGGGCTTTATCGCTCATATGGACACTTCTCCTGCGGTGACGGGGGCCGGGGTCTCACCCAGAATCGTGGAGCGCTATGACGGCGGCGATATTGTGTTAAACGAGAAGGAAGGCATCGTGATGAGAGCGGCTGATTTTCCTGAGCTGTCAGGCTATCAGGGGCAGGATTTGATTGTGACGGACGGAACTACTTTGCTTGGAGCGGATGACAAGGCGGGGGTTGCGGAGATCATGGCCATGGCGGATTATCTGCTGCATAATCCCCAGTGCAGGCATGGAAAAATCCGGATTGCCTTTACCCCGGACGAAGAGGTGGGAGACGGAGCGGAATACTTTGATGTGAAGCTCTTTGGAGCTGATTTTGCCTATACGGTGGACGGCGGCGCCCTGGGGGAGCTGGAATATGAAAGCTTTAACGCTGCAGGAGCGGTTCTGCATGTGTATGGGAGAAGCGTCCATCCCGGCTCCGCCAAGGGAAAGATGAAAAACGCCATTTTGATTGCACAGGAATTCCAGAGTCTTCTGCCGGTTTTTGAAAACCCTATGTACACGGAAAAGTATGAAGGCTTTTTCCATCTGGACAGTATTTCCGGAAATGTGGAGGAGGTCACGGCGGATTATATTATCCGCGACCACGACAGGGCGCTGTTTGAACAGAAGAAGGAAACCTTTCTTCGCTGTAGGGATTTTTTAAATCAAAAATATGGACAAGGCACCGTGAAGGTGGACATGAGGGACTCCTACTACAACATGAGTGAGGTGTTGAAGGATCATATGCACCTGGTGGAAAACGCAGCGTCTGCCATGGAGGAGCTTGGCATAGAGCCTAAGATTTCTCCTATCAGAGGAGGCACGGACGGCGCAAGGCTTTCCTTTATGGGGCTTCCCTGTCCCAATCTGTGCACGGGCGGGGAAAATTTCCACGGGAAATATGAATATGCCTGCGTCCAGTCCATGGAGGCGGTGACAAAGCTTTTGATCCGGATTGCGGAAAAATATGCGGGGTATGAAGGATGAATACAAATTTGGAAAAGATAGATACCACCGCCCAGGCACCGGTGACAGAGCCGGAAAGACAGTATTATTTTATGGCAAGGGCCAGAGAGCATGTAAAGGCGCTGGAGGAGCGGCTTGGAAGAAAGCCCTTGTGCTGCGTCACCACCTTCGGCTGTCAGATGAACGCCAGGGATTCGGAAAAGCTGGCAGGCATCCTGAAGGCGGCGGGCTACGAAATGACCCAGGAGGAAAATGCAGATTTCGTAATTTTTAACACCTGTACGGTGCGGGATAATGCCAATCAGAGGGTGTACGGCAGGCTTGGGGTGTTAAACGGCTATAAGAAGAAAAATCCCGGCATGAAAATTGCCCTGTGCGGCTGTATGATGCAGGAGCCCTCTGTGATTGAAAAGCTGAAGAAAAGCTATGGCTTTGTGGATTTAATTTTCGGCACCCACAATATTTACAAATTTGCGGAGCTGCTTACGGCGTCCTTTGAGAGAGAGGGCATGATTATTGACATCTGGAAGGACACGGACCGGATTGTGGAGGATCTGCCCGTGGAAAGGAAATACTCCTTTAAATCGGGAATCAATATTATGTTCGGCTGCAATAATTTCTGCAGCTACTGTATCGTTCCCTATGTGAGGGGGCGGGAGAGAAGCAGAAACCCTGAGGATATCATCCGGGAAATTGAAGGACTTGTATCGGACGGGGTGACGGAAGTTATGCTGCTTGGACAGAATGTAAATTCCTACGGGAAAAATCTTGAGAACCCCGTCACCTTTGCCCAGCTGCTTACCCAGGTGGAGAAAATAGAAGGGTTACAGCGGATCCGCTTTATGACCTCACACCCAAAGGATTTATCCCCGGAGCTGATCCAGGTGATGAAGGAATCAAAAAAAATCTGCCGTCATCTGCATCTGCCCCTGCAGTCCGGCTCCACCAGGATTTTGAAGGCCATGAACCGCCGTTATACCAAGGAGCAGTATCTTGAGCTGGCCCTTCGCATCAAAAGAGAGATACCGGATATCTCTATCACCACGGATATTATCGTGGGCTTCCCCGGGGAGACCTTTGAGGATGTGGAGGAAACCATAGATGTGATAAGAAAGGTGAAATTCGATAACGCCTTTACCTTTATCTATTCCAAGCGGACGGGAACCCCGGCGGCGTCCATGGAAAACCAGGTGCCTGAAAGCCAGGTGAAGGAAGCCTTCGACAGGGTGCTCAAAGCAGTACAGGATACTGCAAAGGAACAGGCGGGCCGTTTTCAGGGACAGATCATGGAGGTCCTTGTGGAGGAGAGAAATGAAAATGATCCCAGGCTTTTGACGGGAAGGCTTTCCAACAATATGCTGGTGCATTTCCCGGAGGATATCTCCCTGATTGGGAAGCTTGTAAGGGTTTCCCTGGATGTCTGCCATGGCTTTTACTATACGGGACGCATGGTGGAAGAATAAAGTACCAAGATTTACAATTACAATATTTTGTGGTAAGATAATAGCGGATGCGCAAACCTTTGTGCATCCGCTTCTTTACGGAAGAAGTAAGGCAAAAGAACAGGAGTAAACCATTTTGCAGGAATCAGAATTGACACCCATGATGCAGCAGTACCTGGAGACGAAGAAGCAGTACCCGGACTGTATCCTTTTTTACCGTCTGGGTGATTTTTATGAAATGTTTTTCGAGGATGCGCTCACCGCGTCCAAGGAACTGGAAATCACGCTGACAGGAAAAAACTGCGGACTTAAGGAGCGGGCTCCCATGTGCGGGGTGCCTTATCATGCGGTGGAAGGATATTTGACTAAATTGGTCAACAAGGGCTACAAGGTGGCCATCTGTGAGCAGATGGAGGATCCCAAGCTGGCTAAGGGGCTTGTGAAAAGAGATGTGGTCAGGATTGTCACTCCCGGAACCAATTTGAATATGCAAGCCCTTGAGGAATCCAAAAACAATTATTTGATGTGTGTAACCTATACGCCCACGAAGATAGGCATTTCTGTGGCGGATGTGACTACAGGGGATTATTATCTGACGGAGGTGGAGGACCTAAGGAAGCTTCAGGATGAAATGATGAAGTATCAGCCCTCGGAAATTATCTGTAATGACGCTTTTTTGGTCAGCGGCATGGATATTGACGATTTGAAGGGAAGATACCATATTTCCGTGAATGTGCTGGAGGCCCATCTGTTTGACGATGAGAGCTGTAAAAAAGCCCTGTTGAAGCACTTTAAGGTGAACACACTGATGGGGCTTGGCGTGGAGGAGTTTCCGGTTGGGGTGATTGCGGCGGGCGCTCTTTTGCAGTATCTTTATGAGACCCAGAAAACCACCCTGGAGCATTTTACCCATATTTATCCCTATCTCACCAATAAATTTATGCTCCTTGACAGCTCCACCAGGCGAAATCTTGAGCTTACGGAAACCCTCAGGGAGAAACAAAAAAGAGGGTCTCTTTTGTGGATTTTGGATAAGACGAAAACTGCCATGGGCGGCAGAAAGCTCAGAAGCATGCTGGAGCAGCCTCTCATCGACAAAGAAGAGATGGAGATGCGCCTGGACGCCATTGAGGAATTGAATAAAGACAGTGTATCCCGGGACGAGCTGAGAGAATATTTAAGCCCCATCTATGATCTGGAGCGGCTTTTGAGCAAGGTGATCTATAAGACGGCAAACCCAAGGGATTTGATTGCCTTTCGCAATTCCCTTGAGATGCTTCCTCATATCAAAACGGTTTTGAAGGGCTTTGAAAAGGAAGCCTTAAGGGGCATTTATAATGATTTGGAAGGCCTTGAGGATATTTATCAGCTGATCTTAAATGCTATTGAGGAGGAGCCCCCCATCACCATCAGGGAGGGCGGCATCTTAAAGGATGGCTTTGACGAGACCATTGATATGCTAAGGAGCGCCAAGCATGACGGAAAGAAATGGCTTGCCCTTTTGGAGGAGGAGGACAGGGAGCGGACCGGCATTAAGAATTTAAAGATCAAATATAACAAGGTGTTCGGCTACTATTTTGAGGTTACCAATTCCTATAAGGAGCTGGTGCCCTCTGACTATGTGCGTAAACAGACCCTTGCCAATGCAGAACGTTATACAACGCCCAGGTTAAAGGAGCTGGAGGATACCATTTTAAATGCGGAGGACAAGCTGCAGACCCTGGAATATGATCTGTTCTGCAAAATCAGGGATTCCATCGCCATGGAGATAGACCGCATCCAGAAAACGGCAAAGGCTGTGGCTCTTTTGGATGTGTTTACCTCTCTTTCCCTGGTGGCGGAGCGCAATCGCTATGTGCGCCCGAAGCTGAACGAAAAGGGCGTGATAGACATAAAGGACGGCAGGCATCCGGTGGTGGAACAGATGATCACCCATGATATGTTTATCGCAAACGACACCTATCTGGACAATGGCTCCCACTGCATCAGCATCATTACAGGCCCCAATATGGCGGGAAAATCCACCTATATGCGGCAGACGGCGTTGATTGTGCTTATGGCGCAGATCGGATGCTTTGTGCCGGCAAAGTCGGCCAATATCGGCATAGTGGACCGGATTTTTACCCGGGTGGGTGCCTCCGATGACCTGGCCAGCGGTCAGTCCACCTTTATGGTGGAGATGAACGAGGTGGCAAATATTTTGAGAAACGCCACCTCCCACAGCCTTTTGATTCTGGATGAGATCGGCAGGGGCACCTCCACCTTCGACGGGCTGAGCATTGCCTGGGCTGTGATAGAGCATATCAGCAACAGAAAGCTTTTGGGAGCAAAGACCTTGTTTGCCACCCATTATCATGAGCTGACGGAGCTGGAGGGGAAAATGAGCAATGTGAACAATTACTGCATTGCGGTGAAGGAACGGGGGGATGAGATTGTGTTCCTTCGAAAGATTGTGAAGGGGGGCGCAGATAAAAGCTATGGCATTCAGGTGGCAAAGCTGGCGGGAGTGCCGGACATGGTCATTGACAGGGCAAAGGAGATCGTGGAGCAGTTAAGCGATAACGACATTACCGCAAAGGTTCAGAATATCGCCGTAGACACAAGGGCGGACGCAAAGGCCAAAAAGCAGCCCAAATACGATGAGGTTGATCTGGCTCAGATGTCCTTGTTTGACACGGTTACAGATGAGGATGTGCTAAAGGAGCTGATGGATATCGAGGTTACCACCCTGACGCCCTTAGACGCTTTAAATACGCTCTACAGGCTGCAGAATAAGCTGAAAAACCGCTGGGGCGGCAGAGAACAGAAATAGTCCGGGGAAAGTGCCAGAGAAGGCACAGAAATGAGGAAATTATGGCACAGATACATGTACTGGATTCGGAGACCATTGACAAAATTGCGGCCGGAGAGGTGGTGGAGCGGCCTGCAAGCGTGGTAAAGGAGCTTGTGGAAAACGCCATCGACGCCAATGCAACAGCCATCACCGTGGAGGCAAAGGAGGGGGGTATTGCATTTATCCGGGTCACTGACAACGGAGACGGCATGGAGGCCGCACAGCTGCGGACTGCCTTTCTGCGCCATGCCACCAGCAAGATCGAAAATGCGGAGGATCTGACGCACATTTTAAGCCTGGGGTTTCGCGGAGAGGCTCTCTCCAGCATCGCGGCGGTGTCCAAGGTGGAGGTGATTTCTAAAACAGCAGGAAGCCTGACTGGAGGAAGGATTGTGCTAGAGGGCGCAAGGGAAATAGAATTTGGGGAGGTGGGCGCACCGGAAGGAACCACCGTCCTGGTGCGGAACCTCTTTTTCAACACGCCGGTGCGGCGGAAATTTTTGAAAACGCCCGTTACCGAGGGGGGATATATTTCAGACCTTATGGAGCACCTTGCTTTGTCCAGGCCGGACATTTCCTTTAAGTTTGTGCTGGGGAACCAGACCAGATTCCACACCTCGGGAAACGGAGATTTAAGAGAGGTGATCTATCGCCTTTACGGTAGAGAGACTGCGGCATCACTTGTGCCCATACAGTGGGAGCGGGAGAACATACGCATTCAGGGTTATCTGGGGGAGCCTGTTTTAGTGCGCTCCAACCGGAACTTTGAAATCTATTTTATCAATGGGAGATTCTTAAAAAGCGCAGTGATAGCGGGAGCTGTGGAGGAAGGCTATAGGGAATATCTGATGCAGCATAAATTTCCTTTCTGCGTGCTGCATATTCAGATGGAGCCAGGCCGTGTGGATGTAAACGTACATCCCACTAAGATGGACGTGCGTTTTGACAGCGCCGCAGAATTCTGCAGTATTCTTTCCGAGGCCGTCCAAGGCACCCTGAGGCAGCGGGAGATGATACCGGAGGCTGTGCTGGGAAATGAAAACGAGGCCCGAAAGGAAGAAAAAGAGCAGCGCAGACAGCTGCAGGAGGAAATGCGAAGAAAAGGAGTGCCGGAGCCCTTTGAGAAGAGACGCATGGAAAGCTATCGAGTGATGGAGGAGGCCAGATATCAGGATCGAAAGCCGGAGAGCCTTCCGGACGAGACTGAAGAGAAGGCGGCAGAGACGGCGGTCACAGCCCCAGAGGCAGCGGTCACAGAGGCAAAGCAGCTTGATTTGTTTGAGGAAAAGCTGCTTTCGGTGGATAATAGGGCCAGGTACCAGCTGATTGGCCAGGTGTTTGACACCTATTGGATGATTCAGTTTGAGGATAAGCTTTTGATCATCGACCAGCATGCGGCCCATGAGAAGGTAAAATATGAGCGGCTGATGCGGCAGTACCGGGAAAAAAGTGTGGTATCCCAAAACCTGATGCCCCCTGTGATTGTCAGCCTTACCGGCCAGGAGGAGGTCACGCTTCGGGAGTACGGCGATGCTTTTACAGAGCTTGGCTTTGAGATCGCGCCCTTTGGCGGCAGTGAGTATGCCGTAAGAAGCGTTCCCACGGATTTGTACGGCTGCGGCGAGAAGGAGCTGTTTTTAGAGGTGATGGATCAGCTGGCTGCCTTGGGAAACAAAGGAAGCCTGAAGGCTGTGGAAGAAAAAATCGCCTCCATGTCCTGTAAGGCGGCGGTGAAGGGAAACAGCCCCTTAAGTCAAAGAGAGGCGCAGGCGCTGATCGACGAGCTGCTCACCTTGGAAAATCCTTATCACTGTCCCCACGGACGGCCTACCATTATTTCGATCAGCAAAACGGAGATGGAAAGAAAATTCAAGCGAATTGTATAGGAGGCAGAAAAGTCATGACAAAACCGCCCATGATCGTGCTTGCGGGGCCTACGGCGGTGGGAAAGACCACTCTTTCTTTGAAGCTTGCAAAAAGGGTGAAGGGGGAAATCATTTCCGCAGATTCCATGCAGGTATACAGGCATATGGATATTGGCTCCGCCAAGATCATGCCGGATCAGATGGAGGGGGTTCCCCATCACATGATTGATATTTTGGAGCCCTGGGAAGAATTTAACGTGGTGATCTTTAAACAGAAATGCGAAGCATGTCTTAAGGGAATTTATGAAAGAGGACATATCCCTATTGTGACCGGAGGAACGGGCTTTTATATTCAGGCGCTGCTTCGAGATATTGATTTTACAGAGAATGAGGAAAATACCCGCATCCGGGAAGAGCTGGAGGCGCTGGCAGAGGAAAAGGGAACGGCGTACCTCCATGAACTGCTGGAAAGCGTGGATGCGCCCTCGGCCCGGGCCATACATGCCAACAACAAAAAGCGTATGATACGGGCCCTGGAATTCTATCAGCTCACCGGGCAGCGCATTTCTGACCACAATCAGAAGGAGAGACTTAAGGAGGATGCGTACCGCGCCTGCTATTTTGTGTTAAGCGACAAGCGGGAGCGCCTGTACGAGCGCATTGAAAAGCGGGTGGATGAGATGCTTCAGGATGGGCTTGTTGAGGAAGTAAAAAAGCTTAAGCAAATGGGCTGCCATCAGGGAATGGTGTCCATGCAGGGGCTTGGCTATAAGGAAATTCTCTCTTATCTGGATGGGGAGATATCCTTAGAGGAGGCTGTGCGGCTTTTAAAGCGTGACACCAGGCATTTTGCAAAAAGACAGCTCACATGGTTCCGGAGAGAGAAGGATGTGATATGGGTTGACAAGGACCGCTTTTTGTATGATGATGAAAAAATATTGGAGTTTATGCTTGAAAAGCTGGCAGAAAAAAATATTTACGAAAATGAGGAGAAGCCATGAGCGATACGGATAAGCTGTACGGGGCCATGGGCATCGGAAAAGAGGTGCTTGCCTATGGAAATGCCGTACTCGAAGGACTTTTGGACCGTTTTGCACAGATAGACCGCACTGCAGAGTATAATCAGCTGAAGGTGCTTAAGGCCATGCAGGAAAATCAGGTCAGCGAGGCCTGTCTTTTGGGCACCACGGGCTATGGCTATAACGATCTGGGAAGGGATACCCTGGAGAAGGTTTATGCAGGAGTTTTCCACACGCAGGACGCGCTGGTGCGGCCTCAGATTACCTGCGGCACCCATGCCCTGGCGCTGGCCTTAATGAGCAATTTAAGACCGGGAGATGAACTGCTCTCCCCTGTGGGAAAGCCCTATGACACCCTGGAGGAGGTCATAGGCATAAGACCATCCAGAGGCTCCCTTGCAGAATATGGGATTACCTACAGGCAGGTGGATCTTCTGCCGGACGGAAGCTTCGACTATGAAGCCATCCGCCGTGGAATCAATGAGAGGACAAGGCTTGCAGCCATTCAGCGGTCCAAGGGCTATCAGACCCGTCCCACCCTGTCCGTAGAGCGGATTGGGGAGCTGATCGCCTTTATAAAAGGCATAAAGCCGGATGTGATCTGCATGGTGGATAACTGCTACGGCGAGTTTGTGGAGACAAGAGAGCCTTCCGATGTGGGAGCGGATATGGTGGTGGGCTCCCTGATCAAAAATCCCGGGGGAGGACTTGCTCCCATCGGCGGCTATATTGCCGGAACGAAGGAATGCGTGGAAAATGCCGCGTACCGTCTTACCTCCCCGGGGCTGGGGAAGGAGGTGGGGGCTTCCTTGGGCATTCTGAGCAATTTTTATCAGGGCTTTTTTCTGGCCCCGGTGGTGACGGCGGGCGCCTTAAAGGGGGCCGTGTTTGCCGCCAATATTTATGAGAAGCTTGGCTTTGACGTGGCGCCAGACGGCAGTGAGGACAGATATGACATTATTCAGGCGGTGACCTTCGGCACACCCCAGGCGGTGACGGCCTTCTGCCAGGGAATTCAGGCTGCAGCCCCTGTGGACAGTCATGTGGTTCCGGAACCCTGGGATATGCCCGGCTACGATGCACAGGTGATTATGGCGGCGGGCGCCTTTGTGTCCGGCTCCTCCATTGAGCTGTCGGCAGACGGACCCTTAAAGCCCCCTTATGCCGTGTATTTTCAGGGAGGATTGACCTGGCAGCACGCAAAATTCGGCATCCTGAAATCCTTGGAGGCGCTGCTTAGAAAGGGTATTGTCTCTGAGGAAGAAATAGCAAATGCCATGGAAAAATGTAGAAAAACCAAAAAATAAAATCTATGAATTTTATATACAGACGCCAGATTTTATGGTAGTATATAAAGACGTATGAGGAGGAAAAATCTTGAAGAGAGTAAACTGGGTGCTGGTGATCCTTGTGCTGATCGGATTTGTGATCGGCGGATTTATCGGAACCTATTTTGACGGAAGCTTTTTAAATTACGGGAAATCCTTTGGGCTGAATACGCCCATTGAGCTGGATTTAGGGTTTATACTGCTCACCTTCGGGCTGAAGATTCAAATTACCATAGCCAGTGTTATCGGAGTGGTGATCTCCTTGGTGATTTACCGTTTTATCCGTTAAAGTATCCTCGGGTTTTGTCTGTACATCGGAGAAGGCAAAAGGAGATGTATGGAGAAACGAAAAGTAAAAAACAGAGAGAAAAATCAGGATCTTCCCTATGAAAAATTTCTGCGGTTTGGTCCGGAAAGCCTTACGGAGCGGGAGCTGCTTGCTATCATCATACGCACGGGCACCAGGGAGCAGAACGCGCTGCAGCTGGCCGGAAAGGTTTTGGAGCTGGCCAGATATCCCAGGGAGGGGCTGCTTGGCCTCTATGACGTGACCTTAAATGAGCTGAAGTCCATTAAGGGCATCGGAGAGGTTAAGGCCATTAAGCTGAAATGTCTCACAGAGCTTTCCATGCGCATCAGCACCGCCACAGCCGCCCAGGGAATCTGTTTTCATGATTCCGCCGCCGTCGCCCGGTATTTTATGGAAAGGCTCAGACACAGGGAAACAGAATGCGTCATTTTGGTGTGTCTGGACGCCAAGGGGCAGCTGATCGGAGAAAGGAAGCTTTCGGAGGGCAGCGTGAGGATGTCGCTGATTTCCCCCAGGGAAATTTTTCTGGAAGCCTTAAACAGCAGGGCAGTCCACATTTTGCTGGTGCATAATCATCCCAGCGGCGATCCGTCTCCAAGCAGGGCGGATCTGGAAATCACCCGGAATGTGCAGGAACTGGGAGACAAGCTGGACATTTCGCTGCTGGATCACATTATTATCGGTGATAACAGGTATACTAGCTTTAAAGAGGAGGCTTACCTGTAGCATCACTTCAGAAAGGGGTTGTCATTTTGGCAAACAACGCATTCGGTATCGACTTAGGTACCAATAATATCAAAATTTACAGCAGAAACGATGACAATATTATGGTGGAAAAGAACATGATCGCCATCGAAAATAAGAACACACTCTTTGCCTACGGAGATTCTGCATTTGAAATGTATGAGAAGGCGCCGGGAAATATTCATATTTCTTATCCGCTTTCCAACGGCGTCATCGCGGATATCAAAAACATGGAGACTCTGGTAAAATATTTTATCGGAGATCTGCAGAAGGGGAGCACCAAGCCGGCAGACTTTTTTATCGCCGTGCCCACCGATGTGACGGAGGTGGAAAAGAGGGCCTTTTATGATCTGATCAAGGATGCCAATGTGAAGGCGAAAAAAATTATGGTGGTGGAGAAGGCTGTTGCAGACGGCCTTGGACTGGATATAGATGTAAAAAATTCCCAGGGCGTTTTGGTGGTGAACGTAGGCTATGAGACCACGGAGATTTCCATTCTTTCTTTGGGCGGCATTGTGCTGAGCCGCCTGATCAAGGTGGGGGGACTGAAATTCGACGAGGCCATCCGGGCGTCGGTGCGACGGGAATTCAGCCTGATCATTGGCGGGAAAACGGCAGAAACCGTAAAGATTGCCCTGCGGGATTTGGAAAAAGAGGAAAGAGGCGCCGTGGTTTACGGGCGGGACATCGTGACAGGCCTTCCGGTGGAAAGGGAGATTCCCACAAAGCTGGTGGACGAATCCTTAGAGGAGCATTTTAACACCATTATCGACAATGTAAAGGTGATTTTGGAACGGACACCGCCGGAGCTTGCGGCAGATATTTACAGACACGGCATTTATCTTACGGGCGGGGCTTCTCAGGTAAACCACTTGTCACAGCGGCTTGCGGCAGGAACGGGGCTGAGAGTAAATACAGCGGAAAATCCACTTACCAGTGTGGCTATGGGACTTGCGAAGATCATTAAGGATGACAACTATAAATCAGTAGCTTATGCGATTGAAGGGATGAGTAAATGAGCCCGATCATAAAAAGAAAAGGGGAGAAATTTACGATACCGAGTAAATATCTTCTCTTTATTTTAACCTTTCTCTGCACGGCCATGATGTTAATCACCTTTGGAACGGATACCTTTAACCGGCCCTTCAACACAGTTTTCGGATATGTGATCGTACCCTTTCAGCAGGGGATCAGTCAGGTGGGAAGCTGGCTTTCAAACCGTTCCCAGGAGCTTGTGCAGATCAGGTCGCTGTTAGAGGAAAACGAAAGGCTCAGGGAAGAGGTGGCGGCCCTCACCGAGGAGAATACTCTTTTACAGCAGGACCGGTATGAGCTGAACAATCTCAGAGAGCTTCTTTCCCTGGATGAACAGTATGGAGAGTACAGCAAGGTGGGCGCCAGGATTATCAGCAGGGATTCCGGCAACTGGTACTCCTCCTTTATCATAGACAAGGGAACCCAGGACGGTCTGTCTGTGGACATGAATGTGATCGCAGGAGGCGGCCTGGTGGGGATTATTACCTCTGTGGGACCTAACTGGGCCAGAGTTACCTCTATTATCTCCGATAACAGCAATGTGAGCGCCAAGACGCTGGCCACTGAGGATAATCTGGTTGTGTCAGGAGATCTGCAGCTGATGGCGGAGGGCGTCATCACCTACAGCATGCTGGTGGACAGCCAGAATGCTGTGGTGGAGGGCGACAAGGTTGTGACCTCGGATATCAGCGACAAATATCTGCCGAATATTTTGATTGGCTATATCAATACCATAAACAGTGACTCCAACAATCTGACAAAATCAGGCTACATAACGCCGGCGGTAGACTTTGAGCATCTGGGAGAGGTTTTGGTCATTACAGATTTGAAGCAGCAGGTACCAGAAGAGGGATAGTGATGCGGATACTCAGAAAAGTGATTGTGACAATATTCATTATCGTTTGTTTTGTGCTGCAGTGCAGTGTGTTTGACAGCTTATCCTTTGCAGGAATTATCCCCAATCTGATGATTATTCTCACTGCGTCCTTCGGTTTTATGAGAGGGGAAAAGGAAGGGCTGATCATCGGATTTTTCTGCGGACTTTTGAGCGATGTGTTTTTTGGAAGCTTTTTGGGGTTTTATGCCCTGATTCTCATGTATATAGGTTATTTGAACGGAAAATTCAGCCGGATTTTCTACCCGGAGGATATTAAGCTTCCCATGGCGCTGATTGTGGTAAGCGATCTATCCTATGGAATTGTGTGTTATGTTCTTATGTTTCTGCTGAGGGGGCGTTTTCATTTTTGGTATTATTTCACAAGGGTGATACTGCCGGAAGCGCTGTACACCATTGTGGTCACCCTGTTTTTGTACCCTGTTATTTTAAAGGTAAACGAAAAGCTGGAAGCAATTGAAAGAAGGAGCGCACAGAAATTTGTTTGACGAGTTAAAGGAACATATTATCAGCATCATAACCAGCCGTTTGACGATCCTGACCGTGGTGTTTTGCGTGCTGGCGGGAATTCTCGTGTATCGCTGCTTTGACCTGCAGATCGTGCATGGGGAAGAGTATTTGAATGATTTTATTCTCCAGACGGAGAAAACCAGGGATATTCCCAGCACGAGAGGGCGGATTTTTGACAGGAACGGAGAGCTCTTAGCCGAGAATGAGCTGGCTTATTCCGTGAAAATTGAAGATGTGTTTGAATCAGGCCGGAGCAAAAACCAGAATCTGAATGAAACGGTGTACAGGCTGATTCAGATGATTGAGAAAAACGGCGACAGCGTGATTACGGATTTCAGGATTATCCTGGATGAAAACGGAGATTTCGCCTATACGGTAGAGGGGACCAGCCTGCTTCGCTTTCTGGCAGACGTCTATGGGTATACCACCATAGACAAGCTGAAGGAGGACGAGCGCACCTCAACGGCACAGGAGATTATGGAATATTTAAGCCGCAATACGGGCAGCGGCTTTGCCATTGGGGAGTATGAGGAAGAAGGGGATTCCAGCACCGATTTTGTGCCCGGGAAGGGATATACCAGTGAGGAATGGCTTAAGATGGTAACCATCCGTTATGCCATGAGCCTGACCTCCTATCAGAAATATATCGGCACCACGGTGGCTTCCAATGTCAGTGAAGAGACGGTGGCTGTGATCAAGGAAAATTCAGATTCTCTGCCGGGAGTCACCATAGAGGAGGATACGGTACGGCGCTATGTGGACAGCCAGTATTTTGCCCATGTGCTGGGGTATACCGGAAAAATTTCCTCGGAGGAGCTGACCGAACTGAATGAGGAGGCTGCGGCCGCAGGAGGAAGCGCAAATACCTACAGCATAAATGACGTGGTGGGGAAGAGCGGCATCGAGGCCTATATGGAGACCACTCTGCAGGGGACAAAGGGCTTTGAGCGGGTCATTGTGGACAATACCGGAAAGGTGATGAACATTGTGGAGCGGGTGGAGCCCCAGTCGGGAAACGATGTTTATCTGACCATTGACAAGGAGCTGACCGAGGCTGTTTACAATATTGTGGAGCAGAAAATGGCGGGACTTCTCTCCAGCAAGATCGTCAACGCCAAGACCTATGTGGCTGGAGAAAATTCGGACAGCTCTGACATTGTAATTCCCATTTATGACGTGTATTTTGCGCTGATTGACAATCAGATTATTGATGTAAAGCGTTTTTCCCAGGAAGACGCCGGGGAGAAGGAGGCGGAGGTTTACGATAAATTCCTTGCTTACAGACAGTCCGTTTACGATGAACTGCGCTATGAGCTGACGGAAGGAATGACGCCCTACAACCAGCTTTCCACGGAATATCAGGTATATCAGAGCAATATTGTACAGCTTTTAAACAGAAATGGCGTGATCATGACCGAGGCTGTGGACTCCCAGGATTCCACGCAGATTGCCTGGGCAGTGGATGAGGTCATCAGTCTGAACGAATATTTGAAATATTGTATCGCTCAAAACTGGATCGATGTAAGCAAGCTGGAGCTGGACGACCAATATTCCGATTCCGCTGAAATTTTCGACAAGCTGGTGTCTTATATCATTGAAATGATTGACAAAAACAGTGAGTTTCAGAGACGCTTCTACAAATATATGCTGCTAAATGATGTGATAAGCGGCAGGGACGTGTGCATGATTCTCTGCGAGCAGAATGCGGTGGAGGTTCCCGTGGAGGATGAGGAGGCCCTCTATAACGGTTCCATGACGGCCTACCAGTTTATGAAAAACCGCATTGACAATCTGGATGTGACGCCGGGACAGCTGGCGCTGGACCCTTGTAACGCTTCCGTGGTGGTCACGGATGTGAATACGGGAGATGTGCTGGCCATGGTGTCTTATCCCGGAATTGACAACAATAAGATGGCAAATTCCATCGACGCGGATTATTACGCATGGCTGCAGACGGACAAGGCAAGCTCCCAGTTAAACCATGCCACCCAGTCCCCTCTGGCTCCCGGCTCCACCTTTAAAATGGTGACTGCGGCTGCCGGACTTACGGAGGGTGTGATCGATATAAATGACAGGGTAAACTGCGTGGGCACCTTTACTGCCATCACCCCGTCCCCCAGATGCTGGAGGCGGTCCGGCCACGGAAATGAAACGCTGGTGACGGCAATACGGGATTCCTGCAACTATTTCTTTTACAATATAGGGTATATGCTTTCCACCAGGTCAGGCGTGTACAACGAGACCGAAGGTCTGGATACCCTTTACCAATATGCCGATCTGTTTGGACTCACGGAAAAATCGGGAGTGGAAATTACAGAAGCCTCCCCCAATGTGTCGGATACGGACCCGGTTCGTTCTGCCATTGGACAGGGAAGCAACAGCTTTACCACGGTTGGACTGGCCAGATATGTGACCACAGTTGCCAATCGGGGTACCTGCTTTGAGCTGACCCTTCTTGACAAGGTTGCGGATTCTCAGGGCAATGTGTTAGTGGAATATGAGCCTGAGGTGAGAAACACCGTGGACTTATCGCAGGACTATTGGGACAGCGTTCATTCAGGCATGCGTCAGGTGGTGGAGAACAAGAGCTATTTTGGCGATCTGGCTGTGAATGTAGCCGGAAAGACGGGTACGGCGGAGCAGACCAGAACCAGGCCCAATCATGCGCTTTTTGTCTGCTTTGCGCCTTATGAAGAGCCTGAAATTGCCATTACCACCAGGATTCCCTACGGTTATTCCTCAGATTACGCAGCCCAGGCTACCCGGGATATTATCAAATATTACTACGGGCTTGCCGAAGAGGAGGATCTGATTACCGGTACGGCGGATGCGCCGGATGGCGGTATTTCCAATGAAATGTAACAGGAGTGAGAAGGATTGAAGGACAAGGTAATCATTAAAAGCTTTCCAAACGGAATCACTCTTCACATGGATGAGGAGACGGATTTTGACGATATTTTGGAAGAGCTTGCCTTTAAATTTTCTGAGGCCAGAAATTTTTTCGGCACGGCCAGCGTGGCCCTTTCCATGGAGGGAAGGGCGCTTTCGCCGGCCCAGGAGATTCTCGTGCTGGAGACCATAAGGAAATCCAGCAGCGTCAATGTGGTCTGCATTGTAGGGAAGGACGAGGCCACCAATAAAAAGTTTATCAAGGCTCTCCAGCATGTGGAAAAAAAGCTGACCGGAGGGGACGAGGGTCAGTTTTACAAGGGAACCTTAAAGAACAGGGAGGTTTTGGAGACCGAAAACAGCATCGTGATCCTGGGGGATGTGTACCCGGGGAGCGCCGTAATTTCCGCCAGAAATATCATTATTCTGGGGGGATTGTACGGAGAAGCCTATGCAGGGGGGAACGGGCAGGAAAACGCTTATGTAGTAGCGCTTGAAATGGAGCCGGAAAGATTAAAAGTCGGCGATTTCAAATATAAGTCAAATACCAGACAGTCAAAATGGGGCATTCGCCCGAAGGTACAGCCGAAAATTGCATATGTGAAGAACCGGAAGATTGTTTTTGAACCCCTTACCAAAGAATTACTGGACTCAATTTAGGCTTTCGCAGTCCAGGGGACGACATATTCTAAACAGGAGGATTTTCAGTATGGAAAACAATTTTTCTGCGAAAGAAAAGCGTTCGGAGGAAAGGAGCTCCGAGGTAATTGTCGTCACTTCAGGAAAAGGCGGTGTGGGGAAAACCACCACATCTGCAAATGTAGGAACCGGTCTTGCAAAGCTGGGCAAAAAAGTATGCCTGATCGACACCGATATCGGACTGCGCAATCTGGATGTTGTGATGGGATTGGAGAACAGGATTGTATACAATCTTGTGGATGTAGTGGAGGGAAACTGCCGGGTAAAGCAGGCTCTCATCCGGGACAAGCGTCATCCGGGACTGTATCTGATGCCCTCTGCGCAGACCAGGGACAAGTCGGCTGTGTCGCCGGGGCAGATGGTTAAGGTGATTGATCATCTGCGGGAGCAGTTTGATTATATTATTCTGGACTGCCCTGCGGGGATAGAGCAGGGGTTTCAGAACGCCATTGCCGGCGCGGACAGGGCCCTTGTGGTCACAACGCCTGAGGTTTCCGCCATCCGCGATGCAGACAGAATCATAGGGCTTTTGGAGGCCAATGGGTTTAAACAGATGGATTTGATCATCAACAGGCTGCGCATGGATATGGTGAAAAGAGGGGATATGATGTCTGCCTCCGATGTAGTGGACATTCTGGCAATTCCATTGATTGGAATTATCCCTGATGATGAAAATGTGGTGGTGGCCACCAATCAGGGGGAGCCCTTAGTGGGCAACGATACGCCTGCGGGAAGGGCCTATGCCAACGTGGTGCTGCGCGTGGAGGGGAAGGAGGTACCCTTCTTGAATTTTGACAAGGGAATTTCATTTTGGACGAGGGTAACGGGCATTTTTCATAGAGCATAAGGAGGAATGATGTTATGAAGCATTTTTTTCGCAAGAAAAGCTCCTGCCAGGTTGCCAAGGACAGATTGAAGATTTTGCTGATTTCTGACCGTGTAAATTGCTCGCCGGAAATGATGGAGCTGATAAAAACAGATATTGCAAAGGTGATATCAAAGTACATGAAGATAGATTCTGCCAATATGGAGATTCAGATAAACGCCAAGGGGAGCAAGAACGGGAGAGGAATGAAAACACCTACCCTGTATGCAAATATCCCCATTCTTGATCTCCATAAGCAGTAGAAAAACAGAAAGGAAGCTATGTTCAAAAATTACAGGATACGCGATTATGATTTTAAGCTGATATTGATGCTTGTGGCTCTTTCGGCTATCGGCGTCATGGCCATCGGAAG
The DNA here is from genome assembly GCA_019114005.1 of Candidatus Acetatifactor stercoripullorum. Taxonomy (GTDB): domain Bacteria; phylum Bacillota; class Clostridia; order Lachnospirales; family Lachnospiraceae; genus Acetatifactor; species Acetatifactor stercoripullorum. The sequence continues at coordinate 30,585 of DXGH01000043.1, forward strand.
CGCGGAGGAATCCCTTCAGACAAGGCAGCTTGCAGGAGTGGCGGCGGGGATAGCAGCCATGATCGTTATTTCCTTCTGCAATTACTCCGTGATACTTCGGTTAAACTGGCTGATGTATTTTGGGAATATTGCGCTGCTTGGACTGGTAATGATTGTGGGAGACGATGCCAACGGCGCCCAGCGGTGGCTGGAAATAGGGGGACTTCGCTTTCAGCCGTCGGAAACTGCGAAAATTTTATTGATTTTATTCTTTGCACAGTTTATTATGAAATACAAGGAGAAGTTAAACAGCTTTAAAATGATCGCGGCCTGCGCTGCGTTGATTGCGGTGCCCTGGTACATGGTAAAGGAGCAGCCTGCGTTGTCCACCAGCATTGTCCTGATCGTTGTATTTTGCGTGATTATGTTTGCCGGTGGCATCAGCTGGAAGCTGGTGCTGGGGGTGCTTGCAGTGATCATTCCGGCTGTGGCTATTGTGATTTCCCTTGCGCTGCAGCCGGACAACTCCGTGCTTGAGGACTATCAGAGAACCAGGATACTTGCCTTTATCAATCCGGAGGAATATGCCAGTGAGGAGGCCTACCAGCAGTTAAATTCTGTGATGGCAATCGGATCGGGACAGCTGGATGGAAAGGGCTATAAAAACAATGAGATCACATCGGTAAAAAACGGTAATTTTATATCAGAGGCAGAGACGGATTTTATCTTTGCGGTGATCGGTGAGGAGTTTGGCTTTAAGGGCTGTGTGGTTGTGATTGTTCTGCTGTTTTTGGTGGCTTTAGAGTGCATATCCATTGCCAGAAAGGCCAAAGATACGGCAGGAACCATTATTGCAGCGGGAATGGGGGGGCTTGTGGCCTTTCAGAGCTTTTTTAATATTGGAGTGGCAACCTTTCTGCTTCCCAACACAGGACTGCCGCTTCCGTTTATCAGTTATGGTCTGACTTCGCTGCTGAGCCTGTTCATAGGGATGGGGTTTGTATTGAACGTAAGGCTTCAGGCGAAAAAATCAAATAGAGAGAGGGTATAAATATGAACATTGCTTTGATTGCGCATGACGCAAAAAAGAAACTGATGCAGAATTTCTGTATCGCGTATCGGGGGATTCTCAGCAAAAACGATCTGTACGCCACAGGCACAACAGGAAGGCTGATAGAGGAGGTTACCAATTTAAGCATACACAAGTACCTTGCGGGGCATCTGGGGGGAGAACAGCAGATCGGAGCGCAGATTGAGCACAATGAGATTGATCTTGTGATTTTTCTGCGGGATCCTTTGACATCCAAGTCCCATGAACCGGATGTAAACAATGTGGTGAGGCTTTGTGATATGCACAATATTCCGCTGGCTACCAATCTTGCAACGGCGGAACTGCTGATCAAATCCCTGGACAGAGGAGACTTAGAGTGGCGTGAAATGTACAAGTAAGAAACGCATGATTTTGGCCTGGATTCTGCTGGCCGCCGTTTTTTCCCTGGCCGGCTGTTCTGGGACGTCCTTTGATATGCCCTACAGCGTGGACTCCCAGGTGAGCAGCTTTAATGTGCTGGCCGGCGGACAGAGCGCACAGACGGCGGCTTCCTTTGCAGAGGATCTGTGCGTGGTCACGGAGGATATCACAGATGATGCGTCTGTGGATATGTCTCAGGCCCAGGCGGCTGTGCTCTTTGATGTGAACAACAAGGAGGTGCTCTATGCCAAGAATGCCCATGAACGTCTGTATCCGGCCAGTCTGACAAAGGTGATGACAGCTCTTGTAGCCTTGCAGAACGGCTCCCTGGATCAGGTGCTTACAGCTTCCTCTGCTGTGAACATCACGGAATCCGGCGCGCAGCTCTGCGGCGTGGAGAGCGGTGATACCATGACCCTGGATCAGGCTCTGCATATTCTTCTGATGTATTCTGCTAATGATGTGGCTATGATGATTGCGGAAAATATCGGCGGCTCAGTGGAACGCTTTGTGGAAATGATGAATGAGGAGGCGCTGCGCCTGGGAGCCACCAACACGCAGTTTGCAAATCCCCATGGACTTTCCGATGACAGTCATTACACCACAGCCTATGACCTGTATTTAATTTTCAACGAGGCTGTGAAATATGAGTCCTTTAACGAGATCATACATATGACCAGCTATCAGACGGTTTATTATGACCAGGAGGGAGAGGCAAAGGAGATTTCCTTTGAAACCAGTAATCTTTTTCTGCGGGGCACCTATCAGACGCCTGCCAATGTGACGGTGATCGGAGGCAAAACGGGAACCACCAATGCTGCGGGCCATTGTCTGATTCTGCTGTCCAGAGATGTTAACGGAGCGCCGTATATATCGGTGATTCTGCGCGCCCAGGCCAGGGATGTGCTGTATGCCCAGATGGCTGATCTGTTAGACGAAATCAACAAATAGAGGTTGTTTTTTGATATAAGATAAACTATAATAGAAACAGATAGAAAATTTCTTATCACTAATTTACAATAGGAGGGTTACCGATGGTTCAGTTAATTGTAGGAAAGAAGGGCAAGGGCAAGACAAAGCATTTATTGGACAAAGTGAATAGTGAGGTAAAAAATATTTCCGGCAGCATCGTATATTTGGATAAAAGCACCAAGCATATGTACGAGCTGAACAATAAGGTGCGGCTGATTAACGTCTCCGAATACCTTGTTGAAAATGATAGTGAATTTCTCGGATTTGTGTGCGGAATCATTTCGCAGGATCATGATCTCCAGCAGATGTATTTTGACAGCTTTTTGAAAATTTCCTGTCTGGAGTCGGCAGATATCACAGCTGCAGTATCCAAGCTGGAAAAGATCAGCGAAACCTTTGGCGTGGACTTTATACTCAGTATTTCTCTGGATGAGGCGGATCTTCCGGAGAACCTAAAGGAAAAGGTAATTATCTCCCTGTAATTTATGCTGTAATAGGATTTGAATAAAGGTGAAAACGTAAGAAAAGCCTCGGATACATACCGAGGCTTTTGCCAAGTTAGGTGGAGGCTCGAAAATTGGCAAAAAACAAAGTGAAAAAATATAGAAAGCCTTTAAATCTGAATATTGGAATGATTATTTTTGGCGTAGTGTTCGTCTATGTGGTAATCTGTATTATCATGTATTTCCAGACCACCCATATCGTTCGTTATGAGGTGCAGGAGGGGTCTTTGGCCACGGATAATCTTTACCGCGGCGTGATATTGCGAAGCGAGACAGTGGTGAACACAGAGGCTGCGGGATATGTAAATTATTATGCCAGGGAAGGCGAGAGAGTGGCCAAGGGGGACTTGGTTTATACCATAGATGAGACGGGGAGGCTGAACGAATACCTGGAGGACTTAAGCCTTGGAGAAAATTCTCTGAGCGATAAGGAGCTGGCGGAATTTAGAAGTGAGATTGTAAGCTATATGCACGGCTTTGAACCCCAAAATTATGAGAGTATTTATGAATTTAAAAATTCTTTGAAAAATACGGTGCTGAAGCTTGCCAATGCCAGTATGCTGGAGGGCATAAACGACATAAGCGACACCTCTGGCATTGCAAACATTGTCAATTTCTGCAATGCACCTGAGACAGGCGTGGTTGCCTATTGGACGGACGGGTATGAGGGACTGACCGCAGATGCCGTTACGGAAGCGGTTTTCGACGAAAAAAATTATGAAAAGACCCAGTATCTTGGAAATGAGCTTTCCGAGGCCGGCACACCGGTGTACAAGCTTTCCACCAGCGAGACGTGGTCTCTTGTGATCCCCATTGAGCCGGACAGAGGTGCTCAGCTGGAGCAGGAGGGCTATGTAAAGGTGCGTTTCCTTAAGAATCAGTATGAATCCTGGGGGCAGACACAGCTTTTGAATAACGGGGACGGCAATACCTATCTGCAGCTGACCTTTACAAATTCCATGATCACCTTTATCTCGGACCGCTTTTTGGATGTGGAGCTGATTCTTTATGAGGAAACCGGCTTGAAGATTCCCAATTCCTCCATTGTGGAGAAGGAATTTTTCCTGATCCCCGAGGAGTATGTGACCCAGGGCGGCGATAACGGAAGCGACGGCGTGATCAGACAGTGCTACCTGGAGGACGGTACCATATCCAGCGAATTTGTGGAGACAGAGGTCTATTATTACGACAGTGATACAGGGGAGTACTATCTGGATGTTTCTATCCTGAATTCAGGCGATGTGCTGCATAAGACGGACAGCCAGGAGACCTATACGGTGAGTAAGCGGGCTACACTGATCGGGGTCTATAATATGAACAAGGGTTACGCTGACTTTAAGCAGATTAATATATTGTACCAAAATGATGAATATTCCATTGTGGAAGCCAACACCCGGTATGGGCTGAATGTTTACGATTACATTGTACTGGACGCGGAGGCGGTCAGCGACGATCAGTTTATCTATGAATAAGGAGAGGCTATGATTGCAGACAGAATCAAACAAGTGAAGGAAAATGTCAGGGCGGCCTGCAGGGAGGCTGGAAGGGACGAAAAAGAGGTGACGCTGATTGCGGTCAGCAAGACAAAGCCGGTTTCTCTTCTGAGAGAGGCTTATGAAGCTGGAATAAGAGATTTCGGGGAAAACAAGGTGCAGGAGCTTGTGGACAAGATGGAGCAGCTTCCGGGGGACATCCGCTGGCATATGATCGGACATTTACAGCGCAATAAGGTAAAGTATATTGTGGGAAAAGTCTGGCTGATTCATAGTGTGGATTCCTACAGGCTGGCGGAGGAAATCAACAGAGAAGCGCAGAAAAAGCACACAGAGGCCAACATTCTCATTGAAGTGAATATGGCCCAGGAGGAGAGTAAATTCGGAGTCTCTCCCAAGGATGCCCCGGCGCTTGTGGAAGAGATTTCCAAACTGCCGGCTGTTCATATAAAAGGCCTTATGACAGTTGCTCCCTTTGTGGAGAATGCAGAAGAAAACCGCTGTTTTTTTCGAAAATTGAAACAATTGTCTGTTGACATAGCGGAAAAAAACATTGATAATGTTTCTATGAATATTCTTTCCATGGGAATGACAGGAGATTATCAGATTGCAGCGCAGGAGGGCGCCGTTTACATCAGAGTAGGCACCGGAATTTTCGGCGAACGGGATTATAGTGTTTAGGAATAAAGGAGAGTAATTACAATGGGTGTAATGGACAAGTTTTTGAATTACATGAAGATCAACGAAGAAGACGATGATTACTATGATGATGAATATTTGGATGATGATGAGGAGGAAGTAGCTCCAGCGCCCAGAAAGTCAAATTCTTCCAAGTCGAAGGATACGGAGGAATACGAGGAGAGGGGAAGCAGAAGGGCATCCCAGCCTAAGGTGACTCCCATACGCCAGTCCGTGACAAAGAGAATGCCGAATGCAAGCGGAATGGAGGTTTGCGTGATCAAACCCACCTCAGTGGAGGATGCGCGGGAAATTACAGAAACGCTTCTGGCAAACAGAACCGTAGTGCTGAATCTGGAAGGTCTGGATGTGGACATTGCACAGAGAATTATAGACTTCACTTCGGGCTCCTGCTTTGCAATATCGGGTAATCTGCAGAAGATTTCCCATTATATTTTTATTATCACGCCTGCAAGCGTAGATGTTTCGGGGGATTTTCAGGATATTTTCGGAGGAACCTTTGAGTCTCCCATCAACAATGGATTATAGTGCATGAAGAAAACTTCCCCCTGTATGGAACGGGAAGTTTTTTGCAGAAAATACGAAAAGGGAAAGAGAAAATGGCACAGAGATTACCGATTCTTTACAATAAAAAACCATGCTATGATATTGTATTTGCCCAGTCCTTTGAGGGGCTGTGGGAGGAGCTTTCCTTGCTTGGCTGTGCGGAAAAGCGGCTCTGTATCGTCACGGATTCCAAGGTGGACGAGCTCTACGGAGATGAGGTCAGGAATCTTTTAGAGGGCAGATGTCTCAAAACCGCAAAGTTTGTGTTTCCTCAGGGAGAGGAAAATAAGACGCTGGACACTGTAAGGACGCTGTACCGCTTTCTGATTGAGGAGGGCTTTGACAGAAAGGATATGCTTCTTGCACTGGGAGGCGGCGTTGTGGGCGATTTGGCGGGATATGCAGCAGCCACTTACCTGCGGGGAATTGATTTTGTGCAGATTCCAACCACACTGCTTTCACAGTGCGACAGCAGCATCGGGGGAAAGACAGGAGTGGATTTTGACGGCTATAAAAACATGGTGGGAGCCTTCAAGATGCCAAAGCTGGTGTACATGAACCTGAGCGTTCTGCAAACTCTGGATGACAGACAGTTTTTTTCCGGCTTTGCAGAGGTTATGAAGCACGGGCTGATAAGGGATGCGGTGTTTTATGAATGGCTGATCGATAAAATGTATGAAATCTGCGAGCGCGATCTGGATACTCTGGAGGAAATGGTAATGAGAAGCTGCGCAGTAAAGAAGCTGGTGGTGGAAAAGGACCCTACGGAGCAGGGAGACAGAGCGCTTTTGAATCTGGGACATACCATCGGCCATGCCATTGAGAAGGCAAAGAATTTTGAGCTTTATCACGGCGAATGCGTGGCGCTGGGAACGGTTGCGGCCGCTTATATTTCGTGGAAGCGGGGTATGCTTTCCATGGAGGAATATTATGAGATCAGGGATATGTTTGTTCCCTTTTATCTTCCCATCACTGTAGAGGGAATTGATCCCCAGGAGATTCTGCGGCTGACTAAATCGGACAAGAAAATGAGCGCAGGGAAAATCCGGTTTGTATTATTGAAAAAAATCGGCAAGGCAGTGATTGATCATACTGTAACCGATGAGGAAATTCTGGAAGCCGTAAGGGAAATCCATTTTAGCGAAGAGGATGCACATGAGTAAAAAGAATCATAAGAGAAGAAAGATTCTGCTTTTGGACGCTGTGGTAGCTGCAGTGCTTTTTGGCATTGACCAGTTTACGAAGTATTTGGCGGTGCTTCATTTAAAGGGAAATGAGCCTTATGTCCTTATTGACGGAGTGCTGGAGCTGCAATATCTGGAAAACAGAGGGTCTGCCTTTGGGATGCTTGAAAATCAAAAGGTATTTATTCTTTTTGTGGGCATTGTATTTATGGCAGTGATTCTGTTTTTCCTGTTTAAGCTTCCCAGCGAGAAAAAATTTAATATTGTCCATATTCTGCTGTCCTGCATTATTGCAGGCGGCGCAGGCAACATGGCGGATCGTTTCCGTCTTGATTATGTGGTGGACTTTATTTCCTTCGTTCTGATCAATTATCCTATTTTTAATGTGGCGGATATTTATATTGTATTGTCAACCATTGGCTTGTTTATTCTATTCTTGTTTGTATTTAAAGAAAAGGATCTGGAATTTTTAAGCTTTAAGCAAAACCGTTACAGAGAGATGAAATAGGGAGAGGAAGCTTCCATGGATGAATTACGCTTCCAGATAACAGAGGATATGGAAGGAGAAAGGCTTGACAAGTGTATGGGGATGCTTCTGGATTCCCTGTCACGCTCCTTTCTTCAAAAATTAATTAAGGATGGCCAGGTTTTGGTAAACGGGGAGACTGCAAAAGGCAGCTATCGGGTAAATGCGGACGATGAGGTTGCCTTTTTTCTTCCTGCGGCGGTGGAACCGGATATTTTGCCGGAAAACATTCCCCTTGATATTCTTTATGAGGACAGTGACTTGATTGTTGTGAACAAGCCCAAGGGTATGGTAGTGCACCCGGCGGCGGGACATTACAGCGGCACGTTGGTCAATGCGCTGATGTATCACTGCGGAAAGGAATTGTCAGGCATTAACGGGGTGATGCGGCCAGGGATTGTGCACCGTATTGATAAAAATACCACCGGTTCCGTGATTGCCTGCAAAAATGACAGAGCCCACGCCTCCATTGCAGCCCAGCTGAAGGAGCATACCATAAACAGGCGCTACAGGGCTGTCTGCTTAGGGGCCCTGCCGGATGACCAGGGTGTGATTGATGCGCCCATAGGGCGTCATCCCACAGACCGAAAAAAAATGGCAGTAAATGTAAGAAACGGAAAACGGGCGGTGACCCATTTCCGGGTGCTGGAGCGGTTTGCGGGGTACACCTATATCGAATGTGTGCTGGAGACGGGAAGAACCCATCAAATCAGGGTGCATATGGCAAGCATCGGCCATCCCATTTTGGGGGACGATGTGTATGGTCCAAGAAAATGTCCCTTTTCCCTTCAGGGGCAGACGCTGCATGCGAAGACCATAGGCTTTCAGCATCCCTCCACTGGGCAGTATCTGGAGATAGACGCTCCCCTGCCGGAATATTTTCAGCGCCTGTTAACCTTACTGTAATCATAAGCCGGATAAATTTTGCTAATGTCGGTAAATTCAAACAAAAATTTAAAAAAATTTGAAGATTGGTTGTGCAAAAGGCAAAAATATTGTATAATACAAACAGATAAATGCGGAGGGCTTCTTTTAAAAAGCATTTATACTTTTGACAGAAGGCAGGTGTTTCTATGAATACAATTATTACGATTGGACGCCAGTTTGGTTCCGGAGGACGTGAAATAGGGGAAAAGGTTGCAGAATATTTCGGCATTAAATGCTATGATAAAGAGCTTCTGACCCGTGCCGCACAGGAAAGCGGTTTTTGTGAGGAAATGATCAGAAATCATGATGAGAGACCTACAAACTCATTCCTGTATAATCTGGTTATGGATACTTATTCCTTTGGCTATAATTCCTCCTCCTTTGTGGATATGCCCATCAGCCACAAGGTGTTTCTGGCCCAGTTTGACACCATTAAAAAAATTGCTGACGAAGGCCCCTGCGTGATCGTAGGCCGCTGTGCAGACTATGCGCTGGCAGATTATAAGAATTGTGTTCACCTGTTTATTTTCGGAAACGAGGATGTAAAGGTAAAAAGAATTATGCAGAAGTATGATCTGCCGGAGGCAAAGGCCAGAGAAATGATCCTGAAAAAGGATAAGCAGCGCCAGAGCTATTACAATTATTATTCCTCCAAAAAATGGGGCCGGGCAGACAGCTATGACCTGTGCATCAACAGCAGTGTTCTGGGCGTAGAGGGCACGATGAAGCTGATTATCCAGTATGTGGAAGATTTTGAGAAACGGAGCGAAGCTAAATAGGGAGGCCGGACAGGCTGGTTCAGTAGGTTGTAAATAAGCTTGAGTTTCCGCAAATTGTAATTGAAAAACGGATATATCTGCCCAAAGCACCAATCTGCCGTTTTATGAAAGGTATAGAATGGCAGTCCTGAGAATAGAGGCACTTTAATAAGCCCCATCCGGGGCTTTGACCCGCTGGAACCGGACTTTGGGAGAGCTATTCTTTTATCTATTTAAGCGGTCAGTTTAAGACGAAGTTGACGGTACGCAGGACGCTTTGTCCTGAACCAGAGCCGGACGCCTTCTTTTGCATAAGAGAGTATGCCCAGGATGCCTTTTGCCAACCGGTAATAGCAGAAATGTACTTTCTCTTTTATAGGATTTGCTTTCTGTATGACAGAAACCTTAAGGGCACTTGTTTCCGGCTTCATGGATATATGTGCCAGAAATGCCATGCATAAGGTGATGTGAAAATTTAAAGCATTGATAGCTGTGAGTTTACGGACACGGAAATTTTCAAACCGGAACATCTGTTTTTTGCAGCGGAAGTATTCTTCGATTTTCCATCTGGAGAAATACAGCTTTGCAGCCTTTATCACATCCTCTTTGGATTTGATGTCCTTGTTTGTTGCCAGCATCATCGGATGCTCCGTAATGCCGTAGACAAGAACAAGATAAATATCTTTTCTTGAGGCGGTGATCTGTACTTTTACATGGGAAAGATATGCATCATGATGTTTTCCTTTGTAGAACAGTGGAGTTTTGATTTTGCCTTTCCGCTGATTTCGAAGCTGCGTCGCAGGAATCCATTTTCCATGAAAATAAAGTTTTCTCTTGGCGGTGAGACGGATTACGTAATCCTGCTCCAGTTCATCAAGTTTTAAAAACATCTTGTTATCATCATACCCTCTGTCCATGACAAAGGTGGATCTGCCCAAAAGAGCTGCACCGCGTTCCATTGCGGAAAAGGTTACATCATTGATAGATGTAAAACTCTTCTCTTTTGAGGAATGGATTTCTGAGAAGATACTGACAGGATGATTATTTTGGGTCAGCACACAGGCTTCTGTTACATGGTAACCTTTCTCATAAACATTTTTTGTGTCAGTACTTTTAGAGCCATCCCTGACAAGACCGAGCGCCTCGAATTTATAACCATCAGGTTTGACGATATCACTGTCATCGATGTGGATGACAGGCTCATCCGGAATCCATTTACGGATAGTGAATAAATAAGAATTCAGAGCTTTTTCCGGAGTGCCTTTATTCAGATGCCTGGTAAGGCGCTCTACGGAATTTACCTTTTTGGAGGCTTCATGAAGCTGATCAACGATATCTGTTAAAAGGCAGCTGCCGGAAGCCAGTATACCATAGGTCATATCTGCAGTAAATTTTCTTACCGGTTTGGAAAGATTTCTGGAAATTTTATTTGAAAAAGATAAAATTTCCCGTTTCATTTGATAGGTAATTGAGGTAGAATTAAGCATAAGGAATCCCCTTTCTTTTTGTTTAGTAAGGTTTTTGTGTGGCAGCTTAATTTTACATCAAAAAGGAACAGGATTCCTTATATTTTTGGCATTTTTTGAAAGTTGTGGATAACCAGACGAGGCAGATTTATCTGCTGGGGATAATTCTGCGGAAACTCAAGTGTAAATAAGGTATTGACAAATAAAGGCACCTCATGCTATGATATTACGGTATGCCGCATAACAAGGTAGAAGTATGTTCCCTGGATGGAGCATCACCAAAGTTAGCGAGTAAATGAACAAAGTTTCGACGTAGTTCATGAATAGGAGGTGCCTTAATTATGTACGCAATTATTGCAACAGGTGGAAAACAGTACAAGGTTTCCGAGGGAGATGTAATCAGAGTGGAAAAGCTTGATGCAGAAGCCGGAAACACCGTTACTTTTGACCAAGTGATCGCAGTAAGTGACGACACCCTGAAGGTGGGCGCTGACGTTGCCAATGCAACCGTTTCAGCAACCGTTATGGAGCAGGGAAGAGGTAAGAAGGTTATTGTATACAAATACAAGAGAAAAACCGGCTACCACAAGAAAAACGGTCATAGACAAGCATACACTCAGGTTAAAATTGACAAAATCAATGCGTAAGCGTTATGACTACGATTGTGATCCGCAAGGACAAAAATGACAGTTACAGAGGTTTTCTCTGTATGGGACATGCACAGTACGCCAAAAAGCATTTTTTCAGGGCAGAGCCGGATATTCTCTGCGCAGCTATATCCATGATGGTGATCAGCACCATCAATTCTCTTGAGGAGCTGGCCGGAGAAAAGCTTACTGTGACATCCAATGAGGAAACAGGCTTTATCCGGTGTGATTTTGAGGGCGTTTTGCAGGAAAAATCAGCTTTTCTCATGGATTCCATGGTTTTTTCCCTGGAAAATCTGAGTAAAAAGTATGGCGGACAGTATTTACAGATTAGATTCGAGGAGGTGTAGACCATGTTTAATTTGAACCTTCAATTTTTTGCACATAAAAAGGGAGTTGGTTCTACCAAGAACGGCAGAGACTCCGAGGCGAAGAGATTAGGTGCGAAGAGAGCTGACGGACAATTCGTAAAAGCAGGAAACATTTTGTACAGACAGCGTGGAACCAAGATTCATCCTGGTGTAAACGTTGGCAAGGGCGGAGACGATACATTGTTTGCATTGGTTGACGGCATTCTCAGATTTGAGAGAAAGGGCCGTGACAAGAAACAGGCTTCCGTATATCCTGTGGAGAAATAATACGAGTTTAGGCAGGACTTCAAACATAATGCTTGTTTGAAGTCCTTTTTGCAACGTAAGGATGTCATGCAGAGGGCGGCATCCGTTGTTTAAGGCCAGGAAAGGAGGGCATCATCAATGTTTGCAGACAGGGCCAAAATCTATGTGAGCAGCGGCAAGGGCGGCGATGGCCATGTTTCCTTCAGACGTGAGAAATATGTTCCCAACGGCGGTCCCGACGGCGGCGACGGGGGACACGGCGGCGATGTGATTTTTGCGGTAGATGAAGGATTGAACACGCTGATAGATTTCCGGCATATCCGCAAGTACAAGGCTGAGGATGGACAGGCGGGAGATAAGAGAAACTGCCGGGGCAAGGACGGTCAGGATATCGTCATAAAAGTTCCTGAAGGAACGGTCATCAAGGAAGCGGAAACCGGAAAGGTGATCGTTGATATGTCAGGAAAAAACAAACGAGTGGTTCTTTTAAAGGGCGGCAGAGGCGGCAACGGCAATCAACACTATGCCACCAGCACCATGCAGGCGCCAAAGTATGCACAGCCCGGACAGCCTGCTCAGGAGCTTACGCTTTTGCTGGAGCTGAAGGTGATTGCCGATGTGGGTTTGGTCGGATTTCCCAATGTGGGAAAATCTACCTTTTTGTCAAGAGTGACAAACGCAAAACCGAAAATTGCCAATTATCATTTTACTACCTTAAATCCGAATCTGGGAGTTGTGGATCTGGAGGGAACAAAGGGATTTGTCATTGCCGATATTCCGGGGCTGATTGAGGGTGCTTCCGAGGGCGTGGGCCTGGGCCATGAATTTTTAAGGCATATTGAACGTACCAAGGTGATTATTCATATGGTAGACGCCGCGGGGACAGAGGGAAGAGACCCAATTGCAGATATTTATGCCATTAACAAGGAGCTGGAGGCTTATAATCCTGAGCTTGCAAAAAGGCCGCAGGTGATCGCAGCCAATAAGATAGACGCTGTCTATACTGGCCTTGGCCAGGAAAATCCCGTGGAGGCCATCCGGGCAGAATTTGAGCCAAAGGGAACAGCAGTTTTTCCTATTTCTGCCGTTGCCGGAGAGGGTGTGAAGGAGCTTCTGTATCATGTGGAAAATATGCTGGAAAGCATTGGTGAGAAACCAACTGTCTTTGAGCAGGAGTATTTCCCGGAGAGAAAGGCAGGTTATTCCGAGGAGCCGTACACGGTAAGCTATGATGAAAAGGCTGACGAGTACGTGGTGGAGGGACCCAGAATCGAAAAAATGCTGGGGTACACCAATCTGGAAAGTGAAAAGGGCTTTACCTTTTTCCAGAATTTCCTGAAGGACAATGGAATTCTGGAACAGCTGGAAGCTCTTGGCATTGAGGAGGGCGATACGGTTCGGATGTATGGGCTTTCCTTTGATTATTATAAGTAGGAGGAATTTATGACCAGTAAGCAGAGAGCATATTTAAAGGGGCTTGCCAGTACATTGAATCCTGTATTTCAGATCGGAAAATACGGGTTGACTGCAGAAGTCACAGAGGCGGTGCAAGAGGCTTTTAACAACCATGAGCTGATTAAGCTGGGCGTTTTAAAAAACTGTGTTGAGGATCCCAATGAAATTGCGGAAATGCTGTCTGAAAGGACGCATTCTCAAGTGGTTCAAGTGATTGGAAAGCGGATTGTCCTTTATAAGCCGGACAAGGATAAGCCAAAGATTCAGCTTCCCAGGTGACGGACATGAAAAGAATCGGCGTCATGGGAGGTACATTCAATCCCATCCATATAGGACATTTAATGCTGGCAGAATGTGCCCGGGATGAATTTTCACTGGATCAGATATGGCTGATACCTACGGCCTGTTCCTACATGAAAAAGCAGGAGGATATTCTTGCGCCAAAGGAACGCTATCATATGACGGAGCTGGCGGTCTCCGATAACGAAAAAATGCGTTGTCTGGACTTGGAAATCCGGCGGGGAGGATATACCTACAGTTATGAGACCATGGAAGAGCTTGGAAAGAGCTTTCCGGAAACGGAATTTTTCTTTCTTGTGGGAGCCGACTGCCTTTTTTCTATGGAAAGCTGGAAATGCCCCCAGCGCCTTTTTCAAAGCTGCCAGATCATTGCTGCTGTGCGAGAGAATGCGGATATGGGAAAGATGGAGGCAAAAAAACAGGAGCTTTCGAAAGCCTTTGGAGCCCGTATCCATCTGTTTGCCTTCAGAAATATAGAGCTGTCCTCCACTGAAATCAGAGAGAGGATACGTTTCGGAAAAAGCATCCGTTATCTTGTTCCCGACCGGGTAATATCTTATATAGAGGAAAAAGGTTTTTATAAAAATGAAGGAAATTAATTTCAGAAAAATCAGAAAGGCCATGGAAAAAACCTTGGATGCCAGACGGTATGAGCACACTTTGGGAGTGGAATATACGGCGGCGGCCCTTGCCATGCGCTACGGGGAATCTATCCGCAATGCACAGCTGGCCGGACTGCTGCACGATTGTGCGAAATGCCTTACGGATGAAAAGAAGCTGTCCATTTGTGAGAAGCATAATATTGCGGTCAGCGAAATAGAAAAGAGAAATCCCTTTCTGCTTCACGCAAAGGCGGGCAGTTACCTTGCCATGAAGAAATACCATGTAAATGATGCGGATGTAATCAACGCTATTTTAAATCATACTACGGGAAGGCCCGGCATGAGCCTTTTGGAGAAAATTATCTTTACAGCGGATTATATTGAGCCTGGCAGGAATCAGGCCCCTAATTTGGATAAAATCCGCAGGATGGCATTTGAGGATCTGGATCGGGCGCTGGTTATGATACTGGAAGATACCCTTGCGTATTTAAAGGATACGGGAGGGGAAATGGATCCCATGACAGAGAAAACATACGAATATTATTGTAATAAGATGGGAAACACTGTAAGTTGATATGCGCAGAAGACGCGCAGAAATGAGGTGAAGAATGGAGAATAAGAAATCAGCGGCAAGACTGGCCGTGGAGGCCCTGGAAGATAAAAAGGCTGAGGAAATCAGAGTGATTGATATCAGTGAGGTTTCTATTATTGCCGATTATTTTATTATTGCGGGGGGAAGCAACCGCAGCCAGATACAGGCGCTTTGTGACAATGTGGAGGAGAAACTGGGAAAAGCCGGTTTTTTGGTAAAGCAGGTGGAGGGGTATGACACCGCCAACTGGGTTTTGCTTGATTTTGGGGATGTGATTGTCCATATTTTTGACAAGGAAAACAGACTGCTTTATGATCTGGAGCATCTTTGGAGAGACGGAAAGACAGTGGATGCAGATTCCCTGTAGAGAGGGACATATGTACAAAAAGGAAGATGTCTTAAGGGACATCTTCCTCATTTTCTAAGAATCTGCGCCATCTCCCAGCTTCATATAGAAGGTGAGCAGATATAGGCCGCAGAGACCTACAATGACGTAAACAATACGGGACAGCCAGGACATATCGCCGAAGATAAATGCTACCAGATCAAAACGGAAAAGCCCGATTAATCCCCAGTTTACAGCACCGATAATTGCAATCGTAAGAGCAATGCCATCTAAGAATTTATTTCCCATTCTAGTTAACCTCCATTGATTCGTTCAAGATTATTTTTTCCTTTGTGATTATATTTATACAGGATGAAATATAGTTTTTTGAAATTATTATTGACAAGGAAACGGCAAAAGGTTATTATTCTAATAATAATTGTATTAGATTATATCTGTATACAATTATGAGCAAAAAGGAGGGAACTATTATGAAGAAATTTCACAAGTTAGTAAGCACTGCGGTAGTTTCTGCAATGGTTTTGGCTATGGCAGGCTGCGGTACGCAGGACGCAGGTGCTTCAGAAAGCGCAGCTTCCAATGAAAGCGCGAGTGCTGCAGAGGGAACAGAAGCGGCTTCGGAAGGCGCTTCCGCCGGCACTTTTAAGATTGGCGGCATGGGACCTCTCACCGGAGACAATGCGGTATATGGCATGGCAGTAAATAATGCTGCACAGATGGCCGTGGATGAAATTAATGCGGCAGGCGGCGTAAATGGATATACCCTTGAGCTGAATTTTCAGGATGACGAGTCTGATGCTGAGAAGGCTGTAAACGCTTATAATGTTTTGAAGGACTGGGGCGCACAGATGATTGCCGGCGCAGTGACCAGCGGCCCTTCTATTGCGGTAACGGAAAAGACAATGGAAGACAATATGTTCCAGCTGACGCCTTCAGGCTCTGCTGTAGAATGTACACAGTATGACAACTGCTTCCGCGTCTGCTTCTCCGACCCTAACCAGGGTGCTGCATCTGCACAATATATCGGAGAAAATGCGCTTGCGGAAAAAGTAGCTGTGATTTATGACAGTTCCAGTGTATACTCCACCGGCATTTATGAAAGCTTTGCCCAGGAGGCTGAGAACCAGAACTTTGAGATTGTGGCAGCGGAGGCATTTACCGCAGACAACAAGACTGATTTTTCCGTACAACTTCAGAAGGCTAAGGATGCAGGAGCGGATTTGGTATTCCTGCCTATCTACTATCAGGAGTCTTCCCTGATTTTGACCCAGGCAGACAGCATGGGTTATGCACCTGCTTTCTTCAGCTGCGATGGTATGGATGGTATTTTGAGCGTTACTAACTTTGATCAGAGCCTGGCGGAGGGCGTTATGCTGTTGACACCTTTTGCGGCAGATGCAGAGGATGAGCTGACACAGAATTTTGTTTCCACCTACGAGGAGAAATTCGGCGGCATTCCCAATCAGTTTGCAGCAGATGCCTATGATGCAGTGTATGCAATCAAGGCGGCGATTGAGCAGAGCGGCGTTACTCCCGATATGAGTGTATCCGATATCTGCGAAGGCTTAAAGAGCGCAATGACTCAGATTACCATAGACGGCCTGACCGGTTCTGGCATGAGCTGGACGGCGGATGGCGAGCCGAACAAGGAGCCCAAGGCTGTAAAAATTGTAAATGGCACTTACACAGCAATGTAATGATGTTTGAACCAGAGAGGGTTGCCGTATAAGGCAGCCCTTCTTTTTAAACAAAATGAATCTGCTTGCCAGGTTTGGACGCATCTGTTATACTGAATATTGCGTGATAAGTATATGTTGAGACACTAACGGGAGGTACTTATGAGTTTTGTTACTTATTTAATCAACGGCATCAGCCTTGGCAGCGTGTACGCACTGATTGCACTGGGATATACCATGGTTTATGGTATTGCCAAGATGCTGAATTTTGCCCATGGGGACGTGATTATGATAGGAGCCTTCACCACCTATACGATATGCAGCACGATGGGGCTATCGCCTCTTATCGGCGTTCCCGCTGCTGTTATTGTGTGTACTGTGCTGGGGATGGTGATTGAAAAAATTGCATATAAGCCTCTGCGGAAGGCGGCTTCTCCACTGGCAGTGCTGATTACCGCCATCGGTGTAAGCTACCTGCTTCAAAATTTAGCGTTGTTGATTTTTGGCGCAGATACAAAATCCTTTACCTCCGTAGTGCCTATGGAGTCCATCAAGCTTGCAGACGGTCAGATCAATATTACGGGAGAGACCATTGTCACTATTTTATCTTGTATTGTCATTATGGTCGGTCTGATGCTTTTTATCAATAAAACCAAGGCCGGGCAGGCGATGCTTGCGGTTTCCGAAGATAAGGGAGCTGCGCAGCTCATGGGCATTAATGTAGACGGAACCATAGCGCTTACCTTTGCCATTGGTTCTGCATTGGCCGCCATTGCGGGAGTACTTCTTTGTTCGGCATATCCGTCCTTAACTCCCTATACCGGTTCCATGCCGGGCATAAAGGCGTTTGTGGCTGCGGTATTCGGCGGTATCGGCTCTATTCCGGGAGCGTTTATCGGCGGAATTCTGTTAGGTATTATTGAGATTTTCAGCAAGGCATATATTTCCTCTCAGATGGCGGATGCAATCGTTTTTGCCGTTCTGATTCTTGTATTGCTTATAAAGCCTTCGGGTCTCCTCGGCAAAAACATTCAGGAAAAGGTTTAGGGAAGAGCATATGGAAAAGAAATTAAAGACAAACAAAAAAATGAAAATGAGCAAAACCCTGAGAAGCAATCTTATTACTTACGGAATCGTGCTTGCCGCTTATATTATCATTCAGATATTGATTTCGGCAGGCAGTTTAAGCAGTCTGATACAAGGTCTGCTGGTACCGTTGTGCTCGTATGCCATTTTGGCGGTATCCTTAAACCTTACTGTAGGGGTTCTTGGCGAGCTGAGTCTGGGACACGCGGGATTTATGTGTGTAGGAGCTTTTACCAGTGCGTTCTTTTCGAAATGTATGCAGGAGGCGATTCCTTTATCCGGTGTCCGGTTTTTTATCGCTATATTGATTGGGGCGGCCAGTGCTGGAATTTTCGGTATTTTGATCGGGATTCCTGTTCTGAGACTGAAGGGAGATTACCTGGCTATTGTCACGCTTGCCTTTGGAGAAATCATAAAGAATATCATCAATATACTTTATGTAGGGGTAGATGAAAGCGGTTTACATTTTTCTGTTACCAGCTCCATGGATCTGAATCTGTCGGAGAATGGAACGATCATCATAAAAGGAGCCCAGGGAATTACTGGAACTCCCGGTGATTCCTCCTTTACAGTGGGTGTTATTCTGCTGTTAATTACCTTATTTATTGTGTTGAATCTGGTGCATTCCAGGGACGGACGCGCCATTATGGCCATTCGCGACAATACCATTGCAGCGGAGTCCGTTGGCATCAATATTACGAAATATAAGCTTATGGCATTTTCCATTTCCGCTGCCCTTGCGGGAGTGGCAGGTGTATTGTATGCCCACAATATTTCCTCTTTACAGGCAACTACCAAAAATTTCGGTTATAATATGTCCATTATGATACTGGTATTTGTGGTGCTGGGCGGCATCGGAAATATCAGAGGTTCGGTGATATCTGCAGTGGTGCTGACGTTACTGCCGGAGCTTCTGCGCGGACTGAATAATTACCGTATGCTGATTTATGCCATTGTTCTGATTGCAATGATGCTGTTTAACTGGGCTCCAAAGGCGATTGCATGGCGGGAGAAGGCTGCCTATAAACTGAGACTGAAAAAGACGGCAAAGGAGGCTGAGTAGCTATGGCATTACTTGAGGTAAAAAATTTGAGTATCTCCTTTGGTGGACTTAGAGCTGTGGATGATTTTAATGTGGAGATCAGAAAAGGCTGTCTGTATGGGCTGATCGGACCAAACGGTGCGGGGAAAACTACGGTTTTTAATTTGCTTACAGGTGTCTATAAACCGGATCAGGGCATTATTACTCTGGATGGCAAGGATATTACAGGCCGTAAAACAATAGATATCAACAGGGAAGGAATTGCCAGAACCTTTCAAAACATTCGTCTTTTTAAAGATTTATCCGTAATCGACAATGTTAAGGTAGGTCTCCATAATCATTTGAAATACAATACCCTTATGGGGATTCTGCGTTTTCCTGTTTATTATAAGATTGAGAAGCAGATGAAGGAGGAGGCGCTGGAGCTTTTGAAGGTTTTCGGACTTGAGGGAGAGGCAGATACCCTTGCGTCCAATCTTCCCTATGGCAAGCAGCGCAAGCTGGAGATTGCCAGGGCATTGGCTACAAAGCCAAAGCTTTTGCTGCTGGATGAGCCTGCTGCGGGAATGAATCCCAATGAGACGCAGGAGCTGATGGATACCATTCGTTTTGTCCGGGATCATTTTGATATGACTATTTTACTCATTGAGCATGATATGAAGCTGGTAAGCGGCATCTGTGAAGAGCTTACGGTGCTGAATTTCGGGCGCGTTCTCTGCCAGGGAAATACAAGCGATGTGCTGAACGATCCGGAAGTAATCAAGGCTTATCTGGGGGAATAGGAGGACACGTTATGGCAATGTTGGAAGTTAAGGATTTAAAAGTATATTATGGCATCATTCAGGCGATTAAAGGGGTTTCCTTTCACGTAAATGAGGGAGAGGTTATTGCCTTGATCGGAGCAAACGGAGCGGGAAAGACTACGATTCTGCATACGGTTTCCGGCTTGCTGTCTCCCCGGTCAGGAAGCGTGGTCTTTGAGGGAACGGATATTGTAAAAATTCCTGGGCACAAAATTGTGTCCAGGGGTATGGCTCATGTACCCGAGGGAAGAAGAGTCTTTGCCCAGCTTTCCGTTCTTCAGAATTTAAAAATGGGAGCCTATACACGCAAGGATAAGGAGGAAATCGAAGAGACGCTGAAAATGATATTTGACCGTTTTCCACGCCTTGAGGAGCGTCAGAATCAGCTGGCGGGAACATTGAGCGGCGGAGAGCAGCAAATGCTTGCCATCGGACGGGCGTTGATGTCACATCCAAAGCTTATTTTGATGGACGAGCCTTCTATGGGACTATCCCCCATTCTTGTGAATGAAATATTTGATATTATAAAAGAGGTCAGCAAGAGCGGCACCACAGTCCTTCTGGTGGAGCAAAATGCCAAAAAAGCACTTTCTATTGCAGACAGGGCCTATGTTTTGGAAACGGGAAAAATTGTACTTGAAGGAGCGGCAGGCGATCTTCTGAACAACGCATCTATTAAGAAGGCATATCTCGGGGAGTAGGAGGAAAGAGCCATGGAAAATATAGTGATTACAATAGCAAGGCAATATGGAAGCGGTGGACGAACCGTTGGAGAGATGCTTGCAGACAGGCTTGGCATTCACTATTATGATAAGGAGCTGATGAAGCTGGCCAGCGATGAGAGTGGTATCAATGAGGCTCTTTTTGTAAATGCGGATGAAAAAATAAAGAGTACAAAACTATTCCGCATTGCCAAGAGTGCCTACAACGGTGAGCTGATTCCGCCGGAGAGCGATGATTTTACTTCCACCGACAATCTCTTTAATTACCAGGCAAAAATCATCCGCAAGCTGGCAGAAGAGGAGTCCTGCGTTATTATAGGCAGGTGCGCAGATTATGTCCTGAAGGAATATAATAATGTATTGAGCGTATTTGTACATGCGCCTATGGAGTTCTGTATAGAGCAGGCTGCCAAAAAGCACAGCATGAGCCCAAGGGAATTAGAGCGTTTTATTTTGAAAACGGACAAACACCGGGCAGAATATTATAAATATCACACAGGCAGAGAATGGACAGACGCCAGAAATTATGATTTATGTCTGAACAGCTCGAAACTTGGGTTTGACAGATGCGTGGAAGAGATCATAGCATATATGGACGTAAGGTTTCGATAAAAGCAAAGGAAAACGCATGCAAAAAATTATGGGGCGGCACGGTCAAAGCGGCAGGAGACTGTCAGCAAATGACCGGCCGTCCTTTGGTGTTACCGGTAAAAACGGAAAATGCCAAAAACCACACCCAGTATCTGGCAGTCGTCCACAATGATAGGCGCCATAGAATCGTTTTCGGGCTGGAGACGGATATGTCCGTCTTCCTTATAAAAGGTTTTTACAGTGGCTGAATCATCAATCAGTGCAACCACAATCTGACCATTGTGGGCATCAGAGGCACAGTGCACCAAAACGCGGTCTCCATTTAAAATGCCTGCATTGATCATGGAATCGCCTCGAACATTTAATATAAAGGACTCTCCTTTGGGAACAACCTCTGCAGGAACCGGAAAATAATCCTCGATATTCTCTTCCGCCAAAATAGGCTGGCCAGCTGCCACATTTCCTATGATAGGCAGACTCACCATTTCCCTGCGGAGCATCTGAAAATTATCGTCACAAATTTCGATTGCACGGGGTTTTGTAGGGTCTCTGCGGATGTAACCGTTCTTTTCCAGTGTTTCCAAGTGAGAATGCACGGAAGAGGTGGACTTTAAATTGACGGTTTCGCAGATTTCCCGGACAGTGGGCGGATAGCCCTTGTTTAAAATTTCCTGTTTGATATAATCAAGAATCTCCTGCTGCTTCGGTGTGATTTTTCCAAATGCCATATGTAAAACCCTCCAAAATGAATGTTCGCTGGTATCTGAATTCAGTATAGCATACAAAAACTAAAAAAGCAAACATATATTCCAAAAATATGTTCGATTTTTCTCTTGACAAACATTTGTTCCTTTCATATAATAAAAACACAGAACAAATGTTTTCGAACAACTGTTTAAAGTCAGGAGAAACGATATGAATGTACAAAGAAGCAGGAGAGAGACAGCAATGGCATATGGAATATATGAAAGAAAGGTTTATCTAAATAAAAAGCGCCGGCAGAACGAATTACGGCGCAGATGTTCCCTTTTTATGATAGCGATGTGTCTTGCTGCTGCATGCACAATTTCCTACCATGCAATCAGCAGCAGGGCAAGCACCGGAGAAGAGCAGGTTTCTTTCAAATATTATACAAATATTACCGTCAGATATGGGGAAAGCCTCTGGGACATAGCAGATTCCTATATTGATTACGAGCAGTATAAAGATAAAAATGCTTATATTGCAGAGGTAATGAGCATCAATCATCTGGAGGATGAAGACATGGTGAAGGCTGGACAGTATTTGATTGTGCCTTATTATTCCACAGAATTTTTGAAATAGATTCTATTCGGGACGCTTTTCCCGAAGATGCACTGCATTGGCAGCGCGCCGTCTTCTTTCATCCTCAAGAGCTGCATAATGACGTCTTGTAGTATTTACGTCTTTGTGACCCAGCACATCGGCTACCAGATAAATATCTCCGGTTTCCTGATAGAGAGTGGTACCATAGGTGCTTCTCAGCTTGTGAGGTGTGATTTTCTTTAATGTGGTCACCCTTGAAGCATACTTTTTCACCAGATTTTCTACGGAACGAACGGCCATGCGGCGGTTTTGCAAAGACAAGAACAAAGCGTTTTCATGCCCCTTTGCCGGAATTATATGGTTTCTTTGCTCCATATAGTCCAAGAGAGCGGTTTCCACCTCTTCTCCAAAATAAATCACAGCTTCATAACCGCCCTTTCTGCGTATTTTTATTCCTCCTACATCGAAATTTACATCAGAGATATCAAGTCCGACGCATTCGGAGACACGAATACCGGTTCCGAGAAGAAGAGTAAGCAAAGCTACATCTCTCAGCTTTGTTTTATTATGATATTCCAATTCCTTTTTGGTAAGCTTTGTGCCGTCCTCCACCTGATCCAGAAGGATGGCAACCTCATTGGGTTCCAGACGGATAATTTCTTTTTCGTGTCTTTTTGGAAGGGGCACCAGAGCCGCAGGATTTTTTTCAATCATCTCATTCTGAAAAAAATAATTATAAAAGCTTCTCAGGGAGGCTAGCTTTCTTGCCTTTCCCCGTTCCTCATTGGTGATATCCTTTCCGTCCTTTTGATAAAGGGTAATATACTCAAGATATTCTTCAATATCCATACGGGTGAGCTGATCCAAAAGAGAAAGTGGATAATCCTTTATTTCCATTTTAGAACATACGGTGTTTTTTTCGTGAAGAAACTCAAAAAAGAGCCTGATATCATAGGCATAGGCCAATCTGGTACGGGAAGAGGTATATTCTTCAATTCCGCGGAAAAATATCCTGCAGAACCCAGGAAGGGTATCTAAAACCGCCCGGAGCTTCAATAAGTTTTGTTTATTTTGTTCGTCATGATAGTTATCATTTTTTATTACCGCCAAAGCACTCTGTCCAGCCTTTCTGATTTGCATTTTGAATTGCAGTAAACATCCGCTCCTTTACACCGGGGTTTTCCAGATTCAGCTGACGGAGCAGATTTTTGACATATTCCCGTTTGGTATGTCCGTCTGCAGGACAGGGGCTTTTCACCACAGGAACATTATATTTATTTACAAATCCGATTACATCGGCTTCTTTCATATACATTAAAGGCCTGATTACAGTTAAATCCGTTCGATCCAGATAGGTGACGGGGGCAAAGGTATGAAAACGCCCTTCAAAAATAAGTGACATTAACATGGTTTCCACTATGTCATCCCTGTGATGCGCATAAGCTACTTTGTTACAGCCCAGGGATTTCACCGTTTGATTTAAAGCTCCTTTTCTCATTTTTGCACATAAGGAGCAAGGATTTGTTTCTTTACGCTCCTCAAAAATAATCTGTGCGATGTCTGTTGGAATGACGGTGTATTCCACCTGCAGCTCCTTGCAGAGTGCGCGGATACCATCTAAATTCAAATTGCCGAAACCAAGGTCTACAGTCACTGCGTGGATGGCAAATTCTTTTGGATAAAAACGCTTTAAGCTGTTTAGGGCATATAAAAGAGTCAAACTGTCCTTTCCACCGGAAATGCCTACTGCAATCTTGTCATGTTCATCTATCATATGGTAATCGTCCACTGCTTTGCGGACGCAGCTTAACACCTGTTGTAATTTCATAGGGTCCTCCATGGCTGTTTCTATGGATATGTTTGGTTAAATTTCTATTTTATTTTATTATTTTTGCAGTTTAAAAACAATAGGCAATTATATTTTTCCAAAACCCGGATATACTTTCAATGAAACCGATATCTGCATTAAGGCGGAACAGGAAAGGAGAACTCTATGGCAGTAGAATTTCGTGAAAGTGAAACAAAAGATAACCTGATGAGGGCATTTGCCGGGGAAAGCCAGGCCAGAAACCGATACACCTTTGCAGCCTCTCAGGCAAAGAAAAACGGACTGCATGTTGTCAGTGCAATTTTTGCATTCACGGCTTCCCAGGAGAAGGAACATGCAGAAATCTTTTACAACCATTTAAAGGAAATGGCAGGAGAGACTATCTTTGTTGATGGCGGATATCCGGTAGACATCACAGAGGATGTAGAAAAGCTTCTCCGCATGGCCCAGCACAATGAATATGAAGAGCATGAGCCAATTTATAAAACCTTTGGAGAAAAGGCTTTGGAAGAAGGCTTTAAAAATGTTGCGGCTTCCTTTCTGCAGATTGCAGAGATCGAAAAGGTGCATGGAGACCGATTCGGTAAATATGCGAAGCTTTTGGAAGAAGGCAAGCTGTTTGTGTCGGATGTGGAAGTAGAGTGGATGTGTCTAAACTGCGGTTATGTTTATAAAGGTCTGGAGGCCCCGAAGGTGTGTCCTGTATGTAAGCATGACAGAGGATATTTTATAAGATTTGAATTCGCACCCTTCGGAAAATAGTTTTTTGCAACCTTTGCTTGAGATAAGTATATTTTCAGTGTATTATTAATATATAGCAAAGGAAGGTTTTTGAAATTTACAGAAGAAGGGGCTGTCTGAATGAAATTTAAGCTGGAAAACAAATATTTTCGCTGGGGTTTGACAGCATTTTTAGTCATTGCGGCAAGCATTTTATTTTATTATGTATTGTTTTACGGTTCAGATATAAAGGTTGGCATAAAGGTAGTGATAAACATTCTTATGCCTGTGGTATTTGGTTTTGTCACTGCCTATCTGCTGACGCCGGTATTGAATTTCATAGAAGATAAAATTCTGCTTTTTTTCTGCAGAAAGTGCAAAATAAAGCCTTCTAAGAGAAGGAATTCCCTCGTGAGAGGAATCGGAATTATCCTTACGATGATTTTTTTCTTTGCCATTATTCATGGCCTTTTTTCCATGCTGCTTTCTCAGATCGTCCCAAGCATACAGAACATTGTAATTAATTTTGATTCTTACATCAATAATTTTACAAGATGGCTGAACAGACTTTTGGAGGATAATGCAGACCTCAAAAATTATGCCATGCGGCTGGTGAATAAATACTCGGTTGAGCTGGAAGCCTGGCTGAACGATACGGCGTTTACCACGACCAGCGAATTAATCAGAAGAGTTTCTCTGAGTGTCATCGGTATTTTCAGAGTATTGTGGAATTTTCTTATCGGTCTGATTATATCTGTTTACCTTCTTGCCAGCAAGGAGAAATTTGCAGGGCAGGCAAAGAAGATTGCCTTTGCCTTGTTTGAAAAGCACACGGCCAATGTGATCATTAAAAACTTTCGGTTTACACACAGAACTTTTATCGGATTTATCAGCGGAAAAATTTTAGATTCCATTATAATTGGCGTACTGTGCTTTATTGGAACAAGCATTTTGCATACACCTTATGCAGTGCTGGTCAGTGTGATAGTGGGCGTTACGAATGTAATCCCTTTTTTCGGTCCTTATCTGGGGGCTGTTCCCAGCACGATTTTAATTTTTATAGTAGATCCTATGCACCCTTTAAATTGCGTTTATTTTGTTATCTTTATTGTGATTTTACAGCAGTTTGACGGTAATTTTTTAGGACCCAAAATTTTGGGAAATTCTACCGGTCTTACGGGTTTTTGGGTGATCTTTGCAATTACGCTTTTTGGAGGACTGTTTGGTGTATTAGGTATGTTTATCGGTGTTCCCATTTTTGCTGTAATTTATGCGGGAATTAAATCTATCGTCAACACGGCGCTTAAGAAAAAAAATCTTCCTTGCGATACGCAGGCTTATGTCAATGTAGGCAGTATTGATGAGGAGGGATTCCATGCGGAAGAAAAACAAGGAGAGAAAAATAAATGAGATTTGTGATACAGCGGGTAGCAGAGGCATCTGTTTCGGTGGAAGATAAGGAGATTGGACGAATTCAAAAAGGGTTTTTGGTGTTTGCGGGAATCAATCAGTCAGATACGATTGAAATTGCAGATAAAATGGTAAAAAAATTAGTTGGCTTGAGAATTTTTGCGGATGAAAACGGAAAAACAAACCTTGATCTGCATGCTGTAGACGGGCAGCTGCTTATTATTTCACAATTTACCTTATATGCAGATTGCAGAAAGGGAAACCGCCCCTCCTTTACCAGAGCGGGTGAACCCCAAAAAGCACAGGCGCTTTACGAGCATATTCTGGAACAATGCCGCAAAGAAATATCCGTGGTTAAAGGAGGGTGCTTTGGAGCGGACATGAAAATTTCTCTTTTGAATGACGGTCCATTCACCGTGATTTTCGATTCGGATGAAATGCAGATACAGTGAGCCTGGTAGTCCTGAAAAGCCCATAACTATTCGTTAAAGTTGTCTTTTGCGCATAGTTAGAACCATCCTTCTGCATCATACGAAGCGTTGCTAAAATTCAACTAACGGAAAAGTCCAATACTTGAGCATTCCCATATTGTTCCAGTAGTTGTTTTAGATAAGCATCTTCCTCAGAATGTATTTCACCGCTTTCCAAATTAAAATAAATGTAAGATACATTGTCGTCTGAATCAAAATTTTCTGTGGCATATTCTGATAAAACCATCTGCTGATCAGAGACATTTAAGCTGTATTTTGCCACAAAATGACCGCCTGCGGCATAGATGCCCTCGTCATCATAGCGTATGGGATAGGCCGTGCCAGCGCTTCCGATTGTGATGGAAGAATTACCCTGTGCGCTTTCAAAAGAGGCTTTGCAAAAGATGCTGGCCTGCGCAGTCAATGTCTGCCCCTCCCTTGTCTCCTCATAAGAATAAGTTCCCTCCTGAGTTTCCACCAAAATTGTCTGCCCATTTATACTCAGGTATACAGACGGAAATTCCTCCTGAGGCGTCTGCTGCTGAAGCTCTTGATTTTCCAATTCCCGTTCAAGTTGAGCAATCTCAGCCTCTAAAGTCTTTCTCAGCTCTATAAGCTGTTTTTCCGCAATCGCAGTCTCCAAAGCCTCTTCCTGCTCTATAAGCTGTTTTTCCATAGCTTCTTCGTTACTTAAAGAATCCACTGTCTTGCTTCCGATAGGATTTAATGTTAAGCCAAAAACACAGCATATCACAAACAGAATGGAAAAAAGCAGTATCCAGAATCCAGGCTTTTTATAATTCATTATATTCCTGATTCGAGCTTTTACATTATTTTCTCCAAAAGACAGCGGGCAGCCTGAAACAACTCTTTCCTTTCCCGATAGACGAAGCAGTGTCTGGGAATAGACTTTTCGCTCTGCTGTTGTATTATGATGTAATGTTATTTCATCACAGGACATTTCCATGTCCTGGCTCATCAAATAGAATGCAAGCCATACAAGAGGATTAAACCAGTGAACACAGCATAAAAGAAAGGAGGCCTGCTTGATCAGGGGGTCTCTTCGACGGATATGTGTATATTCATGGGCGAGGCACATTTGCTTCTCTTCTGCTGTTATCGTATCAGGCAGATAAATAACAGGCTTAATAATTCCCAGAACAAAAGGTGTATCCAGTCCTGGCACTATTTTGACAGGAATGCTGTGATAAAAATTGGTTTCCACAACTTTTGCCTTCAGCCGTTTTTTGAGACAAAGGCAGGTAAAAAGGCAGTGTATAAACAAAAGCAATACGCCAATGGGCCATACAAAAGCTCCCAGATGCAGTAAAAAAGCCAAAGAGTCTGTGAAATCCCTTGCAAAAGTGGAAACCGCAGAGGCTTCTGATGTTCCTGATTGTGCCTGCAGATCAAAGGAGGCGGTCACTTTTTCAGAATCTGCTGCAGTGGAATTTTTGCTGTCTGCCTGAAATTCACCGGAGGCTTCCGCAAAAATGCTGGAATCAAGAATGTTTTCTGCGGATGCCGCCACCTGCTCTCCCACCAGGCTGAATTCACTGTCAAGGGACCAGGGACAAATCAGCCGAAAGGCAACGGCAATCCAAAGGAAATAAGAAAATGTCTTTGGCGCCTTTTTTAAAAGCAGTCTGGCCAAAAACACAAAAAGAATGCAGTAGGAAGCAGTCAGGCTCATACTCAGCACAGTCAGAAACAGATTGATCATAAAACCCCTCCTTATCTTGATTTTTCAGGCATTTTTATTTGTTAAGCATTGTCTTATTCCTCAAAGCTGTCAATATAGCTGCGCAGCTCCTCAACCTCCTTGTGAGAGAGCTTGCGTCCTTGAAAAAAGGCTGTCAGGAACCTGGGAAGAGAGCCGAAGGTTTCCGTCACATAATTTTGGCTCTGCAGTCCGTAAAACTGTTCCTTAGTCAGTTTTGCGGAGACAATGGATTTTTCATTTTGAAAGATACCCTTTCCAATTAATTTCTTTAAAACAGTATAGGTGGTTGACTTTTTCCAGGAAAGCTCCTTTTCACAAAGCTTTACCAGCTCTGTGGAGGAAATGGGTTCGTTTGCCCAGATAATGTCTGCAAATCTGGATTCTGCGTCTGCAAGCTTGTAGCAGTCCTTCATAAGGCTCATCTCCTTTCACATGGTTTGGACGAAAATACGAAAACGATTGCTGCTTTTAGAAATATAAAAGGTCTATAAGCAATAGACTCTTTGCTTACTTTGAGTCTACTACGTATAGACCATATTGTCAAGAAGTTTTTGAGCAGATTGAGCGGCGCCTTCACTGCTCTGGCATCCATACTTTCATTTTTCCTGTTTCCCTGTTACACCAGGTATAATAAGGAATGGCGGTCAATTCACATCTCTCCCATCCAGGAGGCGCAAAGGAATACAGCGCATCCGACTGTGTCAGGCGTAAGCCCGGAATCTTGAGTACTCTTATTTGCCCCAGTACGGAATCCCTGCTGTCAAAGACCAATGGAGTACCTTGCTTGTCTACGCAGAGAAAATTCAAATCCTTATTGTCCGCATCTTCGAAGCAATATACCAGAGGACCGGCCATAAAGGCAGTTTTTCCTGCATCGGCGTAAACTTTGGGATTGGCATATACTTTGTGTGGGGATACATCAAGCGTTACTTGTACACAGTCCCTTGCCTTCAAGTCCTCCAGCAAAAGATAACCATTTACCATTTTTGGAATTTTTCTTTTGCCATTTACGTTTACCGGAGTATTTTTGCTCCAGAAGGGACAGCGCACAGCCAAAGTAAACGGGCCCGGCGCAGCCTGCACTTCATACTCTACCATTCCATCGTAAGGATAACCTGTTTTTGTTACAAAGGAAAAGGCGCCATTGTAATGATATTCTCCTTGAATAAACAAATCGGAATAAAAAATCTGCCGTCCCTTTTCGTTTTGCTCCGTATGCCAGGCATATCGGTCTAAAGAGGCTAAAAGCCGTGCTGCATTGGGCGGACAACAGGCACAGCCATGCCATTTTGGACGTCTTGGATAAATGTGACGGAAGCGGGGAATTTTCTGCGCGTGCATGGGATCCATTTCCAAAGGGTTCGTATAAAAGAAATGGGTTCCATCCCTCTGGATTCCGGCAAGTACTGTGTTGTACAGCGCAAGCTCCAGGACATCTGCATATTTGGCATTATGCTGTAAATCAAGCATAGCATTTGCAAAAAATATCAGGCCGATGGAGGCGCAGGTTTCACAGTAGGCAGTGTCGTTTGGAAGGTCATAATCCAGTGTAAAGGCCTCCCCATCAGCAGAGGAACCGATTCCGCCGGTTAAGTACATTCGTCTGTTCACGATACTGTTCCACATCCGCTCACAGGCATCTGCCAGAGAAGCATCCTTTGTCTCCACTGCCGCCATGGCCATGCCTGTATAGAGGTAAACGGCGCGGACAGCGTGACCCACGGCATTTTTTTCCTCTCGCACAGGATAAGTATTTTGAAGATAATCCGTATCCTCAGGATTCATGTTCCAGAGCGTCCAGCCTCTTTTTAGTGCCTCCTTTTTGAAAAAATCAGGATCCGTGCCTCGAAAATCAAGGAAATATTTTGCCAATGCAAGGTATTTTTGCTCACCTGTGACTCGGAACAGCCTTACGAGGGCAAGCTCAATTTCCGGATGCCCGGGGATGCCGTCCCGCTTTCCCTCTCCCTTTCCGAAAATGCTGTCTATTAAGTCTGCAAGACGTTTTCCAATTTGAAGCAGCTTCGTTTTTCCTGTGGCCTCATAATAGGCAACACCTGCCTCGATCATATGTCCGGCACAGTAAAGCTCATGGCACTCCTGAAGATTCTGCCATTTTCGGTCCGGGCACATCACTGTAAAATAAGTATTCAGATATCCGTCCTTTTCCTGCGCCCTGCCCACCAGAGAGATGATTGCGTCCGCTTTGCTCTCCAAATCCGGATCGGGCTTTCGCATGAGACAGTAGGCGGCTGCCTCCAGCCATTTTGCAGTATCGCTGTCCTGGAATACCCATCCGGAAAACTCCCCCTTGCTCTCTCCCGCCGCTATCCGGAAATTTTCAAAGGAGTGGCTTTTAGGTATGTCCGCATCTGCGGCATTGTCGTCCAGCACCGCATATTGGTAAGGAAGCATTACATCGCTCACAAGCTCCTGATAATAGTGAAAGAATTCATCCTTGATAAGAAAGCTATCCTTCATAGATCATTTCCACCCTTTTGCTTTGATTATTCTGCAAAGCTATAATTTGTCAAATTCATACCTACACCGTCAAACTCAAAAAAAAGCAGGATATTTCCAAGTCTGTTATCCTTGCCAAGATAAACCGGCACACTGCAGTAAAGACCTGTTTCATCCTGAAAATATTCGCAATATCCCTTAACAGAAAGGTTTTGCTGTAAAGTCCTTGAAAAAGGGGCATCCTTCGTTTCCGCTAAAAACCTTCTGCCAGCTATATTCAGCACAAGATTTCCTTCCTCATCTATTTCCGACCTAAGAAAGCTGTCTGCCATTTCCATGGGGTCTGCGGTCATTGGGATTTCATTGAGGTTTTCTTTGTCAAAGATAAAGGTCTCATACCCATCTTCTCTGGTTCTGACCTGAAGCACTGCCCAGGGAGTTTCTTCCCCCCACTGTGATATCTGGAATTGAACGATATCGTCATATTCCGTCTCTAATTCCAGAAAGCTCTCCGTTTCAGCCTCCCTGTTTTTCAGGCAGAATTGATCTGCGGAAGCATTATGGTACAGCTCAATATTCTGCTCTGAATCAGATGCCTCCAGCGCCCATTCTTCCTGCTGCACTTGAACATTCTGTGCTTTGCTTTCAGTTCCGTCAGAAATTTCGGCCTTCCCAGAGATTTGATTGGTAAGTAACAAAGAGCTTGTCAGGAATAAAATAATGATCTGCAGCATTTTTGTCTCCTCCTTTTTATTATTTCAAACTTAAATCATTCCAAAAGCAAAATAATAGGCCGCCATCTGGGCTCTTGAGCTGAAAGGCTCCGTATCAAGCAAAGCTTTGACCTCTTTCTTGGTATAAAATCGTGCTTCAATCTCTTCATTTTCAGAGGTATGGCCGGAGATTTCCCCCTCCGCCTCTACAAAAGCGATGTAGGTGGTTGTATCGGAGATTGCCACCGCAGCATAGGAGGGAGGCAGAATTTTTTTTATAGCTTTTACCTTAAGTCCTGTCTCCTCAAACAGCTCTCTGGCAATGCACGCTTCTATGGTTTCGTCCTTTTCCAGCATCCCGGCACAGAGATTGTATATGGTACGGTTTACACCCATGCGGAATTCGTGAAGCAAAAGAAGTCTGTCCCCTTTGGTGGCAACGATGGAGACGCCGCTGGGCGCCTGGCCTACGTCGTTTATGTCCTTTAAGTCTCTCCTGCTGACAATTTCATACTTTTTTTCCCGCCCGGCCTTGTTTTTGTAAGTAATCTCATAATTTTTCAGATATTTTCCATCTCTTACTTTTTCAAATTTTATGGCTTCCAAACTAATTTTTCCTTTCCTGCTTTATAATCATCTGTCTCGCATTTATTTTGCCAGCTGCTCCTTAAGGGGTCTGCTGGTTTTCTTTCTGGTGATTTCCACGAGTCCAAGAGGTGTAATGTCCACTACAACAGTTTTTTGCTTGTCCTTTCCGGTCAGGCTCCGCAGATGCTGGAGCAGCTTTTCTTCATATTCCGCAGAAAACATATTAATAAAGTCTACTATAATCATGCCGGAAAGGTTTCTGAGCCGAAGCTGCAGAGCAATTTCCTGGGCGGCTTCCATATTTACAAGATAGGCACTCTCTGCACTTCCTCTTTTGCTCTCATATTTGCCCGAATTGACATCCACTACTGTCAGCGCTTCCGTAGGTTCAATGATTAAATAGCCGCCGGATTTCAGCCATACTCGTTTGCCGAGAGCTTCCTCCAGTCGGGTCTTTATCGAATAAAGCTTGTGCAGAGGATAGGAAGCGTCCTCGTAAAGGCGCACCTGCTTTTCTGGCAGCTTTTCCTTACAATAGGCCGAAACAGCCTCATAGAGCATGCTTTGATCCGTGACAATTTCATCATACTCCCAGGGATATACCATGGAATTTAAAACCGCCGCCCAGCCGGGCCGGGCTTCCTTAAGGCAGCTGAAGCAGGTTCTGTAGGGAGCCTTCTCAAGCAGCTGCACAAATTCCCGTTGAAGGGCATGGAAGGCGGAAACAAGCTCTTCCCTGCTGCAATCTCCCGCCTGGGTGCGCACTACGCCGCTGATAGGCACAGAAACCTGCGGCGGCTGCCGGAAGGTGCGGCCTTCCAAAATTCCCTCCTCATGCAAAAGCTCCTGCAGCTGCTTTTTCTGCTCTGAGGAAAGCTTGGAGGAAAAGCTTGCATGGCTGGAGGTGTCTAAGCTGAGGGCAAAAAACTCATTGGCCAGGGATATTTTCGCCGTTACATTGGCCTGCTTGGCCTTTTGGGCTTCATTGATAATCTGCACCAAAAGCTCATCTCCAGCCAGAATACGGCCGTCATATGTGCGGTTTAACAAAAAGGGGACGGAAGCCTCTTTGAATGGCAGAAAACAGATTTCTCCGTCTGCAATTTCCACAAAACAGGCGGCGATATTGGCAGCCACATGCTTTACCCTTCCCACGTAGACAGCCCCGATCCGGTTGGCGCCCTCGGGAAGAACCTGTGCCGCCACAAGGCGCTTCTTTTGAAAAAGCATTGCCAGGGCTTTACCGTCATATTCTGTAAAAATCAGTTTTCCGTCGGACATATTTCATCATCTCCCATGACATAAAGCGGAACAAAAACCGGCTTTTGCGCTGTCCCTGTGTTGGTGAAAATTTCCTCCCTGTTGATCAAGAGGGCATTTTCCTGCAAAGTACAGCCGTTTTGCCCCAGAAAAGCCTCCAACACCTGGGCGGGCTTGATATTGCTGCCGCTGGAAGCATCTAAAAGCAGATAAACCCCAGATTCCCGGCACTCCATTTCATAGATGCCAGGCCGCAGATCCACCTCTCTGCATCCCTTTTTGGTTTCCTTTTGTATCAGGATGGCATCCCTTGAAAGAAAATCGGGAAGGGCTGCAGCCATGTCAAAAGCAGGCCCCCTGCCCTCACGGAACTGTACAGTATAGGAAGCGGCGGCAACGCTGGCCATGGCGTTTCCTGCATCCTCCGGCAGCACGCATACCTTTGTGACCTCAATCCCGGGTACGCTGGCCTCATTCAGCCTTTTCTTAATGTCCTGGCAGGAAATCATGGAGTTTACCTCAATATCCATATATTCCCCGTTGCTGGAAAGGCCAACGCCTAAAGGTGCGGCAAAGGACATAATTTGATGGGGACTGAAACCTGTAGTATAGGCAATGTCAATCTCCGCCCTGCGGATGGCCTTTTGGAAAAAACGCATCAAATCCAAATGACCGATAAAACGCAGTACGCCATATTTTCTGAATTTTATTCGTAATCTCATAAGTCCTTCCCCCTTTCAGCGCTCAAGGCAAATGCCGCAGCCAAAACGGCTGGCGCCGCAGCCCTGACATTTTTCCTTACAGTTTTCCGAAACTTCTTCTCCTTTGGCTTTTTCCCATTCCCGCCTTAAAAATTCCTTTGCGACCCCACAGTCAATGAAATCCCATGGAAGCAATTCATCCACAGACCTTTCCCGAAAGGCATAAAAATCCATGGAAAGACCGCATTCTGTAAAGGCTTCCAGCCATTTATCGTTGTGGAAGTATTCGCTCCAGGCATCATAAAAGCAGCCCTTTTCATAGACCCTTAACAGCACCTTTGACAGTCTTCTGTCTCCTCTTGCCAGAACACCCTCCAGTACACTGGCATCTGCCTCATGCCAATTATATTTGATGCTCTTTTGATTTAACTGTTCAGAGACAGCCTTTCTGGTCAGAAAAGCCTTATCCAGAAATTCCTCCTTGGTGCACTGTCTTGCCCACTGGAAGGGGGTAAATGGCTTGGGCACAAAGAAGGATGTGCTGGCCACGATCTGCACCTTGCCATTGGTGCGTTTTTCCTTGGGAACCTCCTCAAAAAATACGGCGGCAATTTTATTGGAAAGCTCTGCAATTCCTCGGATATCCTCCTGAGTCTCGGTGGGAAGTCCCAGCATAAAATAAAGCTTTACTCTGGTCCAGCCCCCTCGAAAGGCCAGGGCTGCGCCCTTCAGAATCATTTCCTCAGTCAGCCCCTTGTTAATTACGTTTCGCAGTCTCTGGCTTCCCGCCTCCGGCGCAAAGGTGAGACTGGATTTTTTCACATCCTGCACCTTGCTCATCACATCCAGAGAGAAAGCGTCGATACGCAAGGATGGCAAGGATATATTTACATGCTTTTTCCCGCATTCTGCAATCAGAAAGTCTATAAGCTGAGGCAGCCTGCTGTAATCGCTGGAGCTTAAGGAACTTAAGGAGATTTCCTCATGGCCTGTGTTTTTCAGCATTTCCAGCGCATACTCTTTCAAAACCTCCACATCCCGCTCCCGCACCGGGCGGTAAATCTGTCCGGCCTGGCAGAACCGACAGCCTCTGATGCAGCCCCTTTGAATTTCCAAGACCACTCTGTCTTGAGTCACCTTGATATAAGGGACAATGGGTTTCAAAGGATAAGGTGTGTCCGTCATGTCTCTTACAAGCTCCTTGTGGATGATGGGTGGAATCCCTTCCTCTGTGGGGACAAAAGATTTCAGCCTGCCGTCCTCGTGATAGGACGCCTCATAAAAACGAGGCGCGTAAATACCGGGCAGCTTTGCAGCACGGCGCAGAAATTCCACACGTCCCGCATTTTCTCTTTTACATTCTTTGTAAAGGTCAAGAAGACTGCGGTACTGGGTCTCGCCTTCCCCGATGTAAAACAAGTCAAAAAAATCCGCAATAGGCTCCGGATTATAGGTGCAGGGACCGCCGCCGATCACAATGGGGCAATCCTCCCCTCTCTCTTTGGCCAGCAGGGGAATCTGTGCCAGGTCAAGCACCTGTAGAATATTGGTATAGCACATTTCATATTGGATGGTGATTCCCAGAAAATCAAATTCCTTTACAGGGTCTTGGGATTCCAGCGCAAACAGAGGAATTTTCTCCTCCCGCATGATGGCGTCCAGGTCCACCCAGGGAGAGTAAACCCTTTCGCACCAGACGTCCTCCATGGCGTTAAACATATCATAGAGAATCTGAATGCCCAAATGAGACATTCCGATTTCATACACATCGGGAAAGCACATGGCAAAACGTATCTTCACCTTGTCCGTATCTTTTACCACCGCATTTACTTCGTTTCCAATATAGCGGGCGGGCTTTTCAACCCTTAATAATATTTCATCGCTTAGAGCCAGTTTTTCCATTCTATTCCTCATTTCTGAGCGACTTGTCGCGAAGAGGCGACGCAAATATCAAATTTGCGTCTGCCATCATGGCTATTTGTTTTCGCTCAGAAACAAATAGCCGTGTGAAAAATCAGCACATCAGTGTGATTTTTCAC
>DXGH01000044.1 GCA_019114005.1 Candidatus Acetatifactor stercoripullorum
AAGCCTAACGCCCGACCTATCCGACACAATGCGCAAGTGCCGGATAGGAACGGCAAAATTTTTTACACTTCTATTACTTCTTTATCGCACATCAGTAAATTGACAGGGGAATAAACGAATGGTATAATGAAGAAAAATGGGTCGGCTGATTGGAATTGGCAAGGGAGATGAGCTTGTGAAAAAATTAAGTGAAGAAACTGAAAAAATAATGGCGGAACGATTTGGAAAAGATACCATTATTGCATTGGCAACAGTAGAAAATGAGGTGCCTTTTGTGCGTTATGTAAATGCTTATTATGAGAATGGTGCATTTTATATTATTACATATGCTCTTTCCAATAAAATGAGGCATATGGAAGGCAACTCTACTGTTGCAATAGCTGGTGAATGGTTCACGGCACATGGAAAGAGCATCAATTTGGGATATTTCGGGAAAGAGGAAAATTATCGGATTGCCGAGAAATTAAAAAAGGTATTTTCTGAGTGGATCGACAATGGACATAATAATTTTGATGATGAAAATACTATAATTTTATGTGTAGAATTAACCGATGGACTGTTACTTTCACATGGAACAAGGTATGAGTTTTAGTTTTCAGTTTCCGGTTTGTATGACAAATCCTAATTGAAAATATTCTCAATGGGATAAAGTTTTGTTGATGTGCGTTTATAAATGGTCTCAGGGAACAAGCTCAAACTTCGGCAGTAAGAAACCGGAAAACTT
Source organism: Candidatus Acetatifactor stercoripullorum (assembly GCA_019114005.1). GTDB lineage: Bacteria > Bacillota > Clostridia > Lachnospirales > Lachnospiraceae > Acetatifactor > Acetatifactor stercoripullorum. The sequence continues at coordinate 725 of DXGH01000044.1, forward strand.
TACAACGGTTACGAAAGAATAATTGAAAATGGAGAGAAAATATCAGATTAAATGATTTCTGTAAAGAGTTAGGAAGGGAGTGGACAGATGAGGTTCCGCTCTCTTTTTGTGTGGTGAGAAATAAAATGACAGGGGAATAAACGAATGGTATAATGAAGAAAAATCAGGTCGACAGATTGGGATATTTGCTGGCTTTGTCAGTCGGAGCAGTTTGTTTTTAAAGGCACTGAAGATATGGTAAAAGAATATTATAAGGATTGGTTTTTATGTTAAGAAAAGTTTCAAAGGAGAGGGCGTTCATGGGGAGTATCTTTAGAAGCACGCATAATACCCGTGCAATTCTGCCGGGAAGCCTCCGCTTTGTCAGGAGCGATGTTCCAAATTGCATAACGGAAGAGGAAGTGAAGTGGCTTGTGGAAAACAATATCACAACGGTAATTGACCTTAGAGAAGATAATGAAAGAGCCGATAAAAAATGTCCGTTGATTGACAACGATTTCTTCCAGTATTATTGTATGCCTGTCACAGGTGGAAATATTGTTCCTGAATCTGTAGATGATGTTTCCAAATCATACATAAAAATGGTTGATGCACAAATGAGAAAAATTATTGATACCATTTGGAATGCAAAAACCAATGTATTGTATTTCTGCAATGCAGGAAAGGATAGAACGGGTGTTGTTTCTGCCCTGCTTCTTTATAAGATCGGAATGAGCAGGGATTATATAGTTAATGATTATATGGAATCAAAAAGTAATCTTAAAGATATGCTGGAAGCATATGCAGTTCAATGTCCGAATGTGGATATTGATGTGATTACACCTCATGAAAGGTATATATGTGAATTTATATCTGATTTTGAGAGAAGGGAGCATTTTATATGAGAGCGGTTGTATATAAAGGAAACGGGCAGATTGCTCTTGAGGACAGGCCCATGCCGGTAATCATGAACGAAAGAGATGCGATTATAGAGGTGACACTGACAACGATCTGTTCCAGCGATATACATATCAAGCATGGAGCAGTGCCGAAAGCAGTGCCTGGAACGGTTCTTGGACATGAGTTTGTGGGAAGAGTGACGCAGACCGGGAGCGCAGTGAAAAAAGTGAAGCCGGGAGACAGGGTGGCAGTAAATGTAGAGACCTTCTGCGGAGAATGTTATTTCTGCAAGAGAGGCTTTGTGAATAACTGTACAGACAAAAACGGAGGCTGGGCGCTGGGCTGCCGCATGGACGGAGGACAGGCAGAATATGCGAGAATTCCTTTTGCGGACAACGGTCTGACAATCATACCGGAGCATGTGTCGGATGAACAGGCGCTTTTTAACGGAGATATTCTCTCCACTGGATATTGGGCTGCAAAGATCGGAGAGATAAAACCTGCGGATACAGTTGCGGTGATCGGAGCCGGCCCTACAGGGCTTTGTACCATGCTGTGCGCGCGTCTGTATACGCCGGCAAAGATAATCGCTATTGACACGGACGAATACAGGCTTAAGGCTGCAGAAGCACAGGGACTGGCTGACCTTACACTTGTTCCCGGAAGAGACGATGTGGAAGAGAAGATTCTCCAGGTGACAGATGGCAGAGGCGCAGATGCTGTATTTGAAGCTGCAGGCGGAAAGGATACCTTTCAGACGGCTTGGAAGATTGCCAGACCGAATGCTGTTGTAGTGATTGTAGCTATGTATGAGGAACCGCAGGTACTGCCTCTGCCGGATATGTATGGAAAGAATCTGGTATTTAAGACGGGCGGCGTAGACGGAAGCTTCTGTCAGGAAATCATGGATTTGACTGCCTGCGGAAAGCTTGATACGGGATTTTTGATTACCCATCGGTGTGATCTGGGACAGATTATGGAAGCATATGATGTATTTGAAAACAAAAGAGATCATGTTATAAAATATGCTGTGAAAGTTTCAAACCAGCAAAAGGAGAGTGGGAGATGATAATGGAAATGAAAAAAATTGCGGACAATCCGGAGCTGATTGAGGAAGCTGCAGGCTGGTTTCACACAAAATGGAATGTTCCCACAGAGGCTTATCTTGAAAGCATGGAGGAAAGTCTGCAAGGAAACAGTGCTGTGCCTCAGTGGTATATTGTAATGGACGGTGGAAGAGTGATTGCCGGAATTGGTGTGATAGACAACGATTTCCATAATCGAAAGGATTTGCGGCCCAATGTGTGTGCACTTTATGTGGAGGAGGCGTATCGATGCCGGGGAATTGCAGGAGAAATGCTTAATTTTGTCTGTGAGGATATGCAGAAGAAGGGAATCTCCACACTTTACCTGATTACCGATCACACCACTTTTTATGAGAGGTATGGCTGGGAATTCCTTTGTATGGTTCAAGGAGACGGAGAGGCGCAGCTGACAAGAATGTATGTTCACAAAATGGGAAACAAGAAATAAAATGCTTGACCTTATACCCGGTATAGGCTTTATAAAGGAGGTGAGAGGAAACCTTTACGCCGCTTTTAAAAGCAGAGCGTCAGAGAGGAGAGGGATTAAAATGAAAAGCATCAAGGAAGCAGAAATGATTACCGGCATATCCAGCCAGAACATTCGCTATTATGAAAAGCAGAGACTGTTGTCTCCCAGCCGGAACGCGGAGAATTCTTACCGTGAATATTCACAGGAGGATATCAACCGACTAAAGCTCATCAAGCTTTTTCGAAAGCTGGATGTGCCCATTGGAGATATTAGACGGCTGATAGATGGAGAAACCACTCTTGAAGAGACAATGCTGCTGCAGGTCTACCGTCTGCAGTCAGAGAAAGAGAGGCTGGACGAGGCAATTACATTTTGCTCCAAAATCCAAGAGCAGCAGCTTGCGGAGCTGGATGTGGATCAGTATCTTCATCAGATGGAAGAAAGAGAAAAGAAGGGGTCTGTGTTCAAACAGTTTATCAATGACTATAAGGAGGTTGTGAAATCAGAGATGGCACGGGAATTTTCCTTTATGCCGGAGGTTCGATGTGACACGCCGGAGGAATTTTCGGAAAGCCTGCTGAAATATGGACAGGAAAATAACAGAAATATGGTTATCCTTAAGGAGAGTATGTCTCCAAGGCTTTTGATAGACGGAGTGGAATATTATGCCTACAGAACCTCCTCACGGTATGGGATTGTGATTCACTGTGAGATGCTTTATCCCCAGGATTATATCCCGGCTGGGATGTCGGAAAAAAAATACCGCAGATACCGTATTTTTTCGCTGCTAGCGCTCCCGGTTCTGTTTTTTCTAATCTGTAATTTTTGGGTGGTCAGGGATTTGTTTGCCACGGCCACCCCTTTAGAAAGCCTGCTTGGCCTTTTTATTGTAATCATATTATTTGCTGCCGATTTGTGCTTTTTGTATTATTGTTATGGGAAAAATTTCAAAGGATAGAGAAGAGGATTTTACATTTCTTTTCAAAGAGATTATAATGTGTATAAGAAACTGGAAGGAGGCCGTGAAAAATGAAGGAACAAAAAGCATTTCCCGGAAACGGCGGGGAACATTATGTTCCTTATGAGGAGCGCACTGGCGAAGAATCCGTTGTTTACTTTACCAGAGATTTGTCAAAGGAGGGACTGCGCAGGATTTTCGAGCGTGTGGGTGCCAATATGGAGGGAAGAGTGGGCATCAAGCTGCATACCGGAGAGCAGAACGGCCCTAATATTATCCCCCGCCCCTGGGTAGAGGAGCTGATTCAAAAGGATATTCCCCAGGCATCTATTGTGGAGACCAACACCTATTACGAAGGGGACCGCTACACCACAGAACAGCACCGTAAAACCCTGGAGGTAAACGGATGGACCTTTTGCCCGGTGGATATTATGGATGAGGATGGAACGGTATTCCTTCCGGTAAAGGGCGGAAAGTGGTTCACGGAGATGTCCATGGGCAAAAATATTCTGAATTATGATTCTCTGCTTGTATTGACCCATTTTAAGGGGCATCAGGTGGGCGGCTTTGGAGGCTCGAATAAAAACATTGGCATTGGCTGTGCGGACGGCCGCGTTGGAAAAGCCATGATTCATACCACACCAGGCTCAGATGACATGTGGGACATTCAGAAGGAAGAATTTATGGAGCGCATGACGGAATCTGCTAAAGCGGTGGTGGATCATTTCGGTGAGCATATCACCTTTGTGAATGTGCTGCGGAATATGTCCGTGTCCTGTGACTGCGAGGGGACTGCAGCCATGCCTGTGGTAACGCCGAACATCGGCATCGTGGCTTCTTTAGATATTCTGGCGGCAGACCAGGCCTCGGTGGATTTGGTTTATGCGCTGAATCCCTGTGATCACAGTGATCTGGTGGAGCGGATGGAGACTCGTCACGGCCTGCGCCAGCTTACCTATATGAAGGAACTTGGCATGGGGAACGACCGCTACCGCCTGATTGATATCGACCATGAGGATGCTTTGATTTCTCCCAAGGAAGCTGTGAAGGACGTAAAGCCCTTCGCAAAAGAGCAGTAAAGCCGGGTCAAGGAGGCTGCGGTGTTTTCGGAGGAAAAGTAAAACAAATGACAAAGAAAAAGCTGGCTCTTGCCATCATAGAAAGATTGAAAGCGGAATATCCGGATGCAGGCTGTACGCTGGACTACAACGAGGCGTGGAAGCTGCTTGTGAGTGTGCGCCTTGCCGCACAGTGCACCGATGCCAGGGTAAATGTAGTAGTGGAGGGGCTGTATGAAAAATTTCCGGATGTAAATGCCTTGGCACAGGCTCCGGTGGAGGAAATTGAGGCCATTGTGAAGCCCTGCGGCTTAGGACACAGCAAGGCCAGAGATATCAGCGCCTGCATGAAGATACTCCGGGATGAATACGACGGGAAGGTGCCGGATGACTTTGACGCGCTGTTAAAGCTGCCCGGTGTGGGACGCAAAAGCGCAAACCTGATCATGGGAGATGTGTTTGGCAAGCCTGCCATTGTGACGGACACCCACTGTATCCGGCTGGTGAACCGGATGGGGCTTGTGGACGGCATAAAGGAACCGGCCAAGGTGGAAAAAGAGCTGTGGAAGATAATCCCCCCTGATGAGGGGAGTGATTTCTGCCACCGCCTGGTTTACCATGGCAGAGAGGTCTGCACCGCAAGAACGAAGCCCCACTGTGAAAGATGCTGCCTGCAGGATATCTGCAAAAAGGCGGGGGTTTAACGGAATAAGACAAAAAGCCTTCTGCATATCATATAAAAAATGATGAGACGGCCTTTGCGCCGCAGAGAGCAGGATGGAAATTTATGTTGTGGACAGGGGAGACAATGTGGACCAAATTGCCGCCAGCACAGGCATCAGTGTGTGGCAGCTGATTTACGATAACCAGCTTATTTATCCCTATGAGCTTGCGGTGGGGCAGGCCCTTGTAATCGATAATGGGATAAGAAATGCCAGCCGGGCCGTTTCTGTCAGCGGGTATGCTTATCCCTTTATCAGTGAGTGGGTGCTTGCGGAAACCTTGCCTTTTTTATCAGAGCTTCCCATATTTTCCTATGGCTTTACCATGGAGGGCGAGCTGATTCCTCCTCTGTGGGATGACGAATGGATGATCAGGGAAGCTCTCCGGTACGGCACACAGCCCATCCTTGTGCTGACGCCCTTTGGACCGGACGGAAATTTTAATAATCAGCTGATTCATTCCGTGGTCAATAACTGGGTTTACGCAGAAAATCTCATTTCCAATCTCCTCCGCGTGATGGAGGAAAAGGGATATCAGGGAGTGGATATTGATTTTGAATATATTCTGGCCCAGGACAGGGATGCTTTCACCGGCTTTGTATGGTGGGTGGCGGATACTATGCGGGAAAACGGATATCATACTTCCGTGGCGCTGGCTCCCAAGACATCCTCGGAGCAAAGAGGTCTTTTGTATGAGGGAAAGGACTACAGAGCCCTTGGAGAGGCCGCCGATCATGTGCTGTTGATGACCTACGAATGGGGCTATACCTACGGGCCGCCCATGGCTGTGGCGCCTCTAAACCAGGTGCGCCGGGTAGTGGAATATGCCGTCACCCAGATTGATCCGGCCAAAATAGATTTGGGGATTCCAAATTATGGCTATGACTGGCCGCTTCCCTTTGAGAGGGGCGTTACCATGGCGCGGACCCTTGGAAATGTGGAGGCTGTACGGATCGCCATAGAGAAAGGATCTGCCATTGCATTTGATCCTCTGGCGCAGAGTCCCTATTTTTTTTATACGGAAAACGGGATTACCCATGAGGTCTGGTTTGAGGACCCAAGGAGTCTTATGGGAAAATTCCGGCTTATGGAGGAATATGGCCTAAGGGGGTGCGGCTATTGGCAGATCATGCAGTGGTTTCGGGCGAATTGGCTGCTTTTGCGCTCTCAGTTTTATATTTTAAAATAGAGAAACGGGGAAAAACCTATGCGAATGTACGATGTGATTATGAAAAAGAGAAATGGCAGAGAATTGACCTGTGAGGAAATCCGTTATTTTGTGGAGGGCTATACCCGGGGAGAAATTCCAGATTATCAGGCAGCGGCCTTGATGATGGCAATTTATTTCCAGAAGATGACCCAGGAGGAAACCTTTTATTTGACCATGGCCATGGCCGAAAGCGGCGACAGGCTGGATTTGTCGGCAATTAAGGGCATTAAGGTAGATAAACACAGTACAGGGGGCGTGGGGGACAAGACCACCCTTGCACTGGCGCCCATGGCAGCGGCCTGTGGTATTCCAGTGGCAAAAATGAGCGGCAGAGGACTGGGACATACAGGGGGAACCATTGATAAGCTTGAGAGCTTTCCTGGATTTCAGACAGGACTTTCCGAGAAGGCATTTTTGGACCAGGTAAACCGCATTGGCATCGCCATCATGGGACAGACCGCAGATCTCGCGCCGGCAGACAAAAAGCTGTATGCGCTGAGGGATGTGACGGCTACCGTAGATAATATGTCTCTGATTGCAAGCTCTATTATGAGCAAGAAGCTGGCGGCAGGGGCGGATGCCATTGTGCTGGACGTAAAGACGGGCAGCGGCGCTTTCATGAAATCCAGGGAGGACGCCTATGCACTAGCCGGTGAAATGGTGAAGATTGGAAAAGCTGCGGGAAAGCAGACGGTTGCCGTTATTTCTGATATGGACCAGCCCTTGGGGAATGCTGTGGGAAACGCCCTGGAGGTGAAGGAGGCCATTGACACCTTAAAAGGCAGAGGACCGGAGGATTTTCTTGAGCTTTGTCTTACCCTGGGAAGCCAGATGCTGATTGCAGGAGGCAGGATACAGGAAAAGGATCCGGATGCGGCCCTCCGGGAGGCTAGAAAAATGCTTCTTCATTCCATAGAAAGCGGAAGCGCTTTAGAAAAGCTGGAGGAGCTTGTAAAGGCTCAGAGGGGAGACGGCCGGGCTGTCTATGACACCTCTCTTCTTCCCAAAGCTTCTGTGGTGGTTGAGGTAAAGGCGCCTTCCCAGGGATGGATCACACAGATTGCCTGTGATGAGATCGGTATGTGCTCCTTAATTTTGGGAGGCGGCAGAGAGACCAAGGAAAGCACTGTTGACTTGTCAGCAGGACTCTTGCTGAAAAAGAAAACAGGGGACTTCTGCCAGGCGGGAGAAACGCTTGCACAGCTTCATACAAACGACCCAAGGAAGGCGGAAGCGGCCAGAGAGCGCTTCCTGAATGCCTATGTGATCGAAGAGGAAAGACCTTCGGAGAAAAAGCCTGCGCTGATCAAAGGCATATTATAGAATCCGGCTTCATAGTATGAATACATGAAGAAGAGCAAAAATAAAAATCCAAAAAAAGAGCTGCTTGTGGAATCCCTGCAGCTGCCCAAAGATGTCTGTATGGGGGCGCTTCGGGTCACCCTGACGGGAAACAGCGAGGCGTGGATAGAAAATTATAGGGGAATTCTGGAATATACGGAGCAGATGATTCTGCTGCAGGCAAAAACCTGTCAGGTCTGTTTTGAGGGAAACAGGCTCTCCATTGACTATTATACCAATGAGGACATGAAGATCAGCGGCTGCATTCAATGTGTGAAATACTTATAGTCAGATGCTGGGAACAAACGGTATTCCCAGCCACAGATAGTCAAGGAAAACGGGAGGAGCAATGATCGGGTTTTTTAAGTATCTGAAAGGCTATTTGCGCATCAAGGTGTGGGGCTTTTCGCCGGAGCGGTTTATGAATCTATGCAGTAACAGAGGGATTCTTTTGTGGGAGATTGTGCGGGATGAAGATACCTATTACATGAATATCAGCATAAACGGCTTTTATAAGCTGCGTCCCATTGTAAAAAAGACAGGTACAAAGGTAGCCATATTGGAAAAATATGGACTGCCTTTTTTTCTGCCCTTATTGCAGAAGCGCAAAATATTTCTTGCAGGGATGCTCCTCAGCGTGGCGTTTTGGATGTGGTCCTCCCTCTACGTCTGGGATATCGAGATTTCGGGAAATTATCAGATTACGCAGGACGTATTTGAGAGCTTCCTGAAGGAACAGCAGGTAAAGGTGGGAATGCGGAAATCAGGACTTGACATTGAGGAGCTGGAAAAGGAGATACGCCGGGAATTTCCGCAGGTTACCTGGACCTCTGCCAGACTGACAGGCACGCGCCTGCAGATTGCAGTCAAGGAAAACGATGCTCCTATGATAGAGGACGCCCTGGAGGAGGAAGAAACCGGAAAGGATTTGGTATCCCAATACCAGGGAACCATTGTGTCCATGATTGTGCGAAACGGCGTGCCCATGGCAGCTATTGGGGATACAGTGGAAAAAGGGACCCTTCTGGTGGACGGTAAGGTTCCTGTGTACAATGAGGACGGTACAGTCAGAGAATACCAGCTTGTAAATGCTGATGCCGATATTGTGATAGAGCATACCAGAACCTTTCGTGGGACATTGCCCTTTGATTATATCAAAAAGGAATATACCGGAAGAATTCGGAAACGATATTTTCTTAAGGTGGGAGAAAAGGAATGGAAAATTCCACAGGAGAGGCCCTTTTTGATTTATGACAGTGTGATAAAGGAGAGCAGGCCGCTTTTGTTTCAAAAGCTGTCCATACCGGTATATTTTGGCAGTGTTACCCATCGGGAATACCAGAATGTGGAATATGAATATACCCTGGAGGAGGCAAGAGACCTTCTAAATGAAAAATTAAGATTATTTCTTACAAGTTTAGAGGAAAAGGGGGTACAAATTATTGAAAAAAATGTTAGAATAGATACGAATGACGGTATGTGGGTGATAGAGGGCAGTTTTCTTGTAAGAGAGGCTGCTGGGAAAAGCGTGGATACCACGATACCGGATACAGGCGCACAGGAGACTTCTTGGTGAGCCTGATATCGCAAGGACAGACAGAGGACAGGCATGAGTGAAATAACAAGAAGAATGGATATGCCCGCAGAGCATATGCGGAAAATATTTGGTATGCAGGACGCATACTTAAAAAAGCTGGAGAAGGATTTCCATGTTGTCATTGTGGATAGAAACGGCAGCGTGTCCATCACCGGAGAAGCAGAAAATGTTGACAGGGTACAGGGAGTGCTCAGACAGCTTACCATCCTTTCCGAGAGAGGGAATGAAATCGAGGAACAGAACGTGGATTATGCCATTACGCTGGGTATGGAGGCGAAAGAAGAGGCTATTTCAGAGATAGACGAAGACTGCATCTGCCATACCATCAACGGGAAGCCCATAAAGCCCAAAACACTGGGACAGAAGGCTTATGTGGAGGCCATACGGAAAAATATGATCGTATTTGGCCTGGGCCCTGCCGGCACGGGGAAAACCTATCTGGCCATGGCTATGGCTGTTACGGCCTTTAAGAATGACGAGGTAAGCAGGATCATCCTCACCAGACCAGCCATTGAGGCAGGAGAGAAGCTAGGCTTTTTGCCGGGGGACTTGCAAAGCAAGGTAGACCCTTATTTAAGGCCCTTATATGATGCCTTATATCAAATCATGGGAGCGGAGAGCTTTGCCAAAAACATGGAAAAGGGATTGATCGAGGTGGCTCCCTTGGCGTATATGCGTGGACGTACGCTTGACAATGCTTATATAATCCTGGATGAGGCCCAGAACACTACCCCGGCGCAGATGAAAATGTTTTTGACCAGAATCGGCTTTGGCTCCAAGGTGATTGTGACGGGGGACTCCTCCCAAAAGGACCTGCCTGTGGGAACAAGGTCAGGCCTGGACGTAGCGTCCAGGGTTTTAAGCAGGATTGACGACATTGCCTTCTGCCATCTTACCAGCAAGGATGTGGTGCGCCATCCTCTGGTACAGAAGATTGTAAAGGCATATGATGAGTATGAAGCAAAAGAAAAAAACAGAAGCAGAGTGAAAAATGGACGAAAATAAGAAAAAGCTGCGAAAGCTCACAGCGCCTCTCCTGCTGGCCGAGCTGGGCGCTGTTTTTTTGGGAGCGGCGGGGGTTTCCATTGTTTTATGGATGCGCCGGGAGCCCTTGGAGAGCGCCTTGCAAAAGATATTGTTTACTGTGATGGGGCTGGCTGCCGCCGGATTTCTTTTCCGGCGGGAATATATCAGGGATCGTTTGGATTACGACAATGCAGAGCACCCCTTTCGCTTTTGGGCAAGCCTTGCTGTCTGCACAGCCGCCGCCTGTGTGTGCGGCTTTCTGCCTGCGGGAGGCTGGCCCTTTCCCGTTATCTATTTGATTCTTTCTTTGTTTGGCAGTACAAATGTAGGTATTTTGTCGGCTTCCGTGCTTTTGATGGTTTCAGTATTTGCAGGAGGCGCGGATGTAATTGTATTTTTCCTGTATTTTATCAGCGGTATTTTTGTGGCTGCGCTCTTTTACTGTTACGAAGGGGAATTAAAAATCGGACAGCCTCTTTTTCTTTCCATGCTGTGCCTCTTACTGTGCGAGACTGCCGGCATTGTGCTGACGGACAATAACAGGCTCAATTTCGAAAGCTTTGTGATCCCGGTTTCCAATATCATAATCAGCGGTATTTTGATGGCCGGGTGTATGAAGGTGTTTTCATCCACAGTGTTTTATCGGTATAGAGAAAAATACCTGGAACTGAACGACACGGGAAATCCCATGCTTGTGCAGCTGAAGGATACTGCCAGAGAAGCTTACTTTCAAAGTGTGCATACCGCCTATTTTTGTGAGCGGATTGCCCGCAGGCTTTCACTGGACGCAGACGCGCTGAAGTGCGCAGGCTATTACCATAAAATGGATAAGGTAATACCAGACTTTTTGGAAAAGGAAAAATTTCCGCCCGCCGCAGAGGCGGTCTTAAGGGAATATATGGATAAAAAAACGCCCATACAGGCGAAGGAAACCGCTGTCCTTTTGTGCAGTGATGCGGTGGTAGCGGCAGTGACGCTTTTCTTGTCAAAAAACGGAGACGAGCACCCGGATTATGACAAAATCATTGATGTGGTGTTTGGACATCTTATAGACTCGGGAACCTTTAACAACTGTGACATTTCCCTGAGGGAGCTTAAGACAATGCAGAAGAAATTTAAGGAGGAAAAGCTCTATTATGACTTTTTACGTTGAAAATGAAACAGATGCGGATTTTCCCTTTGATATCCTTGCAGTTGGAAAACAGGTGGCCAAGGAGGTGCTGGAAGCAGAAAGATGCCCTTATGAAGTCCAGGTGAATCTGCTGGTTACGGATAATGCAGGCATCCGTGAATTTAATAAAGAATACAGAGGAATTGATGCGGAGACGGACGTGTTGTCTTTTCCAGGCTTGGAATTTGCCAGGCCGGGCGTATTTGAAATTGAGGAAAGCAGTCTGCATGACTGCTTTGATCCGGACAGCAAAGAGCTGATTCTGGGAGATATCATTGTCTCGGCGGACCGGGTGAGAGAACAGGCAGAGAATTACGGGCACAGTGAAGAGAGAGAGTTTGCTTTTCTGGTGGCCCACAGCATGTTTCATCTGTGCGGCTATGACCACATGGAGGAGACGGAAGCCAGGGTGATGGAAAGAAAGCAGGAAGAGGTGCTTAAAACACTTGGAATTACCAGAGATAAAAAAGATTGAGGGACTTTGAATGAATCCGGTGGAAGTAAAGAGAAAACAGATACAAATGTATTCCCATATAATAGGTGTAATCACGCTGTTAGCGGTGGGAAGAATCATTCAGGATGCAGGCGTGGCCTATCTTGCGGCGGCAGTGGAATGTTATTTTGGGGTCTGCCTGCTCATTAGCTATGGCGCGGCAGACTGTCTTGGAAAAATTCTTCGAAGCCGAAACGGAAAGGGGCAGAATAAGAACTGCGCCGGGCTGCGGAAAAATGCAATGCTGCTTCAGGGAGCAGTGGGAGTGGCAGGCAGTATACTTTTGTCTGCCTGTGCAGGTCCCTTGGCGGAGCATGTCTTTGAGCTGCCATACAGCAGTCTTTTGATCCGTCTGTTTGCACCGGCAGTGTTTCTTCGGACTATTTCAAGTGTACTATTGGGTTATTTTCAGGGAGAGGGTTCGGAGCTTCCCACTGCGGCGGCCTGTGTGATCAGGCAGGTCTTTATTCTTGGATTTT
>DXGH01000045.1 GCA_019114005.1 Candidatus Acetatifactor stercoripullorum
GTAGTGCAGCCTTATCCTTAGTTATAGCCTGATGTGGTTTCTGTTCGTCAGACCAGAGATTTGCCTCCACCTTCCTTCAGATTCCACCTCACGATGGACACCCTTGGTCTTGGCTGTACCCTTCCCACTACCAGGGCGGGTTGGGGACTTTCACCCGTTAGCGACGTGCGCCGCAAGGCGCACCCTGAAAAGAGAAGAACGGCCCCAGGCCGTTCTTCTCTTTTGTCTGAATATGTGATATACTACTCATTGCTAAAAAATACAAGATGCCGCCGTCCAAAAATGGCCGCGGCGAAAGGAAATCATGAATATTATTATCGTAGGATGCGGCAAAGTGGGATACACCCTGGTAGAGCAGTTAAGCGGGGAGGATCACAATATTGTGGTCATTGATGAAAAAGAAGAAAAGGTAAAGTCCATAACGGATGAGCTGGATGCCATGGGCATTGTGGGAAACGGAGTCAGCTATCAGGTTTTGCAGGAGGCCGGCATAACCGATACAGACCTTTTGATTGCGGTCACCGGTTCCGACGAGCAAAATCTCCTGTGCTGTGTCATCGCCAAAAAAGCGGGCAACTGTAAGACCATTGCCCGTGTGCGCAATCCCATTTACAACGAGGAATCCAATTTTTTGAGAAAAGAGCTGGGACTGGCTATGATCATCAATCCGGAGCTGACCTCCGCCTCCGAGATCGCCCGTATTTTTCAGTTCCCCTCTGCGGTCAAGATTGACACCTTCTCCAAGGGCCGCATAGAGCTTCTGCATTTTCGTGTCACAAAGGAGTGCCTTCTGAATAATTATGAGCTGATTCACATCCGCACCACCTTAAAATGTGAGGTGCTGGTGTGCATGGTGACCCGTGGAGAAGAGGTGCTGATTCCAAAGGGCGACTTTGTTTTCCAGGAGGGAGATATTGTTGCCATCATCTCCACCCCGCCCAGGGCAAATGAATTTTTTAAAAAAATAGGCATAGGCACCGGACGAATCCACTCGGCTATGGTGGTTGGCGGCGGCACTATCGCCTACTATCTGGCCAAGCGCCTTCTGGCCGTAGGAATCGAAACAAAAATCATTGAACAGGACAGTGCCAGATGTGATCAGCTGAATGAGCTGCTGCCAAGAGCCACCGTCATCTGCGGCGACGGCACGGACCAGAAGCTGCTTTTACAGGAGGGTCTCTCCTCTATGGATGGCTTTGCTGCGTTGACGGGAATGGACGAAGAGAATATCCTGCTCTCTCTGTTTGCCAAAAAGACCTCCAGCGCCAAAATTGTGACCAAAATCAACAGAATCAACTTCAACAGTGTACTGAACGACCTGAAGCTGGACAGCATCACCTACCCCAGGCTTCTCACAGCGGACACTATTATCAAATATGCCCGCTCTATGAACGAGTCCTTAAACAGCAACGTGGAAAACCTATACAAGCTGGAGGAAGGCCGGGCCGAAGCTCTGGAATTTTATATCAAGGAAACCTCCCTTGTCACCGACACGCCTTTAGAAAAGCTGTCCCTACGCAAAAATCTGCTGATCTGCTGCATCAACCGGGGCGGGAAATTCATTATCCCCGGCGGACAGGACGAGCTTCGGGTGGGAGATTCGGTGGTAGTGGTTTTAACCCATTCCAGGCTTAATGACATCAAGGATATTCTGGAGGTCTAAGGATCAAAATGAACATCGGGATTGTAATTTACATCATCGGCTGGATATTGGAATTTGAGGCTGCTTTTCTTCTGCTGCCGGCTCTCACAGGGCTGGTTTACAGGGAACCGCAGGCAGCGGTAATTTATTTTGCCACCGCCATATGCTGCTTTTTGCTGGGATTTCTACTAAAAAGAAAGCATCCCTCAAAAAAGGACTTGTCCACCAGAGAGGGCTTTACCTGTGTTGCCCTGGGCTGGACCATAATGAGCCTTTTCGGCGCAGTTCCCTTTGTGCTTACCGGGGAGATTCCGCATTATGTAGATGCGGTCTTTGAAACCATCTCCGGTTTTACCACCACCGGGGCCAGCATTCTCACAGATGTAGAAACTCTCACCCATGCCAGTTTGTTTTGGAGAAGCTTTACCCACTGGATCGGCGGCATGGGCGTTTTTGTATTTATGATGGCTGTTCTCCCACTCATGGGAGGCTCCGCCATGAACCTGATGCGGGCGGAAAGCCCCGGTCCTTCTGTGGAAAAGCTGGTTCCCAAGGTGAGGAACACCGCAAAAATTCTGTACCAGCTTTACTTTGGCATCACCGCTGCGGGTATTCTTTCTTTGCTTTTATGCGGCATGCCCTTGTTTGATTCTCTGTTAACTACCTTTGGTGCCGTGGGAACCGGAGGCTTCGGCTTTAAAAACGACGGCATGGCTTCCTACTCCCCGCTGATTCAGAATGTGACTACCCTGCTGATGATTTTAAGCGGCATCAATTATACGGTGTATTTCCTGCTGCTGCGCAGACACTTTAAGGAAGTGCTCACCATGGAGGAGCTGCGCTGGTATCTGCTGATTATTCTGGCAGGGGCCGGACTTATCATCATAGATATCCGTGGCCTGTACCCAAGCCTTGAGGAAACTGTGCGCCACGCCTTTTTCCAGGTGGGCTCCATCATCACCACCACAGGCTACTCCACAACTGATTTTAATGCCTGGCCCCAGCTGTCCAAAACCATACTTCTCGTTTTGATGTTCATCGGAGCCTGTGCCGGAAGCACTGCGGGAGGCATTAAGGTATCCCGGATTATTATTTTGTGTAAAGCCATCCGCAAGGAGCTGTCCATGATCATCCATCCCCGCATGGTAAAGAAAATACGCATGGATGGGCGCGTTATCTCCCATGAAACCATGCGTTCCACAAATGTATTTATCTCCGTTTACTTTGTGATTTTCTTCCTGTCGCTGCTTTTGGTGGCGTTGGACGAGTTTGACTTTACCACAAATTTTTCAGCGGTGGCCGCCACCTTAAACAACATCGGTCCCGGGCTGGAGCTGGTGGGACCCACCCAGAATTTCTCCCTTTACAGCCCCTTCGCCAAATGTGTACTGATTTTTGACATGCTGGCCGGACGTCTGGAGCTGTTCCCTGTTCTGGTCGTTTTAATGCCATCCTGCTGGAAAAAATATTAACTCAATTCCAGGTGGAAATATTGTGATAGAGCCTGTAATAACCGCCTCCCAGTCTCTGGGCCTGAAGCTGAATTGCAAAATTCTGCATTCCAAGCTCATTTAGCGCCTCTTCTACATACTGGCTGCGGAAGCTGTTGTCACTGTAGGCTCTTTCGATAGACGCCCACAGCGTTTCCGGCACCACATTGGTAAATTGCTGCTGGCCGCTGCCAAGGGCTGTCATCTGTGCCAGGCAATCCGCATAATATTCCTCCATGGTATCCAAAACCTCATCGGCTGTGATGCCCGCCTCCGCCAGTCTTTCCTCCTCAGAGTCCCCCTGGGTATCCTCCGTACGGTTATTGTTCCATGTACTCTGCCAGGTGATGGGCTCCTGGGGATTGGGGTTGATCAAGGGCTGCTCCGTCTCCTGCACAGCTTCCTGCGAATCTGTCTGTCCCTGATTCTGGCCATCTTCCGAAGCTGTGCTTTCCTGCGCTGCATCCCCAGAAAAGGTTCCGTTGCAGGCGGGGAGATAAACAGACAGGCCCCTCCGTACATGAGTGGAGGCAAATTCTGCATCAGATTTATTGTAATAGTCATAGGTGGAAGGCTCTGTGTCATCCCAAGTCACATCTACGTTATAGTAATCCTGTCCCAGCCTGACAATATTCCAGGCATGATCCTCCCCGGAATATCCAGTACAGTAATAACAGGGAATGTCCAGCTGCTGCATGAGATATTGGAAGGCTCTGGCATATCCCGCGCAGACGCTTCTTCCATTTACCAAAGCGCTATAGGCGCTTTGATTCATGTCTGCCCCCGCATCATATTCCACGAAATCCACAAGCGCGTCGTGGACATACTGTTCCTTCTGGGAATCGCTGCCAAGCTGTCTTGCCTGGGTCAGAATCTCTTCCGCACGGGCCTCAAAATTCTGCCTTGCCTCCGCAAGGTAATTTGTTGTTTCGTTAAACTGCAGCAATATTTCCACACACTGTCCCGTGCGCAGGTATTTACAGGTGTAGCCCGTCTCCAGCCAAAACAGCTCAGGGTGATCATTATACACTGCCTCAAAAACATTTTTCAGCTCATTTACATTGATTTCAGTCACCGGAGCAAAGGAAGCTGTAAGCGCTGTGGCATTGGCATAAATCTGACGGTACACCTGCTGCATATCCTCTGTAAGCATTCCATAATAGGGATATATATCTGTATCAAAGGAAAGCCCTTCTCCCGTTTCCCCCACGGCAGGACTTTCTTCCTGGGCATCCGCTTCCTCCTGGGAGACTTCTTCCCGTTCCTCCCTTACCGGCTCGTAGCCGCTTTTTCCTTCCACCGAATCCGGCAGAACCACCTGCTCCTCAGAGGGAATCACATAATCCGCTTTCACTGCTGACGGCTCAAGTCCCTGAGAATCCTCCGGCTGTGTATCTCCCGTTGACTGGGACTGTAAAGTTTCCTCCCCCTGAGGCTGTAAGTCTTCTGTTTCCTCTCCATAGACAGCCGCCGCAAGGCTCTCTGTCAGGGAAGGATTCAGGGCGCAGACAAGCACGCCCATGCAGCATCCCAATACAATCATGCAAATACCGTAAAAAATTCCCTTCAAAATCTTCAAGCTACCATACCCTCCTTTGGAGCAGCCGTCCCTCTGCCGCCTGCCGGTTTCTCTGCTGTGATATCTTTTTATTATTTTTCCTCAATTAATACTTAACCTTGAATCCTTTTTCCTTATCTAACTGATATAACACCTTATCTATCTTTGCATAAGGTATCTCAGGGCAATTACGCTGTTGATATGTATAACAATCCTCCACATATTTTAAATACAATTTTGTCAGGGCTTCCACCTTGGTAAGGTTTCCGGGAAACTCCTTTCCATATAATTCTCTATACGCTCTCTGATCGATGATTGGGAACACATCCGGATAATAAAAATGCAGCACCGTGCTTGCCATAGGCAGACGCATCCCCTTTGACCAAAGCAGCATTGCCAGAATTTTCGATGCTTTTTCACTCTTGACTGCTTCCATTGGTGTCTTTACAGTATCCAATTCAAACAAAGCATCAATTAACTTCTCTTGGACCTGCGGCCTTCGATTCATTTTCCACAACACTATTTCATTTATTATATCCTTATTTGCGCGATAATCTTTTCTGTCAACCGATGATATCCTGCTCATAATTTCTGCTTCGTCATCGTATGTAAATCTATCTAGTACCTCTTGTTCATTCATTATATCCCTCGATATTTTGCTGATATGTAATATTTTCCGGCAGCTTTCCTTATCATTGTACCACGGGATAGCGGGTGCTGTATAGCGTCAAAAATCTCTAAGCTCTGTAAAGTGCCGGAAAGATCATTCCCAAAGCAATGTTCATGGTTAATAAAGAAGCACTAAAAACAAGACAAGGACAGCCAGCCCTGCCGCTATTCCGAACAGCCGAGGGAAAACAGCTCTTGAAATATTATAAAATTTGAAATAAAAGATGTAATGTTTTATGCTTGTTGTTGTCATATTAAGTGAAGAGAACTTTATTCGCGAGGAGGAAGGTAATGACAGATGATAAAATTATTCAGTTATTTTTTCAAAGAAAAGAGATGGCAATAGAAGAAATACATAAAAAGTACGGTTCCTATTGTTTCAAAATTGCAAATAACATTCTAAACAACAGAGAAGATTCGGAAGAATGCTTAAATGATACATGGCTAAGAGCATGGGATTCTATTCCACCTGCACGCCCTGTACATTTTAACTTGTTTTTGGCTAAGATAGTCCGTAATTTAGCTATCAACAAGTATAAGTCAAAACATACCCATAAAAGAGGTAAATGCGAGATAGTATTGGTGTTGGACGAGTTAGAAGAATGTATAATGGGGCAGTCTGATGTAGAGACGTTTTATATTGCAGAAGAACTACAAAACACAATAAACAAATTTGTTCGTGGATTGCCTGAAAGAGAAGGAAATGTATTTATCAGAAGATATTTCTATGCTGATTCCATAAAAGACATTTCAAATCGGTATCATATTTCCGAAAATAATGTTCGAGTGATGTTGAGCCGTACACGGAACAAATTGAGAATTATGTTGAAAAAGGAGGGCTACATTTGATGAACAAAGAAGATTTATTTGAAGGCTTTGGAGCATTAGATGATGATTTGCTAAAGAGAAGTGAACACGGAGGAAAAAAGATAAAAAAAAGGAAAAATTTTAGTGGATTATTAAAATACGGGAGTATTGCAGCATGTTTCGTGCTTATGCTAGGCGCCGGAATGTTATTTATGGATAATAAGATATCTGATACTGATACTAACCCGGAGGGCAATGTCGTTGCAGAAAGTAATGATAATATTTCCGATAAACAGAGTAATCAACAGGAAGAATCGGAAAGATATGTTGATGTATCAAAGTTGTTGGCATTTAATGAGGGCGTAGAGGAACAATCTCTTACAATCAGCCGTGTAGAAATTGAAGAATATTCCGCACTTTATTACAAAGTGACATCTGTGAATAGTGATATATTAAAAGAAAGCACAGGCAGTGCAGTGGAAGGAGCCGAGAATTGGTTTAAACTGTCCGGGCATGAGGATATGCAGTATCTTATTTCCAGTGACAATAATGAGTATTCCCTATGGAAATTTGAATCTTTCCAAAAAGAAAGCTATCCATATAGTGATGTATTACAAATCGTCTACGATATCCATTCTGCCGAAGATATTGCCGAGATTATAGCAGCACCAGCTACTATGGATAATTCAGAGAAAGGACAGGCAATCCAAGAGGAAATTGGAACGAGTATTATTACAGATGATAAAGCCATTGAGACAATTTATAGTGTGCTATCTGGATTAACCTGCTATGGAAAAAATAATTGGGATATGATTGGATTGGGAGAAGATACTCCTTCAGCTATGCAGAATCAAGTAAGAGCAGGCAGATATTTAACAATGGTAACATCTCAAGGAATAGAAATTGATACTTTGAAATATACAGGGATATCCGGGAGATTTTATGAATATGGAGGAATTGCATATAGTGCCTTGACCATGGAGGAAAAAACAGCAGTTGAAAAAATTCTGGGTATAGAATTGCCATATGAAACAGAGGATTCTATCCCTAAACAGAATGAAAAACCAGAAAATGATGATTCAGCAGCAAGTAGTACAATGCAAGATATTCCGGTGGATGAGGAAACATATCAGGAAGCAAGAGAATACTCTGCTGAATTAACCGATTTACAGAATAGAATCAGTCAAGCAATGATGAATAAAGAATTGCCTTTTGTGACTTCATCTGCTATTTATGAAAATCCAGATAGAATCCATGTAGAAGTAAACACAACTGATGAAGATTTAATCGCCAAATTGCGAGCATTTGATACAACAGGCAAATTGTTAGAAATTGAATACTCCGAACATCGCGCGACTATGGAATAAATAGTGCTGCCCCCCTCACATTATTCAGAAAGGGGGATTTTCCGTGACCGAATTTGGAAGCGGGAAATCTCCCTTGAATGAGATTTATTTCTTTTTATTCCAGGTCCGGCTGCGGATTCAGACGATAGCCTCCCCCCCATACCATTTCAATTATTTTCGGATTCCGCGGGTCGTCCTCGATTTTTTCCCGAAGCCGGTTAATGTGGACAGATACCGCTGCGGCATCAGACACATAATCAAATCCCCATATTCTTTCAAATAATTTTTCTTTTGAAAAAACAATATTAGGATTCTGCGCCAGAAAGCAAAGCAGTTCAAATTCCCGGTTCGGCAGCTTCAATTCTGCGTTTCTCTTCCACACTTTCCACGTCTTTGGTTCGATTGTCACATCCCCTACCGTGATCCTTTCCTTCCCTTCACATTTTTTTCCTCCTGTGAGACGTGCATACTGCCTCAGATGAGAGCGCACTCTTGCCACAAGCTGGGACGGATCAAAGGGCTTTGTGATATAATCATCTGCTCCAAGTCCAAGCCCGCGAATCACATCCACCGCTTCGCTCCGCGCCGTTACCATCAAAATGGGAATGTCAATCTTTTCTCTGATGGTACGGCATATCTCATAGCCATTGCATCCGGGAAGCATAATATCTAACAGCACCAGATCATACCTGTTTGCCTCAATTTCCGAAAGCACCTGTGCCCCATCCTCCAAAAGAACCGTCTCATACCCGTTGTTCTCCAGATAATCCCTCTCCAATTCCGCGATCTTCCTGTCGTCCTCCACAATCAATATCTTTTCCATCTTCACCCTCCCGTCTGCATCTCTTTACCCGTTTTTGGAAAATACAGGCTGATTTTCAGACCTTCCGCATTTTCCGCCCTTACAGTTCCGTTATGCCGTTCCATGATATATTTTACGATATAAAGCCCCACGCCGCTGCCCTTTTCCCTTCTGGCCTCGTCGCAGCGGTAAAATCGGTCAAAGATTCGTCCCAGCTTCTCCTCTGGCACACCCACTCCGTTGTCCTTCCAGACAAGACAGACCCACTCCGTTGTCTCCTCCAGGGAAATATCCACCAAAACCGGAACAGCTTTGGCATATTTCATGCTGTTTTCCAGAAGATTATCTAAAATTCTCCGCACCTGCTCCACATCCAGAGAAATTTCCGTCATATACTCTGTGCTTCTGTGCAGACGAAGCTGCAATGAGCCAGGGTCCGCAACAGCTTCCTTTTGCGCCGCATACGCCGCCACATATTCCCCCAGGTCCGCTTTCACCATATGGAATGGCATTTGACCGCTTTCCATGCGTGAGAAATCAAAAAGCTTCTGAAGGAGAATATTCATCTCTTCCGTGGATTCATATGCCGTTTTCAGATACATCCTCTTTTTTTCCTCAGTGTCCGCTACTCCGTCCAAAACACCCTTTACATAACCCTGTATGGAAGTCAAAGGCGTCCTGAGATCATGAGAAATTCCCGTTACCATATCAGTCCTTGCCTTTTCCGTCCTTTCTCTCTGCTCTTGATCCCGCAGTATGGTATCCTGCATATCGTTAAAGGCCTGACAGACCTGTTCAAACTCCGCCTCTCCACGGTAGTCGATCCTTTCCCTGAGATTTCCGTTCTCAATCCGCTTCGCCCCCTTCACAAGCAGTTCAATGGGTTCCATAATCACCCGATTCATCCTGCGGGTAAAAAAGGAAGCCAAAAACAATAAAAACGCAATGGCTCCCGTCCCCGCAAGCAGCACCGCCCGCAGGAAAACATAAAAGGAATGATTCAGCGATGAGACAAGCCAGTTTTCCCGGGGAAAATACGCAGCCACCAGGTAGGCGTCCTGGTCTGCAAGATACTTTCCTGCCACCGTGGCCTTCTGAAAAGAAAAAATGTCTGCCCCCCCCTGTTTTATCATCCTCTTCCTGAAAAAATTCGACCAAATCCATCATCTGTTCACCGCCGTCTCCGGACACCACTTTGCCATGGGCTATAACCGCCGTCCGGTAACCCCACTGTTCCACGCTTTCCCTGAGCTTCTCTGCACTCTGCATATCATCGGATGCCATCAGCCGCACTACCTCTCCTACATGGGACTCTATTCTGGTCTGGCTGATGGCATAAACCTGATTCTCCAGAGAATCCTCAAATAAAATCAAAACAAGCAATAAAATCAGCATCAGAGAAAGCAGCGCTGTAAACAAAATCATCATATTGGAACGAAACATCCGCTTCTTGAAAGACATCCTTTTGCCTCTTTTCTTTTTCTCTCTGCTTCTAATCATAGCGCAGAGCTCTTGGTTTTCCATCCCTTTTCTTACGCTCATTCACTCTGCTGCCCACAAGCTCCCAGAGGAAAATAAAGAAAACGGACAGAACAAACCCTATGAGAATATAGCCGCCCATGGCTGCGGAAACGCCCACAACTTCAAATAGAGACGGCAGAAGCGCAAGCGCGCCAAAGGTTCCCAAAAACATGGTGACACAGAGAAAGGCCCTGAGCAGTTCAAAGGGTATGCAGCTTTTTACCACTGCGCACATGGAGATCAAAATCAGCAGAAGATACATCACCGTCCTCCGCTCCGGCTCGGAAAAGGGTGCAAGGAGATTCGTCAGAGCAATCATTATCGTAACCGCCGCCCCAAAGGGAACCGCATGTTTCAGCGCCATAGAGAGAAACCTCCCCCGTATCCGGCTTGTATCCGATTCCAAAATGGTTATGAAGGACGGATACGCCTCAACACAGGCGTCAATCAACGTGATCTGTATGGGAATAAACGGAAACGCCCCGTTGGTAAACAGACAGAAAAAGGACACCAGCACGGAATAAATGGTCTTGATGAAAAACACCTGCGCCGTCCTTGTTACATTGTGAATCACTTTTCTTCCTTCCATGACCACCTGGGGAAGATTTGTGAAATCCGAATCAAGCAGCACTATCTGGAAAATCTGGCGGCTGGCATCGCTGCCGTCTGCAACCGCGATGGAGCAGTCCGCCTCGCGCAGTGCCAGCAGATCATTGACGCCGTCCCCGGTCATGGCCACCTGACGCCCTTTTCGTTTCAGCGCCTTTACCAGCTCCTGCTTCTGTTTCGGCGTCACTCTTGCAAATACCGCATATTTTTCACAGAGGCTGTCATAATCAATCTTATCTCCAAGCTCCGACAAGTCGACTGCGTCCGCCCATCTGTGAAGACCCGCCCGTCTGGCGATCTGGGATACCGTTGTCACATGGTCGCCGGAAATCACCTTCACCTCCACTCCTTCTTTTCTGAAAAAGTCAAGCGTTTCTTTGGCATGGGGACGCAGGGCATCCTCCAGAACCACACCGTAAAGGGGCCTGATCTCCTCCGGCAGCTTGGAGTCGTCTTCCCATACCTTTGTCGTATGGCCAATGACGATCAGCCTGCGTCCCTTTTCCAGCTCCTGCTCCAGCTCTCCGGGCAGGCTCTTAAGAAGCTTCTCCTGCGCTCCCACAAACACTGTGCCGCCTCCCCGGAAGCTTATGCTGCCCCATTTTCTCCTGGAGGAAAAAGGAACCCTGAAAACCGGTTCATAAGACGTCTCCTCCGGGAATGCCTCCTTCAGTGCGCGAAATGTGGCATTATTGTCTTCGCAGCACGCCATATAAGAGTCCACCAGTCTTTTGGCCTCCTGTCCGGAAAAATCTGTCATGGGAACCACGGAACGGACTTTCAGATTTCCATCCGTTATGGTTCCTGTCTTATCCAGGCAAAGAGTGTCTACATATGCCAGCGTTTCCAGGGAATAGATGTTCTGTACAAGGATTTTCATTTTCGCCAGCCGGATCACTCCCGCCGCCAGAGAAACGGAAATCAAAAGCACAAGTCCCTTGGGCAGCATCCCAAGAAGCGCCGCCGCGGAGGATACCACCGCTCCCTCAAACGGCGTGTGACGAAGGAAATATGCCTCCAGAAACAGCAAAACTCCCAGCGGAATGATTAAAAGGCTGGTAAATCGCGTCACCCTGCGCATAGAACCCAGAAGCTCTGACTGCACCTGTTTTTGCGTCTTTACTTCATTCGCCAGCTTTGTGACGTAATTCTCATTTCCCACATGGATTACCCTTGCGTATGCCTTTCCCGCCACCACAAAGCTTCCGGAAAAAAGTCTTGCATCTTTTTCCTTCACCACTGCGTCGCTTTCCCCGGTAAGCAAAGACTCATTGACCTCCAGCATGCCTTCTGTCACAACGGCGTCATTACAAATCTGGTTTCCGCTCTCCAGCACCATCAGATCATCCTTTACCACCTCCTCCAGCTCCACAAGCATTTCCTGATTGTCCCTGCAGACGCGGACCTGCGGACGGTTCAATAGGGAAAGCTGATCCACCAGCCTTTTTGCCTTCATTTCCTGGGCAATGCCAATCACAATATTTAAAATGATAATTATAATAAACAGCATATTGGAATAAGCGCCCACCGCAAAGAGAAGTGCCGCTATTACAAAATTCAGGAAATTAAACAGGGTAAATACATTTTCCCGGATAATCTGTCCCCTGTTCTTAGTAATTCCTTTAGATTGTGTTTCCATTTCCTCTTTTGCCTCCTGCTCCTCTTTTTTATACCAAAGAGTAGCACGGACAGCTAAATATTCTACTGTTATTTGTTAAACAATCTTTAAACACGCCCCATCAAAAGGAACCCGGCATATGCTTGCATACGCCGAGTTCCTTTTTTCAGTGCGCCATGGGCGCACATTTATTCAATCCACTTATCTTATTTGTTGTTAATCGCCGCCTGTGCAGAAAGGTAAAAACAATGGGGTTTTTGATGAGGTGTGCTTTGTCCTCATTCTCTTTCCTATGTAACGAGGAAATCTTTTCGATTTCCTCCAACTTGATAATGCAGCTTTTCTTCCTGCCCTCTGCTGTAAAGGTTGCTTTCACATCAGCCGTTCCGTTCAGATTGACATACCAATCAAAAGTGGTATCCGAGGTCGGTGTTACCATATAAACAAACTGATTGACAACATCGTGGCCGATTGTACTACCACTAAAATCAATAAGGCTGTTCAGCGTAAAACGGATACTCTCTGAATCCAGACCTCTCGGACTGCATTTTTCTGTCGGTGTATCGTCAAGAGCTTTTTGGAGTTCCTTAATCTCTGTATCAATAGGGCTTCTCATAAACTGATACTCGTCTTTTGAAATCTCTACGTCAGCTCTCATAGCAATCAAGTTTGTAAGTCGGCTATTTGCTTTATCCATTCTGTTTTATTCGTCATAAGATTTTCCTACTTTACTTTTTTACATTTCAGCCCGTTATAAGCCAAATAAACATCCTCTTTTTCTTTACTTATTCGGACTATTTCTTTTGCATATTTTCCTATGCCTTGTGTAACAGCGGTATTATCGTCAATAACCGTTAAGCAAAACACTATATTCAAATCACGCAATCCAAACTCTAATTTTAAAATATCATCTTCAACACTCAGCAAGATTTTACAGTCTGAATGTTCTCGCTTTATGTTGGTAACTTCATAATGACCACAGGCGTTTCTAAAAAAATTTGGTATTAGTGTTTCAGAATATCTACACCCCAATATGTTTAAGATTTTGTTATTTGAAGATGTTTGCTCAATAATTAAAACTTCATTATTGAAATAGTTTACAGCTTTTATCCTAATACCTTTAATGGCTTTTTTAACAGACGGGAATCTTAAAATCATTTTATTTGGATAACATTGAAGAAATTCATCTTTGCACGGTATTAACTTAACAGGATATTTCGATACAGTCGCTACCAATTCGCCTTTACTGTTTTTATCAATCTCTAATAGACCTAATCCTGTTACATATTTTCCGATATATTTGTTGCAATTTATGTCAGCGTGCTTATGCTCAACAGAGAAATTTATACTATATCCATTTGCTCTTAAATACTTGGTAAAAATGGTCAATGCCAATGCTTTTGACAAGGCTGCACCCTGTTCGCTGTTTGTAACAACAGCAATACCGATATTCAGACTTGGAATATAGTTAAAAACCGAATGATGAAAAATTGTATCACCGCCGTGTCCCAAAACTTTCCCAACAGCTTCGCCAAAATTATAATTATTGTGGATTAAACCATATCCCACATTAAACATATCGTTATCAATTTGTTCTGGAACATTTAATTCTTCCATTAATTCAAAAGTCGATTTTTTAAGAATTGTGTCTTTATTCAAAAAAAGCTGACCGAACTTAACAAAGTCTTTTATGGACATATAAGTATTTGATCCTGCGGGTAACATTGTAGAAGTCAGCTCGTCAACAGGATCTCCATATTTAGTGTAATTTAAAGATATACACGAAGTAAAAGACTTCTTTTCTTCATCACTTTTTAGAAAGTGAATATTGATACCAAGCGGTTGTGCGATTATTCTTTTTATATATTCAGTGTATTTTAGCCCAGATATTCTTTCTATTACAATTCCTAACAATGTGTATCCCACATTTGAATACGAAAATACTTGCCCTGGAATGAAAGTCAAATATGTATTTTTTAATTCATCTATAACTTCGTGATAATCTCTGGACGGGTCTAATATTAAATTGTACAAGTCTGCAATTAATCCAGATCTGTGCATCAATAAATTTTCAATAGTAATTTTTTTGTATTCAAAGGTTGATTGGACTTGAAACTCTGGAATATATTTTTTTATATCATCATCTAATGAAAGCTCCCCATTCTCCATTAATTTGAAAATACTAAGTGCTGTTAAAAGTTTGGTGTTTGAACCTATCATATATAGGCTTTCATTTGTGCTTTTTAGGTTAGCTTCTTTATTTGCATAACCATAGTTATAGCCGTACAGTATTGTTTCACTGTTGAATAATGCAATATTAGCTCCAATAACCTTGCTTTTTTTACACAATTTCTTAATCTTTGTATTCATTTTTTCTGTATCATTACCAAAAACTATTTTATCTGAGTTCATCAGTTTTTAATTCCTCCCATATATTCTGAATATATTTATATGGCTTTGTATCTGTTGCTTCATCAAAAATAATTTTTTCTACGGCTTCCAAAGCTGTCTTTCCTATACCGTCAGATACAGTTGCACTTATATCTTCTCCTTGGAAAAATTTAATACCTTGCACATTATATATCGGAGCAGCATCGAATTGCTTTGCTAAAAAATAAGCCTTAGTGATATATTCTTTTGACACATCAAGATACCCGAAAGTGGCGTTCCAAACTGCATATTGTGCCATAAGAGCAGCCTTTATTTTGTCAGTAAGAATTACATCATCAGCATTTGTTTTAATGCTGTCCAAGAAATCATTTAACCACAAAGCAGCTTCAATACTCGCCTTATCATCTAACTCTGCATACATATACGCAAGTCCTGCAACAGTGCGTGTTACAGTGTTTATAATATCTACAAAGGACCTTATAAGAAACGGTTTTGCTTCTTCAGGTTGTTTTAACTTGCACGCATAGATAAAACCAATCAAGCTATTGTTAATGCCACAAATATTATTCTGTTTTAAGCTTTCTAACGCTTTCTCTATTTTCCCACCAAATAAATAATTTTCTGCTATACGATTTAAAATTGATGCTTCGTTAATACTCTTTTCGGTGTTTTGGTATAAAAGCGAAATTGCTTGATGAAATAGCTCATTGGATTGTTCCATTGCATTTTCGTTTTTTTCTTCCATAAATTTAAGCTGATACATATATGCACTTGAATATACAACAGCGAAATTGTTAGGATATTTTTTCAAAGCTTTTTGTGCTTCCAACTCAGCTTCTTTGAAATTCTTCTCTAACATATATTTCTTTATGTTTTCAATTCTGGCATCTATACTACCTTTGGATTGTTCATATCCCAAAAGTACATCTACTGAAACTTCAAATAAATCTGCAATTTCCATAATCAACTTAATTTCTGGTGTAGACAAGCCTGCTTCCCATTTATAAACGGCACCTACCGTGACGCCCAATGTTTCTGCTAATTGTTCTTGAGTCAGAGAATGACTTTTCCGTAAACTTTTTATGTTTTCTGCCAATTTAATTTTCATTTTGTGTTCCTTTCTTGGTAACACTTATATTATAGCAATATTATAAGAGGATTTGAACACACCAACCATACGATATGTTTGGGTGTTTTTTATACTTTTAGTATGTGTTATATATTATATCCATTTGAATTAACAGTAGTCGCCAGAGGAATGACAAGAGAACAGCTTGCCAATATCGTTGATTACGATATACGGCATCTTCAAGCTATTGAAAATGAAGGACAGTACCCAAGTTTTCAGTTATTCACTCAGCTTGGATATCCACATACAGATGATTGGTTTTATCTTTCATAGTCACAACCTCCTTACATCATTATTATATATAAGGGCAACCAAAAGAACAAATCTATAAAGAGGTAAAAAAATAAGCGTACCACTATTTCTAATGATACGCTTATTGTAATTCAGTTTTTAATCAAGGTCGATAAGCACCCTTGCGGTTGTATCTCTCCATTGATTTTTTCTTAAATACTGTCCGTTAGCCTTTCGATAGGCTTCAGCTTCCTTGAAACCAAGCGGTAATTCAAAGGAAAGAGAACTCCTACCTATTTGCGATCGCCGCCTGTGCAGGTTTGAAATACGGGTAGGTCTTTTGAAAAGCTGCTGAATATAGGGGTGTTTTTCCGCCCATCAACGCCACACATGAATGTATTATCATCACCCAATAGATTAAATATCCACTGAAATTTACCGCCTTCATACGGTATTACCTGCACCAGCAATTTGTCCAAAATCTCTCTTGGAATGGTTTTTTGAGAAAAATCAATATATTGCTCCATTGCGGCTTCCATCTTATGCAACTTCATCTCCAATGATTCAATTTTCTCATCGTCCTTCCTAAAGTTTAGCAGCTGCATATTGCTTTCAGCTAATTTTTCCTCAGTCTCCCTTTTCAGACGTATATATTCTTCCTTACCGATTTCACCGTCTATACGCATTTCCAACAGATTTTCCAAACGTTTCTCATACTTTTGTATTTCAGCCCGCACAGATGCTTCTGCTAATTTATCTACACTGGAATTATCCTCGGTATAACATGCCTTAATCATTTCAACTGCTTCCCTCACTGCTCCACGCCTGTCAACCCACAAAGCCTGAAGCAATACTTTTGCCATAAATTCCAGCTTCCACTCTCCTACCATAGGGATACTGCAATACCCTTCTGTAGGAAGACCATTTGCTTTTCTGAATTTATAGCTTCCTTTGTTGACCTGACTATAACACTGATATCCAAAAACAATTTCTCCGGTCTTTTTATTTGTGCGCCACTTATTTTTTCTGTACTTAGAGTGTGCATCACAGGAACACCGAAGTTTATTCAACCACACATTATCTGTCTCTTTCTTCCCCATAGTACGATTCCCGACTGTCTTGACCTTTTTTTCACACATCTTCTGAACACGATTCCATTGCTCTTCTGATACAATCGCTTCCCAGTCTCCTTTGATATACTGGTAGGTATCCTTTTCCAAATTTTGGGTGCGACTGTGATCAAGATAATCTGTTGTATAAGACTTGCCATATCCCTTGTATCCGGCATATGTTTTGTTGTGAAGTATTCTCCCGATTTTTGATGCACACCAGCTTATTTCTCCTACACCGTTTTTTCTTCTGCGCCGCTCTAACTCTTTACATATCTTTGTATATCCCATCCCATTGCAGAACAGGTCATATATCAGTTTGACTGTTTCTGCCTGTTCGGGCACAATCTCATATGTATTTTCAGCCGGATTCCATTTACCGTCCTCATCAATGTGACGAACCAGTTTATATCCCAAAATGTTACCATTACCGTACAGTACGCCTTTTTTTCTGCTTATCTGCTGTCCTGCAATCACACGTTCCGAAACCTTCCTTGATTCCTCCTGCGCAAGTGCAGCCATAATGGACAGCCGGAGTTCTCCGTCATTGTCAAATGTCCAGATGTTATCATTGACAAAAAATACCTCAACTCCCCACTTCTTTAATTTTCTGGTATATTCCAGTGTGTCAACTGTATTTCTTGCAAACCTACAGACTTCACGGGTAACAATAAGGTCAAAGCCCCCCTTTGAAGCATCATTTATCATCCTGATAAAATTAGGACGTTTCTTCGCCATTGTGCCTGTGATACCCTTGTCAATATACGTTCCCTCCAATGTCCAGTTCTCATTTTTCTTCAACAGTTCCTGATACCACTCCATCTGATTTTCCAGTGCATTGGTCTGTGCTTCATGCTCTGTTGATACCCTTCCATAAAAGCATACTCTACGCGGTCTCTCTTTTATGTCCATATCCATCAATACTACCTCCATATCTTAAAAGGATTTTCTTATATGTCGCTTCATTTAACAGATTCTGCTCATACAAAATCTCAATCAGCATAAGCGCCATATCGTGATTGTCAAAACGCTGTCTTGGCAATATCCATGTCTGCATATATTGCTCCCGTGTTATAAAAAGACTGCTCATTATACCGAATTTATCGGCAATCCCTATTGCCACTATATTAAAGGAACAATGCATATCCATTATCTCATACATTACTTTGCCTCCCATTTATCTTATAGTTTCCGTTTTAACTAAAAAACGGAACATCATCTAAATCCAGATGTATGTTCCGAAATCTGCCGCCGTTTTGTCATTGACATAATGTAAAATATCATTTTGCCTGTAAAACAGAAAAGGTTAAAACATACATCTAAACTTGCTTTTCTCATTTCCGCTAAAAAGAACGAAAAAAAGAAACACAAGTAAAATCATGTCTCAACCTACTCAGAAATTAGCACGTTTTGATAAATTTGTCAAGGGGTCATGAAAATTCAATTCAGCTTTTTATGAATCATTTTTGATAAAGTCCTTATATATCACTTGTGATTATGTCCCAAGTGCCAAATATGGTGTATGATATAACCTCATGCTGCAGAAAGAGGTATACACAGATTGAAGAGGATTGATTTAAGAATGAATGAACAACAAAAATATGAGGTCATTAAGTCCTTAGTGGATCATGATGGCAGCAAGACAGCTGCCGCCGTCAAACTGTAGTGGTCAAGCTTTTTTGTAACACTTGTGGCTAAAAAATATCATTTATTTGTTATGCTGTTATCCGTGCCTCATATGGAGTGCGATAATTATTGAAACTATGTGGGCGTACATGATTGTAGTCAACATATGCGAATTCTTCTACCGTTTGATAGAGTATATCTTCGCTGTCAAATTCGTATAGATTTGTACACTCGTTTTTTAGTGTGTTAAAATAGCGCTCCATCGGTGCATTGTCATACGGATATCCTGCTTTGCCCATACTCTGTGTTACATTTACTGATTCACAGAATTCAACAAATGCTTTTGAGGTAAACTGCGTTCCCTGGTCTGAATGCAGGATTAATCCATCTTTGATGGGCGGCTGTGATTCCAATGCTTTCTGCATCGTCCGGATAGCAAGGTCACTGTTGATCTTGCGGTCCGTAATGCTGGCAATCACACTGCGGTCATGCAGATCTATAATAGTACAGTTGTAACGTACATCATGGTTTGCGAGAAACAGATAGGTAAAATCCGTGCACCATTTCTGGTTGATTTTATCTGCGGTGAAATCCTGATTGAGCTTATTGTCAAACACCTTATGCGGTTTTCCGTGCTCATAGTCAGGTTTTTTGGGACGGACAATGGAACGGAGCCCAAGCCCTGTATTCATATATTTATGGACCGTAGCAGCACTGTAAGAATAACCTCTGCGTTCCAGATAAACTTTCATGCTCCGGTAGCCGTCAACTCCATTGTGGGAGTGATAGATTTCCTGAATCTGTGCCTGTACTTCTGCTTTCCGGGCATAATAATCTGCCTTCCGGTGTTTCCGGTAGTTATAGTACGCGTTTGGACAAATTTCGAGCCTGCGGAGCAGCCAGCGTAAGCCAAACAGTTTATGGTGTTCCTCAATAAATCGATAAGCCTCTAATCGATTTCCTTTGCAAAGAATGCCGCTGCTTTTTTTAAGAAAAGATTTTCCTTGCGCAGTTCCTCATTTTCGCGTTTGAGTTTGAACAGTTCTTTCATGTTATCATATTCGGCTTTGGCTTCAGGGCTTGTATGGCATTCTTCGCTGAATTCACTGCACCACTTGGAAATACTGGCTTTAGATACGCCGTATTCCGCAGTAATGCTTTTGTAGGTGCGTCCCTCCTCTAAATGGAGATGGACAATCTTTTTCTTGAATTCGGGTGTGTAACTTTGTGGCATAATGTGTACCTCTTTTCTTTGTAAGATTGATTATATCTTATTAGCCACTGCTGTTACAACTTTAGTTTAGCACAACAAATGAATACTGTCGATTATGTAGTAGACTTTTTCATTTCCTGGTTTTACACGGCTGGATAAGCTGGCGAGTCCCTTGAGCTGTTCTGCCTGATGGATACTCGTCAAACACCCCAGCTTCTGTACCAGAGCCTCCGATTTTTTCGCAGAAATGATTTTGGAAGAAGCCACCGCATCCGCCAGCATTTTTAATTCCGGGTATTCAAAAAGCCTGCTTCCAATGAAATACTGATTTTGTGTACTTTTGACTATCACAATATCAAACCCAGCTGTAATCAAAGCGTTCAAATCAGCATAGACCGTTTGGCGCACTGCCTGAATGCCTCGCTCTTTCAAGTAAGCAGTAATATCTGTAACAGTAGCAGGATGGTTTTCATCTGTATGCTGATAAAGATAGCGAAGCATTTCAACAACTCTGATATTGCCTTGGCTTTGCATAGTGTTATCCCGCATTTTATCTACCTTCGAATCATGTGATATTCAGCTGAATTAAAAAGAGGCATGGCATAAATTATTCTGATAGATTTTCCATCAGATTG
>DXGH01000046.1 GCA_019114005.1 Candidatus Acetatifactor stercoripullorum
CCGGGTAATGTAAAAAAGTGCTTACCTTACGATGTAAAGATCTGCTTACCAGGGTATGTAAAAAACTCCTTACCTTACGGTGTAAAAAACATCTTACCTAACAATGTAAAAAAGTGGTTGACATTTGCATCCAAAATACCAGAGAGATATTTCTGGCATAGAGGAAAAGGTGATTTCTCTGTATGCTCGGGGAATGAGTACACGGGATATCCATGACCAGCTCAAGGATCTCTACGGCGTGGAGCTTTCTGCGGAGATGGTCAGCAAAATCACTGACCGGATTCTTCCCCGGGTCAAGGAATGGCAGACTCGCCCGCTCCATGCAGTCTATCCCTTTGTGTTTATGGACTGCATCCATTATAAAGTGCGGGAGGAGGGGAGGATACTGAGCCGGGCTGCTTATGTGGTACTGGGGGTTACTACCGAAGGATACAAGGATATTCTGAGCATCACGGTGGGAGCTAATGAGACCAGTAAATTTTGGCTGGGTATGCTTAATGACCTGAAAAACCGCGGATTAAGGGATGTTCTGTTCTTCTGTGTCGATGGCCTTTCCGGTTTTAAGGAGGCGATCAGTGCTGTTTACCCCCAGGCCCAGATTCAGAGGTGTGTGATCCATATGCTCCGGAATTCATTTAAATATGTAAATTACCAGGACTTGAAGAAATTTTCGTCGGATTTTAAGGCGGTCTACAATGCCCCGACTGAGCAGGCAGCCCTTTCGGAACTGGAAGCAATTAAGGGCAAGTGGGGAAAGAAATACCCCTATGCCATCAGCAACTGGGAGAAAAACTGGGAGGATGTAAGTTCTTTTTTCCAGTTTTCAGATGATATCCGGAGAATTATGTATACCACCAATATTATAGAAGGGCTAAACCGCCAGTACCGGAAAGTCACCAAGACCAAAAGTGTATTCCCCAGTGACACGGCGCTGGAAAAACTCCTATACCTGGCCAGTGAAAATGTAGCAAAGAAATGGACCCAGAGATACCGCAACTGGGACCAGGTTTTGAGCCAGCTGATCCTGCTGTACGGGGAACGGATCACACAGTATTTATAGAAAAAAACAGGCAGGAGCAGCTACACAGTAATTCCGGCTGCTCCCACCTTATCATGTCGGCATTTACAGTATTGCCAGAAAATTTCCATCTTATTCCGGAGGACTGGGTGTGGGCAGAGCCCACGAAAAATGGCATATCTGCAAATGTCTTATTTTTCATGCAAAAAATTTGCTCAAGGTGTATACTCAAAAGAATTCTGGTTATACTAAAAGTAGAAGGAGAATTCGACAACAGAAAATTCCTAAAATCGACAGCAAATTTCTACATATCGAACTCTTATCCAGGGAAGCATGGACTTCCAAAGACACAAGATTTCTGACACTCTCCCGCACCAACAATGTAATAGAACGGCTGAACCGGGAGATCCGCCGCCGAACTCGCGTGGTGGGGGCTCTCCCGGATGGCAACTCTGCCCTCATGCTGGTCTGTGCCCGACTTCGCCATGTGGCTGGCACTCAGTGGGGTAACAAGAAGTACATGAATATGAAGAACTTGGAGGCAGCCTTTGAGAATGCCTCTATTGCTGGCTGACCTCATTCATGCCGGGGACTGAAAAACAAAGTGCGAAAAATCCTTGACACTACCGGCGACACATATATATTTTTGAGTCTCTAATTGCATCAATCTCATGCTGTTTTGGTGGTTGAAACCTATATAATTTCTTTACCTTATTCCTCTTATAAAGATTCATTACATAGTCGATAGCTTGTTCGAGATTATTATCTTTATAGGCACATAAAACTGCTTGTCTTCGTAATGTAAGTTCATTTCTTGCCATAAAAAGCCCCTCTGTAAAATCATTGCTATATTTTTTATCCCCAAATGCTCATGATGTATAAAATAGGCAATGTCTTATATATTGTACATTACCACATATAGTTTACTGCAATCACAATTATAATTTATTATATATCAAAACCAATATTTCATCAATTAGAGATCCTGTAATGATGAAATGCGTTGAGTGAATTTTAATTAGAAGCTAAATATATGGACAAACAAAGTTGACAACCACAATATATAGTAGTAAAATGGTAATGACAGTGATTTATATGTACTTCCCATAAGTACATAAAGCAATGTTTGTTCCGGCACTGTTCGGAAGCTAATTCTTAGGCTGCAGGCCTGCCACATGGGCAAAGCAGACGAAACCCGTCTGTAACCAAGTAAGACATCAGAAATTTTTAGGAGTTTCTGGTGTCTTTTTTTGTTGCTCAAAATCAGAAAAGGAAAGGAGATTAGGATGCAAAGAGAACAAAAAAGCGGTCAGGATATGGAAAGGCTGCTCCTCGCACTGCAAGGCAGATTGGGAGAAGAATTCCATGTCAAATCAGACCGGGACGGAGAGAAAACGGTTTTTGCGGTAAAAAAGAAAGGGGAAGAGGCCGGCATTTTACTGTATCCGGAATCGCACCGGGTCAGACGCTGTCTGAGAAACAAGGGCGTATGGGAGACGGCTGCATTACTGGAGCGGATGTATAAAAGAAAGCGCAGCCATTTGTCCAAAAAAGAACTGATGGGAGCGAAGTTTTCGGAAGTAAAGGGTCAGATTCTTTTTACGTTGGAGAGCAGGGAAGAATGCAAAGAAGCTCTCCACCATATTCCGCACCAGCCAGTTTTAGAGATGGAAATGATTGGACGGCTGGTTGTGAAACAGAAAGGGGAGACCTATTACCGCACCATTAACAAAGACGACTTAAAAGCATGGGGCATAGAGGAAAATGAACTGTTTGCCCTGGCGAAAAGCAATGCGCCGCAGTTATTTCCGGCATATACCATGACGTTAACAGACGAAACAGGAGTCTGGGATATTGGAAAACAGAAAAACTTCAAGCGTTTTTTCAGTGCAATCGAGACCTTTAACCAGGTCAGAGAAAGCAGTTTTCCGATTCTTGCCCTGCTGAATCATTTTTGTTCGGTAAACAGTGTACTGTACGAAGGGTACATGGAGTTTCTCTCTAATATCTGGAATGACCATGTGGTGATCCTTATGGGAACCAGGGACGATTGTTTTCTGTATCCATTTGAGTCTTATGAGAAATGCCCGGATCTTACCGTAAAACTGGCTAGGGAAATCAAGCGGGCGAACTTATGGGGACTGCCGTATCTGTCAGAACATCTTTACCTGTATGACCGGGCAGAAAAGACATTCCGCATTCTGCCGGAGCGAATCAACTGGGACGAGTTTCCAGAAAAATAAATCAAAATAAGAAAGGATGGCAAACGAATGAAGAAAGAAGAAAAATGGGAAGGCAATGGAAGAGATGTTATATCAATCTCAGAGCTGCTGGAGCTGTATGAGGATGGCTACGAATTTGTGGTCCGCAACGGCCACATTGTATCGGTAATCGGTGAGGTGTAAAGGAGGCAGGGATGTATTATCAAGATAACTTCTCTAAATCCTTTCATCAGGAAACGGCCTTTATGGGACTTCTGGATGAAATAGAAGAGCGGGCGGACTGGAAAGTCTGCCCGACCGATACCCTGCACGTTTCTTCAGCCGAAGAGTGCGCGGATACGGCCCGGATGATGCTTCCGGCAGAACTGAAAGAGAACATACTTCAGGATACTGACCGGCATACAGGGCTTATTTTAGAGGCGGATGGTATCTGTTACCCGCTGGGGAGTACGGCAATCCGGACTCTGGAAAACCGGGCCCGGATTTCCGGAAATGCCTTACAGGATTTAGAGCGGGATACTCTGGCAGAGGTGCTTAACCATTGCCTGCGTGTCACAAGGGGAAATGCCCTTTTGCGGATTCACGAGGGAAAGGTACGGGCTGTCCACGGAGGAGATGCAAGCGACTACGCAATTTTGCCAATGCCGGAGATTTTTGAAACGGCCTCCATGTATCTGAAGGAAAACTTCAATCATGTAAGGTTTGAGAGCAGCAGCTTTAGCCACAGCCTTGTTACGGTATCCTGGGAAGTTCGGGATGACAGCCTTTTAGATACCTATCGGGATTTGCTTCTGCAATACGGCTATGCGGCAGGTTCGGAGATTTCGGCCTATATCCGCGTCCATTCTTCAGATGTGGCAGCAAGCGGAGCCAATATTTTCTGCACGATCAGAGAAGGAACAAGGGAACTGGTTTTAGGCAGCGCCTTAAAGCTAGAACATACCAACGGTGCTGTCATTGAGGATTTTGCAAGAAACATGGCGCAGATTTTTTCCCGATACCAGGAAAATGTGGCAGGGCTGGAAAAACTATTCCAGATCGCTGTGGAGCATCCTGCCAATGCCATGGCCGGACTTATGAAGAAAGCCGGGATTGGGAAAACGCTGATTTCTCAGACCGTAGAACAGTTTAAGGCCAGCCACGGCGGAGAACGCTGCAATGGCTATGAACTGTACTGTGGGATTTGTGAAGTCATTTTCCTGGCACAATGCAAAGGGGTAAGCGCCAAACTGCTGATTGATCTGGAGGAAATGGTGTCCCGGTGTCTGACATTCCGGTTCCAGGATTTTGATGTGACAAGCCAGATAAACCTTTAAAGACAAAATGATACCTGCTGTGCAGGAGACAGGAGGCAGGATGAGTTTAGATTTACATTATGAACCAGAGGTCTTGGTGCCGGATATTACCGTGCTTTCGGAAAAAGAGTGGCAGCGTTACCGCCGTATGGGAATCGGAGGCAGTGACGCGGCTGCGGCCTGTGGGCTTTCTCCCTGGAAAACAGCCAGAGATGTATATAGGGAAAAGACAGGAGAAGCAGACGGGCGGCAGGAGGAAGATAACTGGGTCGCCAAAGAGATTGGGAAACGGCTGGAGGAGCTGGTCATCCAGATTTTTAAGAAACGGACGGGCCTAAAACCTTATGCGGTGCGGAAGATGTTCCGCCACCCGTTTTATCCGTTCATGCTTGCGGATGTGGACTATTTCGTGGAAATCAACGGGGATGTCTACGCCGTGGAATGCAAAACAACGTTCTCATTCCGTATGGATGAATGGGAGGACGGTGGGATACCCAGGCATTACGAGATGCAGGGAAGGCACTATATGGCTGTTACCAATGTAAAGGGTATTATTTTCTTATGCCTTTATGGAAACAACGAGAGTACCTTTCTCATGCGGCGCTTAAAGCGGGATCTAAAGCAGGAAGAGGAATTGATTGAGCAGGAGGAATGGTTCTGGGAGTGTGTGTCAGAGCGGAGGCCTCCGGCTTATACTGAGCAGGCTCCACTGGTTTTAAAGAGCATTCGGGAACAGTTTGAAATCCGTGAGAACGGTCAGATGAATCTTCCTCAGGAACTGGCGTCCAATGTGAGAGAATATCTGAAACTGAAAGAGAGAAAAGCAGAGCTGGACTCCCAATCAAAGCAGATTGAAGAGCAGATGAAACACAGCTATGCTCCGATACAGGAAGCCATGAGAGGTGCAGAAAAGGGGCTGATTGTACTGGATGGAAAGCGGTACACGGCCGGCTACACCAAGCGTTCCACGACATCTATCGGAAAAGCAGAGATGCAGACTATGCGTCTGATGTGTCCGGAGGTGTATGAGGCCTATGCAAAAACAAAGGTATCCCACAGCTTTTACATAAAGCAGGAAAAAGCAGGATAAGAAAGGAGGAAGCAGCCATATGACTGAGAATGAACAGAGGTTTCTGGAACTCCAATTAAAACTGTCGCTGGGAAAGCTGCGGCGCAACATGGATCAGGTTCCTTTAGAGGTGTTAAAAACCACCTACCGGGAGCCATATAAGAGTCTGCAAAGACAGATTCGGGAACTGGGGTTCCGTTATATAAATTCTATTATCTTTGAAGGGACAGATGGATACATCCTTTTAGAAGATAAGGCCTCCATGTTTTCAGAGATCGAGCGTGCGGCTAATTGTCCAGAGGTTCAGGCCGGATTCCGTCAGGCCTTGTTTGAGAAGGCAGACTTGGAAATGGTAAAGCTTCTGTCATTCCAGTTAAACGACACAATTCAGCGGATTGTCAGGAAGTACCAATCACGAGCAGGAAGGGAGCAAAAGAATGGAACAGAAAAACAGACAGGCAAGAGATTTGCGGACATTGTCCCTGCAGCAGAAAATCGTTGAAATCCGAAGCATGATACCGTCGTTAGTTAAACGGGCATACAGTGAAGAGGTAAGCTATGATTTTATCAAGATTGATGATATTTTTCAGTATCTGACACCGGCGATGAACCGATTCGGTGTGAACCTGGATATTGTGAAAGAAAACGCCACGAAAAAGGATGACCTGGGAAACCCAATTTATGTGCAGTATCTGGCCCAGAACCAGCTTTGGATGTATGAGGCGGATCTGACTCTGCGCTGGATCAATGCTGACCAGCCGGATGATATGGATGAACGGACGATTCACGCAATCGGCACGCATGAGATGCCGGAGAAGGCCAAGGGGAGTGCCTGG
>DXGH01000047.1 GCA_019114005.1 Candidatus Acetatifactor stercoripullorum
CAACTGAGCTATCTGGGCCTATCGACGTGCATCCTCCCGTCACAACATTAGTTATTTTACATGGTAAGCGACAATTTGTCAACTGCTTCTTGAAATTTTTGGGCAAATTTTTGGGCAAATTGGGGCAAATTTTACTCTTCCCTAGTGTAATTGATAAGTGCATATAATGAATACACCAACTAGTACACCAACTAACTCGGTTAATTCCAGTTGGTGTATTACTATTTTAGTTGGTAAATAAATTGTCTTCCCCGACGAACTTTTATAATCAGCCCCATATTCATCAGTCGCCCTAAAGCAACATTAGCACCTTGCGTAGTCGTAATTCTTGTTATATCAAGAACCTGATGTACTGTAATAAAACCATTCACCTTTATATATTCCAAAATTGCTTTATCCGATTCATTTCTAAATTCCCGTTCTGCTTCTATAATATCTGAAATATCATACTGCTCCGATCCAATCTTATAATCAGCATTTAAACGGTAACTTGTCCATCTGCCCTTTTTGTCTGCAATAAGTAATTTTTGCTCAACAAGATCAGATAGAATATGTCCGATATCCGTACTGTGTAATTCTAAAATAGACTGCATTCTGACATTGCTGACACTATTTTCAAGATACGCTGTTCCAAGAATAATCTGAGATTCCTTATCCAAATGATTATACTTCACGCCAAAAAGCTTCTGTAAATACTCTGTGCATTCTGCGGGCATAAGAGAAATCATCCACAATTTCAACTCTACCTGATGCAGCTCAGCGTTCTGACTTAAATCTGGTTTACGCCATTGTTCTTCACCCCAGGCATTCAGAATCGTTGGGAAGCCTGAGCCAATATTGTCACCAAGGCCAATCATTCGAAACATTTGTTGAATACGAGGATTTCTGGCTACTGAATGTCCACCTTCATAAATTGACGACACTGGAAGTTTCAAATTTCCTGGATTTGAAAATAAAAATCCCGTATCCTTTTTTACAACTTTCAAAACCCCCGTAATAAGATAATCTATGAATAATCATATTTGCCACTGCTTCCCGTATTGCTTTATGCACCGGAGTATCATCTACTCTTACCATTCCCTCCAAACGGAACGGACGTTTAATACCATTGACAAGTTTAGGAGTTATCTGACGCACAAAATTATATAGATTATTTTCCCACATACCATCATAGGTAAGCCGGTCACTCCAACGGCTTCCAGGTAAAAGATTACTTTCATCAATATAATCCATACGTATATTATCAAAACGCTCACGCACCGACAACCCTTTTCCAAACATCAGTAATCCTGCTGCTGTAAGCCAGCCTTTTCCGGTAGCTCTGTCAATCGCGTATCCACCCATATTTTTTAAAAAGATCTGATCATTCTCTCCGTTCCAAATATGATCTGGATTTCGATGCTCGAATTCTATCCGATATGAACGCAAGGAATTTAAATCTATATCATCCATAGTATAGCCATTTAACAATCCTCCATCATTTCCCGAATCGCTGGCATCTCGCAGCATTGCTTTAACTTCTTCTTCTGTACAATGATAATCTCCTTCATGGTTGCGTTTAAAGGTTCCTTTCATTGGATTACCATTAATAAAAACCGGTTTACTGCGGTAATCCGCCTGAGGCACCTGTATCCACATGATAGTTTCACCTTTTACTTCACAGAGTCCTGCATCTGCATCGACAAGGATATTACTGCTTACTTTTTCACTATTCACAGTATTCCAAAAATCTTTTAACCTTTGATCAGAGTTTTTGATAGAAACAAATGTGAATCTCTTTTCAAAATCTGTTTCTCTAACATGTTCTTCTACGCCAAACAAAATGATTCCGCCATCTGTATTGGCAAAAGAAGAGTATGTCTCCCATACAGAGTTTGGCAGTTTTGATTCCGCTTTCTTACATTCTAGGTTTATATGCTCTCCAAACCTCAGCATTTCAAGTATTGTTCTGCTATCCACAATTCCCTCCACGAAGCTCTCTATCATGATCCAAGATAATTTTTCTCATTTCCACTGCCCATTACAGACAGTTTTTCTAGTCAATTAACATCATAAAGGAAAACTGTATATTTGGAAAGAGTTTTCGACTTCTTCCCTCTATTTTTTCCAGCTAAAATTCGTAAATTAATTGACACGCCCTTTCGTTTCTTATACAATAGTTGCAGATACAACTATTGCATAAGAAATCCGGAGGCACTATGAAACGTTTCTTGTCCTATCTGAAAAAATATCGTCTTTCCACTGCCCTTGCTGTGTTCTGTATTATGCTGGAGGCTTTTCTTGAACTGATTATTCCCCTGATTATGGCGGATATGGTGGATGTGGGAATCGCCACGGGCAACAGGCCCTACATATTTGAAAAGGGACTCCTGATGGCTCTGTGCGCGGTAGTGTCTTTGATTCTTGGCACGGGAAGCTCCCGGTTTGCCGCTGTGTGCGGCCAGGGCATAGGCGCGGAAATCCGAAAGGATGAATACAGGAAGCTCCAGCAGTTTTCCTTTGCCAACACGGACCGATTCCGTGTCTCCTCCCTTGTGACCAGACTCACGGGAGACGTGACAAACATTCAGAATTCTATCTCTACCGGCCTTCGTCCGGC
Organism: Candidatus Acetatifactor stercoripullorum; assembly: GCA_019114005.1. Taxonomy (GTDB): domain Bacteria; phylum Bacillota; class Clostridia; order Lachnospirales; family Lachnospiraceae; genus Acetatifactor; species Acetatifactor stercoripullorum. Next base: position 2,600 of record DXGH01000047.1, read on the forward strand.
CTGCCGGGCCCCTGTGATGATGATCACCGCCATTACGGTTTCCTTTTATATCAATAAGGAGCTGGCCGCTGTTTTTCTCATCGCGGCTCCCGTTTTAGGCATATTGCTGTTTTGGATCATCAGTCATGTACGCCCTCTCTACAGCAGGATGCAGAAGGCGGTGGATCTGGTAAACCGGATCATTCAGGAGAATCTCACCGCCATCCGGGTGGTAAAGGCTTACGTGCGGGGAGATTATGAGCTTGCCAAATTTGAATCGGTTAATCTTGGGCTGCAGACCACCTCGGAAAAGGCCTTCCGGGTGGCCTCCCTGAATATGCCCGCCATGCAGCTTGTAATGTATACCACTATTCTGTGTATTCTCTGGTTCGGGGGCCGCCTGACTATGGCCGGAGAGCTTCAGGTGGGCGAGCTGACAGGATTTTTAAGCTATGTGCTCCAGGTGTTGAATTCCCTGATGATGATATCCAACGTATTTATGATGTTTACTAGGTCCCTTACCTCCTGGCGGCGCATTATGGAGGTTATGGACGAAAAAATCGATATTACGGAGGAGCGGGCAAGAGATATCACCGTACAGCGGGGGGATATCGTATTTGACCATGTTTACTTTCAATACAGCAGGGATGCAAAGGAGTATGTGCTCTCCGATATCTGCCTTCATATTGAGGCGGGAAGTACCGTGGGCATCATCGGCAGAACCGGATCTGCCAAATCCACTTTGGTGCAGCTCATTCCGCGGCTCTATGACGTGACAGGCGGGCAGCTTTTGATTGACGGCTGTCCGGTACAGGAATATCCCTTAAAGCCCCTGCGGGACTCCATTGCCATGGTGCTGCAGAAAAACACGCTTTTCTCCGGCACTGTCAGGGATAATCTGCTCTGGGGCAAGGAGGACGCCTCCCAGGAGGAAATAGAGGAGGCCTGCCGGATTGCCTGCGTGGATGAGTTTATCGGGCGGCTTGAAAAGGGATATGATACAGATCTGGGCCAGGGCGGCGTCAATGTGTCTGGCGGGCAAAAGCAGAGGCTGTGTATCGCCAGAGCCCTTCTGAAAAAGCCGAAGGTGCTCATACTGGACGACTCCACCAGCGCCGTGGATACGGCCACAGAGGCAAGGATCAGAGAGGGTCTGGCAAGCTATCTTCCAAAAACCACCAAAATTATCATCGCCCAGAGAATTTCCTCCGTGTTCCACGCAGACAAGATCGTGATTTTGGAGGATGGCAAAATTCATGCCGTGGGGACCCATAAGGAGCTTCTGGCAAATAACCAAATTTATCAGGAGATTTATCAATCCCAGCAGGAAGGAGCGGATCTGTAATGCCAAGATATAACGGATATGCACGTCCCAAAAACAAAAAAAAGACCATCAGACAGCTTCTCCACTATATGGGGATTTACAAATGGTCCATGGTGCTTGTGGCTCTTTTGGTATGTATCAGCAGCATGGCAAATATCATGGGAACCTATCTGCTCAAGCCTGTGATCAACAACTACATTCTGCCGGGAGATATCCCGGGACTTTTAGGCATGGTTTTTTCTATGGCCCTTATGTACGGCTGCGGGGCGCTGGCCACGCTGGGGTACAATCAGCTGATGGTGCACACCTGTCAGAAAATCGTAGGCCGTATCCGCCGGGATTTATTTGCCCACACCCAGAAGCTCCCCCTCTCCTATTTTGACGCCCACACCCACGGAGAGCTGATGAGCCGCTTTACCAATGACGTGGATACCCTGACGGAGGCCTTAAACAACAGCTTTACCCTGTTGATACAGAGCTTTATCATGGTCAGCGGCACTATCGTTATGCTCATTGTGCTGAATTTCAGACTGTCCTTGATCGTCATCGCCTTTTTGCTTTTGATGCTTCTATTTATCCGCATAAACGGACGGCGCAGCAAAAAGTATTATCAGGATCAGCAAAAGCATCTGGGCAGCATCAACAGCTTTGTGGAGGAAATGGTCAGCGGGCAGAAGGTGGAAAAGGTTTTCAATCACGAGGACAAGGATTTTGAGGAATTCTGCCGCAGAAATGAGGCGCTGCGCCAGGCGTCCACCAAGGCGCTCTCCTATTCCGGCATGATGGTGCCGGCCATCGTAAGCCTTTCCTACTTTAATTATGCGGTTTCTGCCTGTGTGGGCGGGCTGTTTGTGCTCTCCGGCCTGATGGACTTGGGAAGCCTCACCTCCTATCTGGTATATGTGAGGCAGAGCGCCATGCCCATGAATCAGTTTACCCAGCAGGTCAACTTTCTTTTGGCGGCTCTGTCGGGAGCCGAACGAATTTTTGAGATGATGGAGGAGGAGCCGGAGCCGGATCAGGGGCACATCACCCTTTGCCATGTACGGGAAAGGGATGGAAGGCTTTATGAAAGCGATACAGAGGGCCGGGACTTTGCCTGGAAGGTTCCCCTGGAGGGAGGGGGCTTTGCGCTGGTTCCCTTAAAGGGAGATGTGCGCTTTCATGACGTGGTGTTCGGCTACACTCCGGAGAAACGAATTTTAAACGGCATCAGTCTCTACGCCAAGCCCGGACAGAAAATTGCCTTTGTGGGCTCCACCGGAGCGGGAAAAACCACCATTATCAACCTGATCAACCGTTTCTATGAGATACAGGGAGGCTCCATCACCTATGACGGCCTGGATATCAGGGACATCTGCAAAAAGGACCTGCGGCGTTCTCTTTCCCTGGTCATTCAGGACACCCATCTGTTCACAGGCACCATTGCCGACAACATCCGCTACGGTCGTCTGAAGGCAAGCGATGAGGAGGTCAGGCAGGCAGCCCTGATCGCCAATGCCGATTCCTTCATCCGCAGACTGCCCAATGGATATGACACGATGCTGCACAGTGACGGTTCCAACCTATCTCAGGGCCAAAGACAGCTTTTAGCCATCGCCAGAGCCGCCATCTCCCGCCCGCCGGTATTGATTTTGGACGAGGCCACCAGCTCTATTGACACCAGGACAGAGCGTCTCATTGAAAAGGGAATGGATTCCTTGATGGAAGGGCGCACCGTGTTTGTCATCGCCCACAGGCTCTCTACCGTGCGCAATTCCAAGGCCATTATGGTATTGGAGCAGGGAGAAATCATTGAAAGAGGCAGCCACGAGGAGCTGCTTGCCCAAAAGGGCCGTTACTACCGTCTTTACACCGGACAATTTGAACTGGAATAAAAAGGAGGTCGGCATGGAAAAACAAGACATCAGAGAAGCTATGCTGGAAATGGAAATTGCAAGAAAAAGGATTTTACAGCCTGCCTTTCAAAAGCTGGGCCTGACCGTAGGACAGCCCCGTATCTTAAACAAGCTCTATGAGCAGGATCACATCACCCAAAAAGAGCTGGCGGATAAATGTTTTCTGGATACGGCCACCATTTCCAGAAATTTAGACCGGCTGGAGGAAGCGGGCTATATCACCAGAGAAAAGCACCCTGGCTGCCGCCGCTCCTTTCTCATTGTGCTTACCGAGAAGGGAAGGGTCTGCGCCGCCAGGGTGCATGGAAATTTTGTAAGGCTGGACGAGAGAATCTGCCAGAATCTCACCAGGCAGGAAATGCAGAGCTTTCTTGACTGTGCAAAAAAAATCGTTACCAGCCTGAGCCTTCCTCCTGCCCTGCTTGAATCCGCTGATACTGCAGAAGAAGCTTCACCACCCGGCTGTAGCTGACCATGCCGTCCTCTACCCTGTTGACCCGCAGAGTGGTATCCACAAAGGCATCCGAAACCTGATCCACCGTCTCCGTGTCAAAAATTGCCTTGCCATTGATACGGTCCCATTCTTCCTGCGTTACAAAGACATCATCCTCATACACCTGCTCATACAGCCTTATGGGATAGACGTCCCATTCCGCGCTGCTTTTTGTCTCCTGCAAGGCATATATGTCGTTGCTCACATAGGGAAGAACACTTAAATATCCGCTGTACTGAAAATAAATGTCATCAGACTGGATGCAGGCCAGATAGCTGATAAAATTTGCCTCATCCTCGTAGATATAACCTCTTAAATGGGCCAGCTCATGGCACATGCAGGCCGGCTTGTTCAAAATATACATCACATCGTTGTAATTTGCTTCCATGGAAAAAGGAAAATAGTAGCCCTGCATATACTGCTGGCATATAAAATCCGAAAAGAAAAGAGGCTTTGGACTGGGATAATACCCATCCAGCTGGGGATAGGTCTCTCCCAGCTGTTTCATAATCTCTATGGCTTTTTCCTCCATCGTCCCTATTTCACCGTTTTCCAGAAGGCCCCCCGGATAAACAATCCTGCCCTGTTCATCTCTCTCCACCTGCCTGGACAGGGTATTACATTTTTCCGCAATCTCATTATATAAAAGAATCAGCTCATTCGCCGTGTAAGTGCCTTCCGCCTCACTGCCCCTTTCCCCGAAATATTTTTCGGAAAAGGTGGATGCGTGATACAAAATAAAACAGTTTAGCGTCATCACGAGGCATACGATCAATAAGGTCCAGATAAAAAATACATAGAAGCCCTTCACCATTCCAAGGCATTTCCCCCGAATCCGCCGAAACGCCGGAAGGGGAATGCAGACGGCCAGGGCCGCTGCCGGAGCAAGCACAAAAGCGCATCCCAGTAACACCAGGCCCGCAACAATCATCCATTCCCCTACAGAAAAGGGAAACAGTCCGGTAATTCTGCCGTAGGTATTGACCCACACAGGAAAAATCCAGGCAATATAGGCGTCGCAGAATGCCGTGCTGTTCCATGCCGCTGCATTTAACAGCACCACTGCCGCTGCCATGCCTATCCACAATTTATGCCTGCGCTTCCCTTTCTTCATAAGACTCCCTTGTCATTTTTTTGTTAATCTTTAGCTTGGCTTTCTTCCACAGACCAGTGCGGTACAAGATATACAGTATCACAGCAGAAATGCCATTGCTGATTACTACCGAATACCACACGCTGCGCACACCCATGTGAAGAATACTCTCGCAGAACCACAGCGTCAAAAACCGGAACACCCAAAGCCTTGTGGCGTCCACCGCCATGTTTACCTCCGTATGCCCTGTGCCCTGGAACAGGCCTGACACCGTATTATAAATACCGTTGGTAAAGCACCAGAATGCCATAATGCTCAGGAAGTCCGCCGCCATGGCAATCACCTGATCATCATTGGAAAAAATGCTTACGATAGCCGTGGATATCCTCATCCTTGATAAAATCATACCACCAACAAATAAAAATACAATAGAAATCCACATAGAAATGCGGAAGCCTTTTTCCGCCCGCTCCTGCTGCCCGGCTCCCATATTCTGGGCCACAATGGTTGCCGTTGCAGAACCGATGCCGTTGGAGGGCAGCGTAATCAGCCCGTTTACCTTATTGCCGATCCCATAGGCAGCCATGGCTCCTGTTCCGTATACATACACATTCCTGCTCATCAAAAGGAAACCAAGCTGCATGGTGCTTCCTCCGATTGCCGTAGGCAGACCCACCTTCAGAATCATTTTCAGCTTTTCCTTTTCAAACCGGATGTGGCGCACATCCAAATGAATGTCCTTTTTTGGGTTGGAAAGCAGCACAAAAGCTGCCACAGCGGGAACCGCCTTCGCCAGCAGCGTAGCCAAGGCCGCGCCTGCCGTTCCCATATCGAAGGTGATCATCAGCAGGGGGTCCAGCACCATGTTAATCAGAATGCCGCCCAGATTCAGAAGCATGGGACGCACCGCATCTCCCTGAGCCTGATGCACTGCAGAAAAAATGTTCACCATATAAAGAAAGGGCATATCCCAGATCACAATTCTAAGATAAGTCTGGGCATGCACAAAGGTTTCCGGATCAGCGCCCAGCCAATTTATGATTCCCGGCGCAGCGATAAAGCATACTGTCGAGCATACCACCGAAAAGAGCATAGCGCAGGCAAATATCTGGTTTGCCATGCTTTTGCCCTCATCCTTTTGACCTGCGCCCACATACTGGGCGATCAGCACCGCTCCCGCCACCGTGATTCCCGTTCCGAAATTGATAATCACATTCTGCACAGGCGTCACCAGATTGATGGCCGCCAGCTGGCTGGTTCCGATTTTTCCCAGCCAATAGGTGTCCGTCAGATTGTACATGGTCTGCAGAAAGCTGTTGATGACAACCGGAATCGCCAGCGATAAAATTGCCTTCACCAGATTTCCCTTTAATATCAGTTCCTGATTTTGCTTTTTTCCCAATTTTACTGCTCTCATTCCTATCCCTCCTGCCCGCCCAGCGGACATTAAAATAATCCATCAGAAATCTTTCACAGTTATGTTACAGCAAAATCACAGTACTAACCACCTGAAATTTGGGAAAAATACGCAAAAAGTACTGAAAAATTATGAAATCTCTTCTATTGCTGCTATATTATTTTACCTTCAGCACTTCATTCAACGCAGCATCCTGCTTTCGTTTTGCGTTTTCCAAATCATCAAAATCCCCAAGGTTCTTAATTTCTATATGAGAAGCATCCAGCTTTTTTTCCGGCTGCTCCAGCTGTCCTCGTATTGTTGCAGGGATTTCTCCGTCCAGCTGTCCGCGGATGCTCTGGGCCCGAAGCAGACAGATCTCCTCCAGCGTATCCACTGCCAGCTTGTGATCCTCAAAAGAACAAAAGGAGGTTGGGTCCTTTTGAACATATGGTGCAATCAATTTTTCGGTCTGCCGGAGGGTTGCTTCAAAACGGCCGGTTTCAAAGTATTCCGAAAGAAATTTTTCAAAGTATTCATGATAACGGCCGAAGTATTCCTCCTGCTTCATCAGATTATGGTATAGGGGGCGGTTGAGCATGACCTCCCCTTCTGCAGGAGTGTTGATTGGATAGTTTATAAGAATATTTGGATCTTCGATCGGGCTGCTCATCCCAAGAGCATAGGTGCCAAAGGCCAGATTGTAATCCCAGGGCAGTATACTGAGGATACCATCTTCCTCATACAAAAAGTAATTATGCCCTGTATAGCCCAGATAGCTGTCCCAGTTCATCACAAAAACCTGCACCACAAAGTATCTCAGCACCTCGTCCACATCTATGGCCGTTTCCAGGTTTTCTCCCGTAGACAAAATCCGCAGCGATTCAATCAGCCTTTTTTGGTCGGCCTGCGACGTTTTGAATTTGGCGTTTTTAAAAATTCCGGGATAACTATCCGGACTGTCATCAATATATTTCAATGCCACGTCGAAGTTTTCATCATTGAGAAAACGGTAATCCGGCTTATACAATTTCCCGTAGTCATTTCCGAAATTGCGCCGGGCAAAAGATTCCTCCGGTTCCTCAATAGCCAGAAACAATCCCCATTCCTCTCCATTCACCGTCACCCAGACATAGCTGCAAAGAGGAGCTGGAACCTCCATAAATTTCATCATATCGTATGCCGTATAGGTTTTCAGATAGCTGTTGTCTTGAAAAGAAGCATCCAGGGAAAGCTTATCAAGTCCGTAGTAATTGCCTCCGTCCAAAAATTGGTCGAATTCCAGCTTGAGACTGTAACGGGACAGTCCGTATTCCTCCGTCAGACGGAGAGAATTATTCCCTTTTATCCGCAATCCTATATTGTCAAACCTTTCTCCGTCAATTACCACAGTACAGGGGACATATTCTTCCTTCTCTGCCTGTTCAATAAAAGTGCGCCAATCCTCAATTTGAATGTCAACAGTATGCACCAGACTGTCGTCAAACAGCCGGGCAGCATACCCTGGATTTGCACTTGCTTTGAGAATTCCCAGCCTTTCACCGAACATCAGCACGATTGTAAGAGCAGCCGCCAAGATTACCGCAGCAATACAGATTCGGTCTATATATTTATGCTTTACCATCGCCCTAACCCATATAATCGCCGTTGTAGGAGACCAGCACCACCCGCGATACACCTGCCACAGCCTCCAGCTCGTTCACAAAGGCGCTGTCATCCTCCTTCAGGCGAACCTCATAGTTGAGCTCCACACATCCGTTGTCCACACTCTTGCTCTTGAGATTTAACCGCTTGACTTGTGATTTTATAAAGACTCTTACTTGTTCCTCAATCTCGCTGCTTTCGCAGTGTACCACCAGAATATACGGCGAATCCACCGTTTTGCTTTTGGAAAAGCCAAGCAGCACCAAACCGATAAAAATACTGCCAAATACCGCCAGCGGAAGCAGGCCAGCCGCAAGCACAATGCCTACCGCAATGGCCCAGAATAAAAAGGCAATATCCAGCGGCTCCTTAATTGCCGTGCGGAACCGGACAATGGACAGGGCGCCTACCATACCGAGGGACAACACCACATTGCTCACCACGGTCATAATCAGCAGAGTAGTAATGAGAGATAACGCAATCAGCGTCACGCCAAAGCTTGCCGAATACATTACACCACTGTAGCTCTTTTTATAGATGAAAAAGATAAACAGCCCCATTAAAAATGCTAAAACAAGAGCAATTATCATATCCAGCATAGAGATGCTGGAGAGATTCTCCAAAAAACTGGATTTGAAAATATCCTGAAAAGTCATTGCCGCTCATCCTCCTCAATCTACTTTTCAATCAAAGCGTCGGCACAAGGCATACTTGGAGCAAGATGCAGCCTGCCTTCCAGGCACCTGTACCGCCATACGGACAAGCTCCGGCAAAAACGCATCGTATTTGACTTCCATCATGGTACTTTGCTCCATCACACATAAGTGGAAAATTTGCGGATTCAAAAAGTCCACGCAGCCAAGCCCGGTACGGATGTTCCGATCCAGCGTAATCCGCACATTGCCGGGTGCATAGTAAAAAGCTTCCCTGTCGTAACAGACAATGGTCTTGGGCTGCAGCCCTTTCCCCTTTAGCTTGCTGTAGAATTCTATGAAAAGAGGCTCCCCCGAATCCAAGAGGAATTCATAGCTGCCGGAGAGCAGCTTCAAGACCTGCTCTGGTTTCATCCCTATGCTTCGCTTACCACATAGTCCATTTTCCTTGAATTTCTTTTCCAGCCGGATAAAGGAAGTATCCTTCCCATAATACCGCAGGCGGAATTTTTCACGTCGATTTACCCCGTCGATTTTCTCACGCAGAGCACTGTCGTAGGGGGTGTCAAAATACAAGCTGGTTACCCGGTATACGCCATCTGCCCCGGCATGCTTATCGTGGAAAAACAGCTTCCTCAGCCTTTGGGAAAGCACCAGATCCTCCCGCAGGCTGATCTGGTGCTTCAGCTCGTGCCGCAGAGAAACCTTTTTTGACGGCTCAGTCATCATAATCGGAATCCCCATCATTATTGTCACTGTAATTACTGCTGCCGTCGTCGTAATCGGTATCACTGTAGTCTGTCACTCCGTCGTTGTTCGGGCCGTAATCCGTATCGTTGTAATCCGTTACTCCGTCGTTGTTCGGGCCGTAATCCGTATCGTTGTAATCCGTTACTCCGTCGTTGTTCGGG
>DXGH01000048.1 GCA_019114005.1 Candidatus Acetatifactor stercoripullorum
TGTGTACCTATCAGGTGCAGCCTGCCATATGCGTACTTTTCTATACGCTGGTGTGTCAAACGAATCCGGAACAAGTACTTTTCTCTGGTAAAGATCGAACTTTGCAGTTTGCAGTTTTTTGCCATGAAGAAAAGTGTGATATGGATAATGAAATAGTGGAAAAGTGCTCCCAATCGGCACTTCAGTATCTACAGTCGGTTGGATATGATGTAAAGTATTCTGGAGAGTCTTCCAGAAAAGTTATTTCTATTCTAATGCCGGAGAATAAGATGTGGGGAAAAGCTAGCACAAGTGAAAATGAAGAGGGAGCAAACGTTAGAACTCCGCGCAAATAATATTTAGGCAGAAGAAGAGTGTTTAAGTGGAGAAAAACGTGAAGCATCGAAAAGGCAAGGCGGGAATTGAATAAACGTGCAAATGTATAGGAGGTCTCGCTAAAAATAAGAATATAGTAGGACTGTGCAGGGAGTCGTATATAAGTTTGTAAAAATCTCAGGAGAGCGATCTTCTGGGATTTTTCTATGATAGGGATGTAGAGCGTAAAAAGCGACAAGAGGTGATTATTGATATATCAGGAACTTCTTTATATAATAACTAGCATAGCCAATAAGACTACTTGTGTCTGGATACGGAAAGGACGATACTGAAATATGGATACTGTGTTGATCATAGATGATGATAAAGAACTCTGTAAACTAATGAAAAAATGCGTGGATCAGGAAAACTTGTCTGCAGTGGTGGCGCATGGCGGCCTAGAGGGTCTGCGGATGCTGGAAGAAAACAAGGACGCTTGCTCATTGATTATTCTGGATGTAATGATGCCGGATCTGGATGGATTCCAGGTATTACAGAAAATTCGTGGGAAAAGCAATGTGCCGGTGTTGATGCTGACTGCTAAAAGCGATGAGGAAGATAAGGTTTCCGGTCTGCGGCTTGGTGCGGACGATTATCTGACAAAACCATTCAGTATTAACGAGCTGATGGCACGAGTGAACTCTCTGATCAGGCGCTATACTACCTTAAATCCCGTGGTCGGGAGCGAAGCAGCTACAATGCTGTTGAAAGATATGGTGATTGATAAAACCAGCCGTACAGTGACTGTCAAAAATATGCCGATAGAACTGACTGGCAAGGAATTTGACCTGCTTCTGTTTCTGGCGTCCAATAAAGGCAGGGTGTTTACCAAAAAACAGATTTATACGCAGGTATGGGAGGAGGAATATGCCTTTGACGACAGTAATATCATGTCATTTATCAGCAAATTGCGAAAGAAGATCGAGCCAAATCCAGAGCAGCCGTTTTATATCCAGACTGTCCGTGGTGTAGGGTATCGGTTTAATAAGGAGGCATGAGAATGGAAATTAACCTTTATCTGCTGCTGGCCTTATTGGCTGCCCTGTTGGTGATTGGCTACCTTTTGGCAAAGCTTCATCGTGTCCGGGACCAGCTTGCCTTTATCAAAGATGCTCTGACGGATATAAAGAATGGGAACATGAACCGCCGCGTACTGGCACGGGAAAGCGACCTGACGAAGCAGATCTGCTATGATATCAATGAAATTGCCATGAGTAGCCAGTCACGGCTTATTCAGCAGAGGCAATCTGAACAGGCTTATAAACGGCTGATGACAAGTCTTTCCCATGATGTGAAAACCCCGCTTGCTTCTCTGGTAGGATATTTAGAGGCGGTGGAAAGTAAGATGGTGACAGGTGCCGAGCAGGAGGAATATATTCGGGTGGCGACCGAAAAGGCCTATCACTTGAAGGATTTTGTGACCGCCCTGTTTGAATGGGTGAAGCTGGATGCCGGAGAACAGATTTTTCATTTTGAACGCAGTGATCTTAACGAGCTTACCCGAAATATTATGACCGACTGGGTGCCGATTCTGGAAAACCACGAGCTTACCTATGATATTGAGATCCCCGAAACAGAATATATTACAAGGGTTGATTCCACCGCATATACCCGTATTCTTAATAACCTATTGCAAAATATCCTGACGCACAGCGCTGCAAGCCAAGTGTTCCTGACCGTAACCGAAACGGAGCAGCAGGCAAAAATCATGGTGGGTGATAACGGGAAAGGAATTTCAGCCTCTGATCTTCCCCACATCTTTGAACGGATGTATCAATGCGACCACTCCCGATCTGCTAAAGGGAATGGTCTTGGCCTCTCAATTGCAAAAGAATTAGTGGGTGTGCATAAAGGGACCATCACGGCTGAAAGTGTTCCCGGAACAGGTACAACATTTATAATCATACTTCCGAAAGTCCTGTAATTATGCAGGGCTTTCTTGCTTTCCAAGCAAGGTTAAAACAAGATTTCGGCAAGGTTATGGCAAGGTTTATGATCTATACTGTTTTATGGTCGGAAATGCTGATATTACAATTATGGCATTACCACACGGAAAGTGAGGAATAAGTATGGTAGATTACTTAATTAAAACAAAACAACTGACAAAAATTTATGGAGAACAGGCTGTTGTTAAAGACGTGGATCTTCATGTGAAAAAAGGGCGTATTTACGGGCTGTTGGGGCGTAATGGAGCAGGGAAAACTACCATTATGAAAATGATTTTGGGGTTGACTTCTATAACTTCCGGAAAAGTAGCTATTTTCGGGCAGAGAATTAAGGGACGGGAGAAGCGGGTATATTCTCGTATTGGGGCAATTATTGAAACGCCGGGTTTCTATCCTAATTTGACAGGTACAGAAAACCTAGAAATATTTGCGAGACTGCGCGGTATTACTGGTTCCGATGCAGTCAAAAATGCTTTGGAAGTAGTAGGGTTGCCATATAAGGACAAAAAACTCTTCAGTAAATATTCGTTGGGAATGAAGCAACGGCTCGGTATAGCCAATGCTATTCTGCATGATCCTGAATTACTGATTTTAGATGAGCCGACCAATGGACTTGATCCTATTGGAATCACGGAGATGCGTGACTTTATAAAATATTTAAGTACGGAATACGGAAAAACCATTTTGATTTCCAGCCATATTCTTTCCGAAATCGCACTCCTGGCCGATGATGTCGGCATTATTGACCATGGAGCTTTGATAGAGGAGAATACAATGAAAGCTTTAGAAAAGAAAAATCGGAAGTATATCCTGCTTCGTGTGGGTGATATGTCAAAAGCTATGTTGATTTTGGAGCAGAAATTTCACGTAATGGATTTTAATATGACCGACGATCACACGGTTTGCCTCTATGACAGTTCTCTGGATATGCCAGCTATCAACAAATCCCTTGTTGGACATGATGTGGATGTTATCAGTACTCAAATCTGTAATGATACATTAGAGGACTATTTTATAAGAATTACAGGGGGTGAGGGAATTGCTTAATTTAGTTCAGACTGAATTTTTGAAACTGCGGCGAAAGAAAATGATTTGGCTTATGTTGCTGGCAGCGGCTATTATGCCTTTTTTTTCTTTTGTCTACTTCAGCTATTTTGAGGCAAGAGGCATTGATCCAGTGGCATTTTATAAGCTTTCTGCCTTTGGGTATACCACCTTTATCATTCTA
>DXGH01000005.1 GCA_019114005.1 Candidatus Acetatifactor stercoripullorum
GTGAAAAATCACACTGATGTGCTGATTTTTCACACGGCTATTTGTTTCTGAGCGAAAACAAATAGCCATGATGGCAGACGCAAATTTGATATTTGCGTCGCCTCTTCGCGACAAGTCGCTCAGAAATGAGGTATTTTTATGTTTACAGATTCATTCCGCAATCGGAAAAATGGATTTGAAACCATGGGAAGCAGCACAGACGGGGGAAAGAATAGCCGTTCTTCAGGAAACGGCGCCGCCTTTAAAATTGCAGCGCTCATCATAGGCGTAATCATTATCGCTTTCCTGGCATTCAATTCCGCTTATCAAATCAGAGAGCAGGAGGAGGCCGTGCTGATCACGCTGGGCAAGGCCCAGGCAGTGACGGATCCGGGACTGCACTTTAAGATACCCTTTATTCAGCAGGTAAGAAAGGTAAACACCACCATACAGGGATTTGCCATCGGCTACTCCACCGACTCCAACGAGACGCAGGAGGCGGAATCCCTCATGATTACCTCAGACTATAATTTTGTGAACGTGGATTTCTTTGTAGAATACCGTTTCAGCGATCCCGTAAAGGCCGTATTTGCCTCCAGAGACCCGGTAGATATCCTTAGAAATATCAGCCAGAGCTGTATCCGGACGGTAATCGGCAGCTATCCTGTGGATGACGTGCTCACCACGGGAAAAAATGAGATACAGTCCGCTATCAAGGAAATGATTATTGAACGTCTTGAGGAGCAGGATATCGGCATCCAGCTGGTAAACATTACCATTCAGGATTCCGAGCCGCCCACCGCAGAGGTGATGGAAGCCTTCAAGGCCGTGGAAACGGCCAAGCAGGGAAAGGAAACCGCTCTGAACAACGCAAACAAGTACCGCAATGAGCAGATTCCTCAGGCACAGGCCAGAGCGGACGGCATTATCAAGGATGCGGAAGCGCAAAAAACGGAACGCATCAACGAAGCCGCCGCTCAGGTAGCCCGCTTCAATGCCATGTATGAAGAATACATTAAAAATCCTGCCGTGACAAAGCAGCGTATGTTTTATGAGACCATGGAGGAGGTGCTGCCTGATCTGAAGGTGATTATCGAAAGCCCAAACGGCGATCTGCAGACCATCTATCCGCTGGAGTCCTTTGCCTCTTTTAGCGCGGACACCCAGACAGACCAGACCCAGAGCTCTTCCCAGACTGCAGCCCAGTCAGCGGGCAGCACAAATGAATAGGAGGTTTTGACAGCGTATGAAAACCATGAAAAAAATATTGCTGGCGGTAATTCTGCTTGCCGCTCTTGCGGCCGGCGCTTCCAGCATTGTAATCACAAATGAAAATGAGTACAGTCTAGTGCGCCAATTCGGCAAGGTAGATCATGTGGTGGACCAAGCCGGGGTAAGCTTCAAAATCCCTTTCGTTCAGAGTGTGGATAAGCTGCCCAAGGAGACGCTTCTTTATGACCTGCCCTCCTCGGACGTGATCACAAGCGATAAAAAGACCATGATCTGTGACAGCTATATCCTATGGCACATCACAGACCCTTTAAAGTTTGCCCAGACCTTAAATTCCTCCATCACCAATGCGGAGAACAGGCTGGACACCATTGTATACAACTCCACCAAAAATGTAATCAGCAGCAACACCCAGGACGACGTGATCTCTGGACGTGACGGAGAGCTCTCTGCCGCCATTGTGGAAAATATCGGGGACACCTTGGATCAATACGGCATAGAGCTTTTATCCTTCGAGACCAAGCAGCTTGATCTGCCCAGCGACAATAAGGCCGCAGTCTACGAACGTATGATATCCGAGCGGGACAATATTGCCGCCACCTATACCGCGGAGGGAAGCTCCGAGGCGCAGATCATCCGCAACACCACGGACAGAGAGGTTTCCGTAATGCTTTCCGAGGCAGAAAAAAATGCAGAAATCCTGATTGCCGAGGGAGAGGCGGAATACATGCGCATTCTGTCCGAGGCCTATTCCGATGTTTCCAAGCAGGATTTCTACTCCTTTGTGCGAAGTCTGGATGCCTTAAAGGTTTCCATGGAGGGAGGAAACAAAACCGTAATCCTCTCGCCCGACTCGCCCATCGCCCAGATTTTTTACGGAAGCGCAACGCCTTAGTCTTTATTTCAGGATTTCGTCGATCCTTCTTCGCTCCTCCTCAGAGAAGTTCGCAGCATGGACAATCCCGATATTGTCCATGATCTGCGATACCTTGGAGGCGCCGATCAGCACACTGGTGATGTCCCCGTCCCGCAATATCCAGGACAGCGCCATCTGAGCCAGAGTCTGGCCTCTCTGCCCAGCAATCTCATTCAAAGCCCGTATCTTTTCTAAGGTCTCCGGATTGACTGCACTTTCCTTTAAAAAGCGCCCATCCCTCCGAATGCGGCTGTCCTGTGGTATGCCGTGCAGATATCGGTCCGTCAAAAGTCCCTGGGCCAGAGGGCTGAAGGTAATGATGCCGATGCCGTTCTTTGCCGCATAATCCTTCAGTCCG
Source organism: Candidatus Acetatifactor stercoripullorum (assembly GCA_019114005.1). Taxonomy (GTDB): domain Bacteria; phylum Bacillota; class Clostridia; order Lachnospirales; family Lachnospiraceae; genus Acetatifactor; species Acetatifactor stercoripullorum. The sequence goes on from DXGH01000005.1 coordinate 2,484, forward strand.
TCCTTTTCCATATCTCTTACAAACATGGAATATTTTCTCTGGTTTATGATAAAGGGCGTCCCCAGCTCCTTAAAAATACCCAAGATCGCTATGGTCTGTTCCTTATTGTAATTGGAGATTCCAATATACAGGGCCTTTCCCTGCCGCACAATGCCGTCCAAGGCTCTTGCAGTCTCCTCCAGAGGTGTGTCCGGGTCAGGTCTGTGGTGATAGAAAATGTCCACATACTCCAGTCCCATCCTCTTAAGACTCTGCTCCAGGCTGGCAACCAGGTATTTTTTGCTCCCCCAGTTGCCATAAGGGCCCGGCCACATCTCGTAGCCCGCCTTTGTGGCGATCACAAGCTCGTCTCTGTAGGCTCCCAGCCCTCTTTTCAAAATACGTCCGAAATTTTCTTCTGCAGCTCCCGGCTGGGGTCCGTAGTTATTAGCCAGGTCAAAATGGGTAATGCCGTTGTCAAAGGCCGCCCGGCACATTTCCTCCATGGTGTCAAAATTGCCATTGGAGCCAAAATTATGCCAAAGCCCCAGAGAAACCGCCGGCAGCAAAAGTCCGCTTGCCCCACAGCGGTTATACTTCATCTGATCATAACGTTGTTCCTTCGCAATATACATATGAACTCCTTTCTGAAGCGCCGCCATTTTACATTCAGGCCACGCTTTTTTTCCTTCCTGCCCTCACCCGCAGCTTGCTGAACAGCAGGTAATACACAGCAAAGAGAATGCTGGTCACTGTCCAGGTAAGGGGATAGCTGAACATAATATTATAAATATCCCGGCGCAGAGGAACCACTGCCACAATCCACAAAATCCGAAGCACACATACGCCCAGACAGGACAGGAGCATGGGAATCCAGCAGTCGCTGACTCCACGCAAGGCTCCCGACAATATTTCTATGGCCACATAGGTTACATAAAAGGGCACCAGATACCGAAGCATTTCCACACCGATCCTGGTCACCTCCGGGTCCGTGGTAAAAAGGCTGTAAAAATAGACACCCACATAATACAGCAGTACGGACAGCACCACTGTACTGCCAAAGCTCATGCCCAGACACACTCTGACGCCCTTTCGCACCCGGTCATTTTTACCTGCGCCGTAATTTTGCCCCACAAAGGTGGTGACCGCTATGCCGAAGGCATTGATAATCATCCAGTATACGCTGTCAATCTTGCTGTAGGCAGTCCATGCCGCCACCGTGTCCGTGCCCAGAGAGTTTACGCTGGCCTGAATGATCAGGTTCGACACACTATACATAATCGACTGCAGGCCTGCCGGAAAGCCAATGCGGATAATCCGCACAAACATTCTACCGTCAAACCGGATTTTTTTCAGCTCCAGCCGGTACATGTCCTGGGTTCTCATGAGCACCGCAATCACAAGCACCGCACTCAAAGCCTGGGAGATAATGGTGGCAAGAGCCGCTCCCGCCACTCCCATGTGAAAGCCCACCACAAAAAGAAGGTCCAGCACAATGTTTGTCATGCAGCTTGCAATGAGAAAGTACAAAGGCCGCTTGGAGTCCCCCACGGCGCGCAGAATTCCCGCTCCCATATTATAAATCAGATTGCCGGTAAGCCCTGCAAAATAGATGCTGATGTAGGTTATGGAGGGAGCCATCACATCCGCCGGCGTGTCCATGGCCCGGAGAACCGACGGCGCCGCCGCAATCCCCACCACCGTCATCACCACTCCCGCCGCCAGGCTGAAGGCAATGGCGGTGTGCACCGCATAGCTTACCATCTCTTCTCTTTTTGCGCCGTAATACTGGGAAATCACCACCGTAGCGCCGCTTGAAAGCCCCACAAAAAAGCCCACCAGCACCTGTATAATAGTGCCGGTGCCGCCGCCTACTGCGGAAAGGGCCTCCTTTCCCACAAACCGGCCCACAATCATGGCGTCCGCCGCATTATAGAGCTGCTGAAAAAATGTACCGAATAAAATAGGGAAAAAGAAGAGGAGCAACTGTTTCCAGATAACTCCTTCCGTGATCTTGTTTTCGCTTCTGCCGGTAAATTTATTTTCTTCTGTATTCATGAAACACAAACCCTTCCATGCTTTACTTTCATCTCTGTCAGCATTGTAGCATTTCCCGTCTGCTTTTACAAGTATGCTTTTATAAGTATGTTTTTTCCAGCCCGGGTGTTTGACACTTCTTTTTAACATCATATCGCAAAAGTCCTTTGTTTAAGCCAATCAGAGCTTATTTTTTTGTCAAATTTTTAAAAATAATACGTGCGCTTTTGTGCGATTCGTGCTATAATTAGA
>DXGH01000049.1 GCA_019114005.1 Candidatus Acetatifactor stercoripullorum
CGCATTGCCGAAGTGAGCCGCATTATCAAGCGGCTGTATGAGGACAATGTAAACGGCAAAATCAGCGACGAGCGTTTCATGGAACTGTCGGCTGACTACGAAGCCGAGCAAGCGGAACTGAAAAAGAGAGCCGCCGCCCTGCAAGCCGAACTGGACAAATCGCAGGCCGCCACCGTCAACGCGGAAAAGTTTATGGGTATCGTCCGAAAGCACCTTGCCTTTGAGGAATTGCCCCCCACCCTCTTGCGGGAGATGATTGAGAAAATCGTCGTGCATGAGTGCAGCTATGACGAGAACGGCACCCGCAGGCAGGACATTGAGATTTATTACAGCTTTGTCGGCAAGATTGACTTGCCCGAATAACCGCCCGACCTATCCGACACAGCCCTAAGTGCCGGATAGGAACGGCAAAATTTTTTACACTTCTATTACTTCTTTATCGCACACAAGCAAACGTTCTGAGAATGTTTTTGAATTAAAGGCGGGCACCCTGTATCCTCTGCTTCATGCCATGGAAAGCAAGGGACTTGTAAAATCCTACGAAAGGGAAGCTGGAGGAAAGACCAGAAAGTATTACAGCATTACCAAGGAGGGGAAAAAGCTGTCTTTGGCCAAACAAAAGGAATGGGAGGAATATTCCCGGGGAGTCAGAGGAGTCATCGGAGGTGGCGGCTATGGATTTGTCTGAATATATAGCCGTGGTCACGGCACAGATGCGCTGTAAAAGAGCCCGGGCGATGGTGGCGAAGGAGCTTGCAGACCATATTGCGGATCAAAAACAGGCCTATGTGGAGACGGGAATGGATGAGGCTTCGGCAGAGCTTGCGGCAGTAAGACAGATGGGGGACGCGGTGGAGGTGGGCAGAGAGATGGACCGCATCCACAGGCCTAGAATGGATGTAAAGGTGCTTGCGCTGGTGGGCATCTTTTCCCCGGCTGCCTGCTTTTTGCAGAATATGCTGGTTATGGCCCAGGGAAATGGGGAATGGACCTTAAGGGGCGCAGCCTTCACTGCACTTCCTGTGCTTTTGGGAGTGGTTCTTATGACGGGAATTTTGTTTGTGGATTATACCTGGCTTTGCAGAAGACCCTTGACGGTATGGATTGTGTTTCTCCTGGCTGCTATGCTTCCGGTAGAGAGGATTGCAGGAAGAGAGGGAGGGGCAGAACTCATCCAGTACCTGCTGCTTGCTCTTTTTCTTCCGGCTTATGGGGGCGTCATTTATCATTACCGGAAAAAGCGTCTGCCTGGCCTGTTATTGTGCCTTGCATGGCTGGCGGCGGGAGCGCTGGTTTTCCTTTTTTGCACCGGCCGGTTCTTTTCGGTGATGACAATGGGGCTTGCAGGTATCCTGCTGCTTTCCTTCTGTGTGGCAAAGGGATGGTTTGAAATTTCACCATTTTCCGGCTTTGGGACTTTGCTTTTGACGGCAGGCGGGGGCGTCTGTGCTTTTGTCTGGTACATTTTGAAACAGGGAAATACCTATCAGGCAGCCAGGCTGGAGGCCTTATGGAATGGGGGCTGGGAGAGCTCTTATATTGTGGAGGGAATACGCCAGATTCTGCAGAATCTGCAGATGGTGGGAGGAAAGGACATGTCCTTTCCCTGGGAGGGAGCCCTGGCTTTTCTTCTGCTGTTGGAAAGATTTGGAATTGTGGCGGCGGCTTTTGCGGTGGCCGGACTGGCAGTCATGTTTGTACAGATGGCGTCCGGGGTGAAAAAACAGAAAAATGTATTTGGCGGGATATTGGGAGCAGCCTGCCTTCTGGGGCTGTTTCTGCCCACTGTGCTTCATATTTTGTGCAATCTTGGCCTGATACCCTATAGCGAGGCAGTGATTCCCTTCCTGTTTCCGGGATGGACGGCAAACGCTGTCTGCTATACTCTGCTTGGCCTGTATCTGTCTGTTTATCGAAATACGGATGTAGCAGCATAATCCGGGATGCGCTGCAGCCCCCTGAAAATCCAGGATGCCAAGGGTTTTCAGGGGGCCGTGTGTTAGAAGAAAAAGAGCTTGAGCATTCCGGCAGCCACGGAAATGGACACCAGAATATGCGCCGTCAGGCTAAGGCTCTTTTCTTTGGCGCGAAGCCGGATCAGCAGGGCCGCTATGCTCAAAAGACCAAAGGCCCAGGAAATCAGCTGCTCTGCAATATAATTGGAGGGAAGGCTCGTGGCGCCAAGCACCGCGATCGCCATGCCCCAAAAGACCAGAAAATAAAAGACAGCCTTTTTCCCTTGCTCACTCTTTAAAAGAAATAAAAGCAATATCCCTAAAATACTGATGACACTCATTGCCACAAACATTAAAAAATAAAGTCCTAACATTTTGTTTCCTCGCTTTCTCTTTTGATACCAATAGGATACCTGGAAGACTTGAAGAAATTTAAAAGAGAATTCTGAAGAATTCTAAAGCTCCTGCCGCAGAGAGATTTGTATTGTAATTTCAAAATTGTCTGCGTCCTCTTTGATTTCCATGGAACCTCCGTAAGCTCTGGCGATTCCCTGAATGCTTTTTAGCCCCAGCTTCAAGCTTTCTCCCTGATGGGGAATTTTGCTTTTTTTGTTGCGCTGAATGAGGGTGAGAAGCCCATCTTTGGTTCCTATCAGCAGGCTCACCCGGTCTGCGGGATCCGCATACTTTTCCACATTGGAGAGAAGATTGTCGAAAATCCGCTTCATTTCATTGATATCCAAATATGCCTGAAAATTTTGGCACTGGCTTAAATCGGTCTGGCATACAAAGCCTTCTTCCAGGCCATCAGACCATTCTGCCGCAAGCTGCTCCAGGAAAAGAAGGCCATTTTCTACTTTTTCCGGTTTCCTTCTTTCTTTCCCCAAAAGCAGCTCCGAAAGGGTCTTGATCTGCTCTGCCTTTTTTCTCACCAGCGCAAGATATTCACGAAAATTTTCCTCTGTCAGTGTATCCCTGCTTTCCATATATTCAGAATAGGAAAGTATGGAAGTCAGCGGTGTGCGTATATCGTGGGAGAGACTGTGGATCAGCTCCTCCCGCTCCGCATGAAAGGCCTGCTCCTTCTCTTGGAGCTCTCTTTGGGAACGGGAGAGGAAATTAATGCTTTCCGCCAGCTGTGTCAGCTCATCATTGCCCTCCAGCGCAATCTCAAAATCCATTTCTGCTTCCCGAAGCCGCTCAATTCCATCGATGATAGTAAGGAGATATGCAATTTTCTGCCCAAACAATACCAGGAAAATTACAATAAAAATAATGATGCAGGCAAAAAAGCAGATCGTTTTCATCCAGGCCGTCAGAACATCCCGGGTCGCCAAATCTAAGACAATTCCATTGGCGCTCAGATAGGTGTCCGCAAGGGATTCGGAGGTATAGCTTAAAAACAGGTAAAAAAAAGCGGATATCAAAAAGCTGGCACAGATCAGCTCCACCAGTTCCGTCTTTAATTTCTTTCTCTTTTTGGAGGGCTTTGCTTTATTCCACATAGTATCCCTTTCCCCAGGCAGTTTTGATATATCGGGGAGTTCTGGAATTGTCTCCCAATTTTTTCCTGATATTTTTAATATGCACCATAATGGTTTCATCTCCCACTGCCTGCTCCTGCCACACGCTTTGGTAAATATTATCAAGAGAAAAAAGCTTTCCGGGGTGAAGCGCCAAAAGCTCCAGTATTTTGAATTCCGTGTAGGTGAGAACAATAAGCTCCCCGTCCTTGGTCACAGATTGGCTCTCCTGATCGATCACAAGATCACGAAAGAAAATTTTGCCGGAATGACCCGTCCGGTTCCCCGAAGCCTCTGGGCTTGGAAGAGAGTATTGCTGAACCCTGCGCAGCAGAGCTTTGATCCGTATGAGAAGCTCCGCATTGGAAAAGGGCTTTGTCACATAATCATCTGCACCGGCCGAAAACCCCAGCATTTTGTCAGATTCCTCGGAATACGCCGTCAGAAAAATGATCGGGGCCATAAAGCGCTTTCTCAGCTGGGCTCCGGCGGAGAATCCGGACATGGCAGGCATACTTACGTCCAGAAGATATAAGTCAATGGTTTCCTCCGCTTTCTCCAAAACCTCTCTGCCGTCCCTTGCCAGTACAACCTCATAGCCCTCCTGTGTCAAAAGCATAGATAAGATATCTCTGATTTCCTTGTCGTCGTCGGCCACAAGAATTTTATTTTTTCCGTGTTCCATAACAGGCTCCTTTCGCTTTTTCATTCTTCCTAACTGACCGTGTGCCCTCCGGATCATTGCTTTAAAAACACTATATAATATTTCTGCGTTTCCTTCAAGGAGCTTGAAAACTGACTTTTTCAAGGGGCAAAAAACATTCAACTTGTAGTGCGAAAGGGGGCGTGCTAAAATAAAAATAAGCAGAATTTCCGTGCCCGTTTTGGGAGCGGAGCAGGATGTGAGGAGAGTATATGAGACGCAAAAGGAAAATGCGGAGACTGCTTTTGGGGATGCTTTTCCCCACAGCTGTTATGACAGCGTTGATTGCCTGCGGGGACGACCTTTCCATCCAGGTGCCCGCCGTCAGCTATCAGGACCTGGCCCAGCCCATCGGCGGGTATGGCGCCCAGGAGGACAACGAAGAGGATAACAACGAGGAAAACAAAGTGCCTCCCGTCCAGGAGACCACCTCTCTTAGCACAGAAGAAGGGGTGGAGCAGGGAGGAAATGCAGCCTTGGAGGAAACGGACGGCCCCGAGGTTGTGACCATCACCATTTCTGCCGCAGGAGATACGGCCCTGGGCAATCACAAGGAGCAGGATTACGGCTACTCCTTCAGACAGGCCTACGATCAGGAAGCGGACGACAGTTACTTTTTTGAAAATGTATACGATATTTTCAGCGAGGACGATATGACCATCGTGAATCTGGAGGGGCCGCTGACGGATTCGGAGAATGCCAGGGAAGGACAGGTCTACAGTATCAAGGGAGACCCTGGTTATGCGGGGATTCTCACAAGGGGCAGCGTGGAGGCTGTGAGCATGGGAAACAATCACAGACTGGACTATGGGACACAGGGAAGCGATGATACGGTGGCGGCCCTTGAGAAGGAAGGCATCGTCTACGCCTTTGAGGAAAATACAGGTATTTACGAGGTGAAGGGAATTAAGATCGGAATTGTGTCTGTAAATGAGGTCTCCCAGGGAGCTGCCGTGGAAAAAACCATACAGGAGGGGATCACAGGACTGAAAGAGCAGGGGGCGGATGTGATTCTCGTGTGCTGCCACTGGGGCGTGGAGGGAGAATACGAGCCGGAGGACTATCAGAAGAGTCTGGGGAAGAAGTGTATCGACTGGGGAGCGGATCTTGTGATAGGACACCATCCCCATGTGCTTCAGGGAATTGAGGAGTACCAGGGAAAATATATCGTGTACAGCCTGGGCAACTTCTGCTTTGGGGCCAATCGAAATCCGACGGATAAGGACTGTATGATCTTTCAGCAGACCTTTACCTTTGTAGATGGCGAAAAGCAGGAGGAATCCTCTGTGCGGGTGATTCCCTGCTCTGTCAGCTCCACAAGCAGCAGAAATGACTTTAAGCCAACCCCTGCAAAGGGACAGGAGGCCTTGCGGATATTGGAAAAAATAAACGGGTACAGCAAAGCCTTCGGGGTGGAATTTGATCAGGAGGGTTATAGATGAGAGGAATTTATTTTGACGGAAAAGAAGCGGCTTATCGGGAGGATCTGCCTATGCCGGTCCCAGAATCGGGGGAAAGCCTGGTGCGGATTTTGATGGCTGCGGTGTGCAACACGGACAAGGAAATCTTAAAGGGCTACAGGCCGGATTTTCAGGGCATCATGGGTCATGAATTTGTGGGAGTGGTGGAAAGCTCCCCCGACCCGAAGCTGGCAGGAAAGCGGGTGGTGGGAGAGCTGAACGCCTCCTGCGGACATTGTATCTATTGCCGCACGGGGAGGCCCACCCACTGCAGCAGCCGCAGAGTGCTGGGAATGCACCAAAAGGATGGCTGCTTTGGGGAATATATGACCATTGATACAAAGCTGCTTCATGTGGTGTCAGATGGGCTTGCCACCAAGGCGGCCATCTACACGGAGCCCCTTGCAGCCGCCTTTGAGATCATGACCCAGGTCACCCTCACACCGGAGAAAAACGTAGCCATTCTCGGGGACGGCAGGCTCTCCTACTGCGTGGCTCAGGCCATGAACGCGGTGGGAAAGGAGGTTGTTGTCATCGGAAAGCATCCCGAGAAGCTTAAGCTTTTTGAGCCCTTTGCCCAGGTGAGCACCAACTGGGAGAAGGAGGGCTATGAGATCGTGGTGGAGGCCACAGGCTCCCCCTCGGGAATCCGGCAGGCTCTTGAAATGGTGCGGAAAAAGGGAACCATTGTATTAAAAAGCACCTATGCCGGAGAAACCACGCTTCCCATGAGCCTGATCGCCGTAAATGAGATCAGTATTGTGGGAAGCCGCTGCGGCCCCTTTGCACCGGCCCTGGAGGCGCTGGCCTCTGGGAAGGCAGTTTTTCCTGACATTACCTTGTTTGAGCTTGCACAGTATAAAGAGGCCTTCGCCTATGAGGGCTTTAAGGCGGGATTTTTGATTACAAAGCCGCTCACGCGGCAGAATGAAAGGAAAGATGATAAATGATGGAAAAGAGAAAATTGGAAAAGCTGGGAATTGAAACCTCGCTGCTAGGCTTTGGCTGTATGCGCTTTCCGGTGACGGCAGAGGGAAGGATCGACGAAGAGGAGGCAGAGAAGCTGCTGGATACAGCCATCAAGGGGGGCGTAAATTACATTGATACGGCATATCCCTATCATAACAAAGAAAGCGAGCCCTTTGTGGGAAGGGTGCTGCAGAAATATGACAGGGATTCCTTTTATCTTGCCACTAAGCTCCCGGTGTGGCTGGTGAAGGAGACCGGGGATGTTGACAGACTTTTTGAGGAGCAGCTTTCCAGGCTTAGGACGGATCATATTGATTTTTATCTGATGCACGCTCTTGATAAAGAGCGGTGGGAGGCCATGAAAAAAATAGGCTGCATAGAGCGGCTGGAGCAGCTAAAGGCCCAGGGCAAAATCAGGTATCTGGGATTTTCCTTTCATGACAGCTATGAGGTGTTTGAGGAGATTCTGAATTACAGGGACTGGGATTTCTGCCAGATTCAGTTAAACTATATGGATGCCGGGGAACAGGCGGGACTGAAGGGCTATGAACTGACTGCGAAAAAGCAGATTCCCCTGGTGGTGATGGAGCCGGTGAAGGGAGGCTCCCTGGCTTCCTTTGGGGAGGACATCACGGAGAAATTTAAGAGCCAGAACGAAAAGGCATCCATTGCATCCTACGCCCTTCGCTGGGTGGGCAGCCTGCCCAATGTGAAGGTAATTTTAAGCGGTATGTCCACCATGGAGCAGGTGGAGGATAATCTGGGCACCTTCAGTGATTTCCATCCCCTGACGGGTGAGGAAAGACAGCTTGTGGAGGAAGTGGTGGAAATTTTAAACAGCCGGGTGCGCAACGGCTGTACCGGCTGCCGTTATTGCATGCCCTGTCCGGCAGGCGTGGATATTCCGGGATGCTTCAAGGCGTGGAACACCTACCATATCTATCAGAATTACAATATGGTAAAGCATGCCTGGGAGGTGGAAATCGGAGAAAAGGGACAGGCCAAAAACTGTGTCAAATGCGGGAAATGCGAGCAGGCCTGCCCCCAGAAGCTTTCCATCCGGGCTGACTTGGAAAGGGTGCAGGCGGATCTGGATCAAAAGGAAATGGTGCGCTGATGGAGAAGGCGTTTAAGCTGGATTTTGAAAATGATAAGGTGGGAAGCCTGTATGTAAACTGCTGCGGCTGTTCTCAAACCCAGAGTCTGCACAGCTTTGGACCGGCCTCCAAGCCCCACTATCTGATTCATTATGTGCTCAGCGGAAAGGGCATTTTTAAGTTTCACGATAAGGAATACCGGCTGGAGGCAGGCTACGGCTTTCTTATACAGCCCAATGAGCTGGCCTTTTATCAGGCGGATGAAAAGGAGCCCTGGAGCTATCTGTGGGTGGGCTTTGCGGGCAGCAGAGCCGAGGAATATTTAAATGCAATGGGACTGTCGGGACGGCATCCCATCTTTGCCTGCGATAAGTCCGAGGAGCTGTACTCCATTGTGCGGGATATGATGGAGCACAATACCTTTGGCGTGGCGGACGATCTGCGGCGAAACGGCCTGCTGGGCGTGTTTTTGTCTGTGATTGCCGAAAATGCGGGGGTGGTGGCCAGGGAGGAGGAGGACAAGGGAAATCAGTATGTGAAGAAGGCGGTGTCCTTTATTCAGAGCAATTACTGTAATCCCATAAAGGTCACGGACGTGGCGGAATATGTGTGTATTAACAGAAGCTATCTTTACACCCTGTTTCAAAGCTATCTGGGCATGTCCCCTCAGCAGTTTCTCACCACCTTCCGTATCACCAAGGCCAGGGAGCTTTTGGACTCCACGGATTATCCCATAGAAAGCATTGCGCTCTCCTGCGGCTACAGCGATGCGGTGGTCTTTTCCAAGGCCTTTCACGCCATGCGGGGCATGTCCCCCTCCAGATACCGGAAGGAAAGCCACAGAGAGAGCACAAGGGAACAGCTTAAGGAGGTAGAGCATCTCATCGCCCAGCTTCTGGAGCAAAAATGAGGATTGGCTTCTCATAATACAACATTTTGACAGGTTCAAAAAACATAATGATGTGGTATTTCCCTTTGCCTTTTGTATAATGAAAACATAAGGAAAGACTTAGCGCCTGGCGCTTGGGCTGGGCCGGAAAGGTGTAGGTGTAGGATGAAGGAAACGATTTTGGCGAAATTTGCGGAGGTTTTTGGCGATGGAGAAGGGGCAGCGACCTACTTTGCGCCGGGAAGAGTGAATCTGATCGGAGAGCATACCGATTACAATGGGGGACATGTATTTCCCTGTGCGCTGACCATTGGCACTTATGGCGCAGCCCGCAAAAGGCAGGACAGAAAGCTGCGGTTTTTCTCCATGAATTTTGAAAAGCTGGGAGTGATAGAATCCTCTCTGGACGACCTGGTTCCCAGCAGGGAGGCAGGCTGGACCAACTACCCAAAGGGCGTGATGTGGGCCTTTGGAGAAAGGGGCATGGAGATTCCCTTTGGCATGGACCTTCTTTTGAACGGAAATATTCCAAACGGATCAGGACTTTCCTCCTCTGCTTCCCTGGAGGTGCTCACGGGATTTATTCTCCGGGACTTTTTCGGTTTTGAGGTAAGCAATCAGGATCTGGCTTTGATCGGACAGTTTTCCGAAAATAATTTTAATAAGGTAAACTGCGGCATTATGGATCAGTTTGCCATTGCAATGGGCAAAAAGGATCACGCTATTTTTCTGGACACTGCAGATTTGTCCTTTGAATATGCGCCCATCAAGCTGGAAAACGCCAAGATCGTCATTGCCTGCAGCAACAAAAAAAGAGGTCTTGGGGACTCTAAATACAACGAGCGCAGAAGCGAATGCGAAACGGCGCTGGCAGAGCTTCAAAAGGTGGTAAAGATCAATACCCTGGGAGATCTGGATGAAGAGACCTTTGAGAAATATAAGGATGCCATAGGGAGCGATGTGAGGAGAAAAAGGGCAAAGCATGCGGTTTATGAAAACCAGCGCACCATTCAGGCGGTTTCGGCCTTGAAGAATAACGATGTGAAGCGGTTTGGAGAGCTGATGAATGCTTCTCATGTGTCCCTTCGGGATGATTATGAGGTGACGGGCATAGAGCTGGACACCCTGGTGGAGGAAGCCTGGAAGGTGGAGGGCGTGATCGGCTCCCGCATGACGGGCGCAGGCTTTGGAGGCTGCACGGTGAGTATTGTGCGGGACGACGCCATCGATGCTTTCATTGAACAGGTGGGCAGAGCCTATGAAGCAAAAATCGGATATGCCGCTGACTTTTATGTGGTGGAGATTGGAGACGGCCCCTGCCGCATCTGACGGGTGCTCAGCACCATGGGCAGCCCCGTTGGCGCAGACCATAATATTCTGGGAGGAAGAGAGCAATGATTCAGACCTATATCAAAAAACTGGTGTCCTACGGCGTACAGACCGGCCTTGTTCCCCAAGAGGACGTGATTTTTACCACCAACCGGCTTTTGGAGCTGTTTGGGTTAGACGAGCTGGAGGATTCTGACACAGATGTCACAATGAGAGAGGATGAGCTGGAGGAGGTTCTTTCGGGGATGCTGGATTATGCCTTCGAAAAGGGGCTGATGGCGGAAAACAGCATTGTCTATCGGGACCTGTTTGACACGAAGATCATGAGCATGCTGATGCCCCGTCCAAGCGAGGTGATCAGACGCTTTACTGAACTGTATGAGAATGTGTCTCCTCAGGCGGCTACGGATTATTATTATAAGCTGAGCAGAGATTCCGATTATATCCGCAGATACCGTATCTGCAAGGATCAGAAGTGGGTCACCTCCACAAAGTACGGCGATTTGGATATCACCATCAATCTCTCCAAGCCGGAGAAGGACCCCAAAGCCATTGCGGCGGCCAAAAATGCCAGGCAGTCCGGGTATCCAAAATGTCTTTTGTGCAAGGAAAACGAGGGCTATGCAGGCAGGGTAAATCATCCTGCAAGGCAGAACCACCGCATTATTCCGGTGACCATAAACAACAGCCAGTGGGGCTTTCAGTATTCTCCTTATGTCTATTACAATGAGCACTGCATTGTGTTTAATTCTCAGCATGTGCCCATGAAGATTGATCACGCGGCTTTCTGCAAGCTCTTTGATTTTGTGAAGCAGTTTCCCCACTACTTTGTGGGCTCCAACGCAGACCTTCCCATTGTGGGGGGTTCCATCCTAAGCCACGATCATTTCCAGGGAGGACGCTATGAGTTTGCCATGGCAAAGGCCCCTGTGGAAAGAAGCTTTACCGTGGCGGGATACGAGGATGTGAAAGCCGGAATTGTCAACTGGCCCATGTCGGTGATCCGCCTTAGCGCAGCGGATACAGACAGAATCATTGCCCTGGCGGATGTGATCCTGGAAAAATGGAGAAGCTATACAGATGAGACCGCTTTCATTTTTGCAGAGACGGAGGGCGAGCCCCACAACACCATTACCCCCATCGCCAGAAAGAGAGGGGAGCTTTATGAGCTGGATCTGGTGCTTCGGAACAATATCACCACAGAGGAGCACCCTCTGGGCGTATATCATCCCCATGCAAAGCTGCATCATATCAAGAAGGAAAATATTGGCCTGATAGAGGTCATGGGACTTGCAGTGCTTCCCGCCCGCCTGAAGGAGGAAATGGCCCTGTTAAAGGAGGCCATCCTTACGGGAGCGGATCTGCGCGCAGACCAGGTTCTTGCAAAGCATGCGGACTGGGTGGAGGAATTTAAGCCCAAATATGAACAGATCGACGCCTCCAATATCGACCAGATCATCCAGGAGGAGATTGGACTGGTGTTCATGGAGGTTTTGGAGGATGCAGGCGTTTACAAGAGAACGCCGGAAGGACAGGAAGCCTTCGACAGATTTGTGACAAGCTTGTCGTAAAGCTCAGGCCATCGGCTGTTTCTTTTAAAAAGAAAGGGCAGCTGGTGGCTTTTTACATGAAAAAAAGATAGTAAACAAAAATACATGGCAAATCATACAAAAACAGAAATGAAAATTGGTAAATATATGCCAAAGTTAACTAAGAATCTTGACTTTCAGTAGTACCTTTGATATGCTATATACATGATTAAAGTTTGGTTCAAATCAACGATGAATGGATTGTTACTGTGTGGCAGGCAAAACCAGATTTTATAAATTGATCGCAACGCTGCTTTTAAGCAGTTTTGCTGCCGGTCAGTTTATAAAGCCTGGTTTTTTTCTATCTATAGACAGCTTTCAGTACAAAAGACGGCAGAAGGTGATCTGCCCAGGAGTTGAGCAGGTATGGTAGTCGGAAAAGTTATCAATAATAACGTCATATCTTCATGGGATGCAGATCACAATGAGATTATTGTCATGGGAAGGGGAATCGGCTTTCAGAAAAGGCCGGGGCAGACTGTCAGTGAGGCGGATGTAGAAAAAATTTTCCGTCTGGAAAACAGTGATGTGCGCAGGCAGTTTGAAAATCTCCTGGAAAATATTCCTCTGGAGAATATTCAGGTGTCGGCGGATATCATTGCGTATGCCAAGGAGCAGTTAAATACCAGACTGAGCCAGAACGTGTATTTGACGCTCACGGATCACATCAGCTTTGCCATCACACGGTATCGGGAGGGAATGGATTTTTCCAACGCGCTTTATCTGGAGATCAAACGATTTTATCCCCAGCAGTTTGAGATCGGCATGCACGCGCTGGACCTGATTGCGGAGTATACGGGAATCCGTCTGCCGGATGATGAGGCTGCATCCATTGCCATTCACCTGGTAAATGCACAGTTTGACACAAAGGTCCGGGATACCTGGCGGGTGACAAATGTGATCCGGGATACCATAAAGATTCTGGAGGAGGAGCTGTCCCTGCCGCCGGAGGATTCCTTTCGTATGGACTGCCTGCTGTCCAATCTGAAGTTTCTATCTTACCGGATGCTGCTTATGCCCTCGGGGGAGGGGGAAGAGGATGAACAATTCTATCAATTTGTGAAAGGGTACTGCAGCAGGGAGTATCTGGCAGCCCAGAAGGTGAGAGAGCATTTGAAAAAAGAATACCAGTGTGAGATGACGGAGGAAGAACAGATTTATCTGACACTGTGGATTAAACAGACGGTCAGCTTTGAAAAACAAACTAAAAAGAAGGGAAGTATGGAGGATGGGATTATTTGATTTTAAGAAAAAAAAGGAAATTTTACTGGGAGCGCCCGTGGAAGGAGAATGCGTTCCCCTGTCCCAGGTGAGCGATCCCACTTTCCGGGATGAGATTTTAGGAAAAGGAGTCGCCTTTCAGGCGTTGGACGGAAAGGTTTTTGCGCCTGCGGACGGGGAGGTGAGTACTGTTTTCCCCACCGGCCATGCGGTGGTTCTTACAACCAGCGAGGGAGTGGAAATCTTGATTCATATTGGTCTGGATACGGTAAAGCTGGAGGGAAAGCATTTTCAGATCAAAACGGAAGCGGGGAAACAGGTGAAGAAAGGAGAGCTTTTGATTGAGGCGGACATACAGGCCATCGAGAAAGAGGGATATGACTGTATGACGCCGATGATTATCTGCAATACGCCGGATTTTACCGCAGTGGAGGGGATCGCTCAGGGACATGTAAAGCCGGGGGACGACTGCCTGCGGATCAGGAAATAGCAGCCGGAAAACAGGACGGGGGTGATGGCAGGACATGCAGAAATATGCAGGAAAAAGTGTTTCAAAGGGGACTGCGGCAGGAAAAATACGCCTTTATGCCAGAAAAGAGACGGCAGGCCCAAAACGGACAGTGGAGGATGTGCAGGCAGAGCTTGCGCGGTTTGAAGAGGCCAGAAGGGAAGCGGAAGCCAGGATAGAGGGCCTGTATGAGAAGGCGTTGAAAGAGGCCGGGGAAGAACAGGCCATGATCTTTGAGGTGCACCGGATGATGCTGGAGGATGCGGATTACCTGGAGGCGGTGCGCAGCCTGATCCGGGAGGAGAAGGCGGATGCGGAATACGCGGTGCGCACTGCGGGGGAGCAGTTTGCCCGGATGTTTTCGGAGCTGGACAATGACTACATGAAGCAGCGCAGCGCGGATGTGCTGGACGTTTCCCGCCAGGTTGCGGGGATTCTGGCAGGCGGGGAGGAGGAAGCGTCCTGGGATGAGCCGGTGATCCTGTTAGCCCTGGATCTGTCGCCCAGCGAGACCATGCAGCTTGACAAGGATAAGATACTGGCGTTTGCCCTGTGCGGGGGGTCAGCCAACTCCCATACGGCGATCCTGGCCCGGTCCCTGAACATCCCGGCCCTGGTGCAGACCCAGGTGGAGCTGAAGGAGGAGTATGACGGGAAACAGGGTGCGGTGGACGGGTTTTCGGGAGTGCTTTATGTGGAGCCGGATGAGGAGACCCTTTCAGAGCTTCATGAGAGGGAGGAAAGGCAGAAAGAGCGCCGGGAAAGGCTGGAGCAGCTCAAGGGGCTTAAGAACGAGACCCGTGACGGAAGAAGGGTGGAGATATATGCCAACATAGGCAGCGCGGAAGAGGTGGAGAAGGTGCTGGAGTCGGATGCGGGAGGCATAGGGCTTTTCCGGAGCGAGTTTCTCTACCTGGGAAGGGAGGACTATCCCACGGAGGAGGAGCAGTTTGAGATCTATAAGGAAGTGCTCTCCCGGATGGGAGGGAAAAAGGTGGTGATCAGGACCCTGGATATCGGAGCGGACAAACAGGCGGACTATTTCGGGCTGCCCAGGGAGGAAAACCCGGCGTTAGGGTACCGTGCCATCCGGATCTGCCTGACGAGAAGGGATGTGTTTACAGCCCAGCTGCGGGCCATCTACAGGGCATCAGCGTATGGAAGGGCAGCGGTGATGTTCCCCATGGTGATATCCGTGGAGGAAGTGCGGAAGATAAAGGAGATCGTGGAAGAGGTAAAGAAGGAGCTGTCAGAGGAAGGGAAGGCCGTTGGGGAAGTGGAGCTCGGGATCATGGTGGAGACCCCGGCGGCAGCCATCATCAGCGACAGGCTGGCGGAGGAGGTTGACTTTTTCAGCCTGGGGACCAATGACCTGACGCAGTACACGCTGGCCATAGACAGGCAGAACCAGAGGCTGGAGGAATTCTTTGACGCCCACCACGAGGCGGTGCTGCGCCTGATAGAGCTGACGGTAAAGAATGCCCATGCAGCGGGGATATGGGCAGGGATCTGCGGGGACCTGGCGGCGGATGAAAGCCTTACGGAGAGGTTTCTGGAGATGGGGGTGGATGAGCTTTCGGTGGCCCCGTCCAGCGTGCTGTCTGTGAGGGAGGCGGTGCGGAACATCTGACGGACTGTAATATAGGAAAAGAAAGGAAAAAGAGAAATGAAACAATTTGAGTACACCATTACCGATGAGCTGGGAATTCATGCAAGGCCCGCGGGCCTGCTGGTAAAAAAGGCCGGAGAGTTTGCCAGTACGGTGACCATTGACAACGGCCAAAAAAAGGCGGATGCAAAGAAGCTGATTTCCCTGATGATGCTGGCTGTGAAAATGGGACAGACCGTTAAGTTTATCATTGAAGGCGCTGACGAGGATAAGGCGGCTGCGGTTCTGGAAACGTTTATGAAGGAAAATCTTTAAAAATTTTTACTACATTTTCAAATTGTATTCGGAGGAAAAAGGTTCCTTTAGAATAAAATAATCCTGAGGCTAGGGCAGGAAGAAACGGGGGTTTATTATTTATGATGAAACATTTACAGAAGCTGGGCAAAGCCCTGATGCTTCCGGTAGCTTGTCTGCCGATCTGCGGTATCCTGATGGGTATCGGCTATCTGATGTGTCCCGCCACCATGCAGGGCGGCGAGATTGCGGGAATTATCGAGAGAATCGGATTTTTCCTAGTGAAGGCCGGAGGAGCTCTTATTGACAATCTGGCGATTTTGTTTGTAATCGGTGTGGGAGTAGGCCTGTCTGAGGATAATGACGGAACAGGAGGCCTGTCCGCGCTGGTATCCTGGCTGATGATCACATCCCTCCTCAACACATCCGTGATTACCACCATTATTCCTTCTATCGCGGCAAATGAGGATGCTGTGCTGGCCTTTGATAAAATTGTAAATCCGTTTATCGGTATTTTGGCCGGCGTTATCGGTGCTGTGTGCTACAATAAGTTTAAGGGAACCAAGCTGCCTGACTGGCTGTCCTTCTTCAGCGGCAAGCGGTGTGTGGCCATTGTGTCCGGAGTTGTATCTATTATTGTATCAGCAATCCTGATGGTTGTATGGCCTCTTTTGTTCAGCGCTCTTATCGCACTGGGCGAAGCCATCATCGGACTGGATGCAGTGGGAGCAGGTATCTATGCTTTCCTGAACCGTCTGCTGATCCCTACAGGTCTGCATCATGCCCTGAACAACGTGTTCTGGTTTGACACCATCGGAATCGGCGACCTGTCTCACTTCTGGGCAGGAGACACCTCCGCTGATGTTACCTGGAGTCTTGGTATGTATATGTCCGGCTTCTTCCCTTGTATGATGGGTGGTGTTCCCGGCGCTGCACTGGCTATGATACATACCGCAAAGAGTAACAAGAAGAAAGTGGCTATCGGCCTTGTGGCTTCTGCTGCAGTCTGTGCCTTTGTCTGCGGCGTTACCGAGCCCTTTGAGTTCGCATTCATGTTCCTGGCGCCCGGCCTGTATCTGATCTACGCTCTGCTGTATGGTATCTTTACTGTGATTACCGTGCTTTTGGGCTTCCGGGCAGGCTTCAGCTTTTCCGCAGGCGCTACGGATCTTCTGTTCTCCGCACCCCTGCCGGCAGCACAGAATACCTGGATGATTCTTCCTCTGGGCATTGCGGCCTTTATCGTGTTCTATGTGGTATTCAGGTTTGCCATTGTGAAGTTTGACTTAAAGACGCCGGGACGTGAGGACGACGATGTGGAAACCGAGAAAGCGGCTGTTTTGGCTAACGATGACTTTACCCAGGTTGCATCTATCGTTTTACAGGGACTGGGGGGAAAGGGCAATATCGCTTCCCTTGACAACTGTATTACAAGACTGCGCATTGAAGTAAAGGATTACACCCAGGTGGATGAAAAGAAGATCAAGTCTGCCGGAATTTCAGGTGTGATTCGTCCCAGCAAAACCTCGGTACAGGTAATTGTAGGTACTAAGGTACAGTTTGTGGCTGATGAAATGAAGAAAATGCTGAAATAAGAAACACAGGGAACATTAATTTTCTGATATTCTCTGCTGTCCCCTAGCACAGCAAATGGAAAGCGCCCTCAGGCCTGTCGGTCTGAGGGCGTATAAAGTTCTATTGACTTTCTGCAATACCTTTGATATGATACGAACAAAGTCAAGAGATTAGTTTCAGTGAAGGATAAATGGACTGTCACTGCATGGCAGGCAAGACCAGATTTTATAAATTGATCGCAACACTGCTTTGGGGCAGGTTGGCTGCAGTCAGTTTATAAGGTCTGGTTTTTTATAGGAAAAGAAAAGATGGGGAAAAGTGCATGACAAGACTTGCGGTCATCAGTGACATTCATGGAAATTATATGGCGCTGGAAGCGTTTTTGGAATATCTCAGGAAGCATCCTGTGGACGGGATACTGTGCCTGGGGGATTACGTGACGGACAGTCCTTACCCGGAGCGCACAATGAGACTTATTTATGAAATGCGGGAAAGCTGTCCTTGTGTTATGATCAGAGGCAACAGAGAGGAATATCTGCTGGAAAATGAAAAAAAGAGCCAGGGATGGAAGCCTTCCTCTGCAAACGGAGCTTTGTACTATACGGCCCTTCATTTATCCAGGGAAGATATGGCGTTTTTGGAAGAACTGCCCCGGGAAGAGATTTTTTCTAAGGAGGGCTGTCCGGACACTTATCTGTGCCATGGCACGCCGGGACAGATAAGAGGAAACGTAACCTTTGGCCGGGGAACCAGAGAGCGGGCGCTGGGGGCCATAGAGCAAAGATACCTTTTTGGAGGACACAGCCATCATCAGGAAATTTTTACACGGGGAGAAAAGACCTATTTAAACCCGGGCTCTCTGGGGCTTGCCATAGACGGAGTGGGAGGAAGGGCTCAGTTTGCCCTGGTGACAGGACAGGCTTCACAAGGCAGCGGATCGCAAGGCGGGGGAGCAAAAGGCAGCACATCAAAAGACGGCACATGGCGTATGGAACTGCTGTCCATTCCTTATGATGTGGAGGGATTTCTGCGGGACTTTCAGACCAGCGGCTTGGAGGAGGATGGGAGAATCTTGTGCCGGGCCATAAAAAAGACGCTGGTTACCGGAATCAATTATTTTTATGAGAGTATCCTGGAGGTGCAGAAGGAATCGCCCCTTCCTCTGGCACAGATTCCAGAGAGCGTGTGGGAGACCGTAGCAAGGAGATTGGAGCTTTAACTGATGAAATTTTTATTGACTGCCATTAATGCAAAATATATTCATTCCAATCCCGCCATCTACAGCCTGCGGGCCTATGCGGGGAAGGAGCTTTGGGAGCGGATTGTACTGGCGGAGTTTACCATAAACCAGGACAAGATGGACATTTTGGCTCAAATTTATGAACAGAGGCCGGAGGCGGTAGGCTTTTCCTGTTACATTTGGAATTGGAAGCTGGTGGAGGATTTGCTGAAGGAGCTGCCCAAGGTGCTTCCGGACACGGACATCTGGCTGGGGGGCCCCCAGGTGAGCTTTGGCGCAGAGGACATCCTGAGGAAATATCCGCAGGTTACAGGCATTATGGTGGGAGAGGGCGAGGCTGCATTTAGAGAGCTTATTACACTTTACGAAAAAAGGGAGCAAGGAATGGACATAGATTTTGGAGCCTGTGCGGGCTTATGCCTGCCCCAGGGTTTCACCGGCCCAAGAGAGCTGTTAGATATCAACAGCGTGCCTTTTCCCTATGAGGATTTAGAGCCCTTTGCCAACAGGATTATTTATTATGAGAGCAGCAGAGGCTGTCCATACCGATGCAGCTACTGCCTCTCCTCGGTGGACAAGTGCATACGGATACGTGACACTGATGTCGTAAAAAAGGAACTGCAATTTTTCCTGGATCACAGGGTAAAGCAGGTGAAATTTGTAGACCGAACCTTTAACTGCAATCCGGTTCATGCCCTGGAGATCTGGAGGTATCTCCAGAAACATGACAATGGTGTCACCAATTTTCATTTTGAAATTTCGGCAGATCTATTGAAGGAGGAACATATCGCGCTGCTTGGAAGCCTTCGTCCTGGGCTGGTTCAGCTTGAGATCGGGGTTCAGTCGGTAAATCCACATACCCTGCAGGCGGTGTGCAGAGTGACGAATTTAGAGCGGCTTGAAAAAAATGTGGCGGCCATCCGGGCGGGAAATAATGTACACCAGCATCTGGACTTGATCGCTGGACTGCCCTATGAAGACCTTGAGAGCTTTGCGGGGTCCTTTGACAGAGTCTATGCCATGAAGCCCCAGCAGCTGCAGCTTGGCTTTTTAAAGGTGCTGAAGGGTTCAAAGCTGTACGAGGAAGCGGAGCAATTCGGCATTCGCTATCTTGAGGAGCCGCCCTATGAGGTGCTTTCTACCAACTGGCTTTCCTTTGGACAGCTCAGGCGCCTGAAAAAAATAGAGGAGCTGGTGGAGCTGTACTACAACAGCGGACAATACAGCCATACGCTCAGGCTTCTTGAAAAAGTATTTCAAAGCCCCTTTGCCATGTTTGCGTCCATGGCGGATTTCTTTGAAAAACAAAATTATTTTCTGAACAGCCCGGCCAGAGCCCACCGCTATGGGATACTGCTTCGGTTTGCGTGGGAATGGGACCCGGAAAGGCTTCCCGCCTATAAAGAGCTTCTCACCTATGACATGTATCTGCGGGAAAAGGCAAAAAGCAGGCCGGACTTTGCCCGGGATATCACTCCCTTTAAAGAGGATATTCGAGACTTTTATCAAACGGAGGAGAATCAAAGGAGCTGTCTGAAGGGCTATGAGGGATACGACTGGAAACAGATGAGCAAAATGACCCATTTAGAGCCCTTCTTTTATCCCGTGTGGGAACCGGAGAAAATTGGGGAGGCGAAAGAAAAGCCCTGCTTTGTGCTGTTTGACTATAGAGAGCGTTCTCCTCTGACCAAAGAGGCGCGCACCACAATTTTAGGAAGCCATGGAAAGGGAACATATGATACGCTCTTACGTCAGCATTGACTTGGAAACCACAGGGTTAAACCCAAAGCTTGATAAAATAATAGAGATCGGAGCCGTGAAGGTGGTAGACGGCCAGGTTCAGGATACCTTTTGGGCCTTTGTGAATCCGGGCAGACGGCTGGGAGAAAAAATCACGGCGCTTACGGGAATCAGGGATGAAATGCTTCAGGATGCTTTGCAGATCGGTGAGGTGGCGCCTTCCCTGTTTTCCTTTCTGGAGGATTATCCTTTACTGGGGCACCGAGTTTTATTTGACTTTTCTTTCCTGAAAAAGGCGGCGGTGGATCAGAGACTGTCCTTTGAAAAAAAGGGTATTGACACCTTAAAGATTGCAAAAAAGTATCTTGGAGAATTGGAGCATAGGAATCTGGATTACCTGTGTTCCTATTATGGGATTGCCCATGAGGCTCACAGAGCCCTTGGGGACGCCCAGGCTGCATCGGCCCTCTATGAAAGGCTGGTCCGGCAGTTTTATGACCCCCAGGAAGAGGTGTTTTGTCCCTTTGTGCTGCAATACCAGGCAAAAAGAGACACACCTGCCGCTAAATCCCAAAAGGAACGGTTATACAGCCTGATTGAGCGGCATAAACTGATGGTAGACGTTGATGTGGAAAAGCTTACCCGAAGCGAGGCAAGCAGACTTACGGATAAGATTCTTGCAAGGTACGGACGATAGCCTTGCTGTTTGCGGAATGAAGGGACTGGGCGGTCTGGACTAAAAAGGAAATTTTGTCTTTCTGGCCGTTTGCGCAGTAGTATTCCGCCAGCCTGTAATAGGTGCGGCTTATGTCGGTTTTGGTGCTCACCGCAAATTCCATGATGGCGGCGGCCTGTGAGACAAAGCCGTTGTCCCATAAAAGATCCGCCCATTTCTGCAGGGTGCGCACCAGTACGGTATAGTTTTGGTCGTAATCGGACAGGGCCGTAATATTGGCGGTGCCATATTCCAGCTTTAAATCGGTGTTGGAATAGCCTGTGAGATTTACGATGGGCTGTGTGGAGAGGGTTTTCAGAATGTCCACACATTCCCTGACCTCAGGATTTTCTTCCATCAGGTTCAGGGGGAAGGTATCTAAGGGGATTTTAATATAATCCAGATGATCCAAAGGCTTTCGGCGCACGGAGTCTGCCAGGCGCTCCCTTTCCCAGAAGAGAGCCTCCGCCTTTTTGCTCTCCCTGCTCTTTTTGGAAAGGAGCATGGAAAGTATTAGTATAAACAGGATTAAACTTGCCAAAACCACTAAATTCATTTATAATATCCTTTCAGAGTTTGTTGTTTGAATCAGAAAAGAGGAGTAATTATGTTTCATTGGAATAAAAAAACGAGACAGCGCATCTCGGCAGCCATCATCGTTTTGCTGGTGCTTGCTATGGTGATTCCTACTTTATCATACTTTTTTTATTAATTCAAATTTTTTTGGACAGAGAAAGAGGATTTCAGCCAGCTTTTTAAGGAAAGAATGAGGAGCAGTATGAAAAAATATTTGTGTCGGTGGTGTATGGCGGCTTGTTTGTGCCTGTGGGCGCTTACGGCCGGCATCACAGCAAGGGCTCAGGGGGAGGAGACCATAAAAACCGGTGTTTTTGCCGGGGAGATAGATTTGTCAGGCATGAGTGCAAAAGAGGCTTCTTCGGCCGTGGAGAATTATGTGGAGGGCTTAAAAGAGGTGGAAATCACACTGCTGGCCGCACAGGACCAGGAGGTGACGGTTACCGCCGGAGAGCTGGGTATTTCCTGGGCAAATCCGGAGCTTGTACAGGAGGCCCTTACGCTGGGAACACAGGGCAACGTGATAGAGCGCTATAAGGTGCTGATGGATCTGGAGCATGAAAACAAGGTATTTGACATTGCCCTGGACTTTGACCTGCAGGCCATCAATGATGTGCTTACAGAGTGCACGGAGTATGATCAGGCTGCCGTGGATGCGTCCCTGAAAAGGACCAATGGGGCCTTTGAGGTGGTTGACGGCGTTACGGGCTATATTCTGGACGTTGAGACCTCCATTGACAGAGTTTATGACTATCTGACTACGCAGTGGGATCACCAGCCTTGCAGGATCGAGCTGGACATTGTGGTGGATGAGCCCAGGGGAAGTAAAGAGGAGCTTTCCCAGGTGCAGGATGTGCTGGGAAGCTTTACAACCTCCTACAGTACGTCAGGCTCCTCCAGAAGCGCCAATATTTCAAATGGGTGTGAACTCATAAACGGCACCGTGCTCTATCCCGGAGATGAATTTTCCACCTACGAGGCAGTGGCTCCCTTTACACAGGAAAACGGTTATTATATGGCGGGCTCCTATTTGAACGGAAAGGTGGTTGACAGCCTGGGCGGCGGAATCTGTCAGGTTTCCACTACGCTGTACAATGCGGTTTTAAATGCAGAGCTGGAGGTTACAGAGCGTCATAATCATTCCATGATTGTCTCCTATGTGGACCCTTCGGCGGATGCGGCCATTGCGGAAAGCTCGGGGAAGGATTTCTGTTTTGTAAATAATACGGATGCTCCCATTTACATAGAAGGCGTAATAGAGAATAAAAGAGTTACCTTCACTATTTACGGCAAGGAGACCAGGGCGGCCAACCGTCAGGTCAAATACGAGAGCAAGGTGCTGGAGGTGATCAATCCTCCGGCAGATATGATTTATGCGGATGCAAGCCAGCCCATCGGATATATTGTGCAGGAGAGCGCTCACATCGGTTATAAGGCGCAGCTGTGGAAGGTGGTTACCGAGGACGGGGTGGAGGTAAGCCGTACCCAGGTCAACAGCAGCAGCTATAAGATGGTACCCAGAAGCGCTACGGTGGGTACCGCCACCAATGATCCCACGGCTTATGAGGAGATTATGGCGGCCATCGGAACCAACAGCATTGACCATGTGAAAAATGTGATCGCCCTTTTGACGGCACAGCCTGCAGACACCAACAGTGTGGAAATAGGAGAGCAGTAAGAGGGCGGCAGGCCGGATTTGGATGGGACGGGAGGCTTAGATGAAAATCGGTAAGGTATCGGAGACAATTTTAAAGCGTTCCGTGCTGCGGCACATAAAAACAGAAGGAAAAGAAATCGTAAGCGGCGCAGGCGTAGGGGGAGACTGCGCCTTTTTCGCGTCCGGGGACGGCCAATGTGTTGTGAGCTGTATGCAGGAGGCGGCGCTCACCATTGGAAGGGAAGGCGCCGGGGAAGGGATGGAAGGCGCAGAAGATGGGATGTCCATAGGGCATCTGCTGCAAAAATGCTTTAACAACCTGGGGGCGGGAGGCGCCCGTCCTACAGCAGTGATGATCACCCTTCTTCTGCCAGAGGACATTCAGGAACCGGATATCAGGGCGCTTATGGAGCAGGCGCAGGCAGCCTGCAGCGGGCTGGGGGTTGCCATAGCGGGAGGACAGACCAGAATCTGCAGGGAAGTGAAGGCTCCCTGCGGGGTGGTGACGGGCTTTGGAAAGAGCGGCCTGTTAAATGGGCCTGGAAGGGCCGAACCGGGACAGGATATTGTGGTCAGTAAATGGATTGGTCTGGAGGGAACGGCCTTCCTTGCCAGACGCTTCAAGGATAAGCTCCGGGAGAGATATCCCGCTTACTTTGTGGAGGAGGCCGCTTCCTTTGACCGGTATTACTCCATACTGCCGGAGGCTGCAGCAGCCGTGAAGTCCGGTGTCTGCGCCATGCACGACGCTTCCGAGGGAGGCATTTTTGCCGCTCTGTGGGAGCTTGCAGAGAGAGCAGGTACCGGACTTGCCATCGACTTAAGAGAGCTGCCGCTTCGGCAGGAAACTGTGGAGGTCTGTGAGTACTGTGGGGTAAACCCTTATGAGCTTTTGTCCGGGGGATGCCTTGTGATGACCAGTGGGGACGGCCAGGCCCTTGCCCGGATTCTTTCGGAGCAGGGGATTCCTGCAAGGGTAGTAGGGAAAATTACCGAAGGCAGCCGCAGAATCATTCGTAATGGGGAGGAAATCCGCTATATGGACCGGCCCCAGACGGATGAAATCTATAAAATAATACAGCGCTCATAAAACGAGTGCGGAATGGAGTGGAAAATGAGAGAAGAATTATTAGCTGTCATTGAAAAAAACAGCCGGATTGACTTAAAGGAGCTGGCGGTGATTTTGGGTGTAGAGGAGATAGACGTGGTAAACGAGATTGCCGCTTTAGAGGCGGAGGGTATCATCTGCGGATATCATACATTGATTAACTGGGAGAAAACCTCTGTGGATAAGGTGGACGCTTTGATTGAGGTGCGCGTGACTCCCCAGAGAGGCCAGGGGTTTGACGGCATTGCGGAGCGCATTTATAAATATCCCGAGGTGAGAAGCGTATATTTGATCTCAGGGGGCTATGACCTGATGGTGATTTTAGAGGGAAAGACTCTGCGGGAGGTGGCAAATTTTGTGTCCGATAAGCTTTCCACACTGGATACCGTATTGAGTACGGCAACCCACTTTATTTTAAAGAAATATAAAGACCACGGCACAGTGTTTGCACAAAAAGAAGAAGATGAAAGAGAGATGATTACCCCATGAGAAATCCGTTAGCAGACAAAATTGTGGAGATTAAGCCGTCGGGTATCCGAAAATTTTTTGATATTGTAAGTGAAATGAAGGATGCCATCTCTCTGGGAGTGGGAGAGCCGGATTTTGACACGCCCTGGCATATCCGGGACGAGGGCATTTATTCCCTGGAGAAGGGAAAAACCTTTTACACCTCCAATTCGGGCTTGAAGGAGCTGCGCATGGAGATCTGTAATTACCTGCAGAGAAAACAGGGGATTTCCTATGACTGGAGCCATGAGGTGCTGGTAACGGTAGGAGGCTCCGAAGCCATCGACATCGGTCTTCGGGCAATGATAAACCCGGGAGAAGAGGTTTTGATTCCCCAGCCAAGCTATGTGTCCTATGAGCCTTGCGCCATACTGGCGGGGGCCGTGCCCGTGATCATCAATCTGAAAGAGGAGAATGAATTCCGGCTGACGGCCAGGGAGCTGGAGGAGGCCATTACCGAAAAGACCAAGGTGTTAATTCTTCCTTTTCCCAACAATCCCACGGGAGCTATCATGGAAAAGGAGGATTTGGAGGCCATTGCGGAGGTTATCTTAAAACATGACATATTTGTCATGTCAGATGAAATCTATGGGGAACTTACCTATAAGGGAGAGCATGTTTCTATCGCAAGCCTGCCCGGCATGCAGGAGCGAACCATCCTTATCAACGGCTTTTCCAAGGCCTATGCCATGACGGGCTGGAGACTGGGTTATGCCTGCGGTCCCAGGGAGATTATTGAGCAGATGACCAAGATTCACCAGTTTGCCATCATGTGTGCGCCCACCACAAGCCAGTATGCCGCTGTGGACGCCCTGAAAAACGGTGACGGGGATATTGCCGAAATGCGAAAGGCCTATAACCAGCGCAGAAGATATCTGCTCCATGCCTTTCAGGAGATGGGACTGACCTGCTTTGAACCTTACGGAGCCTTTTATGTATTTCCCTGCATCAAGGAATTTGGCATGACCAGCGAGGAATTCGCGTCCAGATTTTTGGAGGAGGAGAAGGTGGCGGCGGTTCCGGGAACGGCCTTCGGCGACTGCGGCGAGGGATATCTTAGAATTTCCTATGCCTATTCCTTGGAAAAGCTGAAAGTTGCCATGGGACGTCTGGCACACTTTGTAGCCAGGCTTCGGGCTGAGCAGGCGTCCAAAAACAACTGACAGGAGCAAAAAAGCCATGCACATTGTTCTGCATCAGCCGGAAATACCGGCGAACACGGGAAACATAGGGAGAACCTGCGCTGCCACGGGAACCAGCCTCCATTTAATCGAGCCCTTAGGTTTTCGGCTGAATGAAAAAGAAATCAAGCGCGCCGGCATGGATTACTGGCAGCAGCTTGATGTGACAAGATATCTGAATTTTGAAGAATTTAAAAATACACATCCAGGGGCGAAAATCTGGATGGCTACCACAAAGGCAAAGCGCATCTACACGGAGGCGGCCTTTGGCCCGGACGATTTTTTAATGTTTGGGAAGGAAAGCGCCGGGATTCCGGAGGAGATTCTGGTACAATACCAGGAAACGGCTATCCGGATTCCCATGCTGCCTTCCATCCGGTCTTTAAATTTGTCCAACTCAGTGGCCATTGTGCTTTATGAGGCCCTACGCCAGAATGGGTTCCCCGAAATGCAGCTGGAGGGAAGCCTGCACAGGCTGCAGTGGGAGGAAAGCTAAGACTGCTTTCTTCCTTCTGCAGTCTTTTTATTGCGCCGACTGTTTTTTGCGGACAGCTTCCGAAGGAAAACAGCCCCGTAATGGGCCAGAAAGACAAAAAGACCCATCATGGCCAGATAGTCCAGATAGAATAAAATCATAGATTCCCCAAAATCTAAAAATACAAATTGTGTCCGGAGAAACATATAGGATAAAAGATTACGCTTGATCAATACGGTCAGTCCGTAAAGGGCAATTCCTGCGCCAATTACTGGCAGCAGAATTTTGCGGACCGAAGAGGGCTTTTTTATCTGCAGCAGCTTCTTTGCAGCCCCCATAAGCATTCCCCAGTGCAGGCCCAGATGCAGCGCCATCAGCACAAATCCCCAGCATGGCGGCAGACAGAAAGAGATCCACAACCAGCAAAAAAATTCTGGAAGGGGAATAGCTTCCCCGAAATAGATTTTTATGCCAGCTCCTGTTTAAAATGTGATGGACAATAAACAGAACAAACATTACTGCGCCCGCCCATTCATGGGCTTCATCGCCCCAGAATTGATATCCCATTAAAAACAGCAGAGCTATTGTCAGGAGAACATCAATGATAATTTTCAGCTTCCGCATTCCGCGATCCGCTCCTTTCAGCTGTCTTGTCTTTGCTTTCATAATAAATATAAATGGAAAGCCCTGAGATGTCTAATGCTTTTCTTTTATTGTAAAGTATGCGTTTTTTGTATTGTGTTTGGGAGTGGCACTGTGTAGAATATAGGCAGAGAAAATTTGAAGCAGGAGCGGATTTATGATGCTTCGGAATGGACGGAAAATGAAAGTACATGAAACGGCGTTTATCGCCCCGGGAGCGGTGGTGAAGGGAAACGTAACTTTAGAGGAAAATGCAAGCGTCTGGTATCACGCTGTAATCAGGGGGGACAGAGACTTTGTCACGGTGGGCCGAGGAAGCAATATTCAGGATAACTGTGTGGTGCATGTGGAGGAAGGAAATCCCGTGATCCTCGGGGAGCATGTGACCGTGGGCCACGGGGCCATCCTGCATGGCTGCCGGGTGGGAGACAATTCCCTGATCGGTATGGGGGCCATTGTGATGGACGGCTGTGTTATCGGGAAAAACTGTATTGTGGGGGCTGGAGCCTTGGTGACCCAGAATACAGTGATACCGGACAATTCTCTTGCAGTGGGGTCTCCGGCCAGAGTAAAAAGGCAGGTGACGTCTAAGGAGGTAGAGTCAAACCTGCAAAATGCGGCGCTGTATGTGGAGGAGGCTTTTCTTGCAGCTCATGAGTAAAAGGAGATTCCAGAGGAAAAACAGAAAATGATGGTGAGCAGACGAATGATAAAAAAACTGGCCGGCGCTGTGACCTACAGAAGAGGCGAAGAAATCTACATGATGAATGAGGTGGAGGAAATTTCTGTCCATCCTGATGAAAAAAACAGGAAGGATTATATTCTGGCAAAGGTGCACGGCAGCGGCAGAAAACGTTATCAGGTGGATCTGACTTACAGCTATGAACAAGACGAACTGACCGAGTATTACTGCGAATGCCCGGCGTTTAGCAGCTATCCGGGTCTGTGCAAACATTGTGTCGCTGCCGCTTTGGAGTATATCGGGGACAGGGAGCGTCAAAGAACCATCGAGGAATATCTGATGGAGGCAGAAAGGGAAAACGGGAAGGGGCGTCCAGCGGTACGAACTGCCTCTGGCTATGCTCCGGCGGTAAAGAAGGAACCGCGTACAACACCTGCTATGAAAACACTTCTGGGAAACCGGATGATAAGAAGAAGTCTGCCCGTCACGCAGAGCGAGGTCTGTGGACAGGTCTGCCTGGAGCCTTGCCTTTATCTGTCCGGGGAGGATTGGAAGCTGGATTTTCGGATTGGAATCTCCAGGAAATACGTGTTAAAGGATGTTTTTACTTTTGTGCAGCTTCTGGAAACACAGCAAACCTACGCCTATGGCCAGAAGCTGAATTTTGTGCATGATATCAGCGCTTTTGCAAAGGACAGCCTTCCGCTGGTAGGCTTTCTTCAGGCATGGGTCAGAAACAATAAAGACCGGTATGTGCAGACGAAATATTACTATTACGGTTATTTTGAGCAGCTTCCCAAGCTCAGGCACATTCCACTGTCCGCAGAGGAGCTGGAGCAGGTTCTCCGTCTTATGGAGGGCAGGAAATTTATGGCGGAAATCCAGGGCCATGGCGAGAGCAGCTGGGAGGTCACAGAGGAAAAGCCCGAGCGTCAGGTCATCATTCAGGGAAGGGAAAAGGGAATTTATGTTTCCTTAAAATCTGTTCCGGGAATTTTTACGGGAACCAGCCTGCTTTCCTTTGGGGAAGGATTGATCTACCGGGAGAAAAGGCAGGAGCTGGAGCCGGTATTGGACTTTATGAAATGTTTAAGTGAGCTGCCGGAACAGAAGGCGTATATTGAGAAGGCTGACGTCCCCGCCTTTTGCAGAGAGCTTTTACCCTCTCTGGAAAAGCATTTTGACTGTAAGGCCAGCGATTTTGAAAAGGAAAGCTTTGGGGTTTTGGAGGTTTCCTTTGAAATTTATCTGGATATGCCCCAGAAGGATTTCATCACCTGTCAGGTAAAAGCGGTGTATGGAGAAAAAAAATATCAGGTATACGCGCCGCAGCGGGTGCAGACGGACAGAGATCTGGTAAAGGAAATAGAAGTGTCAGACCGGATAAGCCGTTATTTCAACGCCTATGACGAAAAAAATGCAAGTATGGCTCTTTCAGGAGACGAGGATGCGCTCTATGAGCTTTTGACCAGTGGAATCCGGGAATTTCAGGAAATCGGAGAGGTGTTTTTGTCCGACAAACTAAAGCGGCTGCGGGTAAGCCCGGCGCCCAGAGCTTCTCTGGGAATCTCTCTTTCCGGCGATCTTTTGGAGCTTACCATGACGGCTTCGGACATTCCCCTGGAGAAGCTTCAGGAAATTCTTTCCAGATATGATCCCAGAAAAAAATATTACCGGCTGGGGAACGGTGAATTCATCAATATGGAGGGAGAGGAGCTGGGAGCTTTTCTGGAGCTTAAGGAGGGGCTTGGGCTGACGGAGGCACAGCTGAAGCAGGGAAAGGTACAGCTGCCCAAGTACCGGGCTTTGTATCTGGATGAGGAATCCAGGGAGTGGGAGTCCCTTTCCGTAAAGAAAAACAGTGGCTTTAAGGCGCTGGTGCGTAATATGAAAACCGTAGAGGACAATGATTTTGAGACGCCTGAGAGCCTGGAAGGAGTGCTTCGGGAATACCAGAAAAAAGGATTTTTATGGCTGAAAACTTTGAGGCATAACGGTTTTGGAGGGATACTTGCGGATGACATGGGGCTTGGGAAAACGCTGCAGGTCATCGCCTTTTTCCTGTCAGAGCAAAGAGAGCGGGAAAAGCCAGAACCCTCCCTGGTTGTGTGTCCGGCCTCCCTGGTCTATAACTGGGTCAGTGAATTTGAACGGTTTGCTCCTGGACTTTCGGTGCAGGCCATAACGGGAAGCGCTTCGGAGAGGCAAAAAAAGCTTGAGGCGGCAGCGTCTTTGGGCCAAATTTTGATTACCTCCTATGATTTACTCAGACGGGATATACAGGAATACCAAAAGATCAGGTTTTCCTGCCAGGTGATTGACGAGGCCCAGTTTGTCAAAAATTACAATACTCAGGCTGCCCGTGCAGTGAAAGAAATTCAGGCAGGCTTTAAGCTGGCTCTGACGGGCACTCCCATAGAGAACCGGCTGAGCGAGCTGTGGAGCATTTTTGATTATCTCATGCCAGGCTTTCTGTATTCTTATCAGCGTTTTAAAAGTGATTTTGAGGCCCCTATCGTACAGGGAGGAGAGGAGGCTGCGGCAAAGCGGCTGCGGAAGCTGATCCGTCCCTTTATTCTCAGACGGCTGAAAAAGGATGTGCTTAAGGACCTTCCGGACAAGCTGGAGGAAAATGTATATGTGCAGCTGGAAGGGGAGCAGCAGGAGCTGTACGACGCACATGTGAAGCGTATGCTTTTGATGCTGGATCAGCACTCTGAAGAGGAATTCCGCAGAAATAAGCTTCAGGTGCTGGCGGAGCTGACAAAGCTCAGACAGCTTTGCTGCGATCCCACTCTTCTTTATGAAAATTATAAGGGAGAATCTGCCAAGGCCCAGCTGTGTGTGGATATGATAAAGAATGCGGTCAGCGGGGGACATAAGCTGCTTTTGTTTTCTCAGTTTACCACCATGCTGTCCCATTTGTGCGGATTGCTGCAAAAGGAGGGTATTTCCTACTATGTGCTCACAGGTTCTACCAATAAAGAAAAAAGAAAGGATCTGGTAGAAGCCTTTCAGAGGGATGATACCTCAGTATTTTGTATTTCCTTAAAGGCAGGAGGAACCGGGCTGAATCTGACGGCGGCAGACATGGTGATTCATTACGACCCCTGGTGGAACATAGCGGTGCAGAATCAGGCTACGGACCGGGTTCATCGTATTGGACAGACCAATGTAGTAAACGTCTACAGGCTCATTGCCAAGAATACCATTGAGGAAAGAATTCTGGCCCTGCAGGAAAAAAAGAAGGGGTTAGCAGAACAGCTTTTGGGCGGCGAGGGCATGGATCGGATAGATTTTACCAAAGAGGAGCTTGCAGAGCTTTTAAGGGGCAGATGAGACATAATAATCAAAAGCGGGAGAAAAACTAATATGAAAACAATGCTGTATCCTAGAAACACGTTTTCCAGAAGAGCGCTGGATTTAAACGGATTGTGGAAAATTTATTTTGACTTTGAGGGAGATGGGCGCAAAAGAGGCCTGCAGAATGGAATTCCGGGAAAGGAGACGATTCCGGTTCCTGCAAGCTTTGCAGATTTTTATACGGATAAGGAGCTGAGGGATTTTTGCGGGGATATCTGGTATGAAACCAGCTTTTTGTGCCGGGAGAATTACAGGGCAGCATCGTGGAGCTGCGCTTTGGAGCAGTGGCCCACAGGGCGGAGGTTTATGTAAATGGAGAAAAAAGGGGGTTCCACGAGGGCGGCTTTGTACCCTTCTGCGTTGATGTCACGGACTGTGTCAGATATCAGGAAGAAAACCGGCTGGTAGTATTGGTAAACAATGAGCTGTCCGATACTTCATTGCCTGCCGGGGAGACTGAAATACTGAAAAGCGGCAGAAAGAAAGCGGTTCCTTATTTCGACTTCTTTAACTACAGCGGCATTATCCGGCCTGTGTGGCTTATGTCCACTCCCAGGCATAGAATTTGTGATTATTCTGTCAGACATGAGATTTCCGGAAAGGATGCCTGTACCTGGTATCAGGTGGAAATTGAAAATCCTGAGCCGGATATTAGAATGGAAGTGCGTCTTTGGGATGAAGAAGGGAAACTGGCCGCGTATTCTGAGGGAATGGAAGGAAAGCTTGTCATTGCAGACGTTCATCTTTGGGAGGTCAGGAACGCTTATCTGTATCGGCTGGAGCTTCGCCTTTTTCAAAAGGATCAGCTTTTGGATGAATATTCTGAGGAGATAGGAATCCGCACAGTGAGAATCCAGGGAACGGAAATATTGCTGAATGAAAAGCCGATCTATTTGAAGGGATTTGGAAGGCATGAGGATTCCCCCGTTTTGGGCAGAGGCTTTTCCCTTGGCTTTTTAAAGAGAGACTTTGAATTGATGAAATGGATAGGGGCCAATTCCTTCCGCACTTCTCACTATCCCTATGCGGAAGAGGCTTATCAGATGGCGGACCGGGAAGGATTTCTGGTGATTGATGAAGTGGCGGCAGTGGGATTTGTAAAAAGAGCGGGAACTGCTATGTTTACTGCTGCAGGAAGCGGCAAGAGGCCGGAGAGCTTTTTTGCGTCTCCGACCGTTGCGCGGCTGAAGCAAAATCATCTGGAAGCGCTCAAGGAGATGATACAAAGGGATAAAAATCATGCCTGCGTCATTGCATGGAGTCTGTTTAACGAGCCGGAAAGCAATACAGTCCAGGCCGGGGAGTATTTTCGGGAAATTTTTGAAGCGGCTAAGGCATGGGATGTGCAAAAAAGGCCATGCTCCTTTGCCATGGCGCTGAGCAGCCAGCCCGAGGATGTGGTCTGTCATCAGTACTGTGACTTTTTGTGCATGAACCGCTATTATGGATGGTATGTAAAGGGAGGCAGCGAAATCTCGGACGCCAAAGAGGCGTTTTTGGAGGAGATGGAACGGTGGGCTGCCCTGGATCCGCAAAGACCCATGATATTTACAGAATACGGTGCGGATACCCTTTCCTACGAGCATAAACTGCCCTCCGTTATGTGGAGCCAGGAATATCAAATAGAATATCTGAAAATGTATCACGAAATCTTTGACCGCTATGATTTTGTGAGAGGCGAGCAGGTATGGAATTTTGCAGATT
This sequence comes from Candidatus Acetatifactor stercoripullorum, assembly GCA_019114005.1. GTDB lineage: Bacteria > Bacillota > Clostridia > Lachnospirales > Lachnospiraceae > Acetatifactor > Acetatifactor stercoripullorum. The sequence continues at coordinate 32,312 of DXGH01000049.1, forward strand.
TTCAGACGGTAGAGACCACCGGCAGGGCAAATGGCAACCGAAAAGGAATTTTTACCAGAGACAGACAGCCAAAGGACGGCGCCTTTTTGATGCGGCGCCGCTGGCTTGAATCTTAAAGCTCATTGGCTTTTGCATCCTCTGTGTTCTGTATTATGCTCTGATACTGGGGGTATTCCCGGAGAAACCGGGAGATAACCCCAGGCTTTTCCCAATAGTGCATGGGATATACCCTCTTTACCTTGATCTTTTTCAAAAAATACAGGATTCCCTGTGCGTAATCCGCCTCCTGTCTGGGGTCAAGGGGCAGAAAGGCGGCGTCTACATACTCTTCTTTCAGCAAATCCTTCAGCAGATCTATTTCATGCCGGTAGCTTCCTGTCATCTGCCTGTTGTATTGTGCTGTTTCTCCCGCCCATACCCAGTCGTTTAAATCTCCGGCGTGATAGAGAATCCCTTCCCGGCAGCGGATCAAAAAGGCCACTCCCGCATCGGTGGACTGTAAGGTTTCCAGCACGGTGTTTTGGGGAAGCTCATAGCGGCTGTGAAAGGTGACCCTGACTACATTCGTCTGCTCGGGGTAGCTGCGGGGAGAAATATCCTTTGCCAGAATGGCGGTGACGCTGTTCATCCCAAGCCCTTTTAAAAGGGAAAACACTTCCCTGTTATAGTGATCCGGATGCCTATGGCTGCAAAACACAAGGATGGGCTTGTCTGTGTTAAGGGGAGGGAGTTCTCCCCTGTAATAGTCAAAAAGATAATAGCAGTCATTTGTTTCCGCCAGAAAACCGCTGTGGTAAAGGTAGGTGATTTTCATGGGCCGCCTCCTGGATTTCATAGTCTGTTTCCCTATTTTATCACAGGCGAAGGTACATTTCCATTGGTTTTCCCTGGGCAGAACATACTTTTTTCACATTTTAAACAATTTTTCTAAACATTTTCCCGATATACTGATGCCAGCAAGGTAGGAAAAGCGGAGGGATTTCGTGTGAAGATAAAAGATTTCTGCAGGGAAAATAAGAAAAAGGTAATCATCATTTCTGTATGCCTGGTAATGGCTCTGATACTTTTGATATGCGTGTCTGTTTATTTCCTTCAAAGAAACAATTCTGAAAATGGCGGCTTTTTACAGGGCGGCAGGGGCGGCTTTTCCATGGCATCGGGAGGAGTCAGCGCTTCCGGCGTAACCAGTGTGGGAATGACACAGGAAAGCTTTGAGGAGGAAAATCTGGAGACGCAGCTGGAGATTGAAGAGATTTACATATCCTCCGGCGACCAGGTGGAGGCCGGCGCCCAGATACTGAAGCTTTCCCAGGAGAGCGTGGAGGAGGCCAGAGAGGAGCTTGCCGAAGTTCTTGAGGATGCCCAGCTTGCCTACCGGGCGGGAGCTATAGAGTATGAACAAAGTAAAATAACGGCGGAATATGATTATAACAGCGCTGTGCTTGCGGGAGAACAGGCCGAAGAAGTGTACCAGGAGACGGTAGAGAGCCTTACCTTAAGCGTGGAGCAGGCCGAAGAGGCACTTGCCCAGGCAAAAGAGCAGATTGCCGAATATGAATCCTATGTAAATGACGGTTCCTACAGCGCTTATTTTGGAGTGGATGAATATCAAAGCCTTTACGATGAAAACCTGAAGCTTCTTACTGATAAAATGGAAGAATGGGGGGTGAGCTGGTCCCAGGTCACAAGCGGCGGCGCCGGGGGCATGGGCGGTACTGGGAATAGGACAACGACTGTCTCCTCCGGAGATGCAGGCGGGGGAACATCAAGCAGCCAGTATGTGAGTGTGCTCACTTCTCTTTACAGTGTATTGGAGCAGAATCTGCAGGATTTGGAGCAGGCTCAGAGCGAGTATGAGGAAGCGCTGGCCAACGCACAGTTTGAGCTGCAGACCCTAAAACGCAACCTCCCTTCCCTGGAGCAGGCTGTCACAGAGGCAAAGCAGACCTATGAGACCCAGACGCTGGAGGCACAGCTTACCTATGAAACGGCCCTGGCCAACGCTGAGAGGGCCCAGAGTGATTATGAAACAGCCTTGGAGCAGGCCGAGTCTGATTATGAGGATTTGAAAAGCACATGGGAGGACGCCCAGGAAAATATGGATTTGTTTGAAAGCAGCGTAGGGGATGGTTATTTCTACGCTTCCGCTTCGGGGACGGTACTGCAGGTGATGGCAAGGGCAGGCCAGTATCTTACCTCCGACAGCACCGTGTTTATTTACAGCAATCCTGAAGAAATGTCTGTGACGGTTTCTGTAGATCAGTCGGATATTGCCAGCCTGTCTGTGGGAGACAGCGCCGTGGTGGTAAGTGGAACCCAGACCTATAAGGGAAGCATAACACAGATCAATCCTGTGACTGCTTCTGAAAGCCGCACCAGCGTCACCTATCATGTGATGGTTACCCTGGCAGGAGATACGCAAGGCCTGGAAACCAACCAATCCGTAACGGTTATTTTCGGAGCAGAGGAAATGGAGATGCCTGAGAATGGAGAGACGCCCCCGGAAAATCTGGAAGCGCCTGACAATAGGGAAACGGAGTAAGCAGCATGAAAATGAAAATCAATCCATGGAAGGCATGGAAATCTGTGAGCAGGAAAAAGAAAAGGTGGATTGCAGCGGGAGTGGGATTGCTTGTATTGATTCTGGCGGCAAGCTATACTGTGTTCCTTGTCCCTTTGCTGGAGCAGGAACAGTGGGTGTATAAGGAGAGCACAGTGGAGCGGGGAACGCTGACGGTGGGAGTATCGGAAAGCGGGACGCTGGAATATGGAATCACATCTCTTTTGTACGATCTGGACCTGGATGTAAGTGATGAGGATGAGGAGGACTCGGATGAGGACAGCGATGACACGGATTCTGATGAAACCGTCCAGAAATATTTAAAGATTGAAAAAATCTATGTAGCCTCCGGCCAGCGCATTGAGGAAGGGGACGCCCTGATAAAGCTCACCGAGGACAGTGTTTCGGATGTGCGAAGGCTCCTGGAAAGCGCTGTGGTGGATGCAAGGTCTGCGTATAACGAAGCGGAGGCAGAGTATAACCTATCTGTGCTGGAGGCTCAGACTACCTATGACACGCAGCTGGTGGAGAGCGAATATGCCGCTTCTATCTATAGCAGTAAATCTCAGTCCGTAACCAATGATATTGAGGCAATTCAGGTGGAAATCAATCAGCGGAATGCCAATATTTCCCTCCTTGAGGAAGCTCTTGAACAAGCTAAAGAGGATTATACGGAGGCTCTGGAGACCTATGAATCCGCCTGCCAGAGCTTAGAGGCCGCGGACATAGATCATACGGAAAACTTTATGACATATCAAAACGCCTATGTCAGCGCCCAGACCCAGTACCAGAATGCCAAGACCGCCCTGGAGCAGGCACAGCAGAATCTTGAGGACAATACAGAGGAGATTGCCTCCCTGGAGGAGCAGCTTGCCAATGCCCAGGCAAAAAGCGCCATTGACATGCTGGATGCCAAAGAGGCCTATGAAGAGGCTTTGATAGAGGGGGATAATGCGCAGACCACCTACAATGCACAGTTAGAAAGTCTGGAGGAGACATTAAACGAAGCTGAGGAAGAAAAGAATCAGGTGGAGGAAAAGCTGCAGGCTTTTGAAGACTTTGTGGGAGAGGATGGCATTCTTTATGCGGATGGCTCCGGGATCGTGACCCAGGTGGGATATGAAGCAGGTGATAATCTGGTGCAGTCCGGAGTGATTCTGTCCTATGCGGCTCCGGATGATATGACTATCTCCGTGGATGTAACCCAGGAGGATGTGGTGGACTTTGCGGTGGGGGACCTGGTAGAAATTTTGTTTACCGCCTATGAGGATACACCCTATGAGGGAACGATTCTGTCCATTGACACTACAGCCACCGCAAGAAATTCCAATACCATAAGCTATACGGTGGTGATTGGAGTGAATGGGGATACAGAGCTTTTGTACGGGGGCATGACGGCGGATATCACCTTTGTGACGGAGGAAAAGGAGGATGTGCTGTATGTTTCCAGAAGAGCCATTGTGGAGGAGAATGGAAAAAGCTATGTTTACCGACAGACCGCTTTGGGCGGCAGAGAGCTTGCAGAGGTGGAAACCGGTATCAGTAACGGAGTGAATATTGAGATTCTTTCAGGACTTTCGGAAGGAGATATCATCTATATTGCAAGCCGGGTCAGCTCAGAGACGGAGGTGGAGGCAGAGGCAGACCCTTCGGAAAGCGGCGCTGACGGCGTCTCTGGAACGGAAGCAGGATTTGGAAACCAGGAGGGAATGGAAGGAATGCAGCTGCCTGAGAACGGAGAAATGCCCGGGGATTTCGGTCAGATGGGCGGCAGAGAAATGCAGGGCGGCAGAAACCAGGAAATGGAGGCAGGGCAATGAAGGCATTAAAACCTACACAGAAGAAAATAATTGTCGCAATCGCTGCGGCGCTGTGCATCGCTTTGGCTGCAGGCATTATCTATGGAGCGGTTTCGGGAAGCGGGACGGAGGTCACCTACAGGGAGACTGTGGTGGAGTCCGGCGACCTTGTGGTGGGTATCACGGAAAGCGGCAGCGTGGATATCGGAACGGTGGAACAGGTTTTTGAGCTGGATATGAGCGCTCTGCAGAGAGTGGACACCGGCAGCACAGAGAGCTCCCAGACAGGAAACGACTTTGGAGGCGGCATGCCAGGAATGGGAGGCACAAGCTCCTCCGGCGGCGCATTAAATATGTTTGATCAGATTTTTGGCATGGCAGGCGGGGGAAACAGCGCACAGAGCGATACGGATTCCAGCCTGACAGTGGCGGAGGTTTGTGTTTCCGTGGGACAGCAGGTTTCCCAGGGAGATGTGCTTTATGAGCTGGAGGAGGAAAGTGTCTTAGAGCTGGAGGAGCAGCTGGAATCCAATGTGGAGAAGGCTCAGGCGGATTTGGAGGCTGTCTATGCAGATCAGACCCTTTCCAGACAGACGGCCCAGTACACTTATGAATCCAGCATAGCCTACGGAGATTATGCGGACACAGAATACAATGCTGCCGTAGGGCAGCTGCAGGAAAATGTGGAGGACGCAGAACAGGCGTTTAAACAGGCCCAGGCCACACTGGAGGATTACAAACAGCAATTAGAGGAAATCACCGCTGCCTATGAGGATGCGGCCCAGGTGCTGGCAAACTGTATCTGGAGCAGGGATAATACGGATAAGTGGAGTGATACCTATAACTATGTGTATTATTTTAAACTGGCCCAGTCCGCCCAGTCCACAGCGGATTCCCTGGAGCAGAGCAAGGAACGGCTGGAGGAGAATGTGGAGCAGGCACAAACAAATGTGGAGACCGCTGCTCAGGCATACGCGGCCGCCAAACGGGAATTGGATCAGGGACTGCTTACTGCCCAGGAAACCTTGTCTTTGCGCCAGCTCGCCTATGACACTGCCCAGGAGACCTATGACATTGCGCTGGCCTACCTGGAGGACGAGGCCAAAGAGCAGGAGGCGGTTTATGCGGAAACCCTGGAAAAATGGGAGGAGTACAGCTCCCACATCAACGGAACTGCCATCTGCGCCCAGTATGACGGCATCATTACCAGCGTGGATCTAGAGGAAGGGGATACCATTCAAACAAATGACACACTTGTCACACTTTATGATCTGGCGGATGTAACCATAACGGTGACAGTGGCCGAGGAGGACATGACGGACATTGCGGTGGGGACGGCGGCAAATGTATCCCTGACGGCTTACCCGGATACTATCTTCCAGGCTGAGGTTTCAGAGATTTCCGATGCTGTGACAGATTCTGACGGAAATGTCACTTATGAAGTGACAGCTGCCATTGGGGGCGATGTGTCCGGTTTGTTCCAGGGGATGACAGGAGACATTACCTTTATTACCAAGGAAACCCGCAATGTGCTCTATGTTTCCAACCGGGCTGTGATTAGAGAGGGAACCAGATCTTATGTAAAAGTAAAAAATGAGGATGGGGAAATTGAGGAAAGGGAAATTACCACAGGCTTTTCGGACGGTGTGAATGTAGAAATAGTGGAAGGACTTTCAGAGGGCGACGTGGTACTGATTGAAAGTGTGGTGAGCGAGACATGAGGTTATCGGAAATCTTAAGACTGGTTTGGCTGAACCTGTCTCAGAATAAATTTAAGGTGATTCTCACCTCCATCGGCATTGTAGTAGGCTCTGCCACCATTATGATGGTGCTGGCCATTGGCACCGGAGGGAGGCAGGAGGTTGCGGAGCAGTTTAAGAACCTGAATGCGGGAGCCATTGACATTACCTATGAGGGCGGCTCCTCCACCCAGATGTTTTCCAAGGCCCAGGGAGGGGGAGAGGTCAGCATGACCTTTTCCGCCCCTGGGGGCGGTGGAGGCTTCTTTAGCTTTGGAGGCGGGGACAACAGCAGAATCAATCAGGAGGATATTACCCTTACCACAGAGGACTGTGAGGACCTTTCCGTATTTGTGCCAAGTATATCGGATGTGACCATTTCCTATTCCACCACCACCTCGGTAGAGGGAGGGGATATGGAGTCCTCTTCCTATTACACCATTGCCGGGGTGGAGGATAACTATGCACAGATCAGCAATCTGGAGATGGCCATTGGAGACTTTCTCACCGAGGAAAATAATGAGAGCAAGGAAAAGGTATGTGTCTTAGGGGCTTCTGCGGCACAGGAGATATTCGGAAGCGCTTATGAGGCCTACGACGGTGTGGTCTATATTGATGACAGACCCTATATCGTGGCAGGCGTGCTCACGGAGATGGGCACAGTGGCTTCGGGAATCAACCCGGACAGCACGATCTTTATTCCCTATGAAACGGGAATCAAATATATTACGGGGGATAACATCAGTCCTACCATCACAGTGATTGCAGAGGATGTAAATCAGGTGGAAACCGTTATCACCAACATAGAAACGGTTCTGGCGGACAGCTATCCCAATGCGGAGTTTACCATTTCCGACGCAGGAAGCAAGATGGAGGCAGCGTCCGCATCCAATGAGACCCTGACCCTTCTTTTGATTTCCATGGCGGTGATTGTCTTTGTGGTGGGCGGTATCGGCATTATGAACGTGCTTTTTGTATCCGTAAAGGAAAGAACCAATGAAATCGGTATCCTGAAGGCACTGGGCTGCTCACGAAAGGACATTCTTTTGGAGTTTCTGCTGGAGGCAAGCTGTATCAGCCTGATCGGCGCAGTGGTGGGAGTGCTGCTTTCCCTGGGAATCACGCCTCTTGTGGAGAGCTTTTCCGTGAGAGTGTCTCTTTCCTTAAGCGGAGCCGTACTGTCCTTATTGTTTGGCGTGCTCACAGGAAGTATTTTTGGGTTTTATCCGGCCTACAAGGCGTCCCGTCTGGTTCCTGTGGTGGCGCTGAATCAGGAATAAAGGGGGTATAATGTGAAAAATCACACTGATGTGCTGATTTTTCACACGGCTATTTGTGCCGAAGCGTCACAAATAAGCCTTGATGCGACAATAGAAATCGCCTGCGCGATTTCTATTGCGCGATTCCTACGCTACGCTTCGGAATGGAGATTCTTATGGACGAGAAAACCATTATCAGGGAACAGGAGCGTCTGGCCCGTGAAAAAAAGCGCCAGAAAAACCGCAGAAAAAGGAGACTGGCAGCGGTGGCCGCCGCAGCGCTTTTGATTGGGGCGGCCTGGTATATAGGCTGGGGAAGAAAGATGGAAATACAGCCTGAACAGACAGCCGTGGAGGTGACGGCCCAGACGGGGCAGGAAATCGTATATGCCATCCTTACAGGCGTGAAGGGAAATGAGATCACCTACACAGAGACCGGGGAGGAAACCGGGCAGACACAAGAACCGGCCCAGCAGGAGCAGACGGCGCTGATTCCTGTGGGCACAGAGGTGGTTACAAGATTGGGCACTGTCACAACCTTTTCCAGACTGGCTGCGGGGGATAACGTTGCCCTGATTACGCAGGAGGACGGGGAGGAAACTGTTATTGTACGGGTTTATATTTTGTAGGATATCTGCCAAAGCCACAAAACCATAAAAACAGAAAACAAAGGGCGGCGCAGAAGGGAGAAAGAATATGAGCATGATTGCAATGAAGGCGATCAATAAGGGATATATGCTGGGGGAGGAAAAGCTTCCCATTTTGAAGAATATCAATTTTTCGGTGGAAAAGGGGGAATATGTGGCTATTTTGGGCCCCTCTGGTTCCGGTAAGACCACGCTGATGAACATTATCGGCTGTATGGATGTGATGGACAGCGGAGAATATTATCTGGATGGAATGGCCATTCACGAGACAGACGAGGAGGACCTTACAGAGGTAAGAAACAGTAAAATCGGTTTTATTTTTCAAAACTATCAGCTGATTCCCACCTACAATGTGATGCAGAATATTATTATGCCCCTGTTGATGCGGGGAATGAATCATAAGGAGGCGCAGGAGCAGTGCGAAAACACCATAAAGCTTTTGGGACTGGATCACAGGATTGGGCACAGACCAAGCGAGCTGTCGGGAGGCCAGAAGCAGAGAGTTTCCATCGCAAGGGCACTGGTGGGAAAGCCTGCCATTCTGCTGGCAGATGAGCCCACCGGAGCCTTGGATCAAAACAGCGGCAGGGACGTGCTTAAGCTGTTTGGGGAGCTGAATGAAATGGGCAATACCATCGTCATGATCACACATGATCTGGGGGTGGCCCAATCGGCCAAAAGAATCGTAAGGATCATCGACGGGCAGCTCTATGAATAGCCTGCTTAAAACTGCCGCCTCTTTAAAATGTGGGTGGAAATGAGACAGGAGAGAGCCATGAAAAACCCGCAGAGAACAAGCACACAGATTCCCAGAACCGGAAGCCCTGCATGAAGAACCTGCTCCAGAAGGGCCGCTGCATCCAGACCCAGCTTTCCACAGAGATATACAGCGCCATAGCCTGCCGCAAACAGGACGCCGAAGGCAAGAAGAAGGGCCACACGGCTTCTTTCCACGCCAAATTTCAAATGTACGGGAATGGACACGGATAAAACCAAAAGGGAAAGAAGCAGGCTTGCAAGGGCGTTCAGGGAAAGCTCCTCCAGCGGGATGGGGACGCCTCTTACCACCATGGATACTATTTCCAGGGCGGAGGAAAGCAGGACTATAAGCACTGTCCCCAGCATACCAAACAGATATTTTTCCACCACATAGGTATTGCGGCTAAAAGGCAGCGTAAAGAGAAAGGACATCCCGTTTTCATATTCGTCATAGGACAGGGTGCTTATGGCCAATATGGTAAATAAGATGGCGGCGTAGCTGATGACGAACAGGGAGTCCTGGTAAATGACCAGAAACAACACACAGAAGCAGAGTATCATCAGCAGAAATTGTTTTTGATTCTTTACTAGTTTGCAGTCCTTAATGAATAAACCCTTCAAACCCTTCATAATTTTTCACCTCGAATCATCATAGTAATCACTTCGTCAATGCCGCCCCGTTCTATCACAAGAGAGGGATACTTTTTCAGATAAAACTGCTTTTGATCCGTAAGAAGGCAGAAGCCGTAAGCCTCCCTTGATCTGCGCAGAAGATGGGACTGGTCTAAAGAAGCGTACTGCTCCGGCGTCACCTTCAAAATGGCGTAATCGCTTAACAGCACATCCGTCTCCTCATGCAGGAGAATTTTTCCCTGATCAATGAGATACACATCATCGCACAGTCCCTCCAGATCGCTGGAAATGTGTGAACTGATCAAAATGGAGCGGTCCTCCTGCTCCATATATTCTCTGAGCATTTGCAGGAGACTGTCTCTTGCCAGTACGTCCAGCCCCGCGGTGGGCTCATCTAAAACCAGAAGCTGTGGGTTGTGGGATATGGCTGCCAGGACCTTCAGCTTGGCCTTCATGCCGGAGGAAAACTCCTTTATTTTTTTGTCCAGCGGCAGACTCAGCTTCTGGCAGTTTTCCTGAAAATCCTGCACGGAAAACTCCTCATAGAAATTTTTCAGAACCGGAACCAGGTCTCTTACGGTCAGATATCCGCAAAAGCCCGAGTCGGAAAGCACCGCCCCTATTTTTTCCATGTCCCGGGCAGTCAGCTGGCCGGAGGGCTTTCCCAATACCGTCAGGGTTCCGCTGTCGATAGAAATTAAATTCAGCACAGCCTTAAAGGCAGTGGTCTTTCCGGCGCCGTTTGGCCCGATCAGTCCGGTGATACGGCCTGGCTTAACCTCCATGGTGCAGTGCATGGTAAAATTTCCGTAGGTCTTTTTTACATTTTCAAAAGAAATCATACTTCCTGATCCTCCAAAATGAGATGGAACAATTCCGTAAGCTCACTGCCGCTCATTCCATAGGCTTTTCCCTTACGGACAGCAGCCTCCAGATCCCTTTCCACTTCCTTCTTTCTTTCCTCCTCCATCAGACCCTGGCCATTGCAGGCCACAAAGCTTCCCTTTCCGTGCACGGTGATGATGAAGCCTTCCTCCTCCAGAGCATCATAGGCTTTTTTTACGGTCAGGGCACTGACCTTTAAATCCTTTGCCAGGGTACGGACGGAAGCAAGGGGCTGTTGTTCCTTCAGATCTCCCTGCAGAATCATCTGCTTTATCTGTGAAACAATCTGCTCATAGATGGGCTGCATGGAGGAATGATTAATAATTAAATTCATGGCGCCACTCCTTTGTATAAACAGTATATAACAGTGCATAACTGTTGTCAACTGTTTTATACTGTTTATTCAGAATAATTTTTGAGGGAAAGGGAACAGTAAAGCTGATAAAAAATATTTGCTTCAGCTTTGAGAACGGAGGAAATCATGGAAAACAAGCGTCCTTTCGGACTTCGGGATAAATTGGGCTATCTTTTCGGCGATTTTGGAAATGACTTCAGCTTTATCTTTGCCAGCAGCTATCTCATGGTATTTTATACCAAGGTGCTGGGACTGAGCGGCTTTGCGGTGGGACTTTTGTTTTTGGCTGCCAGGGTGGTGGACGCCTTCACGGATGTGACCATGGGACGGATTGTGGATACCATGGAACCGGCAAAGGACGGACGGTTCCGCCCCTGGATCCGGAGAATGTGCGTTCCCGTAGCCGTGGCCAGCACCATTATGTATGTGTATGTGGTCCGGGATTGGCCCTATGGCGCAAAAATGACATATGTGGTAATCACTTATCTTTTGTGGAGCAGCTTCTGCTATACCGCCATCAATATACCTTACGGCTCCATGGCCTCAGTGATCAGCGCGGATGCGGGGGAGAGAGCCTCTCTTTCCACCTGCCGCAGTCTGGGAGCCAGCCTTGCCAGCCTTGTCATCGGGGTGCTGGTTCCTTTGTTTATCTATGAGACGGATGATGCAGGAAACCAGATTGTGATTCCCGTGAGGTTTACTCTCACTGCGGTGGTATTCGGAGTGCTTTCCGTGATCTGTTATGTGCTCTGCTACATGCTGTGCAGGGAGAGGGTGACCTTTGCCAAAAAGAAGGAAGAGAAAAAAGAGGGAATAGGAGCCCTCTTGAAAAGTCTGGCAAAAAACCGGCCCCTTTTGGCGGTGGTATGCTCCGCGTTGATTCTTTTGCTTGCCACTTTACTGGCACAGACCATGAACAATTATCTGTTTTTGGACTATTTCAAAAACGCCAGGGCAGTGTCCGTGCTGAATCTGGTCAGCATCGGAGGAATGCTTCTGCTTGCCCCCTTTATCTCCAAAATTACCACAAATTACGGGAAAAAGGAGGCAGGAGCCTTTGGCATGCTCCTGGCGGGCATCGTTTATCTGTTGATTTTCTTTTTGCGCATCAGGAGCATCCCGGTATTTACCCTGCTGGTATTTTTCGGAATGCTGGGTACGGGACTGTTTAACATGATAACCTGGGCTTTTATCACAGATATCATTGATTATCAGGAGGTAGCCACCGGAAAGCGGGAGGACGGCACTGTGTATGCGGTGTACTCCTTTGCAAGGAAGCTGGGGCAGGCTCTGGCGGGAGGAGTAGGCGGCTTTGCCCTGACGGCCATCGGCTATGTGTCCGAGGCTCCGGCCCAGACTGCGGAGGTTTCAGACAGAATCTATTCAGTGGCAACCCTGATACCGGGAATCTGCTATCTTCTGATTTTTCTGATCATGCAGTTTTGGTATCCTCTTGGGAAAAAAGAGGTGGAGGAAAACGCCGCCGCCTTGCGGGAGAAGAGAAACAGGGAATCCTTGTAAGAAAGCAGGAAAAAGAAAATGGGTTTTGACAAAAAAGCGCCTGGAGCAGGCGCAGAGGTTTATTGTACCCTGGAGCCGGGAAAGGCTATATTGGAGTGGAAGCTTTATGTGACAGAGGAAGAGCCGGGAGCGTTTTTCAGAATTCTGGTCTATGACAAAAGGGATATGCTGGTTTTGGAGGGAAGGCAGTGTGTGGGGGAGGAAGAGCTGCTTCGAACCTTGCTGCTGCATCCTCATCTATGGCGGGGACCGGAGGATGCGTATCTTTACCGGGCGGAAATCTTTCTGGTGGGACCAGGGGAAAGGGGAGTGCTGGACAAAATTTCCTTTTGGTTTCCCATTCGAAGCTTTCGGGAGGTTTTGGGAAAAGGCTGGTATCTCAACGGGGAGCCCTTTTGCCGTAAGACGGTGCGGTATGAGGCAGCCTGCTTAAGAGAGGAGACGCAAAAAGAGCTGTCCCTTTTTGTACAGATGGGGGCCAATACGGTAAGCATTGAAAGTCCGGGGAAGCAGCCAGCCTTCTTTTATAGGCTTTGCGAAGAGCTGGGACTTGTGGTGTGGGTGCTTGGAAAAGGAGAGGAAGCAAAGGCCCATATGCTTTTGCAGGGAGGCATTCCAACATCGCTTTTTTACCGCTATAAGGCCCGCTGGAGCACAGAACCCTTTGTATACATCAGTCTGGACAGCCTCAGGCGGGAAAAGGACGGCAATTTTTCCATTACGGTTTACAGCAGCCAGAAGAAGGCAGCCTTGTATGTGGATGGAGTGCTCTTTGAATTTCAGTCCGGCCAGGGGGAATTTATCTTCCGGGAAATTCCTTTTTCCAAATTATTTTTATGTCTCACCGCCGAGGCCGGGGAATGTACCATGTCCCTGACAGTTCACAAAACTTTCACAAAGGCTTCACTTTTCCATGACAATTACCCCCTAGAATGTTCTTCATGAAAAAGTACATCCGGGAGGCAGAAAATGATTGAAGTATCAAATCTTACAAAAAAATATGGCGATCATATAGCCGTAGATCACCTATCTTTTCGGGTAGAAAAGGGGCAGATTTACGGTTTTCTTGGGCCCAACGGAGCCGGAAAGACCACCACAATGAATATTCTTACGGGTTATCTGGCGGCTACGGAGGGCACTGTGACCATAGATGGCAGGGATATTCAGAAGGAACCGGAGGCGGCCAAGAGAAATATCGGGTATCTGCCGGAGCTGCCGCCTCTTTACACGGAAATGACAGTGCAGGAGTATCTGGCCTTTGCGGCGGAGCTGAAGAAGGTTCCGAAAAAGGAGCGGGCAAAGCAGATCGGTGAGGTCATGGAAATGACCCAGATTACGGACATGAAAAACCGTCTGATTAAGAACCTTTCCAAGGGCTATCGTCAGAGGGTGGGGCTTGCCCAGGCAATTTTAGGGTATCCCGAGGTTATTATTCTGGATGAGCCCACGGTGGGACTGGACCCCAAACAGATCATAGAGATCCGGGATTTGATCCGCAGGCTTGGGGAAAACCATACCATTATTTTAAGCTCTCACATCTTGTCCGAGGTCAGCGCCGTATGCGACCATATCATGATCATAGCCCACGGCAAGCTGGTGGCCAGCGATTCGCCGGAGGGGCTGCAGCGGCTTATGAGCGGGGCTATGGAGCTTAAGCTTACAGTAAAGGGAGATGAGAAGCGGCTGCAGGAGGCTTTGGCCCAGGTTGCAAATGTAGACCATATGGAACAGCTGGAAGCACAGAAGGACGGCAGCGTAAGAATAAAAATCGTTTCCAAGGAAAATACGGATATCAGAGAGGAAGTATTTTATGCCCTGGCGGACGCCAGACTACCCATTATGGAAATGACCCACCTTGAGAAGTCGCTGGAGGACATTTTCCTGGAGCTGACGGAGGATGCGAAGGCCTCGGAGCCGGCAAAAAAGCGTCTGTTTGCGGGAAAAGGACGCCCGAAGCGCAAAAAAGAGGAACCAAAAGAGGATATAAAAGAGAACCAGGCAGAAGAAGCAGACTCTGCGTCCGAAGCACAGAAGGAGGGGAAATAATATGCTTGCGATTTATAAAAGAGAATTAAAATCCTATTTCCGATCCTTTATCGGTCTGCTGTTTATCGCGGTCACCCTGTTTTTCCTGGGACTGTATTTTACAGTTTATAACCTTTTAAACGGCTATCCCTATTTTGCTTATTCCGTATCCAGCGTGATCTTCCTTTTTATGCTCAGTGTGCCTATTCTGACTATGCGTATTTTGGCGGAGGAAAAGAGAAGCAAAACGGATCAGCTGATTCTCACGGCGCCGGTGTCCGTGGGCGCCGTTGTCATGGGCAAATTTCTGGCCCTGGTCACAATCTTTTTGATTCCAACGCTGATTGCCTGTGTGTATCCTCTGATCATGGCAAACTTTGGAAGTGTGCCTATGGGAGAGGCCTACCTTTCCATTTTGGCATTTTTCCTGTTTGGAACAGCTTCCATCGCCGTGGGCGTGTTTATTTCATCCTTGACGGAAAGTCAGGTGATTGCGGCAGTTTTGAGCTTTGCAGTGCTGTTTCTGGGATATATGATGCCCTCTATCTGCAGCATTATTTCTTCCACAGGAAACCTCCTTACCAGACTGCTTGGCTGCTTTGATATGTACACTCCCTTTGCCAATCTTTTGGAGGGAACGCTGAATATAGGCTCTATTGTGTACTTTGTGTCCCTGACGGCGCTGGTGCTGTTTCTCACCGTGCAGTCCATTCAAAAGAGACGCTACAGCGTATCTGTAAAAAATTTAAGCTTCAGCGCATACAGTACAGGAATGATTGCCCTTGCTATCGCTGTTGTGGCAGCGGCCAATCTTGTGATCGGGGAGATGCCTTCCTCCTGGACGGCCATTGACCTGACAAGTGAAAAGCTGTATTCCCTGACAGACCAGACAAAGGAATTTGTAAACAATATGCAGGAGGACGTGACCATTTACGTGATCGTAAATGAGGACAATCAAGACACCACCCTGGGGCAGACGCTGCAGCGGTATGACGATCTTTCCGACCATATTACGGTGGAGTACGTGGATCCTACCGTGAATCCCAGATTCCACACCCAGTATACGGACAGCACGATTTCCATTAACAGTCTGATTGTGGTCAGCGACAAGAGAAACAGGGTCATCGATTACAGCGATATTTATGAAAGCAGCTTTGACTATTCCACCTATACCAGCACCACAACAGGGTATGACGGTGAGGGACAGATCACCAGTGCTTTAGACTACGTGCTTTCTGATGACCTGCCCAAGGTATACCTGACGGAAGGACATGGGGAATATAGTTTAAGCAGCAGCTTTACCGACGCCCTTACCAAGGAAAATGTGGAATATGAGACCATCAATCTGATGGATTATGACACAGTGCCCGAGGATACGGCCTGCTTGATTATAAACGGGCCCCAGAGCGATCTTTCCGCTGACGATGCCGATAAGGTGACCAGCTATCTGGAAAGCGGCGGAAAGGTTATCCTCATCACAGGCTATACGGGAAGTGAAATGCCAAACAGAGACGCTCTTCTGGAATACATGGGAATGAGCATTGCGGATGGCCTGGTAGTGGAACAGGATCAGAATTATTATTACAGAAGCCCTTATTATCTGCTGCCTGATGTGAGCGCAGATACTTATACCTCCGGAATTTACGGAAACTACTACATTTTTGCTCCCTATTCCCAGGGAATCCTCATTGCAGATGAGGAAGCGGAGGGCATGACCTATACCACCTTCCTGTCCACCTCTGAAAGCGCTTATTCCAAGGTGGATATCACAAATATGGAAAACTTTGAAAAGAGTGAAGGAGATATCGACGGACCCTTCGGCGTAGGCGTGGAAGCCGTTAAAGCCCTGGAGGAGGGGGAAGCAACCATGGTGGTATACAGCTGTGACCAGCTGTTTACCGATGACGCAAATGTTATGGTCAGTGGAGCCAATCAGATGATGTTTGTAAACACAGTGGGCGGCTTTGTGGATCATGAGGTAAGCGTTTCCATTCCTGTGAAGAGCTATCAGGTATCTTATCTGACGGTGAATCAGTCCGACGCAGTGTTAATCGGACTGGTGACTACCATTGTGCTTCCCGTAGGCTGTCTGGCAGCAGGCTTTGTAATCTGGTTTAGAAGGAGAAAACGCTGATGAAGAAACAAAAAATACAGATGCTTGTGCTTTTGGCAATTCTGGTGGTCCTGGCAGCAGGCTTTTTGGGGATTAGACAGTACAATCAGATGCAGAGCGAAGAGCCCCAGGAGGAAACAGGAATCACTGTGGTGGATATCGCCGCGGAGGATATCGTAAGATTTTCCTACGATTATGAGGATGTGACCTACACCTTTGAAAAGGAGGAGGATACCTGGTATGCGGCGGAGGATCACTCCCTGAATCTGGTGCAGACCAGCGTAAATTCCATGATTACAGACGTGGCGCCGTTTATTGCCGAGCAGGTCATTGAAAATGTGACAGATATGTCACAGTATGGACTGGCACAGCCTGCCCGCACCATATCCTTTGAGACGGCTTCGGAAAGTTATATTTTCTACGTGGGAGACTTCAACGACGTGTCCAGCGTTTACTATCTGTGCAGGCCGTCGGAGACCACAGTGTATGTGGTTCCGGCGCTGACGGTAAACCGCTTTAACAGAACGCTGGAGGAACTGGTGGAAGAGGAAGAGAGCACGGAGACGGCGACAGAGACGTCAGAAACCGAGGAGACGGTGACGGAAACGGCCGCAGAAACCCAGGAAACTGCGGCTGAACCGGAAGAATAGCAAATTTTAGAGGGCTGTAAAAAGTCAATAACCAAGAACCGCCAGAACCGGCATTTTCCGGAACTGGCGGTTCTGCATACTTTCCGGTGCGGAAAAACAGTATGGAAGTTTTCGTACTAAAGCAGAAGAAATACGAATACTGGCATAAGAAGATTAACTCCTTGATTTTTCGTGGGATATGATATACACTTTTAGCATAGATAAAGAGTTTTTTTAACTTTAATTTTTTTTCATTAATGGCACCTTCTTTCTGTGGTTTGTTTGTATATTAATTATATCGGAAAAGGTGCCATTTTTGTGTATTTATACGTTCAAAAAATTTTTTCCACAAGAAAACGCCGAAAAGAGATGTGGCCTTTATTCTTGAGATGATGTGCGGTATGGTATTGTTTTTTGTGGGGGACATCAGTGTGGGAAACATCAGTGTGGGAAACATGGCGGGGAATGTGATTTCGATTTTAAGCGACGCAGCCATGCGGTATTGCCTTTCGACCCGCCTGTGTTTACCGGCGGCCTGGCAGCAGCCCGTGTTTTTTACGGCATCTGCGGCAGGAGTGATAAAAAAACAAAAGAGAGGATGAAGCTGTTTGAGCAGAATAAAAATCCAGGGGGGCCTTCTTTTTGACGGGCTGGGGAATCCGGGCAGAAATGCGGATGTTGTGCTGCAGGAGGATAAAATTGTAAAAATCGGAGACTGCGCTGGGGAAGAAGCAGATGTAGTCATCGATGCCCGGGGGAAAATTGTATGCCCCGGGTTTGTGGATATTCACAGGCATCATGACGCAAAGGTGCTGTTTGACAAAGCCTTTGGGCAGACGGAGCTGCGCCAGGGAATCACCACAGCAATCTGCGGCAACTGCGGCATCAGCCTGACGCCCAGGCCCCGGGAGGAAGAGAAGGCGGCCCAATATTATGCCTTTGAGGAGCCTGTTATGGGGCCTGTGGGACTGGATGGCCCGGTGACCTTCGGAGAGTATATGCAGCGGCTGGATGAGGAGGAGCTGCCTCTTAATATTTCAGCCATGGCAGGAACCGGCACTGTAAAAATCTGTGTGAAGGGCTTTTCCGACACCCCTTATACAAAAGACGAGCTGGAAGCCGCCAGGGCGCTGGTGGAGGATGCGCTTTCCCAGGGAGCCCCCGGCATTTCCCTGGGGATTATGTACCTCCCGGAATGCTATTCCTCCACGGAGGAGTTTGTCTCTATTTTAGAGCCTGTGGGGCGTTATGGCCGGGTGATTACAACCCATATCCGGGGAGAAGGGGACAGTATGGTGGAAAGCGTGCGGGAGGTGATCGAGATTGCCCGCCGCGTGGGCTGCGCCCTTGAAATCAGCCATTTCAAGAGCTGTGGAGTAAGCAACTGGAGGAAGGACATCCACCGCGCCATTGCGGAAATAGAGAAGGCCAGAAACCAGGGGATGGATGTGACCTGTGATTTTTATCCCTATGACGGAGGCAGCACGGCGCTCACCACTATGCTTCCCCCTGTCTTTGTCAGGGGAAATCTGGAGGATGCCCTGGAGCGGCTTGGCACAAGGGAGGGAGTGGAGGAGTTTCGGAAAGCCAGCAGAGTGCTTTATCCGGACTGGGATAATTTCTGTGTGACTTTGGGCTGGAACCGCATTCTCATCAGCGGCACGACTCTTCCTGAAAATGAAAAATTCAGAGGAAAGCTGATGACGGATGCAGCCAGGGAA
>DXGH01000050.1 GCA_019114005.1 Candidatus Acetatifactor stercoripullorum
CTACTCGGGGAGTTAAGCTCTGTGAGGAAGGGGAGAGCCGGCGTCACGGAGAGGAAAAAGAGACGGCTCCATGGTCAAGCGGTTAAGACATCGCCCTTTCACGGCGGTAACACGGGTTCGATTCCCGTTGGAGTCATTTGAAGTCATAGCGGAGGCGTTATAAGCATACAATGTGATATCTGGCGTCTTAGCCAAGTGGTAAGGCACGGGTCTGCAACACCCTTATCGCCGGTTCAAATCCGGCAGACGCCTTTTACAGGGAACCATAGAAATATGGTTCTTTTTTTGTGTGCAGATTGATAATGAAAGTATATGTCATGTGTTGTTTAGAAAAAATTTTGAAATTATTTTAAATTTTAAGTCGAAAAAATTTATTCTTTTCCGCTAGAATCAGGGTACGAAAGGAGTGCAGAGCCTATGAAATATCTTACACTGACCGTACCCTGTTATAATTCACAGGATTATATGAGAAGATGTATAGACTCCTTGCTGCCGGGAGGCGAAGACGTGGAAATTATCATTGTAAACGACGGCTCTACAGATGCAACAGGGCAGATTGCCGCAGAGTACGAAAAAAAATATCCTGGTATCGTAAAAGCCATACAGAAAGAAAATGGGGGTCATGGATCAGGCGTCAATACAGGAATGAAGCTTGCCAGGGGTTTGTACTTTAAGGTGGTTGACTCTGATGACTGGCTGGATGCAGAAGCGTACAGGAATCTGCTGAAAGAAATCAAAACCCGCTGCGGTAAAAATCAAGAAGAGATGCTGCCGGATTTGATTGTGTGCAATTATGTCTACAATCATCTGGAGGAAGGAACCAGCCGCAGCATGGCATATCGAAATGTATTTCCTCAGAAAAAAGTATGCAGCTGGAATGACATGAGACATTTTAAACCCTCTCAGTATCTGATTATGCACGCGCTGGTTTATCGAACGGAAATTCTCAGGCAATCCGGTGTGATTTTGCCGGAGCACACTTTTTATGTGGATAATATTTTTGCATATAATCCCTTGCCTTATGTGAAACATATTTTGTACTTGGATATGGATTTGTATCAGTATTATCTGGGCAGGGAGGATCAGTCCGTCAATGAAAAGGTTTTAATGAGCCGCATTGATCAGCAGATTCGAGTCACAAAAATCATTGCGGGCAGCGTGGATTTGAATGAGGTAAGGCAGGTTTATCCCAAGCTTGCAGATTATATGTGCAGAAATATTTCTATCATGATGGCCATATCGTCTATTCACCTGCTTCTGATACAGAATGAGGATGCAAAGCAGAAAAGGAAAAAGCTGTGGCAGGATATGAAAAAGGAAAATCCTGCACTTTATTATCGGTTGAAGTATACTACCTTAAGTGGTTTTACTTATCTTCCGGGAACATTGGGCGGCAAGCTGACGGTGGGAGGCTATCGGATCGCCAGGAAAATATACCAGTTTCAATGAGGGGCATAATATGGCACAGATATATCTTGCATTTGTGGACACTCCCGGGATTTTTGCAGCGCTCATCCGTTCTTTCCAGAAACGCAAATATGTGCATGTGGTACTTTCGCTGGATGCAGATCTGGAGGAGGCTTACAGCTTTGGGAGGAGAAATCCCTTTATCCCTGTGATAGCGGGCTTTGAAAGAGAAAAAAAGGAGCAGATTGTGTGTGCGTTTCCCATGGCTGAATATAAAATATGCCGAATGGAATGCAGTGAGGAGCAAAAGAACCGCATACGGGAGGAGCTTCACAGAGATTACCGCAGGCGCTTCCGCCTCCACTATGCTGTGGCGGGACTGCCCTTTTTGGTACTTGGCAGAAAATTTTACATAAAAAACCAGTATACCTGTTCCTCTTATGTGGCTAAAATCCTGGGAAAGAATGGCATTGTCATTTCCCAAAAGCATTTTTCCCTGGTAACGCCCGGAGACGTACAGGAATATGCGGACAGGAATCTTCAGGTCATTTTTGAGGGAAGGCTGTCGGAGCTGACAGGAGGGGAAACATCAAACAAAAGGACGAAAGGGATTGCTGTTTATGAATAAAAAGAAAAGTAAAAAGCTTGCAGCCCAAGTCCTGCTGTTTACAGCGGTTATGCTCCTTACCTTTTACGCAGTGTTCCGGGGTCAGGATTTAAGGCAGATCGCGGCGGCTGTGGGACAAATGTCTCTTCAGGGCGTTTTTCTTGCAGTTTTTCTGGCACTCTTTTTTGTGGCTGCAGAAGGCTTTATGATCTGGTATCTGCTGCGGGGTATGGGCGGCGGAACGGGATTGCTCCGGTGTATGGGATATTCCTACGTGGGATTTTTTTTCTCAGGGCTTACGCCTTCCGCCACAGGCGGACAGCCTATGCAGCTGTATTATATGAAAAAGGACGGAAATTCTTTGTCGGGAAGCTCTGTAGTGCTGCTGGCAGTGGCCATAATTTATAAATTTGTGCTGGTGGTAACAGGTATTTTTCTGCTGCTGTTTTGGAACAGGCCCCTGCAGAACAGGCTTCAGGGCTATTATGCCTTGTATCTGTTTGGACTGTTCCTGAATGTGGTGGTAGTGTCTGCGCTTTTGCTTGTAATGTGCCGGCCGGAGATTGTGAGAACTATCTTGCGGGCGGGGGAAAGGATTTTGGTAAGGTGCAGGCTTCGAAAAGAGAGCGCCGGAAGCGAGGAAAAAATCTCCGCTTTTATTGACGGCTATGGAGAAGCGGTCTCCTACCTGCGTACGCACAGAAGGGCCGTGTGCGTAGTCGTGGCGGGAACCTTTTTACAGCGCTTCAGCGCTTTTTTGCTGACCTATGTGGTGTACTGGGGGCTGGGGCTTTCAGAGACGGCTCCGCTAACCATTGTGCTGCTGCAGGCTTCTGTTTCCATTGCAGTGGATATGCTGCCCATACCCGGCGCCCAGGGGATTACGGAGGCAATGTATGGGGCGGTTTTTCTGAGGGTATTTACGGAACAATATTTAATGCCTTCCCTGTGCCTCTCCAGAGGCATCAGCTTTTACTTTACTATGCTGGTGAGCCTTTGCGTTACCTTTTTGTTTTGGTGCCAGGATATCAGGAAAAAAGAGAATCTTTCGTAAAAGTATTGTCTTGTATGGAGAATGAGGATATCCTTGATGTAGATCACTATGATTTTACACAAGGAGAAAGGCATGAAAGGAAATACTGTGCTGTCCGGTTCGGAGATAAAATTTCAGGATCGGGAAATAAGGCTGGATGAGCGGCATTTATATCTGGACCGCAGCCTGACACAAAGGCAGGCGGAGAGCTCCCCCTTCCTATTTCGAGATTTGACAGAGCTTCTGGATTCAGGGCGTCTGCAGGACGGAAATCAGGAAAATCCCATGACGGTGTATCTGGCTCCCGGGGTTTACTGGATTGCAGAGCCGGGGGATGAGCGGATTTGTACAGCAAAACCCGGGGATAAGCTGCCCTATGAAAAAAAGGTAAAGTGTCAGTGGCTTTTTCTGGAAGGGCTTTCCCAAAATCCTATGGATGTGGTGATTGCTGCTGACAAGGGGCAGTCCCACGGCTGTATCGGAAATTATACTATGTTTCACTTTGAGGGGGACGGCCTCCATCTGAAAAACCTGACTGTGGGAAACTACTGCAATGTGGATTTGGTCTATCCCAAAGACCAGTCCCAGAACCGGAAAAAAAGGACTTCGGCGGTGACGCAGGCCCAGCTTGGAGATGTGGAGGGAGACTGCTTTTTTGCGGAAAACTGCAGATTCATAAGCCGTCTTAACCTCTATCCTTTCTGTGGGGCAAAAAGAAGCCTGTACGATAGGTGCCATTTTGAGAGCACTGATGATGCTCTCAACGGGAATGCGGTGTACCTGAAATGTGATTTTGACTTTTACGGAGGGCGGCCCCTGGCCTGTACCCAGGGGGCGGGCTGCGTTTTTTTGGACTGTCTCTTCCGTATCCGGGGAATCCGGGCCAGGGAAGAGGCGGACCAATATTTTATGAAGGGACAGGGGACTGTTTATCTCATCCGCTGCCGCTTTGTAGATGAAAGGGATTGGAAGGAGCCTGCTTCTAAAGAAGGCCGCAGGCTGTCCGTGGAGTGGACCAGATATCCGGAGGCTTCTTTAAAATGTTATGAATATGAAAACAGCTTTGAGGGAGTCTCCCTTTGTGTGGGAACGCCGGGGAAAGACACGGTTTCTCTGAAGGGTAAGGACGCCCTGAAGGCCTTTCCTATTCGGAATCTTCTTGGGGGAGAGGACGGCTGGAATCCCAAAGGACAGCTATCCCCGGAAAAAGAAGAAAGGATTCCCGTAAAGCTTATGCTGGATACGAAGGAAGTGACGCTGGAAAAGGGACAGGAGGCATATCTGGAAGCCTTTGAGGTTTTCTTTGACGGAACGAAGCGTAAGGCCCGGGACGTGACCTTTCGGCTGAGCGGTTCTGTGGCAGAAATAAGGCCGGAAGGGGAAAACGGCTGTGTGATTACAGGGAGCAACCACCATAAGACAGAACAGAGAGCGGTGCTCACCGCCCTCACAAAGCAAGGCCTCGAGGCGGCGGCGCTTATCATGGCAAGGCCTGCCAGAACACAGCCACCGGCATGGGAGCAGATGCCCTGGATCAAATATGAAAAGGGCGTTTTTCGGCTGCAGTACAGCTTTAGGGACAAAGAAGAAAAAGACTGTTCTTTGGTGGAATGGTATGTGAGAAGAGACGGGGAGGAAATATTGGTGCGGGAAAGCAGCCAGGGAGCCGGAGACTTAGGTTATACGCCTGTGGAGGATGACATAGGCGGCAGGCTTCTTGTTCGAGTTACGCCAAAAAGCAGCAGCAGCGGCTATGGGGAACCTGTAACGGCGGCAGCGCAACAGGTCATAACCTGGGAGCAGATACCAAAGCATGGCCATTTGGAAACAGATTTTACGGCTTTTCCCAAAGTTCGTCAGCCCAGGCTGCAAAAAGGCCGCTGGATCAATGATTTTTACGAACCTGCCAAAAAGGAGGAACTGAAGGAATGGCGGAAATGGGTGAGGGAGCTTCCGTCGGCGCCCTGGGGGTATGGGGAGCTGGGAAACGGCTGTAAGGGAAAGGGCCTGTATCCCTTGGTTCAGGGGGTAAAGCTTATGTATGCCTTTCGGGAGCGCTGCAGCAATATGAGGCTGGAGCTGGTGCTGGACCCGGCCAAAACCGGCGGCCAGGGCTTTGGAAGCGCCGGGCAGTATCTGGATGTGTGCGTGAAGCTGGAGGAAACTCTCCTTTCCGGCTATGGACTGCGCGTGATGCGCACTGCCCGGGCGGCGGACGCAGTGGCTGCGTTTCTGGTGAAATATGAAGGAGGAATTCCAAGACCCATATCGGAAAAGGTGTATACCTCCTGCTTTATTACCGGCTGTCATATCCTGCTGGAAGCAAGGGGAGAGGTTCTTACGGCAGAGCTGTTTACGGAGAGTGAGATTCCGCCGGGGAAAGCCTGGGAAAGACAGGTGCGTCTGGAGGGAAAAATCAGTCCGGACGACCGCAGCGGCTTCGGCATTTTCCACACGGGAACCAACGGAGACGGAGGCTGGCAGAATACCATTATGCTGCACCGGCTTACGGTGGATGTGACAAAGGATGGTTAAAAAGGGGCTGGCAACAGCCCCTTATGAAATTCCCGCAAAGACCTCTCCAATAGAGCCGGAGATCAAAAGGTCAGCAGAACCGTCCCTGGGGGTGGGGGATTTGTTGATGACCACCAGCTTGTCTCCCTGAAAATAATCGATGAGACCGGCGGCGGGGTATACGGCCAGGGAAGTGCCGCCTATGATCAGCACCTGAGCATTATGGATGTAGCTGACGGCTGCGTTTAAGGTGGCCTGGTTCAGACTTTCCTCATAGAGCACCACATCGGGCTTTACTGCACCGCCGCATTTTTCACATTTCGGCACTCCCATGCTGCCCAGAATATAGTCCAGTCCGTAAAAGGCATTGCACCGCTCACAGTAATTGCGAAGCACGGAGCCGTGGAGCTCCAAAACCACCTTGCTTCCTGCAGCCTGATGGAGGCCGTCAATATTTTGGGTGATTACTGCCCGCACCTTGCGGGCAGCCTCAAGCTGGGCCAGCTTTTTGTGGGCGGCGTTGGGCTGTGCCTTGGGAAACAGCATCTTGTTGCGGTAAAAGCGGAAAAATTCCTGGGGATTCGTCCGGTAGAAGCTGTGGCTTAAAATGGTTTCCGGGGGATAATCATACTGCTGATGGTACAGACCGTCCACGCTGCGGAAATCCGGGATACCGCTTTCCGTGGAAACGCCTGCGCCGCCAAAAAAGACAATATTGTCATATTTTTCTACGATTCTGTTTAATTCTGCAATAGATTCCTTTAAATCCATGAAAATCACCTCTCATTCCGAAATTATTTTTGTACGGAGAACACCAGATGGGGCATATCCATGCCGTAGTAATGCTTCACCAGACGATCTGTTACCACCATGCCGTTTCGCCGTGCTACATTTTGGGAGGGAAGATTATTTTCCCGGATAATGGAAAACACCTCCGGTGCCTTCAGTACCTCAAAGGCGTACCGCTTACAGCCCTGGGCGGCTTCTGTGGCATACCCCCTGTGCCAGTATGCTTTCTGAAACAAATATCCGATTTCCAGAACCTGTCTGCCGCTTAAGTCCTGCATGGTCAGCCCGCACTGACCAATCATTTCCTGTGTGTCTTTTAAAATAACCGCCCACAGCCCAAAGCCGTATTCCCGGTAGCGCGCAAGCTGCCGATCCAGCCACTGCTGTACCTCTGCGCTGTCAAAGGCATGCTCATAGGCGTACATGACCTCCGCATCCTGCAGTATCCTGCATAGATCGTTATAATCTGCCTGGGTCAGCTCACGCAGATACAGGCGTTTGGTTTCCAAAATCATAGGCTGCCCCTCCTTTTTCTTTGATTTTACACCCGGCAGGTGCTTCTGTGCAAGGGAAGGGAGACCTATTGTGGAATACAGCTTTCAGCTCACATTCTGCTTAAAAATTTTAAAAAATACTAAGAAATTATTAAGAAAACCAAGAGTATGTGCCTATTGAGACTTGGGCGCCGGGTGTGATAATATAAAAAAGAAAACGCACTGTAAGCAAAAGAAGAAGGCTATGGGAAGAAAAAAAGAACATTTGATCCCCTTGGAAAAAAGCAAGAAAGTGATTTATCTGGAAAAACGCGGCAGAAAGAGACGAGGCATGAGTGTATTTGCGGTAATTTTTGGCGTGCTGGGCTTATTGTGCCTTTTGTACTGCCTGATCATGGGACTGTTTGTAAATTATGGAACCAGATTTTTCCTGGTATGGGGCGCGCTGGGAGTTTTCTTTGAGGGCATAGCGTTTGTGCTTGCCAGAAGAAATCTGCTGGAGCGGCTGCCCATATGGTTAAAGCTTGGGGCTGTTTTTATTTTTGCTGTGGGGATGCTGGTTTTTGCCCTGGTGGAGGGGATGATTCTATCCCGATTCTCAAGTGATGGCCAGAGCGGCGCGGACTATCTGATCGTGCTCGGCGCCCAGTGGAGGGAGGACGGCCCCAGCTACTTGCTGAAAAAGCGTTTGGATCAGGCTTTGGAATATTTGGAGGAGAATCCGCAAACCCAGGTGATCGTGTCGGGAGGCCAGGGCAGCAATGAGCCTGTCAGCGAGGCGGAAGGGATGTATGGCTATCTGGTGGAGGCAGGCACCCGCCCTGAGAGAATTCTTTTAGAGGCAGAATCTAAAAGCACGCGTGAAAATCTGGCATTTTCCGGGGAGCTTTTGGACAAGGCAGGAGACCGGGTAGTGATTGTCACCAATAATTTCCATGTGTTTCGAGCGGTGAAAATTGCAGAGAAGCTGGGATATGAACAGGTGGAGGGGCTGGCTGCGGGTTCTTATCCGCTGTCCCTTCCTAATAATATGCTGCGGGAGTTTTTCGGGGTTTTAAAGGATTTTGCAGTGGGAAATTTGTGATGGAGGTTTCGTGATGGAAATCAATGTGGGAGATATTTTAAGGCTGAAAAAACAGCACCCTTGCGGCAGCAGGGAGTGGGAGGTGCTGCGTGTGGGCGCTGATTTTCGTTTGAAATGCTTAGGCTGCGGCCATCAGATTATGATTGCCAGAAGGCTTTTGGAAAAAAATATCAAGGAGATCAAGGAAGGAAAGTAGGTCCTTGCCCCTGTTTTAGCTTAAAAGCGGCAGGAGAAAGAGGGCGCCCTGATGATCGTCCTGTCTGGTCAGAAGCTCCTGCAGGAGAGAGGAGGCCTCTTTTTTCTTTTCCTGTTCCCCTAAGGCTGCCAGCCCAAGGCTTCCTAAGGCTCTTAGGTAATTGCAGTACTGGGTGTTTCGAAGCTTGGGGTTATCCTGATATACTTCGATTTCCGGCAGGGAAACGGCGAAGAAATCATAGGAAATCTGGTCAAATATATGCTGCTCCCCGTAGGAGATGAGCATGTGGAAGGAGCTGGCCGCTTCTGTGGGATTTCCCAGGCGGACCTGCGCAAGTCCCTGATAAAAAATATAATCGGAGGGCTGGTCATTGTAATAGAGAACGGGCTCCGGTTTCCTGGAGCCGGAGGCTGCAAGCTGCCAATAGTGGGCGGCTTTTTCTTTTTGTCCTAATTGCTCTAAGGCAAGCCCCATGTAATAGTGGGACTGGTTGTCGTGGACATTTGGCAGCTTTCCCTCCCCCAGATTTTCGGGATAAGTAAGGCTTCGTTCCAAAAAGGAAAGGGCGGTCTGGCCGTCATTTTGCGCAAGGGCCCGTATAGCCAGGCTAATCAAGGCATAGCGGTATTGGGCGCTGACCTTGCCCTCTCCTCCTTCCCAGGGGTGGAACCGGTGGGAGCAGAGAGCGCTCAGTGCCTCTTCCCATCTGCCCGCACAGTTTAGGAGGGTAATGTAGCGTAGATACAGATCGTCCCTCTGTGCAGTAAGCTTCAGCCGCTGTTCCAGAAAGCGCAGCCTCTCCTCAAAGGGGATGTGGCATTTTGCGCAGAGCTGGTCATGTTCCAGCAAAAGCCTGGGATAGTCCGGATCCAGGGACAGAGCCTTTTTAAGGGAAGCCAAAGCCTTTTGAGGAGCATGCTGCTTGTTGTAATAGGCGATGGACAGGTTGCGAAGGGCCATGGGCAGAGCTTCCTTTTGGCTCACTGCCTGCTCCCAATGGGCAGCTGCCTTCTCATACTGCTTTTTGTCATAGAAGAGATTACCCAGGTAATAGTGGGCCATAGGCGCACAGGGGAGGGTGCGGATGGCGGTCTTAAGGATCGCAATCTCCTCCAGCCTGTTGGGGAAGCAGTAATCGGGGGGGAGGCTTTCTGCCTTTTCAAAGGAGCAGAGGGCAGCCTCCTTTTCCCCGTTCAGATCATAAAAACAGCCCAGATAATAGGACACCATGGGGGAAGAGGCCTTGCAGGCCTCCAGCACGGTTATAGCCTCCGGATACAATCCGGCCCCGCTGTAGAGCAGGGAAAGCTCCAGATAATTGTGGGCTTCCTCCCTCATTTTTTCCCGCCATGGGGCCAATTCCTCCTTTTTTTGTGACAGCTCCCAGGGCTGCTTTCCAAAGAGAGCCTTCTCAAAAAGGCAGCCCATGTATAAGGGGTCTATCTGAAGGGATTCCTCCAGCAAAGAGCTGTTGTCCCTTCCAAGTCTGCGAAGCAGGGCTGCCTTCAGGGTTCGCGCCTTCATGTTGTGCCAGTTGCGGACCAGAGACTGATTCACAAAGGAAAGGGCGCTTTGTGCATCCTTCTGCCGCATAGAGAGACAGGAGAGGCGAAAGAAGGCGCTGCTTTGGGTCTCGGCGCTCCAGGAAGCCTTGTAGTAAGCGTCATAAGCCTCCTCTAAGAACACAAAGCCGCCGCCATCGGATTTATCCTGAGCATGCTCCACAGACCACAGCAGCTCCAGGGCGAGCCCCAGATTGAAATAGCATTCCCCGTGGTAGGGGTTGGGATTTTTCCAGGACTGCTTTTGGATGGCCCGGCGGAAATAAGGGATGCTTTCCCGGATATGGCCTCTTTTCAAAAGCAGCAGTCCGTAGCCGTTGTTCAGCCGGATATCGGAGGGGTCTCTTCGCAGGCCTTCCAGATAATAATCGCCGGGCTCATAGGTGGCGTGGCGGTATTGCTCCAGGTGCAGGGCGGCAAGGTAGAGCTCCTCGGTGGATTTTAACTCCTCCGGCTGTTTTAAGGCCTCGGCAGGCTCCGGAATGGGCTGGAGCTTTTTTGGGGCTTCGGTGTATTGCACAAGCGCCTTTCCCTGGAAGGAGACTGTCACGCTGCAGCCGCACAGGCTTTCGGGCGCAGGAAACTGGGCCTCAAAGAAGCCCTCTGGGGAAAGATCGGCTTCCTGTTCAAAGAGCACCTGAGCGTCTTTGGCAACGGTTATTTTGGAGCCGGGGAAGCAGCCGGAGGCGTAGACGCGCACGCAGGCTGTCTGGTCGTTTGCGGGAAAGAGACCTACGGCTGCGTCTCTTGTGGCGTTGCACACTCTGCCCACCCCCTTGTAGGGCATAAAATACTGGGTAAAGGTTTTTTCCTCATAGGGCTTAAGCCAGGAAAAATCAGGCTGATTGTCGGTAAAGACACCGGTCATCAGCTCAATATAGGGGCCGTCCGCATCCGTGAGATTCCTGTCCCAGCTTTGGCCAAAATCTCCGCTGCCCCAGGTCCATTGCTTTTTGCCGGGGGAGATATGGTGGTCTGCCACATGAAGCAGACCGGCCCCTTGCTTTTCATCATAGTTGCCGATAAAGTCAAAATCGGAATGGGCCGCCATGTAGGAGGTGGGAACCTTTATATTCTGATAGCGGGAGATATCCACGCCGGCGGAATAGTCGTACTTGTAGTATTCTCCCGTCGCAATGGGAAAGGTAGAGACGGCCCGTCTGCCATGGTCCATTACCGCATTTACATCGGGGGGAAATACGGAATAGGTGTGTTCGTTTACGGGAACCGCAGGATTGGCCCACCACAGAAAGGTCTGGGGAAGTTCCGTATTGTTAAACAGACGTCCGTTTATCTCTATGTAGGCTTTTCCCGGATACAGGGAAATGCTGGCCATGCCCTTGGTGCCGTACATTTTGTCAATCTCGCTTAAATATACGCTGCAGGAGCCGTCAGGGTTTTGGGACAGTGTATAATCCACCGGAGAAAAGGTGGAGGGCCTGTGGTGCTGGGGCCAGTTAAACTCAATGCCTCCCGAAATCCAGGGCCCGGTCAGCCCCACCAGGGCCGGCTTGATTACATGGTTGTAGTAGATAAAGTCATAGCCGTTGGTTTTATCTAAGGCCCGGTGGATGCGTCCGCCAAGCTGGGGAAGCACCATGACAAAAAGATATTCGTTTTCCAGACAGACTGCCTGATAGGACACGTCCGTAAGCGTATCGCTCAGCTTCTCTGTCACAGGGAGAGGGTAGACCTTTCCCGTGCTGCCCTGGTAGGCTCTTTTTTCAATAAATAATGGACTTTTTTCCGCAGGATACACCTGATAGGTGGGAAGGGTAAGACTCTCCTCCCATATTTTTACAGAACCTTTTGCAGACATAGGAGCTCCTTTCTTTCAGTAGGTAATTGCGAAACTCGCTCCCTAGTATCAAAAACTGGACATAATAACCAAAATAAGGGTGACTAGCCACTGCTTCGGAACCCGTTTTTGGTTATTATGACCGGGTTCGTGACTTTGTTAGCGAGTTTCGCAAACGCCTAAATATAAATATTTTTGACTGATGGTGCTTTCAGCATAGCATGAAAGAGGCAGGAAGAGGAATATCATATCCTTGTTTTTCATGGACAATATTCCACAAACGTGATAGGCTTTAAGAAAAGCGAGAAAAGGAAGCGGAAAGACGGTGGAATACAGAGAGGAAGGAACCAAAAGAGAGGGCTTTCGGGGAGAGCGCATGATTGTGCTTCCCACGGAGGCATTTGCGGAATATGCGGCTCATCCGCTGGTGAGACGGATGTATCTGACAGATGTGGGCTTTTTCCCAAGGGCAAAAAGGCATTACCGGGAGAGGACGGAGGGGATAGAGGAGTATATTTTTCTGTACTGCACGGAGGGAAGGGGCAGCGTGGAAATCCGGGAAAAGGAAGGATATGGGTGGAAGAAATATCCTCTTGGTCAGAGAGAGGCTGTCTGTATTCCCGCAGGCTGCGGCCACCGCTATTATGCGGATGAGAAGAATCCCTGGAGTATTCTGTGGGTGCATTTTAAGGGAGAGGATGCGCAGCTTTTTCCCTTAGAGCAGTGCATGGTAGCACATTTTGCATCAGAGCATGCCTCCAATCGTATGCTGTTTTTGTTTGAGCTTTTGTTCCGGGTGCTGGAGGCAAACTATACTCTTGGTAATCTTATTTATATTTCCCAGGTGCTGGAGCTGATTCTGGCGGAGACCTATTATCGGGAGAAGCATAATACCACGGGGGAGCAGAACAAGCTTGTGACCAGCGTGATACGATATATGTATGCCCATGTGCAGGAAAATCTTTCCATGGAGCAGATTGCAGAGCATTTTCAGCTGTCTAAAAGCTATCTGCATGTGATTTTTCAGAAATATACCGGGCGGGCTCCTATGGAATTTTTCACAAGGCTGAAGCTTACGGAGGCCTGCAAGCTGCTTCGCTCCACAGATCTCTATATTTATGAGGTGGCCCACAGGCTGGGCTATCAGGATCCATACTACTTTTCCCGGTGCTTTCATAAAGAGGTGGGAATTTCCCCAAAGGAATACAGACACAGTGACTATGCCTATTTGGAGGAGGGTGGAGAATAATGCAAATACAGCTGAAAAGAATGCTTCAGGGCACCTGGAAATTTGGGTTTGAGAAGGGGGAAAGTGCGGGGGAGAAAAGCCAAGGGCTTCCCGAGCTTAATGACACCATAGAACTGCCCTCAACCACGGAAATCAGCAAGAAAGGGAGCTTTGGGCCCAAGGAGGGTCAGACCCTGTTTTTGAGCAGGAAATATCCCTTTACAGGCAGGGCGCACTATGAAAGAGAAATTGAAATTCCAAAGGAGTGGGCGGGCCATCCTATCTTTCTTTTTCTGGAGCGCACCAAATACACAGAGGTTTATGTGGACGGAAAATGGGTATCAGGCTCCCATGAGACCCTGATTCCCCAGAGGCACGAGCTCACAGAGGCCTTGGGGGACGCCGGAAAGCATTTGCTCCGGATTGTGGTGGACAATGATCTGGCCTCCAAGGAGGATTTCCCGGAAAGCCTCCTTAAGGGGCATCAGTATACGGAGCATACCCAGACCAACTGGAACGGAATACTGGGAGAAATCTATCTGGAAAAGGGAGAGGAAGGAAGCTGGGAGATTCCCCAGATTGTGGGAGATGAAAACGCCGGAGGCTTTTTTATCCGCACAAGGGAAGGAGAGAGCATCACAGTATGGGGGTATAGAAGCGACGGCCTGCCGCTGGCAGAAAGGGAGCTGAAATGCAGCGAAATACAGGGAACCCGCCAGGCCTTTTATGCGCTTTGGCAGGAGGGGGAGGATGCGCAGAAAAAGACAGAGCTGCTTTGTCTCTGGGATGAATTCCATCCTGTTTTTTACCGGCTTTTTCTCATTGTCACAGACAAAAGAGGAGGCAGGCAGCAGTATGAGCAAAATGCGGGAATTTTTGGGCAGGAGATCAGAGATAAAAGAATTGTGAGAAACGGTGTGCCCGTGTTTTTGCGGGGGACTGTGGACTGCTGCATCTATCCAAGGACCGGCGCATGCCCCATGGACAAGGAAAGCTGGCTTAAGATATTTGATCTGTATCAGCAGTACGGCCTGAATCACTGCCGGTTTCACAGCTGGTGTCCTCCAGAGGCGGCCTTTGCGGCGGCGGATGAGAAAGGCATCTATCTTCAGGTGGAGCTTTCAAACTTTGCAGCCGCCCTGTATGGGGAGAAGGATAAAAGGTGTGATAAGGCTCTGTATGCGTACATTTACGATCAGGCGAAAAAGGTGCTTGCCTTTTATGGCAATCATCCTTCTTTTCTGCTGTTTGCGGCAGGAAACGAGATGACGGGGGATTTGCGGGAATTTGAAAGGCTGATCAGGCAGCTTAGAAGCATCCGGCCGGATAAGCTGTATACCCAGGGGGCCAATAATTTTCTGGAGCATCCCGTCTGCAGCGGTGCGGACGACTGCTGGATCATCATGCGGACGGATGAAAAAACCAATATCAGAGCCTCCTTTTCCTTTGGAGACCTGCCCCTGGGATATCTGCAGACACAGGAAGAGCCCTCTACCCTGCACGATTACAGCGCGGGAGTAGGGCAGTCCCCCCTTCCCCTGATCTCCCACGAGATTGGCCAGTATCAATGCTATCCAAACTACAGGGAGATTCCCAAGTACACAGGCCCTTTGTCTCCTGAAAATTTAAAGCAGTTTCAAAAAAGGCTGGAAGAGGCCGGTATGGGTGATATGGCGGACAGATTTTTTCAGGCCAGCGGCAGGCTGGCGGTGCAGTGCTACAGAGAGGAGATAGAAGCGGCCCTGCGCACCAGGGATATGGCGGGCTTTCAGCTTCTGGGCCTGCAGGATTTTCCCGGACAGGGAACGGCTCTTGTGGGAATTCTGGACAGCTTTCTGGATTCCAAGGGACTGATTACGCCAGAGGAATTCAGAAGATTTTGCGCCCCCAGGGTGCTTCTTGCCAAATTTCCCCGCTATGTGTGGCAGGAGCAGGAGACGTTTGAGGGGGAGATTTTCCTTGCGGATTTTGGTCCGGAAAGCGCAGCGGATGCAGCATGGAGAGCGGGGCAGTATGACGTGGAGGTAATTTTATATTCCTGGGAAAACCAAGTGCTTGGCCAGGCTCATCTTAAGGGAAGCGGCAGTCCGGGAAAACTTACCGCATTGGGCCCAGTGCATTTTGCACTTCCCAGGGTGGAGCAGGCGGCTGTCATGCGCCTTGTGCTGCGTATGGGAGAGGTGGAAAATGAATATCCTTTGTGGATATACAAAAGGCTGCCGGAAAAAAGCGGACAGGACAGCCGGGAAAAATGGATGGGGATAGATTCTAAAAGGGGGATTTTCATCACAGACCGGCTGGATCAGAGCGGAGAGGATTTTTTAAAGCAGGGCGGAAGGGTTGTGCTCTTTTCTGATAAGGCGAAGGAAGGGTACAGCGTTCCCGGAGCCTTTGCCCCTGATTTCTGGTGCTGGCCCATGTTCAGAGACGCCTGCGCAGCGAAGGGACTTCCCGTGGCTCCCGGCACTCTGGGAATGGTCTGTGACAGCGCCCATCCTGCCTTTCGTGGCTTTCCCACAGAGGATTACGCCCAGTGGCAGTGGCAGCCCCTGTTGTATAACAGCAGGCCGGTGATTTTGGACGGCTGGGGAGCTGCAATTACTCCCATTGTGCAGATCATAGACAATTTCGAGCGAAATCATAAGCTTTCCTACCTTTTGGAAGCAAGGGTAAAAGAGGGAGGCAGCTTGCTTTTCTGCGCCGGGGATGTGCTGGGGCATATGGACAGACCTCAGGTGAGACAGTTTTATGAAAGCATCGTAGCTTATGCCGCTTCAGAGGACTTTGCGCCTGCGGCGGAAATTGCCCTGGAGGAGATTAAGGGTATATTTGTGAATGAGTGACGGCTGGAAACGCTCCAGCCCGCGCCAGGGCGCTTTTCGAATATAGACTTGAATCATGATTACGGAGGGTATCATATGGGATTTTTTGAGCAGGAAGAAAAAAAGCTGATTTTCAGGGAAAACGGAGAGACAGTCTGGGTGGAAACCTGGGGGAATGATAGTCTGCGGGTACGTTCCGCCATGCTCAGTGATGTGGCAGAGGGCAGTGTGGCATTATTGGAAAACAGCAAAGACACTCAGAGTAAAGCTGCTATTGCGATTGAGGAATGGGAAGCCTCCATCACCAACGGTAATATCAAGGCAGTGCTTACGGTGCAGCCCTGGGGACATGCATTACAAATGGCGTTTTATAACGGAAAGGGAGAATTGCTGCTTAGGGAAATCAGCAATGGTGGCGCCCTGACACGCAAAGCACGTCATTTTAAGCCCTTGCAGGGTGGAGATTTCCGGTTGAAGGTTAGTTTTGAAGGGCAGCCCGGTGAGAAAATTTATGGCATGGGGCAGTATCAGCAGGAGCGCATGGATTTGAAGGGGTGTAACCTGGAGCTGGCACATCGCAATTCTCAGGCAAGTATACCGTTTTATTTGTCCAACAGAGGATACGGTTTCCTATGGCATAATGCAGCCATCGGCGAAGTCTCTTTTGGAGAAAATGTGATGACCTGGGTGGCAGAGTCTACAAGGCAGATGGATTACTGGATTACCGCAGGGGATACCCCGGCAAGTATAGAAGAGCATTTTGCGGATGCTGTGGGCAAGGCGCCTGTGATGCCGGAATATGGTTTGGGATTTTGGCAGTGTAAACTGCGCTATTACAATCAGCAGCAGGTGCTGGATGTGGCGGCGGAATATTGCCGGAGAGGAATTCCGCTGGATGTGCTTGTGATTGACTATTATCATTGGCCCAGATGCGGCGACTGGCGTTTTGATGAAGAGTATTTTCCTAATCCGGCGGAAATGGTACAAAAACTTCATGACATGGGGATAGAGACCATGGTATCCATATGGCCTCAGGTGGATTGGCGCAGTGAGAATTATGAGGAAATGAAACAACAGGGATTACTGGTGAAATCCAACATCGGAATTGATGTGCAGATGCTGTTCCATGGCAACAATGTGTTTATGGATGCCACCAATCCCCGTACCAGAGCCTATGTCTGGGAGAAGTGTAAGAAAAACTATGCGGATTTGGGGATTCATACCTTTTGGCTGGATGAGGCGGAGCCGGAGTTTACCACCTATGAATTTGACAATTATCGGTATCATGCGGGTCCCGTGGCCAGTGTGGGTAATATTTATCCCAGAGAGTATGCAAGGTTGTTTTACGAAGGCCAAAAGCAGAACGGCCAGCAGGAGATTGTAAATCTCATTCGCTGCGCATGGGTAGGCAGCCAGAAATATGGCGCACTGGTATGGTCGGGGGATATTATGTCCGATTATGCGGATTTCAGAAAGCAGATTTGTGCCGGTATCCATATGGGAGTGGCAGGTATCCCGTGGTGGACCACGGATATCGGCGGTTTTCACGGCGGATGGATAGAAAACGAAGATTTCAGAGAACTTTTAGTGAGATGGTTCCAGTTTGGCGCCTTCTGCCCTGTTATGCGTCTTCATGGATGCAGACAGCCTGCCACACAGATTGTAAATAAGGCAGGTGAGGTCAGAGAGCAGACCGGTGCCGATAATGAGGTGTGGAGCTTCGGAGAGGAAGCGACTCCTATCCTCGTTAAATATATTCAAGTGCGGGAGCGGATGAGAGACTATACCAGAGAGCTGATGCGGGAGGCTCATGAGAAGGGAACTCCAATTATGCGTGGTCTGTTTTATGAATTCCCGGAGGATGAGGCTTGTTGGGATTGTAAAGATGCCTACCTGTTTGGAAGTGATATTCTGGTGGCGCCTGTCTGTCATGAGCATGCTTTTGGCAGGGAGGTGTATCTGCCTGCTGGAGCAAACTGGACCTGTGTATCCACCGGTATGGTTTATGAGGGAGGTCAGAGTGTCTGGGTGGATGCACCGCTGGATACGATTCCGTTGTTCCTGAGGGAAGGCAGACAGCAGTACTTGTTAGAGATGCTGGGGTAAAGAGGAGAAAGTGAATGAAAAGTCTTTTTCAACTAAAATATGATGAGAACGATTGCCTGGTGACTCTCCAGAATACTGAGGATAGCTATTGGATGAATTGGGCAGTGGGAGAAATTCCGTGGGGAACAGTGAAATTGCCGGAAGGAATTCAAGTACATAAGAGCCATTTGATAGAAGAAAACGGCTGTTTACAAGAAAGCTATATTTTTAAGAATGAAATGGGATTTCCGGTTTATTTTAGGGAAAGTGACCTGGGCGTTATTCTCTCTCTGCCGGACAGCTATGTGGATTCCGATGAATGTATGCGCAGACATTGTCATACCCATATTTGGTGTGGAGAGGAAGCGTCCTGGATTAAAGCAGTAAGAATGAGTGGTATTGCACCTCATTTGGGCATGATTTTGCGAAGAGGCAGTCTGAAAGGTTATAGTGTCATGCGCGATTTTGAGAAGAGCAGCAATGACCGGGGGAGCTTTTTACTTCATCCCGGCATTGATATGCTGCAGCCGGGTGAAGAATATGAACTGTGTTTTGAATGGTTCTGGTTTCAAAATCCGGATGCTTTTCAGAAAATTCTGCTGGAGCAGAAAAACCTGCCCGTGGTATGTATGGAACAAAGTACTTACTTTGTGGGAGAGACAGCTTTGTTTCACATTAAGGGAAAAGGGAAAGCTGAAACGGTATCTGTTTCCTGTGAAGAAGAACAATTAGAATGGAAAATGCAAGAAGCAGAAGATAAGTATATCGTAACTGTAGAGATGCGTATTTCTTCTATGGGAGAGAAGCATATAAACATAGAAGTGAATGGAATTCATACGAGGGCTTTGCTCTATGGATGTATGAAACTGGAGAGGCTGATAGAAAACAGATGTAACTTTATAGCTGCCCATCAGCAGGAAAATAAAGGTATTCTGGACGGTGGATATATCATTTATGACAGGGAAACAAAGAAACGTTTCTATTCTTATTTGTATGATTATAACGGTGGCAGAGAGCGCCTGGCAATGGGGGCGCTGATTGCCCTGTGGCTGCAGGAAAAGTCAGATGTAAAGCTGGAAAGCAGTCTAAACAGATATATTGAATATGTTTACCGAGAGTTGTTCGACACAGAAACAGGTGACGTTTTCAATGATGCCGGCAGAAACATGGATTGGGATAGATTATATAATTATCCATGGATGACTATCTTTCTCATGGAAGTTTATAAATGGAAAAAAGACAAGAAATACATCCTGGATGCATATAAGTCATTGGCGAGATATTACGAGAAGGATGGTAAGAAATTTTATGCAATCGGCATTCCGGCAACGGAGTTAATCAGCTGTCTGGAAAAAGAGAAGCTGTATGATGATGCAGAAAAGATAAAGACATTGTTTCTTGCGCATGCAGAGCATGTGAAAGAAACGGGATTGCAATTCCCTAAATCAGAGGTAAATTATGAACAGAGCATTGTTGCTCCGGCAGTCAGTATTTTGCTGCAGGCATATGAGTTAACCGAAAATAAAGAATTTTTAAGCGCTGCAGGGGAAATGATGGCAGTACTGAAATTATTCAATGGACAACAGCCAGATTATCACCTCTTTGAAAATGCAATCCGACATTGGGACGGGTATTGGTTTGGTAAGCGCAGATGCTTTGGCGATACGTTTCCGCATTATTGGAGTGTGCTTACTGGAGAATGTTATGCGCGCTATAGCCAGACGGACGGGCAGGAGGAATATGCGCAGCTCGCAAAAGCATCTCTTCGCGGATGTTTGAATCTGTTTAAAGAAGATGGCTGGGCATCCTGCGCAATGGTATATCCCGAAAGTATTAATGGTGTAAAAGCTCATTATTATGATCCATTTGCAAATGATCAGGATTGGGCGCTGTATTATGCCTGGAAGATGAAAGCCTTTGTGTAAGGATTCCGGAAGATACTATGACAGGATGGAACTAAGAGTTGGACATCCTCCTATGGCTGAGCTGGTATAACTTAGAGTATAATTATCATTGGCAAGAATAAAGGGAAGAGATCGAAACCTCTTCCCAATCATACAGATTTATCTTATTGTTTAATTGTCGAGAAAAAACATAAGGAGTCTGTATGATGAGTTCAATAATAAAGGAAAACGGCGTAACATTCAAGGAGTTAGAGAAAAATATTTATGCATGGGTCTGCCAGATCGGAAGAGAGTTCACAAAAGAATTCCTGGAGCGGTATGACCGGATGCTGATGGAAGGCAGGGACAAGAAGAAGTACCGGAATAAGGGAGCCAGGCAGACAACGGTGAAAACCGTGTACGGGGAAGTAACCTATCAGAGAATCGTCTATGAAGTGACCGAGGAAGATGGAACCAGGCGCTTTGTATATCTGCTGGATGAAACACTGGATCTGGATCATGTCGGCCTGATCTCAACGAACCTGTCGGAACTGCTGGTAAAAGGGATTACGGAACTGTCTTACAGGGAGTGCGCCTTACAAGTCAGTGAGATGACAGGGCAGACTATTAGTGCAATGGGAGTATGGAACGTCATCCAGGCTTTAGGGGAAAAAGTCTGTGAGGAAGAAGCCGAGCTGACAGAAGAATATAAGAGAGGGAATGTAAAGGGGAAAAAAGATGTTCCCGTTCTGTTTGAAGAAGCGGATGGAGTGTATATCAAACTGCAGGGGAAAAACAGAAAAAAGGAAAAACAGGATAAGGCAGAGATCAAGATCGGGATAGCTTATGATGGATGGAGAAAAACCGGTCCGGATCGGTATGCCCTGGAAAATAAAGTGGTAGTTGCCGGATTTGCCAAAGCAAAAGAATTCCAGGAATACCGAGAGGCAGTGATCGCGAAGGAGTTTAATCTGGATGAAGTAAGCCAAAGGATCTTAAATGCGGATGGGGCGTCATGGATCAAGAAAGTAAAAGATAAAA
The DNA here is from genome assembly GCA_019114005.1 of Candidatus Acetatifactor stercoripullorum. GTDB lineage: Bacteria > Bacillota > Clostridia > Lachnospirales > Lachnospiraceae > Acetatifactor > Acetatifactor stercoripullorum. The sequence goes on from DXGH01000050.1 coordinate 20,544, forward strand.
GTACATGCTTCCAGTTAGACCCATTCCATCGGAATAAAGCAGTAAAAGAAAAAATCCATGAAGAAGCTGCACGGGATGCCATTTTGGAGCTTCTGAAAGAAGATATTGAAGAATTATTCCAGTATCTGGAGACCTACCGAAACAGTCTGAGCGATGAGGATGAGATTGAAGATGTAGAAGACCTGATCCATTATTATGAGAACAACCAAGAAGGACTTGTGCCTTACCAATCCCAGGGTCTGGAGCTGCCGGATCCGCCGGAGGGGTTGGAATACCGGAACATGGGGACAATGGAAAATCATGTGTGGAGTGTGATCGCGAAACGGATGAAACACGGGCACAGAAGTTGGAACCATCTGGCGAAGATACTGGCCAAAAAATGCAGCGGAAAGCTGCATGAAGTGACAGAACGTCTGAGAAAACCGGTATTTGAAGAAGAAAAAGTAGAAGAGTTATACGGCGAGATCCTGATGTCAGCGAAGGCGCCAAAGAAAGACGGAAAGGGCTATCAATATCCAGCAATAGGGCATGTAGTTGGATTGGACGGAAAGATACAGGGGGAGAGAAAGCGACTGCTGTACATGGCTGGATATTAGAAACCAGAAAAAGGACTGTTTGAACAAAAAAGATAAATCGAAAAGAAAGTTGCCAACGATTGCTTGACAGTAACGTGGTATAAAAAATATTCAGGAAAAAGCTTGAAAACTGGGAGTTTTTATGGTATCATATCATTTCGTGATACATTGATTCCTTGCTCGCATCCATGATGCGGGCCAGAGACCAAAAGGAGGTAACAAGCATGAACAAGTATGAATTAGCCGTTGTTGTCAGCGCTAAGGCCGAAGATGATGAGAGAGCTGCAGTGATTGAAAAATGTAAGGCTCTGATCGAAAGATTCGGCGGCACCATTACAGAGGTGGATGAATGGGGTAAGAAGAGACTTGCTTACGAAATTCAGAAGATGAAAGAAGCTTTCTATTATTTCATCAGATTTGAGGCTGATAGCACCGCTCCGGCAGAGATTGAGAGCCGTGTCCGTATTATGGACAATGTTATCAGATATTTATGCGTTAGACAGGACGAGGCATAAACAGAAAGCGAGAAGTTGATTATGAATAAAGTAATTCTTATGGGACGTTTAACAAGGGACCCTGAGGTGAGATACTCACAGGGGGCAAGCCAGACCGCAGTAGCGCGCTTTTCCATAGCGGTTGACAGAAGATTCAAGCGAGAGGGAGAGCCCGACGCAGATTTCTTTAACTGTACCGCATTCGGCAGACAGGCAGAGTTTATTGAGCGTTATCTGCACAAGGGAACCAAGGTGGTAGTCTGTGGGAGAATCCAGAACGACAATTATACCAACAGGGACGGCCAGATGGTTTATAGTGTCCGTGTCATGGTGGATGAGATTGAGTTTGCTGAGAGCAAAAATGCTTCTGCAGGAAACGAAGGCGGATTCAACAATGGCGGCTTTAACGGAGGTTACTCAGGCGGTAATGCTGCTCCGGCTCCGTCCGGCGCAAGCGACGGCTTCATGAATATCCCTGACGGCATTGACGAAGAATTACCGTTCAACTAAGATTTGATTGAGACAGGAGGTACTGACATGGCTTACAATAAAGCAGAGAAATCCGATGCTCCGGTAAGGAAAAAGAGCGGCGTTCGCAGAAGAAAGAAAGTTTGCGTATTCTGCGGCAAGGATAATGTGATTGATTACAAGGATACAAACAAGCTGAAAAGATATGTGTCCGAGAGAGGAAAGATTCTTCCCCGCCGTATTACCGGCAACTGTGCAAAGCATCAGAGAGCGCTGACCGTAGCGATTAAGAGAGCGCGTCACGTTGCATTGATGCCTTACGTTCAGGACTAATTCCATAATGCAGCATCAGGACCGGCTTCCGAAATGGGAGCCGGTTTTTTAACAGTATGACGGGTATGCCTGGATGGTTTTTGAAATGGTTTGCGCATTGGTAAAGGAGGGACGGCTGTGCTTAGGATCGGTGTCTGCGATGATGAACAGGATACGCTGAGAAATAATTGTGAAATAGTACAGGACTTTTTGAGAAAAAGAGGCATCAATGGAGACATTGCCGCCTGCAGCTCAGGACAGGAGCTGCTGTGGGAGGCTGAGCAGCATGGAGACTTCCAGATTATTTTACTGGACATAGAAATGGACGGCTTTAACGGTGTGGAAACGGCCAAAAAGCTCAGAGAGAGGGATTACTATACCGTGCTCATTTTTATATCCGCCCATGACCAGTATTGTAAAGCATTGATGAATGTAAAGCCCTTTGCGTTTTTGGACAAGCCTGTGGACCAGAAACAACTATTTCAGGTATTGGACCGGGTCATGGAACAGGAAATTGCCCAAAGCGAAAACTTTTGCTTTACATCGGGCAAGGTTCGGTATCAGGTGGATATCAAATCGATTCTTTACTTTGAAAGCAGTCTTCGGAAAATCCTTTTGGCAGGCAGGGGAAAAAGCTACTGGTTTTACGGACGGATGGACGAGGTGGAGGCCAGAATTTCTGCAAGCGGGCATAAGTTTCTGCGCATACATAAATCTTATCTGGTTAATGTCCGGTACATCGAAAGCTATCATTATACCTCCATTACCATGCAGAATGGGAAACAGCTTAATATCAGCAAGGCCAGGCTTGACAGCATAAGAGAGTATTATAGGAATCAGCTGCTGTGAGAAGCAGGCGGATACCAGAAGATCGGGGGTAGAGGCTTATGGAAATGGCGTCACTGCTTTTTCTTGAAATTTTTACTACCATTGTATATAAGTTAAGCTGTGATAAGCTTTTGGAAAAGCGAAAGATGAGCTGTGTAAAGCAGACATTGGTCTGGTGCGCTTTCTTTTGTCTTTGCAACGGTCTTACCTATGGCGGGGGTCTGCCCCCGGCGGTAAATGGGCTTATATTTATGGCAACGCTTTTGGCGGCGCTGGAGCTGCTCTATCAGGCATCCCACAGGCAAAAGCTGCTTCTTACGGCAGTATTTTATCTGCTGGGAGTAGGGGCGGAGGGAATCGCCTTCGCTGTGACAGCGTTACTTCTGCCCGAAAATGGCAGTGCAATGACATCCCTTTTGGTGTCAAAGCTGTTGTGGTTTGCGGCGGTAAGGGCAGTGCCTTTCCTCTGGAAAGGCTCAAGGGCTGCAGAACAGGTCAGTATGGCAGACTGGCTGGAAACCCTGATGATTCCCCTGTTCAGTGCAGTGATTGCAGTGTCTGTACTGGGAGAAGGAACAGAATATGGAAAGTGGGCTTATCTGCTTTCTATGATGCTATTGGTGGGAATCAATTTGCTTTCCTTTCTTTTGTATGAGAGAGTGCGGGAAAATTCGGGCAGGCAGGCCAGAATGGATTATCTGGAAAAGACGGTAGAGCAGTATTTGAGCATGTCAAAGGAGATGGGAAGCTATTATGAGGAGCTGCGGTATTTCAAGCATGATCTGAAGCAGCGCTATCTTTTGGAGCAGACATATCTGGAAGAGAAAAATTACGGGAAGCTGCAGGAGAGCTATCAGGAAAGCCTGCAGATTTTAAATCAGGAAAAGCTGCTTTCAAGAACGGGGAATCCTTATATAGATAATATAGTAAACTATAAGGCTCTTTTGGCCCGAAAGGAAAATGTGAAGATGGAGGCAGAAATGTCTGTTGCCAGTGACGCAGCGTTTTCAGAGGCGGATGTATGCTTTCTTTTGGGAAATCTGATTGACAATGCCATTGAAGCGGCTGTAAAATCTCAGGATAAATCTGTGAGAATTTGTGTAAGGATGAAGGACGGCAATTTGTTCATAGACATAGAAAATACAAAAGAACCTTTAAGGAACGAGACGGCGGAGAAAAAGAGGACGCCGACTACCAAAGATAATCCTCGAGAGCATGGCATGGGACTTGCAATTATTCACAATATTGTAGAGAAATATCACGGAGAGCTGCAGATAAGGGAAGAAGAGCAGCGTTTTCGGGTTCAGATATGGCTTTTTGACATAGAGACGGCATAAGTCAAGGGAAACCAAAAGTGACAAGGAAACAGTCTTTTTCTTACAAAAAGGGAAAACAGGCGTCCTTTTTGTGATAAGATTTCTGTATCTACAGAGATAAGAAGGAGAGGGAAAAATGTTGTTACCATTTCATTATAAGGTTTACGAGAGCGCGCCCCTTGCAACCTTTGTGAATATTTTTTTGAAAATCATAGGAGCAGCGCTTTTAGTGGCGGGGATTCCCCTGTTATTTGAGGCGGATGGGCCTATCGCCATTGTGCTGGTGGCTGTGGGTGTGTGTTTTCTGATTTTGGGAAATGTGCTGGGAAATGTACTTGCCAGAAGAAAGGTAAAAAAGCTGTACGGGAAGGATGGAAGCAAGCTGAAAAAGCTGATACCCATGAAGGAGACGGTGACAGAGGAAAATGGTGTGAAAACGACCAAGACTGTTCCGGATATTGTGGAGGGGATGTTGAATCCGCCGGCAAAAATTACGATCTGCCGGGATAAGGGGCATTATGCAATGGCAGTGAAGATTGAATATTTTGTGAATCAGAAGCCGGTGGGCAAGCTTCGTATGAGAGAGACGGCCACGATACAAACCATGCAGGCGGTGAATACGGTCAGCGCGGTGCTGGGATCCGGAGATCTGGGAAAGCAGCTGGAATTTGTGGTGCGCCCAGGTGAGGAGGTTATCATTCATTATTCTGCCTACACCTTTATGGACATTGAAAGACACTAAAAGGGAACGCAGAATATTACTGCGGTCGGCACAGTATTTCAGAATAAAAAACAGCCTGACAGGAAACGGAGGATTTCCTGTCAGGCTGTTTTTTATTCTGAAATACTATTTAATTGCAGTCCGTTGATTTATATGCTATGCTAATTAAGCACACAATTTTAAAATAGTGCGTGCAGAAAGTTGGTGCATCTTGAATAAGATAGAAATTGTTCAAAATATAATTCAAAAATCAGGAGGAATTGCAAAAACTTCTGATTTTATTTTGGCAGGGCTTAAAAATTATGATGTGGCAAAACTTTGTAAGGAAGGAGTTATAGAACGTATAAGACATGGTTATTATCAACTTCCAAAAAGTAAAGATATAACCGATGAACAACTAATTGCAACACTGCTTCCACAGGGGGTTATTTGTGTCGAATCTGCATTGTTTCATTATGGCTATAGTGACTTTGCTCCCCGTGAATGGTCCATTGCAATCCCTCGATCTATGTCAAGAACAGTAAGGCGGATGCAGGAAATTTCAATGAAAGCTTATTATATTCAAAAAGAATATATGGAACTTGGAAAAACAGTTGAAAATTTTAATGGCGTAGCTCTTCCGGTATATGACAGAGAACGCACCATATGCGACTGTTTTAAATATCGCACAAAGCTAGACAATGAGCTGTTTAATAAAGCGCTTAACGCTTATGCCTCTGATGAAAAGAAGAATTTAAGCAACCTTTCAAAGTATGCAAAAAGAATGCGGCTGTATGCAAAAGTCATGAATGTAATGGAGGTGTTGTTAAATGGTTGATATGGGAGCATCCGTGCTAAAAACAATAAAAACCTTTTTGACAAAACCGTTTATGGCAGTAGTAAATGAAAAAGAGTTTGTTGGGAAATGGTCTGCTATTAACAGCGAGTGGATGTAAAGAAAGTGCAGGAGAAGTATTGTCTTTTTAGCGACCATACATCTTTTTCCCCGGATACGGTACAATAAATACAAATAAAAGCAAAAAAGCAAGATGCAACAGTTTACACAAATTGTTGCATCTTGTTTTTTACATTAAGTATATCGGTAAGTATCTATAAAACTTTAGTCTTTTTTAAATTTTCTTTTTTCTAATGGCTCTATTATTTTTTCCCATGTTAAAAGACCGCCGACAGAAAGACCGCGGTAAAAAGACAATATTTATATGGACAAAGGACGAAGGTTCCTACAAGGTGGTTTCCCGCAGCACGGCGTCCTTGTCGTCCTGTTCCAGGCAGAGATAGCGTTTTGTGATATTTAGAGAAGAATGATTAAACAGCACCATGATGACAATAGGATCCTTCCCTTGTTTCCAGGCATGGTAGCCGAAGGTTTTGCGCAGGGAGTGACAGCTGACAGTATCCTCAATGCCGACTCCATCCGCTGCCGCACTGATAATGCGGTATGCCTGAAAACGGGAAAGCGGCTGTCCTTCAGAGCGTGGACTGGGGAACAGATACGGATTTCCGGACTTATACATCCTTGTTTTGATCAGGACCTTACGGTATGCGGCAAGCATCTGACGGACACGGTCATTGAGAAAAATACGGTTTTCCTTGCCTGTTTTCCGCTCCCTGATTGTAATATGGGTCCTTACTTTTTTCCCGTTGTAGACGTTTTCGAGGGTAAGATGCAGGATATCGCTGATACGCAGTGCAGTGTTTAATCCCAGTATAATCAATGCGTAATTACGATAATCAGGTCTTTTGGTTTTGTAGTATTCCTTGAACTGCTCTAATTGCTTTCTGTCTCTGATTGGCTGTGTTGTACTCATATTTCTTTTCCCCTTCCCTGAATCCGGCATGAGTGCCGCTCCTTCGGCTCCGAAGCACCCGGACCAAAGCCCGTGAAATGTGCTTATCTTGAGAGTAATAGAAGCCGGGGGCAAATGCAACAGTTTGTGTAAAGTGTTGTATCCCGGGCAGGAGCGAAAAGGTATTGTCCTGCTGGAACGAAAGACCTGCAGGCACCGAAAACAGGGAGGTTTGGGACATGTTGCGGCTTACAATGGCACAGGAAGAGTATCTGATGATCGGAGAAAACGTGAAAATCGTATTTCTGGGGGGAACCGGAAGGCATATGCGGGTGATGATAGACGCCCCCAAGGAGATTAATATCGTCAGAAGCAATGTACTTGAGAAAAATAAAAAGCAGTCTCAAGAGTGAATCAGGTAATAACCGGATGAGAAGGCAAGGCGGTCAGGGCCCGGCGGCGGAGCGGACACATCCGGTTGCTACATAAAACAAGCAGCCATAGGCGCAAACGGATTTGCGCCAGGTAAAACCAAGGAGGTAAATTTTATGGTAGTACAACACAATTTAACAGCGATGAATTCCAACAGAATGCTGGGGCTGACAATGTCATCTCAGGCAAAATCCACCGAGAAGCTCTCTTCCGGCTATAAGATCAACCGTGCGGCAGACGACGCGGCAGGACTTTCCATTTCCGAGAAGATGAGAAAGCAGATCAGAGGTCTGACTCAGGCTTCCCTGAATGCACAGGATGGCATTTCCGCAGTGCAGACCGCAGAGGGCGCGCTGACAGAAGTGCACGACATGCTTCAGAGAATGAACGAGCTGGCAGTGAAGGCGGCAAACGGCACCAACAGCGAGGATGACAGACAGTATATTCAGGATGAGATTAATCAGCTGATTACAGAGATTGACCGCGTGGCGGAAACCACCAAATTCAATGAGACCTATCTTCTCAAGGGTAATGGCTCTTCGGTAGGAGATGAGATTACTCCCACTATCAAGAATGCCGGAGCATTGACAGCATTGACACCAACGTTGGTACAAGCAGAAGCAGACGTTTATACCACCGGAGCATTGGCAGGTACAATAACTGCCGGAGATGCAGTATATACAGTGGAGTATATGGATAAGAACGGCAATGTGAAGACCAAGGATATTGCCTTCACAACCACAACTGCAGCAAATACTACGGCAGATGCTTTCATTGCTGCCGCAAATGGAGACGCTGACCTGGGAGCACTTTTTGATGTGGATGGTGATAATACCGGAATTACATTTACCGCCAGAACAGCAGGCGCAGATCAGGGACGTGTACTGAGCGTAACTGTGAAAAGTGGTTCAGGTTCTACTCTCGATCCAGGCACCAGAACCACGACGGGAGCAGACGCTTATAACACATATGATTTATCCGATGCTGTAGATGGAGACGGAGATACCATTACTATCGGTGATAAGACTTATACTTGGGGAAACGTTGCCCATGCCAGCAATGGAGTTTATAATGACTTTGCTACTTTACAGGAGTTAGCAGCGGCAGATGGTTATATCATTAGCGGTACTGAAGATGCAGCGACCATCCGTACCGAATCCTCTGCATTGGATTTGAGCCTTCATGTAGGAGCGGACAGTACGGATGAGAATCAGATTTCTCTGCAGATTGACGCGATGGATGCTACCAGCCTTGGTCTGAAGACGGGCAGCATGGAGATTGACGGCGAGTCTGTGAAGACCCTCTTAGTAAATGGAAGCGATGATGCCAATGCAAGGGCAGCCATCGACACCATTTCCGCAGCGATCCAGAAGGTATCTACCCAGCGTTCCGCTCTCGGTGCAGTACAGAACCGTCTGGAGCACACCATCAACAACCTTGACAACGTTGTGGAAAATACCACTGCAGCAGAGAGCCAGATTCGTGATACGGATATGGCTACCGAGATGGTGAAATACTCCAACAACCAGATTCTTGCACAGGCAGGCCAGGCAATGCTGGCACAGGCAAATCAGGCAAACCAGGGCGTTCTGTCGCTGTTAAGCTAATGTGGGCATGAAAATTTAACAAAATAAAATGGACAAAGGGCGGCTTTCGGGCGGCCCTTTGCCAGTTTATGAAGCAAATTAAATGAGACAGATGCAAAAGATAACTGCTTTATTTTATGACATTTGGTATAATATTTGATAAAGACCACTTTTCTTATTATTTTTGCAGGTGATGAATATGAAGCATATAATACACATTTATGGGGCGTCCGGCTCAGGAACATCTACGCTGGGCAGAAAAATCAGTGAAGAATTAGGTTATAAGTTTATGGATACCGACGATTATTTCTGGCTGCCTACCAATCCGCAGTATACGACGAAAAGAAGCAAGGAGGAACGTCTTGCCTTAATGAAAAAGGATATTTACGAAGCCGATAATGTAGTAATTTCCGGTTCTTTGACAGATTGGGGGGACGAATTGATTCCGTTATTTACACTGGCGGTCAGGCTGGTTACAGACACTGAAACAAGAATTGATAGATTAAAGCGCAGAGAGAAGCAAAAATTTGGAGAACGAATCATGCCTGGCGGTGATATGTATACAAATCATATGGAATTTCTTGATTGGGCGGGAAAATATGATACTGGAAGTGTCAATATGAGAAGCAAGGCAAAGCATGATGAATGGCAGAAACTGCTGCTTTGCAGACAGATTGTTTTGAATGGTGCCGATGCGTTAGAAGAAAATTTTAAGAAGGTACAAGCAGAAATATGAAATTATTATATGGAACAAGTAATCAGGCAAAATTATCCGTAATGAAAAGCAGGCTTGAAAAACTAGGCGTAGAGCTGATTGGCTTGAGTGATTTAAAGGCAGAAGGAATTACAATTCCGGAAGTGCCGGAGAAGGGAAATACACCGCTTGAAAATGCGAGGCAGAAAGCGACCGCCTATTATAAGGCCTTTCAAATGCCGGTGTTTTCCTGTGATTCGGGACTGTATTTTGATAATGTTCCAGACGGGGTTCAGCCAGGGGTGCATGTGCGCAACGTGAATGGAAAATGTTTATCCGATGCAGAAATGATAGAATATTATGCAGGTCTTGTAAGACAGTATGGCAACCTTGCTGCACGGTATAAAAATGCAATTTGCTTTACCCCATAGTGCAGTAAGAAAAAAGGGATTTCCGCTGGACAGTATGTCGATTGATAGAAAATTTTTGAGAAGGTTTTAGATTTGAGCTTGGAGTGTGGTTGTGTGGAAGTGCAATTTGGAAAAAATAGTGATATAGATGAGTGGATGAAGCTTGTTACAGAAATCAGCTGGAATTTTCCGGGATTAGAGACGAAAGAAAAAATAGAGGAACATCGGGAAACTGTTTTACGCTTTATAAGCAAAGAACAGGCTTTGTGTGTGAAAGACGGTGCAAAAATAATAGGGGTTCTTTTGTTTTCAAGAGAACATAATATGATTTGCTGTTTAGGTGTTTCACCCCGCTGCAGAAGAAGAGGAATCGCTTCCGGTTTATTAGTAAAGGCATTAGATAATCTGGATAGAACAAAAGACATTACAGTATCAACTTTTCGAGAAGAAGATGAAAAAGGGCTTGCTCCAAGGGCTTTCTACAAAAAATATGGTTTTGTGGAAGATGAACCAATGGAAGAATTTGGATATCCCAGTCAAAAGTTTATACTACACCCATAAATTCTAAAAACAGCTGAACACAGGCAGGAGTATTTGGCTGAATTTGTGGCGGAGTGGGAAGGAGCAAGGTGATATTATTGGAGATGATGAAAAAATATGAGTATAGAAAAGCGACACAGGCAGATATTGAAGAATTGGTAAAAACAAGAATGATTGTCCTCCGTGCGGCGAATAAGCTGTCAGATGCTGTGGATATGTCCGAGGTGGAACAGGAATCTTATGTATATTATAAACGGGCGTTGGAAACTGGCGGGCACATAGCATATCTGGTATATGATAATGGAAAATTTATTGGTGCAGGGGGTGTGAGCTTTTATCAGGTTATGCCAACCTATCATAATCCCAGTGGGAAAAAGGCTTATATTATGAATATGTATACTGCACCGGAATATCGAAGACAAGGAATTGCATTTTGCACATTGGATTTATTAGTGAAAGACGTGAAGGAACAGGGCGTCACACAGATTGCGTTAGAGGCAACGGATATGGGGCGGCCATTGTATGAGAAATACGGATTTGTAAAAATGGAAGAGGAAATGTTTTTCCCCGGTCCCTAAATTTCTACAGAACATTTACAAGTAACCCCAATAATGCTATTATGCAATCAGAAAAGGAACAACGGCCCACAAGGGGTTGCCCGATTATCAGAATAGCAAAGCCACCCTTAACCGTCCAAAGTATCAGGGTGGTTTTGCTATGTAAGGCTGCTTATAAAACGTAATACGAATGCAGGCAATGCCAAGAGGAAAAGACCAATTTACGCAAGGAGAGAAGTTTCATGAGGCAACCGATTTTTATGCGTGGAAAGGCTATGATTTCGATATACTGAACGAGCTGGATGATGCGGACTATATCCGGCAAGGAAATCATCCATCCCGTTCCAGGTCGGTATATATTACGGAAAGCGGCATTGGGCAGGCGAAAGAGCTTTTAGCCAAGTACGGTATAAACGATTGGAAACAGGGGTGAGAAAAGGATTGTTCACTATCTACTGGAGAAAGGTGGAAAAATATGTTATTGTATCATGGTTCAAAAAGTGGAATACAAGGAGACATTAAGCCTGAAAGCAGGATGTCATGTGACTTCGGCTGCGGATTTTATATGGGAGATAAGCCAGACCAGCCAAAGGGCTTGATTGCATCATATGAAAATAACAAGTTTTACGAGATAGAGTACAATTCAGATGGATTAAAAATAAAAACATTTGAAGATAATTATGTAGATCAGATCGATTGGGCACTATTCATTGCATACAATAGACAACCAGAAAAATTAGCAGAATACGACCAGCTATGCAAGAGGTATAAGGCATATAATGAATTATATGATATGATTGTTGGCGTAATTGCAGATGATAAAATGACACAGGTAATGCAATTATTTTTTAATGGACAGATGTGTGACAAGGCATTTATTGAGGCAATGAGGTATGTAAAGTTAGGCAGGCAGTATGTATTAAAAACATATGAAGCATACAGTAAATGGCGTTTTAATGTCATAAAAGAATATAAACTCACAGATGCTGATAAAAAATTAATCATATCACAGAATATAAATAGAACGAACCAGTTAAGTACTATGATAAACCAAATTCAGACTAAATATAGACGAGCGCAAGATGTGAAATTCTTCGATGAAATAATAGAGGAGTGGAATAAATAATGGATGCAACAACTTTTAACATTGGGATATGCGAAATGTCAGCAGATTTATTTGTACTGTCTGTTAAAAGAGGTTACGATTCAAAGGATTTTATAGAAAAATTAATGAAATCAGAGACTGCAACACATTTATATAATAAGACGGATACGCAGATGTGGTTAGGCTCAAATTATATAATGGAAACCCTGGAACAAGAGGTACAGATTAAAAAAGGAGAGATATATCCAGAAGATTTAATGTCATGGATAGGATATTTATTTGCCTGCTGGAATTTCACATATGCTGACGATACACCAAAAGATATGATAAAACAGGCGCCAGTAGAAGTCTTGATACTGGCATATCAAGGGCTGCACGTGTTATCATTTGAAGATGCAATCAGGGAGTTGAAAAACATATACAAAGAAAAGCGGAAAAAATAATCGTTCAGCCCTAAATTTCTACAGAACATTTCCCCTTTTGACAAATTAAATTGTAGCATACTGTTACGATATTTGATATAATGTTCGGTAAGGGCGTGGCAAGGAGCAAATGAATGAAGAAACGAATCAAACTGAAAGGGAGAATCAAAAGCTACATACTGTTTGGCATATACCTGGGTATTCTGCTGTTTATTGTGGCTGGCGCCGTATTTATGATAGATTACCGGGCTGGAATTTTGCTGGGAGCCTTTACGGTATTTTATTTTGTGGTCACCCTGACGCTTTATTTTTATAACAAGCCCGTTATTATGAACGAGCTGATCAGCTTCGCCACAGAATACGGACAGATACAAAAAAAGCTTCTGCGGGACCTGGATTTGCCCTACGCCCTGCTGGACGATGCAGGCAGAGTGATTTGGACTAACATTGCCTTTGAAAATGTGATTCACCAGCCCAAAGGGTATAGCAAGTCCATCACCTCTCTTTTTCCCACGATTACAAGGGACAGGCTTCCGGACGATACAGGAGTGGACGAAGCCCAGTATGAGCTGGAGTACGAGGGCAGTGAATATGTGGCCAAGTTTAAGAAAATTTCTCTGAAGGATATGGCGGAAAACAGCGACATGATAGAGGCTAAGGGCTATAATGGATACCTGATCGCCGTTTATCTTTTCGATGAAACCGCTTTGCACATTGCGCTGCAGGAGGTGGATGACCAGAGCCTTTCAGTGGGCATGATTTATCTGGATAACTATGAGGAGGCCCTTGAGAGTGTGGAGGAGGTGCGCCGTTCTCTGCTCATTGCACTGATTGACAGGAAGGTCAACAAATATATCTCTTCTCTGGACGGCATCAGCAAAAAGCTGGAAAAAGACAAATACCTGGTGATTCTCCGCAAAAAAACAATTGCCCAGCTGCAGGAAAGCCGTTTTGATCTGCTGGAGGAGGTAAAAACCGTTAACATCGGGAACGAGATGGCAGTGACCATCAGCATCGGTATTGGATTGGATGGTCTGACCTACGCACAGAATTATGAGTTTGCCAGAAACGCCATTGATCTTGCGCTGGGAAGAGGCGGCGATCAGGCGGTGATCAAGACCCCTGAAAGCATCACCTACTATGGAGGAAAGAGCCAGCAGGTGGAGAAAAATACAAGGGTGAAGGCCCGGGTAAAGGCTCACGCGCTGCGGGAGATTATTACCGGCAAGGACAAGGTGCTGGTAATGGGGCACCGTATGCCGGATGTGGACAGCTTTGGCGCCGCAGTGGGCATCTACCGGATCGCCCAGACACTGGGGCGCAAAACCCATATTGTGCTGAATGATGTGACCAGCGCCATTCAGCCCATGGTGGATCTGTTTAGAAACAATCCTGAGTATGATGAGGATATGATCATAGACAGCCAGCAGGCCATTGAGGCGGCGGGAAGCAATGCGGTGCTGGTGGTGGTGGATGTAAACAAGCCCTCCATTACCGAATGCCCCGATCTGCTGCGGTTTTGTAAGTCGGTGGTGGTGCTGGACCATCACAGACAGGGCACGGAAACCATAGAAAACGCCACACTTTCTTATGTAGAGCCCTATGCCTCCTCTGCCTGCGAGATGGTTTCAGAGATTCTTCAATATACCTATGATAACATTAAGATACGCACAGAAGAAGCAGACTGTATGTATTCCGGCATTATGATCGACACCAATAATTTCATGACCAAGACCGGTGTACGGACCTTTGAGGCGGCTGCATTTCTGCGGCGAAACGGGGCGGATGTGACCCGGGTGAGAAAGCTTTTCCGGGAAGATGCCGCAGAATACAAGGCGAAGGCGGATGCGGTCAGTCAGGCAGAAATCTACAAGCAGTACTTTGCAATTTCCGTCTGCACTGCGGACGAGCTGCCAAGCCCCACCATTATTGGCGCCCAGGCAGCCAATGAGCTGTTAAATATCAAGGGAATCAAGGCAAGCTTTGTGCTCACGGATTATCAGGGAAAGATTTATGTGAGCGCTCGTTCCATAGATGAGGTGAATGTACAGATCATTATGGAGAGAATGGGAGGCGGCGGCCATATGAACACCGCAGCCTGTCAGCTGGAGGGCACGGGGCTTGCAGAGGCCATCGGCATTTTAAAGCGCACTATCGACAGTATGCTGGAAAATGGTGAAATATAAGATGGAGGAAGCGCAGAGGGAAGCGCAGAAATGAGGAGAAAATGAAGATAATTTTATTACAGGACGAGAAGAAGCTGGGAAAAAAGGGCGACATTGTGGAGGTCAGCGAGGGCTACGCAAGAAATTATATTATCCCTAAAAAAATCGGCGTGGAGGCAACGGCGCAAAACAGAAATGACCTGAAGCTGCAGAAGGCACATCAGGAAAAGCTGGCAAAGGAGCAGCTGGATGCTGCAAAAGCGCTGGCAGCAGAGATTGAGTCAAAGCAGGTGATTGTAAAAATGAAGGCCGGGGAGGGAGGAAGAACCTTCGGTTCCATCTCCTCCAAGGAAATTGCGGCAGCCTGCAAGGAACAGAATGGAATCGAGCTGGATAAGAAAAAAATCCAGCTTCAGGAAAACCTTAAGAGCTTCGGCTCCTATGAGGTGACAGTAAAGCTGCATCCCCAGGTGAGTGCAAAGCTTGCGGTAAAGGTAGTGGAGGCGTAGGCAGAGCAGAAAGGTAGCAGTTGGAATGCCCACGATGGAAGAAAATGTATTAAAAAGAATATTACCTCACAGCGTGGAGGCGGAGCAGTCCGTTATCGGTTCCATGATCATGGACCGCGAGGCTATCATAGTGGCCTCTGAGCTGATTACGGGAGAGGACTTCTACAATAAACAGTACGGCATTTTGTTTGAGGCTATGGTGGAGCTGAACGAGGAGGGAAGCCCTGTGGATCTGGTCACCCTGCAGAACAGGCTGCGGGAGAAGGACGTGCCTCCCGAGGTCAGCAGCCTGGAGTTTGTCCGGGAGCTGATTACAGTGGTTCCCACCTCTGCCAACATTAAGTATTACGCAAACATTGTTGCGGAAAAGTCCACGCTGCGCAAGCTGATCCGCCTGAATGAGGAGATCGCCAACACCTGCTATGCGGGGAAGGAAAGCCTGGAATTTATCCTGGAGGATACGGAAAAGAGGGTTTTCCAGCTGGTGCAGAAGCGTAATCTGGGTGACTTTGTTCCTATCCGGCAGATTGTAATGAATGCCATGGACAGGATTGAGATTGCTTCCAAAAACAAGGGAAGCGTTACGGGGATTCCCACAGGCTTTACGGATTTGGATTACCGGACTGCGGGTATGCAGCCCTCGGATCTTGTGCTGATTGCGGCCCGTCCGTCCATGGGAAAAACAGCTTTTGTGCTGAATATCGCACAGTATGTAGCCTTTAAGAAAAAGCTGACGGTGGCTATTTTCAGTCTGGAGATGAGCAAGGAACAGCTGGTGAACCGTATGTTTTCCCTGGAATCCAGTGTGGACGCCCAGAAGCTGAGAACAGGGCAGCTAAACGATCAGGAGTGGGAACGGTTGATTGAAAGCGCAGGAGTGATTGGCCGGTCCAATCTGATTATTGATGATACGCCGGGCATCAGCGTTTCAGAGCTGCGCTCCAAATGCCGGAAATTTAAGCTGGAGCATGATTTGTCCATGATCATCATTGACTATCTGCAGTTGATGAGCGGCAGCGGAAGAACCGATTCCAGGCAGCAGGAGATTTCCGATATTTCCAGATCGCTGAAATCCTTAGCCAGGGAGCTGGGAGTGCCGGTGCTTGCCTTATCCCAGCTGAGCCGCGCGGTGGAGCAGCGGCCGGATCACCGTCCCATGCTCTCAGATCTCCGGGAATCCGGGGCAATAGAGCAGGATGCGGACGTGGTTATGTTCCTTTACCGGGACGATTATTATAATCATGATTCTGAGAAAAAGGGAGTGTCTGAGGTAATCATTGCCAAGCAGAGAAATGGTCCCATTGGAACCGTGGAGCTGGCCTGGCTGCCGGAGTACACAAAATTTGCCAATCTGGAACGTTCCGGAAGGGATTAAAAAGCATAAATCAGTTACGAAAGAGAACAGCATAAACAGGCAGTTCTCTTTTTTGTTAAAAAATCATAGGTAACTGCGAAACTCGATTAGAAAGGGGAAGAGAATATGGGCCAATATTTATTGATTTCTGACGCTGCAAAAGAAGTAAAGGTGGAAAGTCATGTGCTGCGCTACTGGGAGGAGGAGCTGCATCTGCCCATCAAGCGCAATGAGCTTGGACACCGCTATTACACAAGCGAGGATGTGGAACGGTTTAAACAGATTAAGAGTATGAAGGAAAGGGGATTGCAATTGAAGGCGATAAAGATGATTTTGAGGGATGGAAAGCTGAATGTACTGCCCCAGGAGGATGAGGAGAAGGAAAAGAAGGAGTCCCAGCCCGGTATGGCCATTGACATTATTGACAGCAGAGAGCCTGTGCCTGAGAGGGACGATAGAGAAATGGTAAAGGAGAGCCGGGAGGAGAAGTCCAGGAGACTGCAGTGGCTTTTGCAGCAGCTGATTCGGGAAACCCTTCGGGAAAACAATCAAGAGCTGTGCAGAGAGATCAGAGAGAGCGTAGTAAAGGAGCTGGATTATCAATTCAGGATGCAGGAAGAGCGGGAAGAGGTCAGAGACCGGGTCAATGCACAGCGCAATGAGGAATATTACCAGCGGATGGACGACCTTCTCCGTAAGAAAAGTAGAAAGCTTTTGCGGGGAAAAAAGGAAAACGCCAGCTTGAATGATAGTCTGAACCAAGGCGGTGGAAGCGGTTCAGAGCAGAAGCAGCCTTTTGGGGAACAGCGGCCGGAAAAGAAGGCAAAAAAGAAGAGGCATTCTATTTTTTGAATGCCTCTTTCCGCGGAAAATTATTCTCCTTCGGAAATAGCGCCTACGGGACACTGTCCTGCGCAGGAGCCGCAGTCAATACATTTGTCGGCATCAATTTCAAATTTGCCGTCTCCCATGCTGATAGCGCCTACAGGGCACTGTGCCTCACATGCACCACAAGCCACACAAGAATCACCAATTACGTATGCCATGCTTTTAATCCTCCTTCAATGAACCCAATCACATTTGATATTTTATTATCAATTACATACTCTATTTTAATATAAACCCATGGGGAATACAAGGGAAATGTGCGATAATTTTAGCTGATTATTTTATTCCTTTTCTTCTCTGCGCTTTCTGATTCCATTGAGAATCACTTCCTTTTTCTCCACTACCTTGTTTTTGTCCATGGCGGGAACACCGGCAAGCTTATAGGGAATCCCCAGCTTCTTGTATTTTGCCTCGCCCATGGTGTGGTAGGGAAGCACGTCCAGCGCTTTGAGGTTGGAGAACTGTCCGATAAAATACCCAAGCTCAAACAGATATTTATCGTCATCTGTCAGGCCGGGCACTACTACGTGGCGAATCCACATATCTACGTGCTTTTCGTCCAGATATTTGGCAAAGGCCAGAATTCCGTCGTTGGGCTGCTGCGTCAGCTCCAAATGCTTTTGGGGATCGATATGCTTGATGTCCAGCATGACAAGATCGGTGAGCTCCATAAGACGGTCCAGCTTTTCAATAAAGGCTTTGTTGTCCGGCTTATAGGCAATTCCTGAGGTGTCAATGCAGGTATGCACGTTGTCGCGCTTTGCCAGAGTGAACAGGTCGATCAAAAAATCTACCTGCATCAGAGGCTCGCCTCCTGTTACGGTAATGCCGCCATTTTTGTAAAAATCCTTATTTCTGTTGTATTGTTCGTAAATTTCCTCCGGTTCCATCATTGTGCCGCCGGTCATGGGCCAGGTGTCGGGATTGTGACAGTAGGCACAGCGCATGGGACAGCCCTGTACAAATACCACAAACCGTGTACCGGGTCCGTCCACGGTTCCAAAGCTTTCCAGTGAATGTATTCTGCCTTGCATAGCTTCTCCTTTCAAATGGATATATAATAGTACTGCTAAAGGAAAAAGGAGTCGGAAAAGGTAAGTCCGGCTCCTTTGTGTTTCGGTTTTATTCTATTTCCCGGCTTTTAAATAAATTAAATGCTCTCATGGAAGGTACGGGAAATAACGTCAGCCTGCTGTTCAGGAGTTAACTTGATAAAGTTAACAGCGTATCCTGATACACGGATTGTAAGCTGAGGATAATTCTCAGGATGCTTCTGAGCGTCCAATAAGGTGTCTCTGTTTAATACGTTAACATTCAAATGATGTCCGCCTTTGGTTGCGTAACCATCCAATAATGAAACCAGGTTGTCTACCTGTGCTGCACTTGCTGCCATAATTTTTTCCTCCTTAATCAATTATCAATATAATAGGGCTGGGAAAGGACGATTAGTGATAATCGTCCAGTCCCTGCTCAAGAGTGGGGACACTGCAGGCCAGCGGTGTTCTGGAACAGTCCGTGCAGCCCATTGTCTGAACGTTCTTGGACGCTTCTTCTGCCTGGTCATAATTCACGTTTACATGTCCCACACCTTCGGTCATTCCCGAATCCAGCATTTTTATCAGATCGTCAATCATTGCCTTTTCGTCCATTTGTGTCACCTCACTGTATCATTTTTTGTTTCAGGGTTGCTTATTTGTTCAAATCCAGCTCGATATCGCCGGCAAATACCTGATCCTCTTTGCCCAGTGCTCCAGGAATGATGGTGAAGGTATTGGAGATACCATCCTGTGCATCATTGAAAGGAAGCTTGGATACAGAGGACAGGGATGCTACTGCACCATGAGTATCGCGTCCGTGCATCGGGTTAGCACCAGGAGCGAAAGGCTGTCCCTTCTTACGTCCGTCAGGAGTATTACCAGTAGCCTTGCCGTAGGTTACGTTGGAGGTAATGGTCAGGATGGAAGTGGTGGGAACACCGTTTCTGTAGGTATGGTGTCTTCTTACTGCCGTCATGAACTTGTGTACAACATCCTGTGCAATGTCGTCAACACGGTCATCGTCGTTGCCGTATTTCGGGAATTCGCCGGTGGTCTTGAAGTCAACGATAACACCGTCCTCGTCACGCACAACCTCAACCTTTGCATACTTGATAGCGGACAGGGAGTCAGCTACGATGGACAGACCTGCAATACCGGTTGCGAAATAACGCTTTACGTCTCTGTCATGAAGAGCCATCTCTGCTCTCTCGTAGCAGTATTTGTCGTGCATATAGTGGATAATGTTCAGGGTGTTTACATAAACATCTGCCTGCCACTCCATCATATCAATGAATTTTGCATATACATCATCGTAGTCAAGCACATCGCCTTCCACAGGACGATACTTAGGTCCAACCTGCTTCTTGGTAACCTCGTCTACACCGCCGTTCAAAGCGTACAGCAGACATTTAGCCAGGTTTGCACGAGCGCCGAAGAACTGCATTTCCTTACCGATTACCATGGAGGATACGCAGCATGCAATGCCGTAGTCATCGCCGTGGGTCACTCTCATAAGGTCATCGTTCTCGTACTGGATGGAAGAGGTCTGGATAGACATCTTAGCGCAGTACTTTTTCCAATTCTGAGGAAGTCTGGTGGACCACAGAACTGTCAGGTTGGGCTCGGGAGCAGATCCAAGGTTTGTCAGGGTGTGCAGATAACGGAAGCTCATCTTGGTAACCATGTGTCTGCCGTCAACGCCAACACCGCCCAGAGACTCGGTAACCCATACGGGATCGCCTGCGAAAATCTGGTTGTACTCGGGAGTACGTGCAAATTTGATACATCTTAACTTCATAATGAAGTGATCAACAAACTCCTGAATCTCCTGCTCGGTGAAGGTTCCGTTTGCAAGGTCTCTCTCTGCGTAGCAGTCAAGGAAGGTGGAGGTACGTCCCAGGGACATAGCAGCGCCGTTCTGCTCCTTTACTGCGCACAGATAACCGAAGTAGGTCCACTGAATTGCTTCCTTTACGTTGGAAGCGGGCTTGGAAATATCAAATCCGTAGGAAGCTGCCATCTCCTTCATCATCTTAAGAGCCAGCATCTGCTCGGAAAGCTCCTCGCGGAGACGGATCACGTCATCGGTCATTACACGGCCGGTAGAATCCTTCTGTGCCTGCTTGTCTTCGATCAGTCTGTCGATACCGTACAGAGCAACACGTCTGTAGTCGCCGATAATACGTCCACGTCCGTAAGCGTCCGGGAGACCTGTGATAATATGAGAAGAACGGCAGGCTCTCATTTCCTGATTGTAAGCATCAAAGCAGCCTGCATTGTGTGTTTTTCTGTGAATGGTGAAAAACTCACTGATCTCAGGATCAACCTCATAACCGTTGTCGGCACATGCCTTCTCTGCCATACGGATACCGCCGTAAGGCTGCAGGGAACGCTTGAAAGGCTTGTCAGTCTGGAAGCCTACAATGGTTTCCTTGCTCTTATCAAGATATCCGGGGCCGTGAGAAGTGATGGTAGAAATAACCCTGGTATCCATATCAAGGACACCGCCGGCCTCTCTCTCCTGCTTCTGCAGATCAAGTACCTGCGCCCACAGATCCTTGGTGTTCTGTGTAGCCTCAGCCAGAAAGCTCTCATCACCATCGTAGGGATGATAGTTTTTCTGGATGAAGTCGCGGACATTGACTTCTTTGTCCCATTTGCCGCCTACAAAATCTTTCCACTCTGGTCTCATTTTGAAATAGCCTCCTATAAAAAAATTAAATTATTGGGTACATCTAATCCTTAGTTTCATTATATGAAAAAGCAGTTGGACAGTCAAGCAGCGGCGTGTACTTTTTTTGGTACAAAGCCGCATATTTTCTGGATTCTTTATAAGAATTACAGATTCTTTTCAGAGAGATTTTATATTTGTGAATGACTTGCAAGATTGTGGGGAAAGTATTATACTAAAAGGGCCGAAAACGGCGGAAAGGAGAACACTATGAGTGGAATTACGAAAGAAATGACCATTGGCGAAATTCTTCGCACCAACCCTGATGTGGCGCCCGTCCTTATGGATGCCGGAATGCACTGTCTCGGCTGCCCTTCGGCCCAGGCAGAATCCCTGGAGGAAGCTGCGATGGTACATGGAATTGACATAGATGCCCTTATGGCAGCTATTGAGGCAGTTTAACCGCAGCAGCCGCTTTTATGAATGCAGAGGGATAAACACAGCCGCCTGAGCTTACTGGCTCAGGCGGCTGTGCCTTTTTCCTGCGTGCGCCTGATGGCGCACACTTCACATATTTCCCAAAGCGCCCACGGCATCCTTTTCCACCAGGGCATCATAATGCTCTGCCAGGAAAGTACGGCTGCCGGAAAGAGAGCGCTGCAGCGCGCCATACTCGGAGACAATGTTGCAGGCCCTGTCAAAAACCTCCTTTGAGGCCTTGCCCTGGGTCAGCGCGAGCAGATATCGGCCGGTGCGGTCATCCTTATACAGCGTGCTTTCTCCGGTGTAATGCCGGGAAATCACCTGGGAAGCTCTGATTACCTGCTGGAGGGATTCCATAAGAAAGATATGGGTGGGTGCTGCTTCGTTTTGATTGGAAGCGGCCGCTTTGCCCTCCTGGCCCTCAGCGTTTGCCTTGCGGTTTGTCTGGAGCCTGCGAAACAAATCAAGCACCTCGTCAGAGGGAGATTCATAATATTCGTCGTCGTTATTTTCCTCGGTGACAGATGGGGCAAATCTGGAGAAACGGGTATCCAGTTCCTCGGGATCCTCCACCTTTGTGATAATCAGAACAATACATTCCGCATTCAGGGGAATTGCTTCTATCATCAGGGGAATGTCTTCCGCCTCAAAGCCAAATTCAAAATTTGCCTGCTGCATCATGTCCCGAAAGAGAGTCTTAGCCTTTTCAGTGCCATAGGCAAGCTCGCTGATTTTCAGCTCACGGCTTGCCAGATCTTCTCTGGTCAAAGTACAGCGTATCTGGTTTTCATTTACTTTTTCTATTTTCATACGGCAACCCTTCCTTTCTGCATCCCGGGGGATGCTGAGTAGCGTGCAAAAATCCTATCTTATAAGTGTGTTTTGATTAAAAGTATATTATACTTTCGCCCGCTTTAAGTCAATAGCCGGAAATGACTTTAAGAATATTTAATAATTTTAATAAAAGCTATTGCAAAAAAATTCCATATAAGATATAATTCACTGCATAAGTGCCTTCAGTACTCTGGTACGGAAAGGAGGCAGCAGTCTGAATTCTATTTCTGGTTGACTTTGACATGGGAACGAGTCGTTCCGCTTTCATCCTTTTTACTATATCTATTATACCATATTATATGACAGAGGTGTAGCCGCTGACATATATTTAAGGATGTCTTACAGGCATGGTGCAAGGGAGCATAGCCGCTTAAAACCGCCTGTTCATAGTGATTCAACTACTAATTTTCACCTTTATAATTCATTTTAAACATTAGAAGCATTAGCAAATTTTAACTAATGCAGAATCATGTACTGCTGAAGGCACTGAAAAAAGCTTCCGCTAAAATCAATGTATCACAGGGCAAGAGGGAAAAGCCTTTGGCCCCTGCTTTTGGTCCGGAAGCTTGGAAACAGGAGGAATTCCAATGAAAGAACCTGATGCTGCCGAAAGGAGTATGATTGATTCCCTGGAGCAGATGCAGAAGGCAGGCGCAAAATTTTTTGTGGATGGAGAGCCGGTTTCCTTTGATGAGGCGCTGAAACGCACCGTCAGGGAGGAGCATGCTTACATGGCGGATTATATTGTAAGTCCTGCGGGCAAAGTGGAGCAGGTGCGCTTTGACAAGGTGGATCTGCCGTAAAATGTCAGTACGATTTCTGACAAAATGCCGCTTTTGATGTAAGGCAGCAGAAAGCGTGATTTGGATGCTTTTTACTGCCGGCATAAGGATTGCCTCTCATGCTGAAGGACTGCGCATATCAGCTGCGCAGATTAATAGAAAAAGTGGCAATTTGTCATATTGTGTGATAGAATATAACTGTTCTGCCCCACGGCCGGTATTGGCGGGCGGCATGGACAGTTATATTCAGGAACACGAATTATTTTTCAGAAAGGTACATTATGAAAAGGAAAATTTTACCGGTTATCGTAGCTCTGCTTTTAATTGCTGTGATCGGAGGCGTCTGGCTTGGCGGCAGGCTGTATGACAGATATTCTTACAGCAGGGAGCGGGCTGATCTGGACGCGTATTTTCAGGTATCGGGGGAACAGGCGGCAATCATCCTGCAGGATGAAATGGTGGAGGAAAAAGCCATAGTCAGGGATGGCATCTGCTACTTTGACCTGGCAACGGTGCATAAATACTTCAATGAAATCTTTTATGCAGACCGCAGTGAAAACCTGCTTTTGTATACAACGGCGGTGGAAACCTACCGGTCAGGAATTGGAGAGAGCAGCTATTCTTCCAATACGGACAGCCAGGATTACGGCTATGCCATCAGCTTTATAGAGAACGACACGGTGTATATAGCGGCGGATTATGTGAAAAAATTTACCAATCTCTCCTACGAGATTTATGACAGGCATGTGCAGGTCTATACTCAGTGGGGAGAAAAGCGGGTGGCCGATGTGAATAAGGATACCTGGGTGAGAGAGCTGGGAGGGGTAAAGAGCCCCATTCTGCGTGACCTTTCCGAGGGTGAACAGGTAGAGATACTGGAGGAGATGGATACCTGGAGCAAGGTAAAGACAGCGGATTCCATCATCGGATACGTGGAGAATAAACGGCTTGCCAATGAGAGCACCGTACAGGAGACGCCGGTGACGGATTACACAGCGCCGGAATATACGTCCATAGCCATGGAAGGGAAGGTCAGTCTGGGATGGCATTCTATCGGAGGTGCAGCCGGAAATGATACCCTGGAGAGCATGGTGTCCGGGACGAAGGACATGAATGTAATTGCTCCCACCTGGTTTAGCTTAAATGATAACGAAGGGAATTTCAGGAGCTTTGCAAGCTCGGAATATATACAAAGGGCTCATGCCATGGGACTTCAGGTATGGGGCGTGTGGGACAATTTTAATTACCGCAATGAGACAGGAGAGCAGGTGGATGAGTATCAGGTGCTGTCGGTTACCTCAAAGCGCCAGAAGCTAGTCCAGGGAATCGTGGATACGGCGCTGAGCCTTGGCCTTGACGGAATTAATATTGACTTTGAACAGCTGGGCGTGGACAGCGGAACGCATTTTGTACAGTTTTTGAGAGAGCTTTCTGTTTTGTGCCGCGCTAATGGCCTGGTGCTCTCGGTGGACAACTATGTGCCCTTCAATTTTAATGATCATTATCGTCTGGATATTCAGGGACAGGTGGTGGATTATGTGATCATTATGGGTTATGACGAGCACTGGCACGGAAGCGGGGATCCGGGAAGCGTTGCAAGCATTGACTATGTAAGCAATGGAATTGCCAAGACGCTGGAGGAGGTGCCTGCCGGGAAGGTGGTAAATGCCTTGCCCCTGTATACCATTCTCTGGAAAACAGAAGGGACAACCGTGACGGATGAATATATCACCATACGGAACACAGAAGAATTTTTAACACGCATGAATGTTACGCCTCAGTGGGATGAGGAAACCTGCCAGAATTATGCAGAATGGTCGGATGGAACGGCAACCTATCAGATATGGATTGAGGATGAGGACTCCATCAGTGTGAAGCTGAATGTGATGAGCGCCCAGGGAATCGGAGGCGTTGCCGTGTGGAGACTGGGATATGGAACAGAAGGGGTTTGGGAGCTGATTTCAGCTTATGTAAATTCCTAGAAGCTCCTGCAGTCAGCGTGTATGAAATACAGAGGCCGGAAACCTGTTAAGGGTTTCCGGCCTCTCATTAGTGCGCCTGGCGGCGCACGTTTATTTTGCTGACCGTTTCAGGCCATAGCTTCCTCCAAGGCAAATTACAGCTGCAGCAGCAAGCCACAGAATAAGATTGCTTTCCCCTGTTTTGGGAACATCGTCATACTCGTCTGCATCAGAGGACTGTGAAGCTTGAGTGGTCTGGGCAGAAGTTTGTGAGCTGGACTCCTGTGCCGGTGCGGTGCTCTGCTGCGCGGTGCCGGAAGCAGTATCGGAAGGAGTGGTGCTGTAATCCGACTCCTCTGTTTTTACGGTACCGTTTGAAATCACCAGTTTTCCTGCCGCTACATTATAAAAATCATAATAGGTGGTGGTGTTATCCTTTCCGATCAGATGCCCTACGGTGCCCGCAACGGTTACGTTAGCGTTGATATCGGAGGAACCCAGAATCTGCAGAGTGGAAATACTGTTGTTAAAGGTAACGCTGGAGGTGTCATATACATAAGCGTTTGTGATATCTCCGTTAACAGCCGCAACACTGCTTCCCAGCACATAGCAGCTGTCGATTCCGTTTGTGGTCACTACCACAGTGGATGCGTTGTTCAGGGTCAGATTGCCCAGGCGCGCATTGAGTGTGACATTGAGCGTACCTGTGCCGTCGATGACCACCGTATCTCCATCCTTGATATCCTGCTGCATATAGTAGAGCTCCCGATGCTCTGCATTGTCATCCCAGGAAGAACCTCTCTGGAATCTCCATTCGTTGTCGCCGGCCACGTACCTTACATAGTAGGCTGCAGGCTCCTCCGCAGAAGCGGTAAGCACATTGCCGCCGGGAACCATCACAAGCAGGGCTGCAGCAGCCACAAGAGAAATAAATTTTTTCAGTTTTTTCATAGTTTGTCCTCCTGACACAAAAATTGTTTTTTATTTTGAACCTTTTGGGTCTATTGGGTCAAAGGCAGATAGCTGTCTCCCTGTGCCGTTTCCTTGGCCACGACCACGAACCGCCCCTGCTCCACATGATAGACGCATGTGGAGAGCGTCAGGAAACGGTCGCCGAACTGGGCGCTGACCCCGGTGTCATACAGTGATAATGCCATAATGTTTTCATAAAAGTCATCAAATTCTTCCTGGGTGTCGGCCTGGAAAAACTGATAAAACTTAAATACCTGATCCGTCTTTTTATAGACCTGTGAACGAAACACGGCGATGACCTCATAGATACGTTCACAGTCCTCTGTATACAAAAGAATCTGGCTGTGCTCTTTACAGTAGTCGGGGTCCTCGTAATCTGTCAGGTTGCCGAACATTTCGCCGGAGCGCATATTGTGGCCGTGTATGATCAGATTTGTGGTCAATGGATCCAGGCTGCTGTCAGTGTCCAGAATCAGACTGCCGTTTTGATTGTCATTTCCCTCAAAATCCCGGTAGAGATAATAATTTTCGTCCCGGGGTGTCCACATTACCGGATAATCTATATTGGTGCCAGGTATCTGCAGCCACGCAGCCATATCCTCATTTGCGAGAAAGCTGTCGCGGTAGGGATTCACAACGGCTGCCGGAGCCTCCGTGGCGTCCCCGGAAGCATTTTCCTGTGCGGCTGTCTGCGTCTCCTCGGGCAGAACATCTTCATCGGAGGCGCTTTCATTCTGGGATGGGGCATCGTCCGGGCTGCTCTCTTCCCTGCTCCCATCCTCTATGGCCTGGGCCGAGAGGCGGTAGGCCTCCAGCGTATCCCTGGCCTGCTTGTCCGAAATGGCATTTCCCACAAGGAGCACACAGACCGCTGTCAGGCATCCGGCCCCGATTACGCCCAGTAAAAGGGCAAAAATTCGTCTTGGTGTTTTCATGCTCTTATTATACGCTAAAAAATATGGGGAATGCAACTGTTTTACTGAAAAACGGCATATATATGGTACAAAAGAATTGGGAAGAAAATCTATGAGTGATTTTCAAAATAAGCTTTTATCACTGATCATGGGGGTTATGCTTTTGGTGTCTATGCTTTTTGTGGGAAGGGAGGCGGCCCGGTATGTGACAGGACAAAATGTAAAGGTGCAAAAAGATGGGCCCTGTGTGGTGATCGACGCCGGACATGGGGGAGACGATCCGGGCAAGGTTGGGATCAACGGGGCTCAGGAAAAGGACATCAATCTGCAGATTGCCTTGCTTGTAAAGACATTTTTGGAGCAAAACGGCGTAAATGTGGTGATGACCAGGGAGGACGAGGATGGACTCTACGACCGCAGTGCATCCAATAAGAAGGTTCAGGACATGAAAAACAGAATTGCCCTGATCGAGGAGACTGCTCCGGATATTGTGGTGAGCATCCACCAAAACAGTTACCCGGAGGAATACGTTCACGGGGCTCAGGTATTTTATTATGATGGGAGCAGCCAGGGAAAGGAGCTGGCCGAAGTTTTGCAAAGGCAGCTGATTGAAAGGGCGGACCCGGACAATACCAGGCAGGTCAAGGCAAATGACAGCTATTATCTCTTAAAAAAGACATCTGTGCCCATCGTGATTGTAGAGTGCGGTTTTTTGTCCAATCAAGCGGAGGCCGAAAAGCTGTGCACGCCGGAGTATCAGGAGCGGATCGCCTGGGCCGTCCATATGGGGATATTGGAGTACTTAAACGGGATCTGACCTGAAAAACAGATAGGTTTGTCAAACATTTCTTTTCCTTTTCTGTAATCTGTGATATACTACCCTTGAATATGTGATTTTTCCGGAAAAGAGTCATAAGATGGAGACAAAAATTGTAAAACTGGAATGTGGGGACGGCATTTTGTCCCCGGAGGACAAGGCGGCGCTGAAAGAGGCCGGAGAGGTGCTGAAAAAGGGCGGTCTGGTGGCTTTTCCCACGGAGACGGTATACGGTCTTGGAGGGGATGCGTTCAATAAGGCATCCTCTCAAAAGATATATGCGGCCAAGGGCAGGCCCTCGGACAACCCGTTGATCGTGCATATCTGCAGGTTTGAGGATATTTATCAGATCGCTTCTTGGGTGCCCGGGGAGGCGGAGAGGATTGCAAGGGCTTTCTGGCCGGGGCCTTTGACCATGATACTTCCCAAGTCTGATCTGGTGCCCAGGGAGACCACGGGGGGATTGGATACGGTGGCTGTGCGTATGCCTTCCCATCCGGCGGCCAGAGAGCTGATCGCCTGTGCCGGAGGATTTGTGGCGGCACCCAGCGCCAACACATCGGGAAAGCCAAGTCCTGCTGCGGCGCAGTACGTTGTGGAGGATATGCTGGGGAAAATAGATATGATTGTGGACGGCGGCCAGGTTGGAATCGGTCTGGAATCCACGATAATCGACCTGACGGTTTCACCGCCCCAGATACTCCGACCGGGATACGTGACCAGGGAAATGCTGGAAAAGGTATTGGGAACGGTGGAGGAGGACGCCGTCTTGCTGTCTGGGGACAGCAAAAAGCCTCCAAGAGCGCCCGGGATGAAATATCGGCATTATGCGCCAAGGGGCGAGCTGACCATTGTGCAAGGGCCTCAGGAAGAGGTGGTGCGCTACATCAATTCCCGGGCGGCCAAAGAGAAGGCAGAGGGAGAGAAGGTAGGAGTGATTGCAACGAAAGAAGCTCTTTCCCTTTACCGGGCAGATGTGGTCAAAAGTGTGGGCAGCAGAAGGGATGAGGAGGAAATTGCCAGACATCTCTACAATATACTGCGGGAATTTGACAGGGAAGCGGTTACTAAAATTTATTCCGAGGGCTTTTCCAGCCGGGGATTTGGACAAGCTATTATGAACCGGCTTTTGAAGGCGGCAGGCTACAGAGTGGTAGAGTTAAAGGAGGGTACGGAAAACATATGATCGCACTGGGAAGTGACCATGGTGGGTATGAATTGAAGCAAAAGGTGATTCGATATCTGGAAGAGCATAACATTCCTTATCAGGATATGGGATGCGGCAGCAGTGAAAGCTGCGATTATCCGGTGTTCGGGCATGCGGCGGCAAAGGCGGTGGCCTCCGGGCAGTGCGATAAGGGCATTGTAATCTGCACTACGGGCATCGGTATCAGCATTTCCGCCAATAAGGTGAAGGGGATTCGCTGCGCATTGTGTGCGGACAGTCTCTCAGCAAAGCTTACGCGGCTGCACAATGATGCAAATATGCTTGCCATGGGCGCGGGCATTGTGGGAGAGAACCTTGCGCTGGAAATTGTAGATACATTTTTAAACACACCCTTTTCCGGTGAAGAAAGGCATCGAAGAAGAGTGGAACAGATCGAAAAAATTTAACAAAGAGAAAATTGATTACAAAGCCGCTTGCGCGGCAGAATGAGAGGGAAAAATGGGTAACGTAATTATCATGGATCATCCGCTGATTCAGCACAAGATCGGGCTGATTCGCAGAAAGGAAACGGGAACCAAGGATTTCAGGCAGACCATCGGCGAGATTGCCATGCTGATCTGTTATGAAGCCACCAGAAATCTGCAGCTGGATGATGTGGAGATAGAGACTCCCATCTGCAAAACAAGGGTTAAGGCTTTAAAAGGAAAGAAAATGGCCATTGTGCCCATCCTGAGAGCGGGGCTTGGCATGGTGGACGGAATGCTTCAGATGATTCCGGCGGCAAAGGTGGGGCATATCGGTCTTTACAGAGATCCACAGACCCTTAAGCCTGTAGAATATTACTGCAAGCTTCCTGCGGACTGCGCAGAGAGAGAGGTTTTTGTTGTGGATCCCATGCTGGCTACCGGCGGTTCCTCCGTGGCTGCAATTCAGATGCTGAAGGACAGAGGCTGCAGGAATATTCATTTTATGTGTATTATTGCAGCGCCTGAGGGTGTGAAGGCTATGCGGGAGGCCCACCCTGATGTGGATATTTATATCGGAGCCATGGATGAGAAATTGAACGATCACGGCTATATTGTTCCCGGACTTGGAGATGCCGGTGACAGAATTTTCGGCACCAAATAACAGAGGAAGGCATATGAGCGCAAAAAGAAAAGATTATATTACCTGGGACGAGTATTTTATGGGTGTTGCGCATCTTTCGGGCATGCGCTCAAAGGACCCCAACACCCAGGTGGGCGCCTGTATCGTCAGCAGCGATAACAAAATATTGTCCATGGGCTATAACGGATTTCCGTCTGGCTGCTCGGATGATGATTTTCCCTGGGAGCGGGAGGGGGAGGAGCTGGATACGAAGTATCCTTTTGTGACCCACAGCGAGCTGAACGCCATATTAAATTACAGGGGCGGCTCCCTTGAGGGGACAAAGCTGTACGTATCCTTGTTTCCCTGTAACGAATGCGCAAAGGCTATTATCCAGGCGGGCATAAAGACGGTTGTCTATGACAGTGACAAGTATGAGGGAAGCCCTTCCAACAGGGCGTCCAAGCGGATGTTCGACGCTGCGGGGGTTGCTTATTATCCGTATCATAAATCAGGAAGACAGATTCATATTGAAGTATAGAAAGGCGAGGTTACCAAAGAATTGAAGGGCTTTAGAAGGCTTGCTGCGATCCTGGTAATTGTGCTGCTGGCACAGACCTTTCGCGCCGATGGGGACGGGGCCATGGTGAGCGCGTCCACCACACAGCAGCAGATACAGCAGAAGGAAGAGGAAAAGGAAGCGCTGGAGAATGAACTGAATCAGACCCAGCAGGATCTTGAGGGCTTGCGGGAGGAGCACAGCTCTCTTCAGGGAGAGCTGAACAATCTGAATACACAGCTGTCTGAAGTCAGCCAGAATCTGGAAGAGCTGGAAAGCCAGATTTCAGAGAAGGAGCAGGATATTTTGGAGGCACAGGAGGCGCTTGCACAGGCGCAGGAGAAGGAAGCCTGGCAGTATGAACTTATGGTGACCCGTATCCGCTATACCTATGAGCACAATGAAACGGATATACTCAATGCCATCCTGCGCATGGGAAGCTTTGCGGATATGCTCAATGCGGCCGGCTACTTTGAGAAAATAGCGGCCTATGATCAGGACCTCATGGCGGAATATACCCAGAACCGCCAGCTCATTGAAGAGGAGGAGGCAAGGCTTCAGTCTGACCGGGCCGAGCTTGAGAATCTGAAAACCCAGGCAGAGGCGGAGAAAAGCAAGGTTTCCGGCCTGATCAGCCAGACCTCCAATTCCATTACCCAGTATGCGGATCAGATATCCGACGCAGAAGCAGCGGCGCTGGCCTATGAGGCGGAAATCAAGCAGAGGGAAGAGGACCTGGACTACTTAAGAAAGAAGCTTCAGGAAGAGCTGGCCATGTCACAGGCTGCTGCAAATGCTACCTGGCGGGATATATCGGAGGTAACCTTTGAGGAGGGGGACAGATATCTTCTTGCAAACCTGATCTACTGCGAAGCGGGAGGAGAGCCCTACGAGGGACAGCTTGCGGTGGGAAGCGTGGTGGTAAACAGAGTGCTGAGCGCTCTGTATCCGGATACCATTGTAGGAGTGATCTACCAGAGCGGACAATTTTCTCCGGTAGCCAGCGGACGTCTTGAGCTTGCCCTTGCCTCCAACAAGGCCACCGAGAGCTGCTACCGGGCTGCCGACGAGGCCATGTCCGGTGTGACCAATGTGGGAAACTGTGTGTACTTTCGGACGCCGGTGGAAGGCTTAAGCGGCATTAATATAGGCGGGCATGTGTTTTATTAAGGGCCGGCAGGTGTGATCCAGCTTCGCCGGACATACGGCATAAAAAATGGGACTGTAAGAAATTACAGTCCCAAATCATTGAAAGCGCTCTGCAGACGGTCAAATTTATCCCTGTAAATCAGGGAGAGAAGATAATGAAGCCTTCTTAAGCAGCAGGACATAAGCCCGGGGGTGATCAGCCCCTTGTCCAAAGCATCCGCCAGCTCGTCCAGATCCGCTACCTGCATTTCTCCGCCGGGGTGAAGAATCACATCGGCCAGCAGATCCGTCACTGTGAGCGTGTTTTTTTCCCGGTCAAATTCATAATCCACGATGTCACAATACCAGTAGTGCAGGGAATTGTCCTCTCTGTAGAATTTGCTGACCTTGACGCCCTTTTTCAGATAATAGCAGGAACAGCCGTGGCTGAAGCCTGTCTTGGGCTTTAAGGTGTTCCATTTTGTGACAATTATGTCATCGTCAGCCTTGACGATGACATCGTCCTTTAAAAGCACAATTTCCTGTGGGATAATTCGTTTCCGATAAATTTTTAAAGGTTCCATTTGTCGTATCCTTTCATAGCTGGGAGAAGGGAAGAAAGGGCTTAGGAGGAATCTGTCTGGGGAACAGCTCCTTTTCCATCCACACCATGTCCTGCCATTTTCCTGCCTTGTAGCCGGAGGCGGTAAAATGCGCAGCCATATGATATCCAAAGCTTTCGTGGAAGGCAATGCTTTCCGGGTGGGGGTAGGAGATGCAGGCGCAGAGGTTACAGACATGCTGGGCAAAGAGCAGTCTTTCCAATTCTGTATACAGCGCCCGGCCAACTCCATTTCTTCGGTAGTTTTGCCGTACGTAGATGGAGGTTTCTGCAGACCAGGCGTAAGCAGCCCGGTCCTTGAAGGCGGAGGCATAAGCGTACCCGAGCAGCCTGCCGTCGGCTTCTGCCACCAGATAAGGGTAATTTTCCAAAGTACGGCAGATCCGCTCTTTGAATTCCCCGGGGGAGGGAACCTGGTATTCAAAGGTAATCATAGTGTTTTCCACATAGGGTGCATAAATTTCCAATAACCCGGGAGCATCCTCGGCACAGGCGGTGCGGATATGCAGCATGATATTACTCCTTTTGCGTTTGTCGTAATCTCTTACATTGCTTTGTACAAATCTTACTTCCTGAAAACAGGAAAGTCAACGAGAAACTGATTATTTTTTTAATTCTCATCCCTTTGCTGGACTTTTTCGGAAAAATTGGGTATAATTTACTATAGATTTTGCTTTGGGGGCCCCTATGAAACCAAAAAGGCATTACAATAAAAGCGTATATCGTTCTCTCGCCCTCGTGATGCAGCTGGGATTTGATATGCTGGTTCCCATCTGCCTGATGACGGCCTTTGGGATTTTTCTGGACAGAAAGCTCGGAACCTCATTTCTTGTGATTCTGCTGTTCTTTGCAGGAGCCCTGGCAGGAGCCCAGAATATATACCGGCTGGCAAGAAAGATCATGGAGACGGATGAGAACCATGAAAAAAAGGAGCGGGAAAAGAAAGATGAAGATAAATAGAACCCTTGCGGAAATGCTGGCCGGCATTTTCTTTCTTGGAATCGTCTGCCAGATCATAGGAGCCTTTGTGGTGTCAGATCAGCTGCTTTATGCAAAAAGCCTGTGGTTTGGGATACTGCTTGCGGGGGCCAGCGCCGTTCATATGTATCGTTCTCTGGATCGGGCGCTGGATTTAGGCAAAGACGCGTCAAAGATAATTTTCCGGGCCTATCTTATCCGGTATGTATTAATCTTTGCGATTCTGCTTATCATTATGACAACGGGGGTGCTGCAGCCTCTGGTGGTCTTTATGGCTTATATGAGTTTGAAGGTAGCGGCCTTTTTACAGCCGGTTACTCATAAATTATGGTGTAAGCTGGAGAGTTTGAAAAAGGGGAGGTGAGAATATGAGATATGGAATTCTGTTGTCCGGCGGCTCTGATATTGACTTTATGATACACGGAGTATTTCAGTATTCCTTTTTTGGGCACCAGGTGTGGATTACCACCACTCATGTGTGCCTTTTGATTGTAATACTTCTTATTCTGGGATTTGCCATTGCGGCAAACCGGGCGATGGCAAAGGCGAAGGAGATTCCCGATGGTTTTCAGAATGTGGTGGAGCTGATTGTGGAAAAGCTGGACGGTGTTGTGGATGGCCCTCTTGGGAAAAGCGCGCCAAAATTTTATAATTATATCGGTACTGTCTTTATTTTTATTCTGATCAGCAATTTCTCGGGTCTGCTGGGCCTAAGACCGCCCACTGCGGATTACGGGGTCACGCTTCCCCTCGCTCTTTTGTCCTTTGTGATCATTCGATACAATCAATTCACATGCCAGTCTCCAAAGGAAATATGGGATGGGCTATGCTACCCGCTGCCCCGCTGGCTGCCCTTGTGGATGCCCATCAATTTGATCGGCATTATCGCCGTGCCGATCTCTTTGTCGCTGCGTCTGTTTGCCAACATTCTTTCCGGCACCGTTATGATGGCGCTGGTTTATGGGCTGCTTGGCTGGATTGCAACTGCCTGGCCGGCGGCGCTGCATGTATATTTTGATCTGTTTTCCGGTTCTATTCAAACCTACGTTTTCTGTATGCTTACAATGACATATATTGCAGATGCAAGGGGAGAAAGCTGATCATTAAAATGAAACATTTTTAAACATTTTAGGAGGAAAGAAAATGGAATTCAATGAAAACTTTATTTTAGGATGTTCTGCAATCGGTGCAGGCCTTGCGCTTATCGCCGGTATTGGTCCCGGAGTGGGACAGGGTATCGCAGCTGGACACGCTGCTGCCGCTGTGGGCCGCAATCCCGGCGCAAAGTCGGACATCACCTCTACTATGCTTTTGGGACAGGCCGTTGCGGAGACAACAGGTCTGTACGGTCTTTTGGTTGCCATGCTGTTATTGTTTGTAAAGCCCTTACTGCCCTAAAAGCCCCGTGAATAAAGGTCTATTGCTTCAATAGAAGAAAGGAGGCAAACATGGAGAGGCTGTTTGACCTGGACTGGCAGCTTCTGGCGGATTCTTGCCTTTCGATTATTGCGGTCTTTTTTCTGTTTCTGGCATTGAGCTATCTTTTGTTTAATCCCGCCAGAAAAATGCTGAATAACCGTAAGGAAAAGATAAAAGGAGAGCTGGACGAAGCCCAAAGGAGCATGGAGGATGCTGGCAGGCTGAAGGCGGAATACGAGGAAAGGCTGAAAAATATTGACAGGGAGGCGGAGGAAATTTTAAGCTCTGCCCGCAAAAAGGCGCTGGCAAATGAGAGCCAGATTCTTTCCCAGGCAAAGGAGGAGGCTGCCCGCATTCTGGAGAGAGCCCGCATGGAGGCTGAGCTGGAAAAACAGAAAATGGCTGACAATATGAAAAAGGAAATGATTTCCATAGCGTCCCTGATGGCTGGCAAGGTGGTGTCTGCCACTGTTGACACTGCTGTGCAGAACCGTCTTATTGAGGAGACTCTGCAGGAAATAGGTGAGAGCACATGGCAAAGTTAGTTTCAAGAATCTACGCAGAAGCCCTGCTGGAGACGGCGGCTGAGACCGGAAAGGGCCAGGAGATGCTGGAAGAAATCGAAACAGTGAGTGAAATCCTGGAACAGAATCTGGAATTTGACACACTGATGAAGCATCCGGGTATTCCAAAGCAGGAAAAGGCTGCGGTTGTGGAGCGTGTCTTTCGGGGGCGCGTGTGCGATGAGATTACCGGTTTCTTAAAGCTGGTGGTGGAAAAGGAGCGCTATAGTCAGCTGCCTGCAATTTTCCGGCATTTTACAGACCAGATGAAAAAGCTGCAGAAAATAGGCGTGGCGTATGTCACTACAGCCTTTGAGCTGACCAAGACCCAGAAGGAGCAGGTAGAAAAGCGGCTTTTGGAGACCACAGGCTATGTAAAGCTGGAGCTTTATTATGATATTGATCCGCTTTTGATCGGCGGAATGGTGATCCGCATAGATGACAGAGTGGTGGACAGCAGCGTCCGCACAAAGCTGGATCACTTGACAAAACAATTATTAAATATCCAACTGGGTTAAGCCGTTGGAAGAAAGGTGAGACATCTCCATGAATTTAAAACCGGAAGAGATAAGTTCTGTGATTAAGGAACAGATTATGAGATATGCGGCAGATCTGGAAGTGTCCGATGTAGGGACAGTCATTCAGGTTGCCGACGGTATTGCCCGGGTACATGGGCTGGAAAAGGCCATGCAGGGCGAGCTGCTTGCATTTTCTGGCGATGTATACGGTATGGTGCTCAACCTGGAAGAGGACAATGTGGGCGTAGTGCTTCTTGGAAACGCTGAAAATGTCAATGAAGGAGATACCGTGAAAACCACGGGACGGGTGGTGGAGGTTCCGGTGGGCGACGCTCTTTTAGGACGCGTTGTGAATGCGCTGGGACAGCCAGTGGACGGACGGGGCCCTGTGCTTTCCAACCAGTTCCGGAGAATTGAGAGGGTGGCAAGCGGCGTTATTACCAGAAAAAGCGTAGACACACCGCTGCAGACGGGGATCAAGGCCATTGACTCCATGGTGCCCATCGG
Source organism: Candidatus Acetatifactor stercoripullorum (assembly GCA_019114005.1). Taxonomy (GTDB): domain Bacteria; phylum Bacillota; class Clostridia; order Lachnospirales; family Lachnospiraceae; genus Acetatifactor; species Acetatifactor stercoripullorum. The sequence continues at coordinate 56,726 of DXGH01000050.1, forward strand.
ACGGGGGCAGAGAGAGCTGATTATCGGAGACCGGCAGACGGGAAAGACTGCCATAGCCATTGATACCATAATCAATCAAAAGGGACAGAATGTAAAATGTATTTATGTAGCCATAGGGCAGAAGGCCTCCACTGTGGCAAACATTGTAAAAACGCTGGAGGAGCACGGAGCCATGACCTATACCACTGTGGTGATATCCACAGCCAGTGAGCCGGCTCCCATGCAGTACATCGCGCCCTATTCGGGCTGCGCCATTGGTGAGGAATGGATGGAGAAGGGGGAGGACGTGCTGGTGGTTTATGACGATTTAAGCAAGCACGCCGCCGCCTACCGCACCCTTTCTCTGCTGCTGCGCCGTCCCCCCGGACGCGAAGCATATCCCGGCGATGTGTTTTATCTTCACTCAAGACTTTTGGAGCGCGCCGCCAGAATGAGCGAGGAATACGGAGGAGGCTCTCTTACGGCCCTTCCCATTATAGAGACCCAGGCAGGGGATGTGTCTGCCTATATTCCCACCAACGTGATTTCCATTACCGACGGACAAATTTATCTGGAGACGGAAATGTTTAACTCCGGTTTCCGCCCTGCGGTAAATGCGGGACTTTCTGTTTCCCGGGTGGGAGGAGCGGCCCAGATCAAGGCGATGAAAAAGATAGCCGCTCCCATTCGTACAGAGCTTGCCCAGTACCGGGAGCTGGCTGCTTTTTCCCAATTTGGCTCCGAGCTGGATGCGGACACCAGAGAAAAGCTGGCCCAGGGCGAAAGAATCAAGGAGGTATTAAAGCAGCCTCAGTATCAGCCCATGCCGGTGGAATATCAGGTTATCATTATCTATGCGGTGACACGGAAGCATCTTCTCGATGTGCCTGTGGAGGAGATTACAGCTTTTGAGCAGGGATTGTTTGAATTTTTGGACACCAGATATCCGGAGGTGCCGGGGAAAATCAGAGAGGAAAAAGAGATTTCGCAGGAGACGGAGACGCTGCTGGAGAAGGCTATCCGTGAATTTAAGACTTCCAGATAATCTGCAGGATCTAAATTTGTATTGGAAAGAGAGGATAGAATATGGCATCCATGCGAGATATCAAGCGCCGTAAAAGCAGTATCCAGGGAACCCAGCAGATTACAAAGGCCATGAAGCTGGTATCTACCGTGAAGCTGCAGCGCGCCAGGGCAGAAGCGGAGAGCTCCAAAGCCTATTTTGACTGTATGTACGAGACGGTGAATCACATCCTCTCTCGTGTGGGGAATTTGGAGCACAGATATTTAACTCCGGGGAAGGCCCGGAAAAAGGCTGTGATTGTCATTACCTCCAACAGGGGACTGGCGGGCGGCTACAACTCCAGTGTGGTAAAACTGGTGACCCAAAACAGTGAATGGACGCCGGAAGACCTCAAAATTTACGCCATTGGAAATAAGGGCCGCGATGCGCTGCAAAGAGGCGGCTACCATGTGGAGGCGCTGGATTCCAGGATCATGGAGGAACCTGCCTATGGGGATGCCATGAAGCTGGCGGGGAGGCTTTTGGAGGAATTTTCCAAAGAGGAGATCGGCGAAATCTATCTTGCATACACTTCTTTCAAGAATACCGTGAGCCATGAGCCCGTTTTGCGCAGGCTTTTACCGGTGGAGCGAAATCTGGACGCAAGAAACCGGGTAGAAAGCAAGGACCCGCTTATGAATTTTGAACCCCGGGAGTCACAGGCACTTGATCTGATTATTCCAAAGTATGTTACAAGCCTGATCTATGGCGCCCTGGTGGAGGCTGCAGCCAGCGAAAACGGCGCAAGAATGCAGGCTATGGACAACGCTACAAACAATGCAGAGGATATGATAAACGATCTGACAATCAAGTACAACAGAGCGCGCCAGGGTTCCATTACCCAGGAGCTCACAGAGATTATCGGGGGCGCGGAGGCCCTTCAAATATGATGGAAGCGACGTCCGTCAAGGCGGACAGGGAGGTATAGAAATGGCAGGAGAGAATATAGGAAAGATTACCCAGGTCATCGGAGCAGTTTTGGACATCCGGTTTGACCAGGGAAGGCTGCCTAAAATAAATGAAGCAATTCGGATTCCTACCAGGGATGGCGGTGAGCTGACGGTGGAAGTGTCCCAGCATTTGGGCGACGACACAGTCAGATGTATTGCCATGGGGTCCACTGACGGGCTGGTCAGAGGCATGGAAGCGGCTGCCACAGGCGCTCCTATTTCTGTTCCCGTAGGGGAAAAAACATTGGGCCGTATTTTCAATGTGCTTGGACAGCCGATAGATAATCTGCCGGCTCCGGAGGGAGTGGATTATGAGCCCATTCACAAGCCGGCTCCGGATTTTGAAGAGCAGTCCACGGACACGGAGCTTTTGGAGACAGGAATCAAGGTGGTTGATCTGCTCTGCCCGTATCAGAAGGGTGGAAAAATCGGCCTGTTCGGCGGCGCAGGCGTGGGAAAAACGGTATTGATTCAGGAGCTTATCCGCAACATTGCCACAGAGCACGGCGGCTATTCCGTGTTTACCGGCGTGGGGGAGCGCACCAGAGAGGGAAATGATCTTTATCATGAGATGAAGGAGTCCGGGGTCATCGATAAGACCACCATGGTGTTCGGACAGATGAATGAGCCTCCTGGAGCAAGAATGCGGGTGGGCCTGACAGGCTTGACCATGGCGGAGTATTTTCGGGATAAGGGCGGAAAGGACGTACTTTTATTTATTGATAATATATTCCGCTTTACACAGGCGGGAAGCGAGGTGTCTGCCCTGCTGGGACGTATGCCCTCCGCAGTGGGCTATCAGCCCACCTTGCAGACGGAGATGGGCGCCCTGCAGGAGAGAATCACTTCCACAAAGAAGGGCTCTATCACTTCAGTGCAGGCAGTGTATGTGCCTGCGGATGATCTGACAGACCCGGCGCCTGCCACCACCTTTGCCCATCTGGACGCCACCACTGTTTTGTCCCGTTCTATTGTGGAGCTGGGAATTTATCCGGCGGTAGACCCTTTGGAATCCTCCTCCCGTATTCTGGACCCAAGGATTGTAGGTGAGGAGCATTACAAAACGGCCCGTGGGGTGCAGGAGATATTGCAGCGGTATAAGGAGCTGCAGGATATCATTGCCATACTGGGAATGGACGAGCTCTCAGAGTCAGATAAGCTTTTGGTTTCCAGGGCCAGAAAGGTACAGAGGTTTTTATCCCAGCCCTTCTTTGTGGCAGGACAGTTTACCGGCCTGGAGGGAAAATATGTGCCGGTGAGCGAGACCATCCGGGGCTTTCAGGAGATTCTGGAGGGCAGACATGATGATATTCCGGAAAGCTATTTCCTGAACGTGGGAGGAATCGACGACGTGGTGGCAAAGCTGAAATAGCGCGGAAGGAGAGACAGCATTATGACAGTGGACAAAAGCTTTCACCTGCGCATTATCACGCCCGACCGGGTGTTTTATGAGGGCGAGGCAAATATGGTGGAATTCAATACCACAGAGGGGCAGATAGGAGTGCTGCCCGGGCACATTCCGCTGACTGTGATTATAAAACCGGGGATATTGTACATTTATGAACCGGAGGGAGAAAGGCGTGCCGCCCTTCATGCGGGCTTTGTGGAAATTCTTCCCGATCAAGTGACTATTTTGGCGGAAATTATTGAGTGGCCGGAGGAGATTGACGCTGAGCGGGCGGCTGCTGCGCTGCAGAGGGCCCAGAAGCGTCTGGAAAGCCCTACGCCGGAAACGGATATAGCGAGGGCGGAGACGGCGCTGTATCGGGCTATGGCCCGCATCCAGGCGCTGAAATAGAGATTTCCATCCCCTAAACATCGTAACAGGAAGGGTTTTTCTGCATATGCTATGAAAAAGAGATAAGAGGCACTGGGTATGGATATTGAGCAGAGAATGAAAAAGCCCCTTCCCTTTTACATGACGCATCCCGGTTATTTTGGCCCCGGGAAGGAAAATACCGTACTGCGGGACCTGGAATATCTGCAGCAGACCTATCCCCTTGAAGTAAGAAAATACCAGCGCAGGGTAGCGGAAATATTGGACAAAATGGATTATGAGGGAAGCATGATATACGACGAGTATCCTGACCGGTACAGTCTGCTTCATATGACAAAAACCATTCTGAAGATATTGCAGAATGAAGAAATGGAAGCAATGGAGGAATCCGATTCATCCGGCGAGAAATGGCACTGGATGGAGAACATGATACAAGTGCTTTTGTGCAATGAGATTTATAAGCGCCGGCATGGCGGAAAAAGAGGATTTTTTGCTTTTTAGGGGAACCGAAAATTTTAGTTGTGATTTTAAGGCAAAGTTATTACAATATAGTCATGGCATGGCCGGACTATGTTGTAGTAACTTTTTTGCGCGACTGAGCAGAGTCATAATCTCCTTCGGACAAGCGCCTTGCTTGCAAAAGCGCCTGTCTGAAGGAGATTATGACGAGCAACGCGAATGCAAGCCTGAAAGGGGTTGCATCTGCTAAGAAGGAAAGAAGAATGGAAGAATTAGAACAGCTGCTGGATCAGACACTGAACCAGGATTTGATACAGATCATTTTAAGCAATTCCCGGGATGCAAAGCAGGCGATGAAGAGTAAGGTCCGCCCGGTGCTTTTGAAGGGAGCCCTGCTGTTTCAGGAAACCCTGTACCGGGGAAATCAGGTGTTTCATACCAATTATACAAAGGAAGAGATGAAGGCAAAAATTCTGAAGGATATGGGTGAGCTGTTTGGTCAGGCCCAGCTTAAGGGCATCTCTTTGGAGGCGTCTGTCCTTGTGAGCAAAAAGGGAAAGGTGACGGTGAAAAAAAGACGGCTGTCCCAACAGGAGGGACAAAAGACAGGGAATGCCCCCTTATCCCGGGATTTGTCCCATGACCGCAGTAAGCGCTATATCCTGCAGGAAGGAATTCCTGTGGATTTTCTGGTGGGGCTTGGCGTGCAGACTCCCGAAGGGAAAATTGTCCGGGCAAAGTACGATAAGTTTCGCCAGATCAACCGATATCTGGAATTTATTGAGGATGTATTGGACGCCCTTCCAAAGGACCGCTGTATCCGTATTATAGATTTTGGATGTGGAAAATCCTACCTGACCTTTGCCATGTACTATTATCTTCACCAGCTGAAAAAAAGAGAGATTCAGGTAACGGGGCTGGATTTGAAGGAAGAGGTCATTGAGCGCTGCAGCCTGCTTGCAAAGTCTCTGCACTATGACGGACTGCAGTTTGAAAAGGGAGATATCAGCACCTACCAGGGGGAGCAGAAGATTGACATGGTGGTTTCCCTCCACGCCTGTGATACGGCTACGGATTATGCCCTGGAAAAGGCTGTGAAATGGGGAGCGGAGGTGATTATGGCGGTTCCCTGCTGCCAGCATGAGGTCAACGGGCAGATTCATTGTGATGTTCTGGAGCCTGTGCTGAAATATGGGGTAATCAAGGAGAGAATGTCTGCGTTAATCACCGATGCCCTGCGGGCGGATTTCCTGGAGCAGAAAGGGTATCATACACAGATTCTTGAGTTTATTGACATGGAGCATACGCCGAAGAATCTTCTGATACGCGCCGTGAAAACAAAGAAAATGCAGCCTGGGAAGGGAAAAGGGACTGTTTCTGGAGACACGAAGCTTCAGAGCATCATGGAATTTCTGCATATAGAGCCTACGCTGCAGAAGCTTTTGAAGGAATAGGAAGTAGAGCATGAAGAAAACCATAATAAAATTATCTGTCTTTCTGGCAGTATTTATTGTGTCCCTGATTGTAGCGGGCAGAATTATGAATCAAGGACATGATAATCTCACCATGGAGCTTGCAGAGGCAACCTATCCTATTGTCACCATGGAGAGAAATGGAATTGCATATAATCAGCTCCATGGGTATAGGGAGGCCATGGAGACAGCCTTCCAAAGGGACACGGTGACGGTTTTGAATGAAAGCCGCAGCACCGATTTTACTGTGGATACCTATGGACGCAATATTACAGGAATTTCCATAGAGGTCAGGAGCACGGACGGCAAGCGTCTCATAGAGGATACGCCTGTGACAGATTATGAGACAGACGGGGAGCGGATTTATGGGACCATTTCCCTGAAGGATTTGATTGAGAAGGACACGGAATATTCTCTGGCTGTGGTGCTTGAGGCGGATGAGGATACGCAGCTGCGGTACTATACGCGGGCCGTGTGGAGCGACAGCTCTTATGTGGATGAAAAGCTTGCCTTTGTAACGGACTTTCATCAGCGTCTGTACGATAGAACGGCTGCGGAGGAGCTGACCAAGTATCTTGAAACAGATTCCTCCTTAGAGGACAACAGCTCCTTTCACAAGGTAAATATACACAGCAGCTTCAGGCAGATCACATGGGGAGACCTGCCGGTGGAAGAGGTGGGAGAGCCTGTGGTATCCTTAAAGGAGATTGCAAGCCAGACCGCTTCCATACTTATCAATTATATGGTCTGTACTTCCGGGGAAGAGGAAACGGTGTATTACCAGGTGGAAGAATACTATCGGGTGCGTTACACCACAGACAGAATGTATCTTCTGGACTATGAGAGAACCATGACCCAGATACCGGATGTACAGAATATGTATGCAAACAACAAGATACTGCTGGGAATTACAGATGAAAATGTGCCCATGGTGGAGAGCGAGGATGGAAATGTAGTTGTATTTTTGGCGGCAAACCAGCTTTTCAGCTATAATGTGACCAACAACAAGCTCACGGTGATTTTCAGCTTTTATGATGAGCATAATATGGATGCCAGGACACTGTATGGAGAGCATTCCATTAAAATACTGGACGTGGATGAAGGGGGGAACGTAGCCTTTGCAGTGTACGGCTATATGAACCGGGGACGGCATGAGGGACAGGTAGGAATCCAGATTTATAATTATGACAATTCCCTGAATACCATTGAGGAATTGATTTATATACCTTATCAAAATTCATACGCTGTGCTTGCGGCGGAGATGGAGCGGCTTTTGTATTTAAGCCGGGATCAGAAGCTGTATCTTTCCCTGGACAATATCGTGTATGAAATTAATCTGGAGGAAAAAACCTATTCCCAGCTTGTGCACATCTCCCAGGATGACAGTATGCAGGTCTCCGAGAATCATAAGATCATCGTGTGGATGGAGGGAGAGGATTTCTATCACGGAAGCAGGCTGTATATCAAAAACCTGGGAAACGGTACTGAGAGTGAAATTGCCGCAGAGGCGGGGGACGCCATCCTTCCCCTTGGGTTTATGGGAGAAGATGTGATTTATGGAATCGCGCGAAGGGAGGATGTGACGGAGGACAGCTCCGGAAGTGTCTTTTTCCCTATGTACTGTGTGCGGATCTGTAATTCCCAGGGCGAGCTTTTGATGGAATATGCCCAGGACAATATTTATGTGACCGGATGTGTGGTGCGGGACAACCAGATCACGCTGGACAGAGTGACAAGGCTGGAAAATGGAGCCTACGAGACGGCCGCCCAGGATCAGATCATGAATAATGTGGAAACAGAACAGGGAAAAAACGTGGTGGTTGCGGCGGATATCGACATCTATGAAAGATATGTGCAGATACAGACCAGAAATACCATCGACAGCAGTACGATCCAGATACTGACGCCCAAGGAGATGGTATTTGAAGGGGGACGGGAGCTTGCGCTGTCCTCCGAACAGGAAACTGCCAGATATTATGTTTATGGACATTACGGAGTGGAAGGCATTTACAGCCTTCCCGCCAGAGCCGTGAACCTGGCCTATGATATGGCGGGCGTTGTGGTGGACAACAGCGGAAGCACTGTTTGGCTTCGGGGAAACCGTGTGACGAGAAACCAGATCATGGCCATTACAGAGGAAAGTGCCACAGAGGAAAGGGGAAGCCTGGCGGTATGTCTGGACACTATGCTGGAATATGAGGGCATTATCCGAAACGCCGAGTATCTGCTTGGCCAGGGACAGACGGCGCTGGACATTCTGCAGGAAAACCTGCCGGATGCCCAGATTCTGGATTTGACAGGCTGCAGTCTGGATGCGGTGCTCTATTATGTAAATCAGGATATCCCCGTACTGGCCATGCTGGAAAATGGGGAGGCGGTTCTGATCACCGGATTTAATGAGTATAATGTAGTGATCATGGAACCGTCTACCGGACGGCTTTACCAGAATGGAATGAACGACACCACACAGTGGCTTAGTGAAAACGGAAACCGCTTTATCACTTATATGAGAGTGGAGTAGGAAACAGATATTTCCGGTAGCGCTTCAGGATGCTGTACAAAAGCATTCCAAGAACGCCGCAGGAAATCACCTCTCCGATGCCTACGGTGAACATGAAATAAGGGATGGAGCCTTCAAAACGGTACACATAGGCAAGCACAAAGGGAACGATCAGAACGTTTGCCAGAATGGGGGGCAGCACTGCCGGCCACTTTACTCTGAGGTCTCGAAGCAGATAGGTTCCAAAGGCGCCAATCAATGTGGCGGCGCTTCCCAGCACAATATCCCAGGGCAGGCATCCAGTCATAAAATTGGCCAGGATACAGCCTGCAAACAGGCCTGGTATGGCGGCTGGCGTAAAAAGGGGAAGAATGGTCAGGGCTTCTGAAAAGCGGACCTGAATGGCGTAATTTGCCAATCCCAGAGCGTTGGCTGCCAGAGTGAGCACAACGTAAAGAGCAGCGATAACCGCTGCGTGGACGATAAATAATACCTTTTTGTTCATTTGTTTTCTCCTTTAGTTTTGTTTTTTTGCCGTCAGAGGACGGGTTGGTGAGGAAGGTTTCGAACTCACCGGGGTTTTGGCTGAAATGTTTCGGATGGGAAAATTCAGCCCTTTTAGTATAGCAGGAAAAAGGAGAATGTCAAGATTTTCAGGGGGATATTATACGAGCTTATATGAGACCCGCTTTTTGCAGCCGTCTGCGCAGCTGCAGGCCGATGGACAGGGCAAGCACAAGCTTTACCAGGTCTCCCGGAAGAAAGGGAATCACGCCGGCCGCCAAAGCCTGGGCAAAGGTGAGGGAGGCCTGATAGGAAAGCCATGCAGTGCCGAAAAGATAGCAGCAGGCTGTGCCAAGGAGCATTCCCGGAAAAAGAAACAGGACCTTATCGGAAAAACGGTCCACAAAAAAACCACAGATAAAAGCCATAAAAAGAAAGCCTATGATATACCCTCCTGTGGGGCCAAACAGCTTTCCGGCGCCGCCGCTGAAGCCCGAGAACACAGGAAGCCCTGCAAACCCCAGAAGCATATAAATGATCACGCTGATGGTTCCACGCTTCATGCCAAGAACGGAAACCACAAAATAGACCGCCATAGAGCCAAGAGAGATAGGAACGGGACTTATGGGGATTGCAAGGGAAATGGGGCCCAGAATACAGATTACCGCAGCCATCAGGCCCACCAGGGCCATCTGCTTTGCGTTTGGTTTCAAGGTGATGGTGGAGGTTTTTTGATTCATGATAAGTTCCTTTCAATGTAAAATTAGCTCGTCACCGTTATTTTGGTTATTACGCCCAGCTTCTGATACTAGGAGTCGAGTTCACAGTCACTCATATCAATGTTAACTAGAATAATGAATATAGGTTAACAATTAAGAATTATATAGCAGAGGCTAGCTATTGTCAAGTACCTGAAAATAGAAAGGCTGCCGCCTTGACAGGTTTTTGATTGTCAAAGCAGCAGCCTCTTGGGTATTTAAAGCTCTCCCTTTTTGTACCGTGCTACAATATTCTGAATCCTCTCGTTGGGGTTTAACAGATCGCTGATGGAGGAATCGTGGTTTAAGGTGTCGATAATATAGGCGATGTATTTGCTCAGGTCGCAGTTAATGTACCACTCCCGCTGCAGAAGTTCAGGGGTCTGATAAATCAGGTTGGTGGTCAATACCTTATCGATAATGCCGTTTTCGTAGGCCTTGTCAAATTTGTCCAGTCCGCTGGTAAACAGACCGAAGGTGGCAAATACAAATATTTTGCTGGCCTTGCGCTGTTTTAAGGCGGCGGCCACTTCCAAAACGCTTTCCCCGGAGGAGATCATGTCGTCTATGATAATCATGTCCTTTCCCTCCACGCTGGTGCCCAGAAATTCATGGGCTACAATGGGATTGCGTCCGTTCACCACCCGGGTGTAATCCCGGCGCTTGTAGAACATTCCCATGTCAAGTCCCAAGACGTTTGCAATGTAGATAGCCCGTCCCATACCGCCCTCGTCGGGGCTGATTACCATCATGTGATCGGAATCGATCTGCAGTTCTTTTACGTTGCGCAAAAGCCCCTTGATAAACTGGTAAGCAGGCTGGACGGTCTCAAAGCCGTGGAGAGGAATGGCATTCTGCACTCTGGGATCGTGGGCATCAAAGGTGATAATATTGTCAACACCCATGCGCACAAGCTCCTGCAGCGCCAGGGCGCAGTCAAGGGATTCCCGAGAGGTGCGCTTGTGCTGGCGGCTCTCGTAAAGAAAAGGCATGATTACGGTAATGCGCCGCGCCTTTCCGCCCACTGCAGCAATGATACGCTTTAAATCCTGATAGTGATCGTCCGGTGACATATGATTTTCATGGCCGCAAAGAGAGTAGGTCATGGAGTAATTGCACACATCCACCAGAATATACAAATCCGTGCCTCTTACGGATTCCAGAATCATTCCCTTGGCTTCCCCTGAACCAAAACGGGGAACCTTTGCGCTTAGCAGATAGGAGTTTCTCTGATAGCCGGAAAAGGCCAGGGATTCCTTGTGCTCGCTTTCACGCTCCGCTCTCCATTTTACAAGAAATTTGTCTACTTTTTCTCCCAGGGGCCTGCAGCCCTCCAGAGGAATGATACCCAGAGAACCAACGGGGATGGTCTCCAAATTGCGCTTTTCTTCGCGGTTTGCCATGAAATATCCTCACTTTCTATAGGTTTGGCGAATTTGCCATGCGTTTCTTATAGATTCTTATGTCAGGTCCAGTCAGCTTGCAGATCGTGTAATTACTGGTGATTCTGGAGAAAATGCGGTCTGAATAGCGGTCACGCAGCTCCTCTAAGCTGAGATTGGTGGAAATAATAGTGGCTTTTTGGCGCAGATGCCTCTCGTTCAGGCAGGAAAAAAGCTGGGAAGTGACAAACGTATTTGTCATTTCCGTGCCAAGGTCATCAATAATGATCAGATCGCAGTGATATAAATCCTGATAAAAGCCATAAAGAGATTCCTTCGCTTTTGCGTCAAAGGAATAACGTGCAAGCAGATCAAACAGCTCCGATGCGCTGAAATAGATGACAGAATATCCCTCCCCCAGCAGCTCGTTGGCAACGCAGCCGGACAAAAAGCTTTTTCCTGTTCCTACTGTACCATAGAAAAAAAGATTGTGATAGTCCTGTTTGAAATTTTGTACAAAATTTCGGCAGATTTCTACTGCGGCTTCAAACCTTTTGCGGTCGTCGCCGGTGTAATATTCATAAGATAAGGTGGAAAAATTCTCTTTGGAAATCACATTCTGAATGTTGGACTGCTCATACAAAAGAGTGATCTCCTGCAGACGAAAGCAGCGGCATTTTTCCTTTCTTCCGTAAGGAGTCTCCACATAGCCGGTATCCCTGCAGAGACTGCAATGATATATGGGCTCCAGATAATCCTCCGGAAAACCGGCGTCGGTCAGAAGCTTTTTTTTACGCAGGGAAAGCTCCTTTAGAGAGGCGTGGATATCCTCTTTCGTCTGTCCGGAACCGGAAAGCATTTCCTTCACCATGGAAACGGATAGAGCGCTTACGGAATCCTCCAGCCTGCGGTAGTCTGGAACCTTGCTGTAGACCTGCTCCCTGCGCCTGGCCGCCTCTCTGCGGCTTTGGTCCTGCTTTTGTTCATAGCCTCTCATAATAGATTCGTACTGTTGGTTGCCTAACGCCACGGATATTCTCCTTCTTGCAGAGCGTGGAAAAAGGGGACGGGCTCCTCTGGCGGATTAATTGCTCAGAATTTCCTTTTCCAGCGCGTCAAAATCATAACTGTTTTGTGTAAACTGGTTGAATTTATTGGAAGTGGTCTTAGGAGCGCTCTTCCGTTTCTGAAACTGATCGTCTATCCTTCGGATATCCGATTTGTGGTGGACATCCGCCTGCTTCCAGCTGCTCAAAATACCTTCCGTATATTCAAAGCGGTGCTTGTCGGTTGCCAGCACCGTCCTCTGGCAGGCCTCCAGAATAATATCAAGGGTAAAGCCGTATTCCCTGATCCAGCGGGTGATATATTCTACCTCCCTGGCGGTAGGGGAAGCGCTTTTGCCCAGCTCGTTCATGATGGCATAAACGTTCTTATCATATTTGGAGGAAAACTTCTGGGCCTGCTTTGGCGTGGTGATTCCCTCCTGTGCCCAGTTTACCGCAACTTTTTCTATGTACCGGAAATCTTTTTTCCCGCGGTCCACACAATACTGCAGCAGATAGTCAATTAAATCATCCGAAAAATGAAGCACATCCGTGAAAAAGAGGATGGTTTTCATCTCGGAGGGAGTCAAAGGACGGCCAATGTAGGACTCTGCAATAAAAAGAAGCTGGGCGGCTTCTTCGCTGTCCTTAAACTGCCTGAGCCTGTCCGCCGAATAAACCGGCTTTGCAAAAGGAGAAGCCCCGGCTGCGGAGGCGTCCTGGGAGGAAAGCGGAGAAGAAACAGGAGCCTGTTTGGAAAATGTACCGGGGCTTTCGTCTGACTTTTGGGTGCCGGTTCCTTTTAGCTCCCGCATATGTATGCCGGTCAGATTTTTGTCCTCATCGTAATCCAGATCCAGAAGCTTTTGCTTCTCCCAATATTTCAATGCACGAATGACATCCTTCTCCGTGTGATTAAACTTATCTGCAATATCGGACACACTGGTAGCCAGATTGGCGTTCAGCATACGCACAAGGTACAGGTAGACCTTCAGCTGAGCGTCGTTGGCATCCTTCATATATTCATCGATAAAGCGGTTGGACACGGCGGTAGAATCTGCATAATCGTCCTTGTAAATTGTCAATCGTGCCATAACAACAATATCCTTTCCCTTACCCGTCACTTTAAAAGCAAATCACAGTATAGCATAAGGCTTTTGAAAAAGAAATAGTCAATTTCCTGAAACCCCTGTAAACGCTGCACCCAGGGGAAAAATGTGGATAATGTGGACAATGTGGATAATTTCATTTTTCAAAAGAGAAAGTGCGGAAAACGGCACCGGAACTGTCCACAAAAAGGCGAAAGCTTATCCACAGACCAAGGGGAATGTTATCTGCCGCCCGGACTGTGGATAATGTGGACAACTACATTCCAAGAAGAGTTTCGCCTATTTTATGCACGTCTCCGGCCCCCATAGTTATCAACAGGTCTCCGGTTGTGCAATTTTCCAAAAGAAAATTTTCAATCTCATCAAAGGAGGGAAAGTAAAAGCATTCATGTCCCAGGGCTTCGATTTCCTTCTTTAATGTATCGGAGCTGATCCCCAGCGTATCTGTTTCCCTGGCTGCATAGATATCTGCCAGCACCACCTTGTCGGCAAGACACAAAGCCTGTGCAAAGTCCTTTAAAAAGGCCCTGGTGCGGGAATAGGTGTGGGGCTGAAAAACGCACCAGAGGGTGTTGTGGGAAATATTTTCAGCAGCCTTTAAGGTTGCAGTAATTTCTGTGGGATGATGTGCATAATCATCTATTATGGTGACCCCGCCAATTTTGCCCTTGTACTCAAAACGCCTGTCGGTGCCCAAGAAGCCAAGGAGAGCCTTCGCGGTAACGGCGCTGTCAATGCCAAGCAGATCAGCCAGGGCTGCAGCCGCAATGGCATTGCTTACATTGTGGTCACCTGGCACCTGAAGGCGGAATTCTCGCACGCAGCTGCCGGGGCTGTGAAGCTGAAAGGAGGGATGCCCCCATTCATCGTGTTCTATCCGGGAAGGATAGTAATCCATAGGACCACCGTCCGCGCCTGTACTGTGTGCGCCGAAGGTTATCACGCGGCAGGACAACCCCTGGATGATTTCCCCAAGACGGGGAATGTCGCCGTTTATAATCAGAGCGCCGTCTGCAGGCAAAAGCCTGGCAAAACGGTGAAAGGAGAGACGGATTTCCTCGATATCCTTAAAAAAGTCCAAATGATCTTCTTCTATATTTAATATGATTCCAATTTTTGGAAAAAAGCTTAAAAAGCTGTTGGTGTACTCACAGGCCTCCGTGACAAACAGGCCGGATTTTCCCACGCGTATATTGCCGCCTATGGTTTTGAGCATGCCGCCGATGGACAAGGTGGGGTCCTTGTCTGCACACAGGAGAATTTCGCTGATCATGGAGGTTGTGGTGGTTTTCCCGTGAGTGCCGCTGACTGCTATGGGAGTACTGTAATTTTTCATAATCTGTCCCAGAAGCTCAGCCCGGGTCAGACAGGGTATGTTCTTTTCATGTGCGGCGATGTATTCAGGATTATCTTTGTGTATGGCGCTGGTAAAGACCACGCAGTCAATGTCGTCTGTGATATTTTCCCGGCGCTGCCCGTAAAACACGGAAATGCCCCTGGCTTCCAGCGTCTGGGTCAGGGAGCTTTTTACTCTGTCGGAGCCGGACACCTGAAAACCTGCGTCGGCCAGAATTTCAGCCAGACCGCTCATGCTGATGCCGCCGATTCCGGCAAAATAAACACGGGAGGGATGCGAAAAATCTATTTGATACATGATTGCACTTCCTTTTATTTATTGTACCTATATTATATACACCTGGGACACAAAAAACAAATGGAAAACGAAAATGTTTAAAATGACGGGATAAAAAAGAACATAATACAAGTTGTATTGGAGAAAATAAACAAATAAATACAAGTAAATTTTTAAAAAATGTAAAAAATACATATTAAAAATGTAAAAAATCAAAAAATTTAAGGAATAAATATTCACTTTCTTTGGTGGATATGCTATAATAAGTCCATCAATAAATTGGTAAAAGGCTAGATAGAGGTGAGGACATGATTAAGAAAGAAATGATTGCCATGTTGTTGGCAGGCGGACAGGGCAGCCGTCTGGGAGTATTAACCTCCAAGGTCGCGAAGCCCGCCGTAGCATTCGGGGGAAAATATCGTATTATTGACTTTCCTCTTTCCAACTGTATCAACTCCGGAGTGGATACAGTTGGTGTATTGACCCAGTATCAGCCCTTGCGGCTGAACACACACATTGGAATCGGTATTCCGTGGGATCTGGACCGTAACATCGGAGGCGTGACGGTTCTGCCGCCCTATGAAAAAAGCTCCAACAGCGAGTGGTATACGGGAACGGCAAACGCCATTTATCAGAACCTGGAATACATGGAGAGCTTCAATCCTGATTATGTGCTGATTCTTTCCGGAGATCACATATACAAGATGGATTATGAGGTGATGCTGGATTTCCATAAGGCCAACGGAGCCGAGGTTACCATAGCGGTCATGCCTGTTCCCATTGAGGAGGCAAGCCGTTTCGGCATTATGATTACCGATGAAAACAAGAAGATAGTAGAGTTTGAGGAGAAGCCTGAGCATCCCAGAAGCAATCTGGCAAGCATGGGTATCTACATCTTTAACTGGAAAACCTTAAAGGAAGCGCTGATTGCCATGAATGAGCAGCCTGCTTTGGATTTCGGCAAGCATGTCATTCCCTACTGCCATGAAAAAGGAGCGCCTCTCTATGCCTTTGAATTTACCGGCTACTGGAAGGACGTTGGAACATTGAATTCCTATTGGGAAGCCAATATGGAGCTGATTGATATTGTTCCGGAATTCAACCTGTATGAAGAGTATTGGAAAATTTACACGAAGAGCGAGATCCTGCCGCCCCAGTACATTGCCGATACCAGTGTGGTGGAGAGAAGCATTATCGGAGAAGGCTCTGACATTGCAGGTGAGGTGTACAACTCCGTGATCGGATGCGGCGTTACCATCGGCAAAGGAACCGTGGTCCGGGATTCCATCATCATGAACCAGACGGTGATCGGCGAG
The DNA here is from genome assembly GCA_019114005.1 of Candidatus Acetatifactor stercoripullorum. Classification (GTDB taxonomy): domain Bacteria; phylum Bacillota; class Clostridia; order Lachnospirales; family Lachnospiraceae; genus Acetatifactor; species Acetatifactor stercoripullorum. The sequence goes on from DXGH01000050.1 coordinate 72,674, forward strand.
GACTGTGAGCTGAATAAGGCTATTGTGGCGGAAAACGTGCAGATCGGCAGCCGGGTGAAGCTTGGCGTTGGGGAAGAGGCCGAAAACGAGACGGCGCCTCATATTTATAATCATGGAATTGTAACCGTGGGAGAAAAGAGTGTAATTCCAAACGATATCAGCGTGGGCAAAAATTCCGTGGTATTCGGAACCACCACGGCGGAGGATTACGAGAACTCCCGGCTGGAAAGCGGCAAAACATTGATTAAGGCAGGTGAATAGTAGTGAGAGCAATTGGAGTTATTTTAGCAGGCGGCAACAACCATAGAATGCGGGAACTGTCACAGAAAAGAGCGATCTGCGCAATGCCGATTGCAGGCAGCTACCGAAGCATCGACTTTACTTTGAGCAATATGTCCAACTCACATATCCAGAAGGTTGCAGTTTTCACGCAGTACAATGCGAGAAGCCTGAATGAGCATTTAAGCTCCTCTAAGTGGTGGGACTTTGGACGTAAACAGGGCGGTCTCTACGTTTTTACCCCGGCGGTGACGGCGGACAACAGCAACTGGTACAGAGGAACGGCGGACGCTATCTACCAAAACTTAAGCTTCTTAAAAAACAGTCATGAACCCTATGTGGTCATCTCTTCCGGAGACGGCGTTTACAAGATGGATTTCAACAAGGTGCTGGAATACCATATTGATAAAAAGGCGGATATCACGGTGGTGTGCCGGGATATGGAGCCGGGCTCGGACATAGAGCGCTTTGGCACGGTGCGCATGAATGAGGAGAGCCGCATCGAGGAGTTTGAGGAGAAGCCCTTAAAGGCAAAGACAAGCACAATCTCCTGCGGAATTTACGTGATACGCCGCAGACTTTTGATAGAAATGATCGAGAAGTGTGCGGAGGAGGATCGGTATGATTTTGTGAGGGATATCCTGATCCGCTATAAGGATATCAAGAGAATCTACGGATACAAGATGCGGGATTATTGGAGAAATATCGCGTCGGTAGAGGACTATTACAACACTAACATGGACTTTTTAAAAGCCGATGTGCGGGATTACTTCTTCAAGCAGTATCCTGATATTTATTCTAAAGTGGATGATCTGCCGCCTGCAAAGTACAATGTGGGAGCACATATCAAAAACAGCCTGATTTCCAGCGGATGTATTATCAACGGAACTGTTGAGAATTCCGTAATCTTTAAGGAAAGCTACGTGGGCAATAATTGTGTAATTAAGAACAGCATCATTTTAAATGATGTCTATATCGGGGACAACACCTACATTGAAAATTGTATCGTGGAAAGCCGGGATACCATACGCGCAAACTCTCATTATGTGGGCGAGGGTGAAATTAAGATTGTTGTGGAGCGCAATGAAAGGTATGTCATTTAGCAAAAGATTAACAGACCAGGGGGATGCCTTATGCAGATAACAGATGTTCGTGTTCGCAAAATAACAAAAGAAGGAAAAATGAAGGCTATTGTATCTATCACCTTAGACGATGAATTCGTGGTGCATGATATCAAGGTGATTGAGGGGGAAAAAGGATTGTTTATTGCAATGCCAAGTAAAAAGGCAACGGATGGAGAATATCGTGATATCGCACATCCAATCAATTCCACTACCAGGGAAGCCATTCAAAGTATTGTGATTGAGAGGTATGAAAGAGCCTTGGAGGAGCCTGACAGGGAGTATGAGTAAATAGGTATTCTGGAGAGTAAGGGGGGGGCTGTGCTGCCGGCTGAAATTTGAAGCTGGCGCACAGCCTCTCCTTTTTGTGCTGCTTTTTCCAAGGCACTTGTATTTTTTGCAAAAAAATGAGACAATACCAATGCACGTAAAAATGCAGAAAGCGGGTGTATCGGTGTATATTATAGTGGGACTGGGAAATCCCGGAAAAACCTATGAAAATACAAGACATAATATTGGATTTGACGTGATAGACGTTTTGGCTGAGCAGGAAAAGATCGGCGTCCTGGAGAAGAAGCACAAGGCTGTGATCGGCAAGGGCTATGTGGAGGGACAAAAATGTATCCTGGCAAAGCCCCAGACCTTTATGAATCTGAGCGGAGACAGCGTAAAGGAGCTTGTGGATTATTACAAAGTGGATGAGACCAGTGAGCTGATCGTCATATCGGATGACATCAGCCTTAAGCCGGGACAGATACGGATTCGCAAAAAGGGAAGCGCCGGGGGACATAATGGACTGAAAAACATCATTGCACGCCTGGGCACGGAAGAATTTATCCGGGTGAAAATGGGAGTGGGCGAAAAGCCAAAGGGATATGACCTGGCGGATTATGTGCTGGGACATTTTACCGATAAAGAGCGCGGCGTCATGGACAAGGCGGCGTTAAGAGCGGCAGAGGCCATACGGATGGTAATCACCCGGGATGCGGACGCCGCTATGAATGCGTTTAATCAAAAGGCCGGAGATTTAGAGGAATCTTCGGCTGTGTGAGGTGGATGGGAGGCAGGATATGCAGGCATTACTTGCGCCGCTTGCGGAATTGGCGGAATATCAGGAGACGAAGCAGATGCTTGGGAGAGGAGCCGGCGTCATAGCTCTGACCGGGTGTGTGGATTCCCAAAAGCTTCATATGATCTATGGTTTGAGCGATGGCCTGAAGTATAAGGTCATCGTTACTTATAATGACTTAAAGGCCAGGGAAATTTATGAGGAGTACAAATTTTATGACCGGAATGCCATGCTGTATCCGGCCAAGGATCTGATCTTTTTTCAGGCGGATATCCATGGCAATCAGCTGATCAGAGAGCGGATACGCACGCTGCGGCGGCTGATGGAGAAAAAGCCGGTGACCATCGTCACCACCTATGCCGCGCTGATGACGCCCCAGGTTTTTTGGGAGGAGGGCGACCGGATTTCGGTGGGGCGCGGAGGGACCCTGGATGAGGCCTGGCTTGCAGCACGTCTGGTGGAGATGGGGTATGAGAAGACCTATCAGGTGGAAAGCCCCGGTCAGTTTTCTGTCAGAGGCGGCATTGTGGACATTTTTGACCTGACAGAGGAAAATCCCTATCGAATTGAGCTGTGGGGAGACGAGGTGGAGTCCATCCGCAGCTTTGATATTTTAAGCCAGCGCTCTATCGAAAAGCTGGAGGATATCTGTATTTATCCGGCTACAGAGTTTGTGCTGTCAAAGGAACGCATAAAAGAAGGTCTTTCCAGACTGGAAAAGGAAGCGCTCAGGCAGGAAAAAATTTTCCGGGACGCCCATCAGCCCGAGGCGGCTCACAGAATTGCCTCCCAGACGGCACAGCTTAGAGAGGAGCTTCTGGAAGTTCAAAACCTGGCCAACGTGGAGGGATACGTCCGCTACTTTTATGAGGATACGGTGACGCTGCCGGAGCTGCTTTTGAAAATGGTGAAGGAGCGGCCTGTCTTTTTCCTGGATGAGCCTGCCAGGCTTAAGGAGCAGGCGGACGCTGTGGAGCTGGAGTTTCGGGAGAGCATGGAGCAGAGGGCCGGGAAGGGGTATGCGCTTCCGGGCCAGATGAACATTTTGTACAGCGGCGAGCAGGTGGCGGCAGGCTTACAGAAGGGCTGCGTAGTCACAATCTCCACCATGGACGGCAGAAGCGCTTATTTCAAGCCGGAGAAGAAGCTGGATGTAAACGCCAGGAATCTGGCTCCCTATAACAACAGCTTTGAAGCCCTTGTGCGGGATTTGAAGCAGTACCGCAAAAAGGGCTATCGGGTACTGCTTTTATCAGGCTCCCGCACCAGAGCCAGGCGTCTGGCGGAGGATTTAAGAGATCAGGAGATTCCCGCCATCTATACGGAGGACCCCATGCGGGAGGTGATTCCCGGGGAGGTCATGACCTATTATGGTCATGTGAACAAGGGCTTTGAATATCCCATGCTGAAATTTGTGGTTCTTTCGGAGACGGATATTTTCGGGGCGGAAAAAAAGAAGAAAAAGAAAAAAAGGCTGTATCAGGGACAGAAGATCAATGATTTCAACGAGCTTAAGGTGGGAGACTATGTGGTTCATGAAACCCACGGTCTGGGGATTTACCGCGGTATTGAAAAAGTGGAAATGTCCAATGTGGTGAAGGATTACATCAAGATTGAGTATCGTGACGGCGGAAACCTTTACATTCTTGCAACGGGGCTTGACGTAATCCAGAAATATGCCTCAGCCGACGCCAAAAAGCCGAAGCTAAACAAGCTTGGCACCAAGGAGTGGGAGCGCACCAAGACAAAGGTAAGGGGCGCTGTGAATGAGGTGGCAAAGGATCTGGTGGAGCTTTATGCGCTGCGCCAGCAGAGCGAGGGCTATCAGTATGGAAAGGATACTGTGTGGCAGCGGGAGTTTGAGGAGATGTTCCCCTTTGAGGAGACGGAGGATCAGCTTGCGGCCATCGCGGATACTAAGGCGGATATGGAGAGCAAAAAGATTATGGACCGCCTGATCTGCGGAGATGTGGGCTACGGTAAGACTGAGATTGCCATCCGGGCCGCCTTTAAGGCGGTGCAGGAGGGAAAGCAGGTGGCCTATCTGGTGCCCACTACCATATTGGCCCAGCAGCATTATAATACCTTTGTGCAGAGAATGAAGGATTTCCCTGTCCGTATTGATCTGATGAGCCGTTTCCGGACGCCTGCAGAGCAGAAAAAGACGCTGACAGACCTGCAGAAGGGCCTGGTGGATATTGTGATCGGCACCCACAGAATTCTGTCCGAAGATGTAAAATTTAAGGACTTGGGGCTTTTGATCATCGATGAGGAGCAGCGTTTCGGGGTGGCCCACAAGGAGAAAATCAAAAAGCTGAAGGAGAATGTGGATGTGCTTACCCTGACGGCAACCCCCATTCCCAGAACCCTGCATATGAGCCTGATCGGTATCCGTGACATGAGTGTGCTGGAGGAGGCGCCGGGAGACCGGCTTCCCATACAGACCTTTTGTATGGAATACAACGAGGAGATGGTCAGGGAGGCCATTGTGCGTGAGATGGCCAGAGGAGGCCAGGTGTATTATGTCTACAACAGAGTCAACAACATTGCGGATGTGGCCGCAGCCATTGCAAAGCTGGTGCCTGAGGCAAATGTAGCCTTTGCCCACGGGCAGATGAGAGAGCATGAGCTGGAACGCATTATGGTTGACTTTATCGGCGGAGAGATTGACGTTCTGGTTTCCACCACCATCATAGAGACGGGGCTTGATATCTCTAATGTGAATACCATGATCATTCACGACTCCGACCAGCTGGGGCTGTCCCAGCTTTACCAGCTCAGAGGCCGGGTGGGGCGCTCCAACCGCACCGCTTACGCCTTTTTAATGTACAAACGGGATAAGCTTTTAAAGGAGGTGGCGGAAAAGCGGCTGGCTGCCATCAGGGAGTTTACGGATTTGGGCAGCGGTTTTAAGATCGCCATGCGTGATCTGGAAATCAGAGGGGCCGGTAATCTGTTAGGGGTGAAGCAGCATGGACACATGGAGGCTGTAGGGTATGATCTGTACTGCAAGATGCTTAACGATGCGGTAAAGAATTTAAAAGGAATATCTACTACCGCCGATTTTTCCACGGTCATCGATCTGGATGTGGACGCTTTTATTCCCCCCTCCTATATTGTCAATGAGGTGCAGAAGCTGGATATCTATAAGCGGATTGCGGGGATTGAGAATGAAAAGGAGCGGGACGACATGAAGGATGAGCTTTTAGACCGCTTTGGAGAAATTCCAAAATCCGTGGACAATCTGCTGCGCATCGCTTTGATCCGCGTGGGAGCCCATGGGCTTTCCATGACGGAGATAAAGGGGAAAAATGAAAGAATTACCTTTACCTTTCGGCCGGATGCGGGCATAAATCCTGCAGGCATTCCCGATCTTCTGAAAAAGATTGGAAAGGATTTGACCTTTACCGCATATGGGAATCCCTTTTTTACCTACAAATATAAGAGGACAGGGCTTGTGGAAACCGACGCGGAGCTTCTCTTGGAAAAAACGGAAAAGCTGCTGGAAGAAATGAAAGTCCTGCTTGATTGAGTACGGATTATAGGACTCAAAATATGATACCTTCTTTTCAGAACAAGAAAACACAGATTCTGAAAGGAAGGTATTATTATGAAAGGATACGTTACAGCAAGCGGATACATGGGATACGTGGCGGGAAGCTACATTTTGTTTGCCAGCGAGCAGGAGTATAGAGAATACGTGGAAGAAAACTAAGGCCGGACAAACCGCAGTGTTAATTTTTTAACTACTGCCCCATATCTTTACCTTGCGGCGGAGAATGTGATATAGTTAATATGAAAATGCAGAGCGAATCTGCACGGAATAGCACAAGGGAGGATTTGGAAAATGAAGAGAGAATTTGATCTGCTTTCTCTGGGAGAAATTATGCTGAGGCTGTCTCCCCCCGATAACGAGAGACTGACCAGGGGAGATACCTTCAGCAAGCAGGCCGGGGGAGCGGAGCTGAATGCCATTACCGGTGCGGCTATGCTGGGGCTTCGGTGCGGAATTATCTCCAAGCTGCCTGCAAACGATCTCGGTATGTATATTAAGAACCGTGTGCGTCTCTGCGGAGTCAGCGACGATTATCTGGTATATGACGATGACAAGGACGCGCGTCTGGGTGTCTATTATTACGAGAACGGAGCATATCCCCGCAAGCCCCGTATTGTTTACGACAGGAAAAATACCTCTGTCAATAAAATTTCCATAGACGATTACGATGAGAAGCTGTTTTCTGCGGCCCGCTGCTTTCACACCAGCGGAATTACCCTGGCTCTCGGCGCCCAGTGCAGGGAGACGGCCATCGAAATGATGAAGCGCTTTAAGGCCCAGGGGGCGGTGATCTCCTTTGATGTGAATTTCAGGGGGAATCTGTGGACCGGGGCGGAGGCGAAGGAATGTATTGAATCCATCCTTCCCTATGTGGATATTTTCTTCTGCTCTGAGGATACGGCCCGTCTGACCTTCTTAAAGGAGGGGGATGCAAAAAGCATTATGAAGAGCTTTACAAAAGAGTACCCCATCTCCATCGTGGCCTCCACCCAGCGTATTGTGCACAGCCCCAAGCGTCATACCTTTGGCTCCATCATTTACAGCGCAAAGGATGACACCTATTATGAGGAGGCTCCTTACTCGGATATTGAGGTGGTGGACCGCATCGGAAGCGGCGACGCTTACATATCCGGCGTTCTCTATGGCCTTCTGGCCCATGAGGGTCAGTATCAGAAGGCGCTGGAGTACGGCAATGCCATCAGCGCACTGAAAAACACCATTCCCGGAGACCTTTTGTGTACGGATTTAAAGGAGATCGAGGGTATTATCAAGGAGCACAAGTCCACAGGCCGCATTGCCGAAATGGATCGATAGTGCACCGTCATGCTTTGGGCACGGCCACATACCAGTCGTAGAACTGTGTCAGGGTAAAGTCCTCTTCAAAGACGGGTACATCGGTATAATAAATGATGTAGATGCTGTGGCTGTTTATGGCGTCATAGTTGATACGGGTGTTCACATGGATGCCGTGGGTTTCAAAGGAAGCGGGAGCGGGGGGCGTATCGTACACCACATTCTCCAGATATTCTGAGGGCAGTGTATTTGTGTAGAGCAAAAGCCGGGGCCATTGAGCGCCCTTCTCGACTGTAATGGTGTCAATGCCCTTTTCCTCACACTGCTCTAAGGCGTAAGCCACACATTCCTCTATGCCAATGGCAAAATAAGCGTTCACGGTATCTTTATAGTCAGTATAATAGTCTCGCTGGAACAGAACCAGACAGACCAGGTAAAGGGCGGCGACGGCTGAGGTGAAAACCCGGCCGATGACTGCCCTTTTCTTCAGCAGAAATGCTGCGGTATTCCAAAGTCCGTAGGCTTCGCACAGAACCAGAGGAATAAACAGGGCGTTGACCTGGTGAAGTCTGGCGGTGACTAACAGGCACACAATGCCGCCGCCCAAAAGCTGGACGAACAGAAAATATTCCCATGCGAATTCTCTGCGCAGAAAGGACTTTACAAGCTTTACCAGCAGCAGAACCGCACCGACTGCTATAAAAATTCTTCCGATATCGTAAAAGAGTCCCCAGGGAAGCAGGATATCGTAGGGGCTGCCTGTGTTCTGGAACAGCAAAAGGCGCAGGGCAGTCTTTAGGTTGCTCCACATCTCGCTGGGGAGAAGGGCGATTTCGGAACCCCTGTAGCCGCTGGCCCTTGGGATGGTCAGAAAGGGAAGGGTAACTTCAGGAATGAGACCGGAGTTTACCATCACATAAAGCAGAAGGGGCAGGGCCATCAAAAACAAAAGCAGCGCAGACAAAAGCCCCCATTTGTCGATGGAAAGCCTTTTATGGCGCAGGCTGTATACAATCTGCAAAAGCAGCATGATGGGCACAATGGGCCAGATCACTGCATAGCAGTATAGGCTCAGGCCATAGAAAAAGGCGGACACAAGAAGGAAGGGCTTTTTGTCCAGGCCTTTGATAAAAAAGGTCAGTCCAAAAATCAGAAAGCCGGGAGCCAGATTGGCATCCAGGCCCCATCTGGACATCATAATATGCCAGGGGCATATGGCCAGAGAAAAAAGAGCCCATAATCCGGCATTTTTTCCAAACATCCGCTTGATCAGCCAGTAGACGCTCCACAGGGTGAAAACGGAAACGGCTGCCTGTGGAAGCCTGGCCAGGAAAAGATTGAAGCTTCCGCCGTTTAAGGCAAAGAGGGGAATCAAAAGCCAGGAATAGAGGGCGCTCTGTCCGTCACCCCAGTCGGACAAATAAACGGGCATAACTCTTCCGGCTGTATCTGTGCCTTCATGCAAAAGGCCCAGTGCGTTTAAAACAGAAAAGCTTTCATCCTGATGGATGCCGCCAGGCACAACGCCTAAGCAGGCAAAGCGCAAAAGGGCACCAAGCCCTATGAGAATGAGTGGCAAAAGTCTATAGAGCAAAATGGAATAATTTGCTTTTTTCTGATTCATAATCGTCCTCCGGATGCAGATTTTATTTATTCATTATACTACAAAACCTGGCAAGCGAAAGAATAATATTTCTTCATTTACAGATAATAGTTGCAGAGCAAATTTTTACTAATCAATACTATTAGAGTAAATGGAGGTTTATTTTTATATGAAAGCTACGGGAATCGTCAGGCGGATTGATGACTTGGGCAGAATTGTGATTCCAAAGGAAATTCGCAGAACACTGCATATCAGGGAGAGCGATCCCCTGGAGATTTTTACAGACAGAGAGGGCCAGATTATTTTAAAAAAGTATTCGCCCATTGGAGAGATGTCCACCTTTGCAAAACAGTATGCGGAAAGCCTGGCCCAGGTATCGGGGCATGCGGCGCTGATTGCAGACAGGGATCAGTTTATTGCGGCGGCAGGCGGCTATAAGCAGCTTGTGGGAAAGAGCCTTGGCAGACAGCTGGAGGAGAAGGTCAACCACCGCGAAATGCTGGTGGCGTCAAGAGGCGACAGAAATTTTATCGGTATTTGCGATGAGGCGGGCGAGGAGTATCAGCATCAGGCAATCGCTCCCATTATCTGTGAGGGAGATGTGATTGGAAGCGTGATGCTTTTGGAAAATGACAACAAGGGGAAGATGGGAGAGGTGGAACAAAAGCTTGTGCTTTCAGCTGCCGGCTTTCTGGGCAGGCAGATGGAGCAGTAAGCAGATAAAAGATAAAACGGCAAATAAAGCAGCAAGTAATAGCAGCAGTTATTTCCGGCAAAATCTGCCTGTGCCGGGATGGCTGCTGCTTTTATATAAAATAATAAAATTTTAGGTTTTTTATATTTTTTTTGTAAGTTTTCCCTTTGACTTTCAGTTGCATAAAATAATTGCTATAATGATTGATACAGAAACGAATTCTCAGAGACAGAGGTAAAATATGGTCAGGGTATTGATTGTAGATGATGAATACATCATGAGACAGGGTCTGAAGTACATGATTGACTGGGAGCAGGAAGGCTATGAGATTGTGGGAGAGGCTACCAATGGAAATGAAGCGTTGAAACTGATTGATGCCTTGCAGCCCCATATCATTATCTGTGATATTGTTATGCCTCTGATGGATGGCGTTGATTTTTCTGAGGTGCTGCATAAAATGTATCCGCAGATTCAGATCATTATACTGAGCGGATATGACAACTTTGAATATGTCAAGCGCACGCTGATGAACGGAGCGGCAGATTATATTTTAAAGCCTGCGTTGAATCAGGATGAATTGATCAGGATTCTGCATAAGGTGTCGGAACGGATTCCCGGCTATAAGCTGCAGGCGAACAGGGGAAGCATCAGCTATGAAAGAATCATAGAAAGATATCTTCTGGGTCATGACAAGGAGCTGAATCTGGAAGAGCTTTCCCATTGCTTTACACTGCCCTATTTTCGAATATATGCCGTGAATATAAAGATCACAAATGAAAATGGCTGGGATATGTCGGATATTCTCTATAAAAAGGTAGAAAGAGAGCTCCTTGGATTTGAGAACGTACAGAAAGTCAGGGTTATGCTGCGGGAAGAAATGCTGTGCATCATTTTTTGCTATGAGCTGTCTGCCCAAAAAAGCCTGCTTCAGATGGTGGAAAAGATGAATGGACAGCTGGCAGTTTTATGTGATCGTATTTTGGGGGTTTACAGCAGATCTTTTGCAAGGCTTGATGAACTGTATGAGGTTTATCAGAAAGATATCATGAAAAATGTAGACAAGGCCTTTTACTATCAGGGAACGAATTTTCTGGCCGTGGACGGCACAAGGGAGCGCTCTGGCAATACGGAAACGGTAAAATTTGATTTTTTCAGGTACAATCAGCTGTTATCAGGAAAGCAGTATGGAGAAGCTTTATATCTGCTGCAGAAGTACAATGACGCTGCCCTTGATGTGCAGATGGATGTATATGGTTTAAAGAACCAGATAAAAAACATGATATATCATTATATGGACTTTTTGCAGCTTTCCGATGAGGAAAAGGATAATTACCGATACGAATGTTTTAAGAAAATTAATCAGGCGGCATATGAGGGGGATTACCGACAGGCTATGGAGACGGTTTTAAACGGGCTGAGGGAAATGTCAGGACGAAGCGCCGTTTCCAATGATGAGAGAATAGAAAAAATGCTGCAGTACATATCCAGAAACTATCAGGAGGATTTAAAATTAGAAGATTTGGCAGAAGAGTTTAATTTCAATTACCATTATCTGTCGGCGTATTTCAATCAGCAGATGAAGGAGGGCTTCAGCGACTACTTAAATCGTCTGAGGATAGAAAAGGCCTGCAGACTGCTGGAGGAAAGCGATCTTTCGATTTCTCAGGTGAGCAGCGAGGTGGGATATTCAGAGCACAGCTATTTCTGCCGGGTATTTAAGAGGGTCACAGGAAAAACTCCATCCTTATGGAGAAGGAGCCGCTATTATGAAGAAAAATTTTAAGAACTGTGCCAACAGCTTTCAGGGCCGCATCGTATTCATGGTTATGCTGGGAATTTTTTTGATTGCGGTAACCGTAAGCACAGTAGTGCTTGCCATGTCTCAGGATGCTTTTACAGAAACTTATGGAAAATCCCAGGAAAAGGTGTTTGAGCAGGTGGAAAAGGAATTAAACGATCTTCATGAGAGTCTGCAGGATATGATGAGTGCGATTGATTCCAGCTGGGCGTTTCGTCTCTATCTGAATGGGGAGGAGGATTTGGACAATGTGCAGACCTTTCAGAATATCTATCAGATGGAAAAGGATTTGGAGCAAAAGAAACCCGCGGATATGGAGCGTCCCAGCATTCTGGTGCTTGGCATGAACGGAAAGCATTATTTATCCAGGACAGAAACCATTTCCATGAGCGATGCAGATATTCTGCAAAGTGATATTGTCAGGCTGACCATAGAGGAACCGGAAAGAATGCACTATACCTTTTCTCACGGCGCATTTACCGCCACAGCGATGGATTCCGATGTGATTATTGTGTCAAAGGCATTGTATTTTCAGGAAAGTAAGGAAATATATGCAGTGGTTCTCCTTACATTGACCCTGGATGACATGAAAAAATATTACGACTATTTTACAACGGATTATACCTCCTTGTACTTGGTGGACAGCCAGGGGATTGTAATATGCTCAGATGACAGGAAAGCAGTGGGATCCAGGCTGGAAACACAGTGGTACCGTCAGGCTGAAGATAGGGGGCAGAATCGATTTGTTGTGAACACAGATGAGGGAAATTATACTGTTATGCACCGGGAGCTATCTTATTTAGACTGCAGCTTGTACGGAGTGACGGATAATAATCTGGCGCTGGACCAGCTGTATAATATGCCCTTGCTTGTAATGATATGTGTGTGCATCGGTATATTGATTCTGACGGTCTGCCTAATCTTTACGCGCCAGACCATCAGACCCTTGTCAAAGCTGGTGCAGAAAATGTCCATGATCCGGAAAGGAAATTTTGCGGAGTATATGACGGTGGAAGGGACGAATGAGGTGCAGGAGCTGGCCGCCACCTACAATTATATGCTGGATGATATAAAGAACTATATAGAAGAACTTTTAAAAACCCAGAAGGAGCAAAGGAAATCAGAAATCAAAGCGCTGCAGATGCAGATTAACCCACATTATATCTATAATACCCTGGCCAGCATCAAATGGCTGGTATACCAGAATAATACGGAAAAAACCATTCAAATGATGGACGCGTTCATTAGTCTGCTGCGAAATACAATCAGTAATGCAGATGAGTTTATCACCATTTCTCAGGAAGTAGAAAATCTGAAAAATTATATTTTGATCAATCACACCAGATACGGGGAGGCGGTCAAGGTGGAATTTTATGTGTCGCAAAACTGTTATGACTGTCTGATTCCCAAGATGATTTTGCAGCCCTTTATTGAAAATTCCTTTTTTCATGCCTTTCCCTCGGGAAGAATAGGAACCATACAAATTCTCATGGGACAAAAGGGGAAGGATCTGGAAATCTGTATTGAAGATGACGGAATTGGGATGGATCAGAATAAGGCAGAGCAGGTAGTGAGGCAGGAAACAAAAAAAGAACATTTTTCCGGAATCGGAATTCACAATGTACAGGACAGGCTCAGGCTTTTATATGGCGGAGACTACGGCATCAGAATTGAAAGCATAAAACAGGCGGGGACCAAGGTTGTCATTACTCTGCCGGTCAGAAGACAGGAGGCGTAAAAGCGGAAGCGTAAAGGGCGCTGTCTGCATGAATGGAGTGAAAAAGATGAAGAGGATACATAAACTTGTCTTGCTTTGGATATCTGTGTGGATGTTTTCTCTGTCAGGATGCGGCGGTGAAGCGGTGCCCCAGGAACAGGAAAGCAAAGCCCAGGAAATCGTTATCTGGGCCTGGGACGATACCTTTAATATAAAAGCGGCACGGATGGCGGCAGCAGAATACCAAAAAGAGAATGAGGACGTACAGATTCTGATAGAGACTAAGGAAAGGGAGGAAATCCTTGCACAGACCCAGAATATTTTGTCAGCCGGACTATATGAAAATCTGCCGGATATCATTATGATTGAGGACTATGATGTTCAGCAGGTGTTGGTGCTGTATGAGGATGAATTTGTGGATTTGACGGATGAGATTGACTATGACAAATTTGCAGATTTCAAGGTGAAGCTGTGTTCCAGAAATGGTCGGATGTATGGAATTCCCTTTGACAGCGGAACCGCCGCTCTTTTTTACAGGATAGATATTATAAAAAAGGCAGGATATACCGAAGCGGATATGCAGGATTTGACCTGGGATGAGTATATGGAAATTGGGAGGAACGTTTATGCGGAAACGGGAATTCCCATGCTTACATTAGACCCCACGGATTTCCCTCTGGTGCGGCTTATTATGCAGAGCAATGGAAGCTGGTATGTAAAGCAGGACGGCCGCACTGTAGATGTTCAAGAAAATGAAGCATTAAAACAGTCTCTGGAGATTTACCGGGAACTGCTGTCATGTAATATCGGAAAAAGCGTAAATGGATGGAATGAATTCATATCGGCCTTTCAAAAGGGGGAGGTCGCCACTGTTTTAAGCGGCGGATGGATTATTTCCAGTATTAAGGAAAATCAGGAACAGGCGGGATTGTGGCGGGTGGCGCCGATTCCCATTGTAGCGCAGAATGAGAATGCGGCTGCCGCCTCTAACGTGGGCGGCAGTGCTTGGTACATACTAAAAAACTCTCGAAACAGTCAGGCGGCCACGGAGTTTATGGTTTCTATGTTTGGTGAAAATGATGAATTTACAGACAGGCTGATCAGCGAGATCGGCATTGTGCCGGCAGTAAAGAATCCCTCTGTTTTTACCAACTATGAAGCGGAGGACCCTTTCTTTGGGAATCAGCAGGTGACAAAACTGCTTACAGGGATGGCCGATGAAATCCAAACGGTAAATTACGGCAGTAAAACCTATGAAATTGAAGATATTTTGGAGGAAGAATTTCAGGAGGCCCTGATTGACGGAAATTTGGAG